>NZ_JBSFHY010000005.1:0-299251 GCF_053597295.1 Streptomyces sp. NPDC001450
AAGTACGTCCAGTACGAGGGCTTCCGGCCGGCACGCCGAGAGCACGCACCGGACGCCGCTCCTTGACGGGCAAACGTTGCCTGCCGGGGCACTAGGACCGCGCCGCCTCCGGGTGGAGTCGTACCCAGCCCTCCCAGGCCGAGGCGATCATGTCCTGCACGTCGTACTTGGCCTGCCAGCCCAGTTCGGTGGCGATGCGGTCGGCGGAGGCGACTACGCGGGCGGGGTCGCCGGGGCGGCGTGAGGTGATGATCGGGGGGCGCTCGTAGCCGGTGACCCCGTTGATGTGGTCGATCATCTCGCGGACCGAAACACCCTCGCCGCGGCCGATGTTGAGGGTCAGGTCGTGGCCGGGGGTGGAGCGCAGGGCGCGGGCGACCGTCACATGGGCCTCGGCCAGGTCGACCACGTGGATGTAGTCGCGGACGCAGGTGCCGTCCGGGGTCGGGTAGTCGTCGCCGAAGATGCGCGGGGCCGCGCCCTCGGTGAGCTTCTCGAAGACCATGGGGACGAGGTTGAAGACGCCCGTGTCGGCCAGGGCGGGGGTGGCCGCGCCGGCCACGTTGAAGTAGCGCAGGGACGCGGTCGCCAGGCCCGTCGCCCGGCCCGTCGCGCGGACCAGCCACTCGCCGGCCAGCTTGGTCTCGCCGTAGGGGGAGAGGGGGAGGCAGGGGGTCTCCTCCGTGACCAGGTCCACGTCCGGCATGCCGTAGACGGCGGCCGAGGAGGAGAAGACGAAGGACGGGACGTCCGCCTGCGTCACGGCCTCCAGCAGGACCCGCAGACCCTCCACGTTCTCCCGGTAGTAGTGCAGCGGGAGAACCACGGACTCGCCCACCTGCTTCTTCGCCGCCAGATGGACGACCCCGGTCACCTCGTACTCGGCGAGGGTGCGTGCCACCTTCTCGCCGTCCAGGATCGAGCCCCGCACCAGCGGGACCTCGTCCGGCACCCGCCCGGCGACACCGGTGGACAGGTCGTCGTAGACCACGGTCCGCTCGCCCGCCTCGGTCATCGCGCGTACGACGTGCGCCCCGATGTATCCGGCGCCGCCGGTGATCAGCCAGGTCATGTACGGCCTTCCCTCGTCAGCCGGCCTGTCGTGACGTGGCCGGTGGCTCTCGGTCGTGCGGGTCCCCCGTGCAGTCCCGTGGGTCTCAGTGAAGCAGGCGGCGGAGTCGTCCGTGGGCCACCGCGATGACTCCCCGTACCCCGGTCGCCACGCGCAGTGCCAGCGCGCCGGAGTGCGTGGCGTAAGGCTGGACCAGCAGCACGCCGTGCCGGGCGCTCGGGACGGCGTGCCGGCGCAGTCGGCCGGCGCCCGAGAGGGCGTGCGCCGTCACGTCCCGGGACGCGCCGTCCGCGAAGCGCACGGTCAGGCGCAGATCCCAGGTGCCCGCGCCGAGCCCGGCCAGATCGACGGGCACCTCGGCCGACCAGCCGTCCGCACCTGAGGGGCCGGTGGGCGTGAATGTGGTCCTCTCGCGCCGGTGCGTGCGTCCGTCCTCCCTGGACTGCCACTCCACCTCCACCTCCCGCGGCCCGGCCTCGGCCATCCGCCCGTACAGCTCGTGCAGCCGCAGGCGCAGCCGGGTGCCATGCGCGCGTGGGCGCAGTTCCGCGTCCACGGCGAGCGGCAGGAGGCGGGTGGGACGGGCCAGCAGGGGGGTGAGGGCGACCTGGGGAAGGTCGGCCGACCATACGGGCGTGCCGTCGGGCGTGCGGGCGTAGGGCGGGAGCAGCCGGGCGGGGCGCGAGGCCAGCTCCTTCAGGCGGGGCAGGTCGCACGGCTCGGCGGACTCCAGGACGACCCGCGCGAGCAGCCGGCCGGGCGCCGACGGGTTCACCTCCCAGTCGGCGGCGTCGTAGCGCGCGAGGTACTCCCGGGTGTGCGCCCACCATGCGCGTTGGTAGTGCGCCTCGCGCAACCCCAGCTCGCGCGCGTACATACGCACCTCGTGGTCGAGGAACTTCGATCGCGCGGCCCGCGCCAGCTCCTTCTGTCCGGCGCTCAGCAGAATGTCGTACGCCAGCGCGCACGCCTCCGTACGCGCCTTCCAGTTGTCGATCTGTCCCCGGTCCAGGGAGAGCGACAACTGCTCGGCGGACCGGCGGACATGCCACACGTACACGCGGTCCGGTACGAGCGCGATGCGCGGCACGGCGGCGAGCACGCGCGCGGTGAACACGAAGTCCTCGTAGAGGAAGCGCCCCTCGGGGAAGCGGATGCCGTGCTCGCGCAGGAAGGCGGTCCGGTACAGCTTGTTGACGCACAGTGTGTCGTGGACGAGGCGGGGCCGCTGGGAAGGGCGCGCGAGGACGGCGTGCGTCGCGTAGAGGGGGGCCTGCCAGGGCTGTTCCCGACCCGAGGGCAGCTCCCGGCGCACACACAGGCCGCTCGCGACCTCGGCGCGCGCCCCGGTGGCCGCCGCCAGCAGCGCGTCCACCGCGCCGGGCGGCAGCACGTCGTCGCTGTCCAGGAACATCACGTACGGCATCGTCACCGCGTCGATCCCGGTGTTGCGCGGACTGCCGCAGCCGCCGCTGTTGACCTCGCGGCGCACGACCCGCAGTCTCGGTTCACCGGCGGCCAGGCGGGCCAGCAGTTCGCCGCTGCCGTCCGTCGAGCAGTCGTCCACGGCGACGACCTCACCGACGGCGGCGCCCTGGTCGAGCGCCGAGCGTACGGCGTCGAGCACGTGGTCGGCGTCGTTGTAGCCGATGACGACGACACCGACCTGAGGCGTAGGGTGCGGGTCTCGCGGGTCTGGATGCATGGGGTCCACAGGCCGGGAGCGTAGAAATGTTCGGTAATACTCTGTTAAGAGATGCTTAGTGCTCGTTCCGGAAGACGGTCGGAATCCGGTCGGGGTTGCGTCGCGGGCGCGGGCTTTCCGGCCGGCGGCCGCGCGGCGCGCCACAGCCGGACGAAGGACAGCGCCGCGGCGGCGGCCAGCAGCCCGTTGCGGGCCAGCATCAGCAGACAGCCGGTCCAGGTGCCGGCGACGACGTCGCGGTAGAACATCGGGAAGGCCACGGAGCTGAGCGCGCTCGCCGCGAGGATCAGGACGGCCACCGGGCGCTGGCTGGTGTGCCGCGAGGTCAGGCACACGGCGGCGAGACCGATCAGCCAGATCATGTACTGGGGGCTGATGACCCGGCTGGTGACGGTGAACAGCAGCACCGCGGCGAGCGCGGCGTCGTACGGCGTGGCCGGGCTCCAGTGCCGCGCCCGCACCCTCCACAGCACCAGCAGCCCGAAGGCGGCCGCGGTCAGCGCGAGGGAGGCGGTGGCGACGGCGGCCACGTGCGGGCCGACCAGCTCGATCGCGCCGTACTGGTAGCGGGCGCGGCCGGACCAGCCGGCGTGCCGCGCCAGGTTGAGCGCCGTACCGCCGAACGACTCGATCTGCACACCCCGGCCGCCCTGCTCCCGCAGGAAGGCCAGCGGATTGTTGAACGAAAGGGCGAGGAGCGCGAAGCAGGTGCCGCCGGTGGCCACCGCCCACCCCCACGCCCTTCGCGTCATCGGCCCCCGGGGCGTGCCCAGCAGCACCAGGCCCGGCCACACCTTCACCAGCGCGCCCAGTGCGCCGAAAACGCCGCCCGCGCGGGGGGAGCGTCCCAACGTCAGCAGGGAGATGACGGCGAGCGCGGTCACCTGTACGTCGTACCGGGCGAGCGGCACGTGCAGCAGCAGCGGCAGACCGCAGGTCCACAGGGTCGCGCCGAACAGGCTCCGCCCGGGGCGCGTCCCCGCGTGGACCAGGGCCGCCGCGATCAGCGCGTCCGCGGCCAGCGTCAGCACCACGAACGCCTGAAAGTACGTCAACCACGGGAGCAGGCCCGGCGCCAGCAGCACCGCGCCCGCGCCCGGCGGGTACTGCCAGGTGCTGTCGTGTGCCGGGAACGCGCCGTGCGACAGGACGCCGTACCAGTGGAAGTACAGCCGCCACACCTCGCGCGGCACCGAACCCCCGCCCAGCAGGGGCGAGCTGTCGTGCGTGAGCAGCCACGACATCAGGGCACGGGTGGCGAGCCATACGGCGGTGAGGGCGAGGACCGGGCCGGGGGTGACACGGAGACGGTTCATCACGTGGGAGCCTAATCTGCGCGGATGGTGTATCCATGCCGATACGCCGTCAATGACCGGCAAAGGTTGGCTAATCGCAAAAGATCGGGCCATGGTGAACGTCGGGCCTCTTGTGAAACCGCAGTCGCGCAGGGCGGCTGCAGCAGCAGTTGTCGTACCGGCTGACGCGTCGGATGCACTGGGTGCACCTGGTGCAACGACTCGCGCGGCTAGAGGTGCGCGGAGCGCGCTCGCCGTGTCCGTGTCCGTGCCCATGCTCGTCATGCTCGTGCTCGGGCTCTGGGGGCTGGACCGCGGCGGGATGTGGCGGGACGAAGCCGTCACCTTCCAGGTCGCGCGCCGCACGGTGCCGCAGATCTGGCGACTGGTGCACGGGGTGGACGCGGTGCACGGCCTGTACTACCTGCTCATGCACGCCGTCCTCGGCGTCCATCCCTGTGAGGTCCTCCTCAGGCTGCCGTCCGTGTGCGCGGCGGCGCTGACCGCGGGGCTGGTGGCCGCGCTCGGTGCCCGGCTGGTGCGGCCGCGCGTCGGGCTGTGGGCGGGGCTGTTGTACGCGATCACGCCGATGGCCGGTCACTACGCGCAGGAGGGCCGTTCGTACGCCTTGGTCGCGGCCGGAGCCACCGGGGCGACGCTGCTGTTCGTCCGGGCCGTGCAGGGGGGTTCGTGGCGGGCGTACGGCGCCGTGCTCGGACTCACCTGCTGGCTGCACGAGTTCGCGGTCCTGCTGCTGCTCGCCCACGCGATGTCGCTGGTGCTGGCCCGGGTGGGGATGCGGGTGTGGCGGGGCTGGGGGTGTGCGGCGGGTGCGGTGGGGGTCGTGCTGGTGCCGATGGTTGTGGTGTCGCGGGCTCAGGCGGCGCAGGTGGCGTGGTTGCGGGAACCGACATGGGAGACGGCGGGAGGGTTGCTGCGGGCGTTTCTCGGCCCGGCGGACGGGGTGTACTGGGCGTGTCTGGGGCTGGCTGTGGTGGGGCTCGTGGGGTTGGCGGGGCGGCGGGGCGAGGTGACCTGCGCGGGGGTCGCTCTGCCGCTGGCCGTGGTGCCGCCGGCCGTGCTGATGCTGGTGTCGCAGGCTTCGCCGCTGTACGTCGACCGGTACGTGCTGTACGCCCTGTCGGGGGCGCCGTTGCTGGTGGCGGCGGGGGCTGAGCGGGTGGCTGGGGTCGTCGGGAGCCTGCGGCTCGGTGGTCGCACGCCGAAAAGGCGCCCTCAGCCGCAGCCACTCGCGAAGAGCACCCCCTTCCTCACCCTGACCGGCATCCTCCTGATCGCCCAGGCCCTGACCCACCAGCTCCCCCTCCTCCAGGGCGACCGCGACCCGGCCCGCCGCCCCGACGACCTCGCTGTCGTGGCGCGGGTTGCCGGGCGGGAGGTGGGTGCCGGGGATTCCGTGCTCTTCGTGCCGGCGCAGACGCGGAACGCGGCTCTTGCCTATCCGGGGGCGTTCCGGGGGGTGCGGGACGTGGCGTTGGCGGAGTCGGGGGCCCGGTCGGGGAGTTTGTACGGGAGGGAGGTCGGGGCGGAGAGTCTGCGTCGGCGGGTGGCGCGGCTCGATCGGGTGTGGGTTGTCGCTGACCGGGATCTGCTCGTGGGGCGTTGGAGGCCGGGCAGTCCCGTCGAGCGGGCGAAGCTGGCCGTGCTGGCGGAGCAGTTCGTGCCCGGTGGGGAGTCCGTGCAGGGCGATGTGACCGTGCGGCTCTACGTCCGCCGGTCGGTCCTCAGCGGGAGCTCTCGGCCTCTTCCAGTGCCGCCGCGTCCAGCGCGGTGGTGAGCTGGTCGAGGCGTTCGCGCAGCTCGCCGATCTCCGCCAGGTCGAAGCCCGTCGCCGCGACGATGCGGCGCGGCACCTGAAGGGCCCGCTCGCGCAGCGCCACGCCCTCCTCGGTCAGCCGCACCTGCACCGACCGCTCGTCCTGCGCGCTGCGCTCGCGCCGGACGAGGCCGGCCCCCTCCAGTCGCTTGACCAGCGGGGACAGCGTGCCGGAGTCCAGGCGCAGATGCTCGCCGAGCTTCTTGACCGGCAGGTCGCCCCGCTCCCACAGCACCAGCATCACCAGGTACTGCGGGTAGGTCAGCCCGAGGTCCTTGAGGATCACGCGGTAGACGCCGTTGAAGGCGCGGGACGCCGCGTGCAGCGAGAAGCAGATCTGGCGGTCCAGGCGGAGCCAGTCCGCCTCGGGGGCGGGGGTCTGGGTGGCGCTCATGACTCCAGAGTAGCTCTTGCGGACCATTTAGTTGTGCACAATTTAATCGTGTGCTCTACTTGTGGTCGTGAGGGCGGCCGGACAGGAGCCGCCGGATCACATGATTTCGAGAGGGATGGTCTTCCATGGACGCGCTCTACACCGCTGTCGCCACCGCCACCCACGGCCGCGAGGGCCGTGCAGTCTCCTCCGACGGCACGATCGACCTCGCCCTGGCCATGCCGGTGGAGCTGGGCGGCAACGGCCAGGGCACCAACCCGGAGCAGCTCTTCGCCGCCGGTTACGCCGCCTGCTTCGGCAGCGCCCTCGGCCTCGTCGGCCGGCAGGCGAAGGTGGACGTCAGCGACGCCGCCGTCACCGCCGAGGTCGGCATCGGCAAGCAGGGCGAGGGCTTCGGCCTGAAGGTGACGCTGCGCGTCGAGCTGCCCGAGACCGTGGACGAGGCGACCGGCCGCAAGCTGATCGAGACCGCCCACCAGGTCTGCCCCTACTCCAACGCCACCCGCGGCAACATCGAGGTCGACCTCGTCATCGAGTAGGACCCGGGGTCAACCCGGCAAGACCCGAGGTGACCTGACTGCCCTCACGTCGAGGCCAGCAGGTCACCTCCGACGTTCTGGCCCGGGATCCGCACGGGAGCACCCTCGGGCATCGACTCGCCCAGCAGCAGCGTCCGTACGACCCGCTCGGCGGCCCGGCCGTCGTCGAACTCGCAGAACCGCTCCCGGAAGTCCGCCCGCAGCCGCGCCGCCTCCTCGTCCTGCCACGACCCGGAGGCGAACAGCCAGGCCAGCTCCCGATAGGAGTGGGACACATGGCCCGGCGCCTCGGCGGTGATGTCGAGATAGGCGCCCCGGCTCGCGGTGTACGCGGCCCAGTCGTCGGCGTGGACGACGATCGGCCGGTCCAGGTTGGCGTAGTCGAACATCAGGGCCGAGTAGTCGGTGACCAGCACGTCGGAGGCGAGCATCACCTCCTCGACGTGCGGCTCGTCCGTCGCGTCGACCACGATCCCGCGCCGGGCCAGCTCGGTCAGGCCCATCCCGCGCGCGGGACCGGTCGCCAGCGTCGGGTGCAGCCGGACCACGAGGGTGCAGTCCTTGCCCAGGTCGGCCGCGAACCGGGGCAGGTCGATCCGGTCCACGTGCCCGCCCCGTCGGTAGTCCCGGCGCGTCGGCGCGTACAGCACCACCCGGTGGTCCTCGGGGATGCCGTGCCGCAGCCGGAAGGCGGCGCCGGCTTCCCCGGCTCCGTCCGCCGCGCCGACCAGCACGTCGTTGCGCGGGCTGCCGGTGCGCACCGAGGTGAAGTGGCAGGGGTAGGCGCGTTCCCACACCAGCTCGGAGTGGCGGTTGGCGACCAGGCTGTAGTCCCAGCGGTCGGCCCGGCGCAGCATCTGCGGCACGTCGAAGCCGAGCCGGGCCCCGGGCTTGTCCAGCAGGTCGGCGCCCATGTACTTCAGCGGGGTGCCCTGGTGGGTGTGGAGGTGCACGCTGCCGGGCCGCTTGGCCAGTGAGCCGGGCCAGTTGACGTCGTTGACGAAGAACTTCGCCCGCGCCGTGACCTCCAGATAGCGCCGGGAGCCGACGAGTACGTGCTCCACGCCGGGCGGCAGCTGCGCGGCGGCCTCCTCGTCGCGGACCACCCACACCCCGCGCAGCTGCGGGGCGATCTCCCGCGCCTTGCGGTACACGGCGGCCGGATCGCCCAGCACGCCCCGGTGCGAGGACGCCGAGTACACCACCAGGTGCGGGTCCAGCGGGCGGCGCGCGTGCAGCCCGGCCCAGCCGCGGCGGGCCCGCAGTCCGCCCGCCCGGCGCAGCTGCTCCGTCCGCCGCCCGGCCTCGCGCCCGGCCCGCGCGGCCTGCCGCTTCAGCCGGTACACCGGGTAGCCGCCCTCCAGCAGGGCGACCTCACCGTCCACCAGGGCGCCCTCGGGCCGGTGGCGGCGGAACATCTCGGCCGTGCGCCGGAAGAACTCGGCCTTGTCCGCGGGCGGCAGCCGGTCCGGCTTGGCGAGGATGTCCAGGCAGTGCTCGCCCATCTTGCGGTGCAGGTACGGCCGCCAGCCCGCCAGTTCCTCGTGCGCGTCCACGAAGGCGAAGACCCGTTCGTACTGGTCGTGGATGTCGAAGTGCTTGCGGCTGGTGGTGGACAGGATGTTGCCCTGCCGGCGCTGCCGGTAGTTCAGGCAGATCCGGTCCAGGGCGGCGATCCGCCGGGCGCTGAGCATGACCGGGAAGGTCCAGGGAGTGTCCTCGTAGTACCCGGGCGGGAACTCGAAGCCGTGCTCCTCGACGAAGCCGCGCCGGTAGACCTTGTTCCAGACCACCATCAGCAGGTCCAGGATCTCCGGCCGGTCGGTGACCGTGAAGGTGTCCGCGCCGGCGTCGGCGAGCACCTGCGCGAGCACGTTGCGCCGGGTGCCGCCCCACCAGTAGGTGCGCGCGTAGTCGAAGACCAGCACGTCCGGGTCGCCGGACTCCGACAGCCGGTCGGCCACGGCACGCAGCGCGCCCGGCGTGAGGGTGTCGTCGCTGTCCAGGAAGAACAGGTAGTCGCCGGTGGCGTGCGGCAACCCGGCGTTGCGCGCCCGGCCGAGGCCGACGTTCTCCGGCAGGTGCAGCACCTTCACACGCGGGTCGCGCTCGGCGTACTCGTCCAGGATCGCGCCGCAGCCGTCGGGGGAGCAGTCGTCCACGGCGATCAGTTCGAGGTCGTTGAACGACTGCAGCAGCACCGAGTCCAGGCAATCGCGCAGGAAACCCTGCACCTTGAAACAGGGGACGATGACACTGAAGCGGGGCACAGCGGGTCAGCTCCTCACGAGGGTCGCGGCGGCGGGGGCGGGGATGCGCTCCGCGAGCGGGATCACCGGCGGGATCGCCTCCGGCGGCTCGCCGAGCAGCACCCGCCGTACGACACGTTCGGCGGCCAGCCCGTCGTCGAACTGACAGAACCGCTCCCGGAACGCGGCCCGCCGGGCCTTGGCCTCCTGGCCCGCGTAGGAGCCGTCGCGGAAGACGCGGGCCAGTTCCTCGGCGGTGCGGGCGACCGGTCCCGGCGGCTCGGTCATCAGGTCGAGGTAGACGCCCCGCGTCTCCTGGTAGACCTCCCAGTCGTCGGCGTACACGACGATCGGCCGGTCCAGGTTGGCGTAGTCGAACATGATCGAGGAGTAGTCGGTGACCAGCGCGTCCGCCGCCAGGCACACGTGCTCCGAGGAGCGGTGCGCGGACACATCGATGATGCGGCTGATCCGCCCGGAGCTCCGGGTGCGGCCCCGGTCGTAGAAGTAGTGGGCGCGCAGCAGCACGACCACGTCCTCGCCGGCCGCCTCGCAGAAGGCCTCCAGGTCCAGGCCGGTCTCGAAGCCGGCGTGGTGGTCGCGGTGGGTCGGCGCGTACAGGACGGCCGTGCTGCCCTCGGGCACGCCCAGCTCGCGCCGGATGCGGGCGACGTCGTCGGCGGTCGCCGTGTAGTAGACGTCGTTGCGCGGATAGCCGTACTCCAGGTGCTCGTACGAACCGGGGAAGGCACGCTCCCACATCTGGGTGGAGTGGCGGTTCGACGAGAGGTTGAAGTCCCAGCGGTCCACCCGGCCCAGCAGCCTGGTGAAGCTGCCGGACTGCGCGGCCACCACGGGGTACGTCGACTGGTCCACGCCCATCGTCTTCAGCGGGGTGCCGTGCTGGGTCTGCAGGTGGACACTGCCCGGCCGTTTGACGACGTCCTCGGCGAAGTTGGCGTTGTTCACCAGGTACTTGGCGCGGGCCAGCACCTCCCAGTAGCGGCGGGAGCCGATCACCGCGTGCTCGACGTCCTTCGGCATCGCGTGTGCCTGGTCGGCCTCGACCAGGAAGACCGAGCGGATGTGCGGGGCGAGTTCACGGGCCTTGGCGTGGATCGCGGCCGGGTTGCAGGCGTAGCCGCGGCCCCAGTAGGCGCAGTACACGGCCAGATCGGGGTCGAGGGAGCGGCGCAGGTCGCGGGCGTAGCGCAGCCGGGTGCGCAGCATGTGCGGGCGCGGCACGGCCTCGGCCGCCCTGGCCGTCGCCTGGTTGGCGCCGCGCAGCGCTCGGAACGCGGTGTACGCGCCGGCCGCCAGCAGCCGGTGCTGCACGCCGAGGCTGCCGCCCGGGGCGTGGTAGCCGGCGGGCCGGTGCCGCCGGTACAGCCGGCCGGCCCGGCGGAAGAAGGCCCGGTGCCCGCAGGGCAGCCGCTGCGGCCGGGACGCCGTCTTCAGCACGTACCCGAAGAGCTGCTCGAAGAGGGCGTGGGCGCGCTCGGCGGACAGCCCGCTGTCGGCCGCCCGGGTCAGCACCAGCTCCACCTGGTCCAGCAGGGCGTGCTGGTGCGGTCCGGGCAGGTTGAGCCTGCTGCCCTGCCGACGCAGCCGGTGCCGTACGACGACCCGGCGCAGCACCGCGATCCGCCCGGCGGCGATCGTGGTCAGCCCGCCCCAGCCCAGGTCGGTGAAGTGGCTCTCGGGAAAAGCGAGTTGGTGCTCGATGAGGAACGTGCGGCGGTAGACGGAGCTCCACGCCGGCAGCTGCACGCCCGTCAGCTCGGGGAACGCGTCCGGGGCGAAGGCTCCCTTCGGCGCCCCGGCCAGCAGCGGGGCCACCGGGTTGCTCGGCTCGCCTTCCCACCAGGGGGTCCGCTCGTGCTCGACATGAAGCACGTCGACGCCGGCGGTCTCGGTCAGCCGCGCGTCCAGCGCCGCCAGTGCGCCGGGCAGCAGCAGGTCGTCGCCGTCGAGGAACAGCACGTACGCGCCGGTCGCCGCCCGCACCCCGGCGTTGCGGGCCCCGCTCAGACCGGCGGCCGGCGGCGAGTTGACCGGTGTCACCCGGGAGTCCCGCTCGGTGTACGCGGCGACCACCGCGGCGGCCGGGGCGTCGGGAGCGTCGCAGACCGGGATCAGCTCCAGGTCGCCGAAGGACTGGCCTAGGACCGAGTCCAGCGCCTGGGACAGCCGACCAGCGACCCCGTGGGACGGGACGATGATGCTGAAGCGGGGCATTCTGCTCTTTCTGTTGTCTTACGGAAGCGGCTGGGCCGTCCGGCGGGACGCCAGGTGGAGGGCCGGACCGGCGTGGGCCGCGTCGTGCTGAGGGGCATGGGAACTCCCGGTAGGACCAACGCTGTTCAGCGGCTCTCGGTGACGGGGAGAGGGCCGGAAGGTTGCGGCGCGGTGGCTGGACCCTGTCGCCGATCCCCCGCCTGCCTACGGGCGGACGACGGGGGATCGGCGACAGGGTCCAGCGGGGAATGGGCCGGCGCCGCCGCGGCCGAGGGCACGGGCTTGCGTTCGGCGAGCGGCACGAACGCCGGCAGCCCCGCCCGCTCGCCCAGCACGACATGCCGTACGACACGCTCGGCGGCGCGTCCGTCGTCGTACGGGCAGAACCGCTCCCGGAACGCCGCCCGCAGCTGGGCGGAGCGCGAGCCGCGCCAGTGGCCGGTGGCGAAGATGTCGATCAGCTCGTCCTCGCTGCGGGCGACCGCGCCCGGCGGGAAGGCGCGCAGGTCGAAGTAGGTGCCCCGGGCCGCGTCGTACGCGTCCCAGTCCTCGGTGTGGACGATGATCGGCCGGTCCAGGTTGGCGTAGTCGAACATGATCGACGAGTAGTCCGTGATCAGCGCGTCCGAGGCGAGACAGAGGGAGGCGATGTCCGGGTGGTCGCCGACGTCGAGGACCTGGGCGGCGCCCTCGGCGAGCGGGCCGGGGTGCCAGTAGTGGGCGCGGGCCAGGATCACGAAGCGCGGGCCCAGGCGGCGCAGGATCCGGTCCAGGTCGAGGGCGGGGCGCTGGGTGCGCCGGTAGTCGCGGTGGGTGGGGGCGTACAGCAGCGCGACCGTGCCCTCGGGGATGCCGAGCGACTCGCGGATCCGGGCCACGTCGGCCGACGTCGCCCGCTGGAACACGTCGTTGCGCGGATAGCCGTACTCCAGCGTGGTGTAGCCGCCCGGGTAGACGCGCTCCCAGGTCAGGGTGGTGTGGCGGTTCGCGGACAGCACGTAGTCCCACTTGTCGACGCCCCGCACAAGCTCCTCGAAGTCCGTGTCACCGGCGGCCGCCGGGCGTTCCTGGAGGTCGAGGCCCATGTGCTTGAGGGGGGTGCCGTGCTGGGTCTGGACGAAGACCTGGCCGGGGCGCTTCCTCAGCCGGCGGTCGAAGTTGACGTTGTTGACCAGGTACTTGGAACGGGCCAGCGCCGTCCAGTAGGCGAAGCTGCCCGGGCGCAGCCGGCGCGGGCCCGGCGGGACGGTGTGCTGGTGCTCGGGGCGGGCGATCCAGGCGGTGCGGATGTGCGGGACGTGGGTGCGGAACGCCTTCTCCAGGGCGCCCGGATTGCAGCCGTGGCCCCGGTTCCAGTAGGCCGCGAAGACGGCCCGGTCGGAGCGCAGCGGGAGGCGCAGCTGGACGCGGTAGTGCAGCTGGAGGACGGCCGCCCGGACGGCCCGGGCGAGCTTGACCGTGGCCTTGAGGGCGCGGCGGCGGGCGGACAACGCCAGTTGGAGGGCGCGGTAGGTGCGGTGCAGGCCGAAGCGGACGAGGCCGTGGCGCAGCCGGGTGCGCAACGGGACGGAGGCGCCCCGGGCCTGGTAACGGCGGTAGTGGGCGCGGGCCTTGCGCAGGAACTCGCCCCGGGTGCCGCGCGGGAGCCGGTCCCGCTTGGTGAACACGGTGGAGAAGTGGTCGACCATGCGGCGGAACAACACCGGCCGCCACCGGGCGAGTTCGGGCCGCTCGTCGATGAACGCGAACACCCGGTCGTACTGGTCGAAGATGTCGAAGTGCTTGCGGCTGGTGGTGCCCAGGATGTTGCCCTGCCGCCGCTGCCGGTAGTGCACGCACACCCGGTCCAGGGTGGCGATCGACTCCGCCGCCATCAGCGTCGGGAAGGTCCAGGGCGTGTCCTCGTAGTAGCCGGCCGGGAACCGGAACCCCTGCTCCGCGACGAACTCCCGCCGGTACGCCTTGTTCCAGGCGACCATCAGCACCCGCAGCAGCCCCGGGCGGTCCTCGAGGCGGAAGGGTGCCGGGCCCTGCTGGGTGAGGTGGGCGGCGACCTTGTTGCGCTCCACCGCGCCGTTCCAGTAGGTGCGCGCGTAGTCGAAGACCAGGACGTCCGGCTCGCCGGTCTCCTCGATCCGGTCGGCGATCGAGCGCAGCGCGTCCGGGGTGAGCGTGTCGTCGCTGTCCAGGAAGACCAGGTAGTCGCCCGTCGCCCGGGCCATGCCGGCGTTGCGGGCGCGGCCCAGGCCCTGGTTCTCGGCCAGGTGAACGGCCTTCACGCGCGCGTCGCGGTCGGCGTACTCGTCGATGAGGGCACCGCAGGCGTCGGGCGAGCGGTCGTCCACGGCGATCAGCTCGAGATCGGGATACGACTGTGAGAGCACCGAGTCCAGGCACTCCGAGAGGTACGCCTGGACCTTGTACGCGGGGACAATGACACTGAACCTGGGCAAGGGACATCCATGGGTCGGTCGGCGCGGGCGTTCTGCCCGGGAACGGCCAATGGAGTGATTTGGTTACGGTTCGTACGGCATGTGGGGGACACCGGGTGCTGTGTTTTCTGGGGGACACCCCCAGACCCCCGTGGGAAAGGCGGGCCCCTTGAGGCCCGCCCCTCGGAAAGTGTCCTTTTTGTTGCTACTTGACCGCGCCCGCCATGACCCCGGACACGAACTGCCGCTGGAACGCGAAGAACACGGCCAGCGGGATCACCATCGAGATGAACGCGCCCGGCGCCAGCACGTCGATGTTGTTGCCGAACTGCCGTACCTGCGTCTGCAGAGCGACCGTGATCGGCTGCGAACCGGACTTGGTGAACACCAGCGCGACCAGCATGTCGTTCCACACCCACAGGAACTGGAAGATGCCGAGGCTCGCGATCGCGGGCCCGCCGAGCGGCATCACCACCCGGGCGAACAGACGCAGTTCACCGGCGCCGTCGAGACGGGCCGCCTCCAGCAGCTCCCTCGGGATCTCCGCGAAGAAGTTCCGCAGCAGGAACACCGCGAACGGCAGACCGAAGCCCACGTGGAACAGGATCACCCCGAAGATGGTCCCGAACAGACCGATCCTGCCGAACAGTTCGGCGATCGGGATCAGCGCCACCTGTACCGGCACCACCAGCAGGCTGACCACGCCGAGGAACCACCAGTCCCGGCCCGGGAACTCCATCCACGCGAACGCGTAGCCCGCGAGCGAGCCGATCACGACGACCAGGATCGTCGCCGGGACCGTGATCAGCACGGTGTTCACCAGGGAGTTGGTGATGTCGCTGTTCTCCAGCAGCTTCTGGTAGCTCTCGAAGGTCAGCTGGGACGGCTGGGTGAACACCTTCCACCAGCCGCTCGCGCTCATGTCCTGCGGTGCGCGCAGGGAGGAGATGAGCAGACCGATGGTCGGCACCAGCCAGAACAGGCCGACGAGGATGAGGAAGACGCGGACCAGTCCGCCGTTGAGCTTTTCGACGATCCTCGAACCGAGCGACTGCCGGGCCTTCACGGTCATGTCGGCGGGTGCCACCTTTCCGATGCTTCCGGCAGCGGTCGTCATCGCCGCACCTCCCGCCGCAACCTACGGATGTTGAACAGCATCACCGGGATGACGAGCAGCAGCAGGAACACCGCGATGGCGCTCGCGATGCCCGGCTGGCCCTCCGCGAAGCCCTTGCGGTACAGCTCCAGGGCCAGCACGTTCGCGTCGTCCTGGGAGGAGCCCGGCGCGATGATGTAGACGAGGTCGAACACCTTGAGCACGTTGATCATCAGCGTGACGGTGACGACCGCCAGGACCGGAGCGAGCAGCGGCACGGTGACCCGGCGGAACACCTGCCACTCGCCCGCGCCGTCCACGCGTGCGGCCTCCAGCAGCTCCCGGGGCACGCCCGCGAGCCCGGCCGCGATCAGCACCATCGCGAAGCCCGCCCACATCCACACGTACGACCCGATGATGGCCGGGGTGACCAGCGACGGGCCGAGCCAGTCGACGCCGTTGTACGGCTCCCTGAAGTTGCTCGCGGGAAGCCTCAGGCGGGCGCCGTCCGCCTTCGCGGGCAGCGTGAAGGTGCCGTCGCCGGCCGCCTTGGTGGACGCCACCACCGTGCCGTCCTTCACCGCCTCGATCCGCATCCCGGCGTAGCCCAGCTCGGACGGGTCGGGCACGCCCAGCTTCCCGACGCCCTTGCCGCGGGTGAAGTCCTGCCAGGTGGTGCCGGTGATCTTCCCCGGCTCCGGCTTCGCCGCCACGGCCTTCTTCGCGCCGTCGGGCATCTGGTCGGGGGCGACGCCGACCAGCGGGAGCGTGACCGGCTGCCCGGTGCGCACCGGGGCCGTGGTGATGAAGCCGCCCTGGTCGGGCTTGAGCGGCGACTCACGGCCCGGGTGTGCCTTCGGGAACGCCGACGACTGGGCGAAGGTGTCGTGCACGCCCACCCACACCGCGTTGGCGACGCCCTTGTCCGGGTTCTGGTCGTACACCAGCCGGAAGATGATCCCGGCCGCCAGCATCGAGATCGCCATCGGCATGAAGACGACCAGTTTGAACGCCGTGCCCCAGCGCACCCGTTCGGTCAGCACCGCGAAGACCAGACCGAGGGCCGTGGAGACGGCCGGCGCGAACACCACCCAGATGATGTTGTTCTTCAGGGCGGTGCGGATGCCGTCGTCCGTGAACAGCGCCTTGTAGTTGTCGATGCCGGCGAAGCCGTCGCCCGAGGCGTTGTAGAAGCTGCGGATCAGCGAGTACCCGATCGGGTAGACCACGAGCGCGCCCAGCAGCACCAGCGCGGGCAGCAGGAACAGGGCTGCCACCGCCTTGCGGGTGCCGGTCACGCTTCTGCGGCTCTTCGGTGCGGCGGGGCCCGGTGGGGTCCCGGCCGCCGCTGCCGACGCCATCGCCGGATCAGCTCCCGTTCCCGTAGGCCGCCGCCGCGTCCTTCTCCAGCTGCGCCTGGGTGCCCGCCACGTCCTTCGGGTTCTTCAGGAAGTCCTGCAGGTCCTTCCACTCGCCCTTGCCCGGGGTGCCGCCGAAGGCCTGCGGGGCCTGGTCGGACATGTCGAAGCGGAAGTCGTCGCCGGACGCGATCAGCGCCTTGGCGATCTTCTGCTGCACCGGGTTCGGGTAGGCCGAGTCCGGCACGTTCTTGTTCGGCGAGAGGTAGCCGCCGAGCTCGGCCTGGATGGTCGCCGCGTCCGGGGAGGCCAGGAAGGTGGCCAGCGCCTGCGCCGCCTTGGAGTCCTTCAGGATGACGGCCGCGTCACCGCCGGAGACCACCGGCGCGGCCGAGCCCACCGCCGGGAACGGGAACACCTTCGCGTCCGTGCCCACCTTCGCCTTGGTGTCACCGATGTTGACCTGGACGAAGTCGCCCTCGTAGACCATCGCCGCCTTCGGCTGGTCCCCGCCGGTGAAGGTCTGCGTGACGGAGTTCGGGAACTCGGTCTGCAGGGCGCCGTCCGCGCCGCCCGCCACATAGTCCTTCTTGCCCCAGATCTGGGCGAGCGTGGTCAGGGCCTGCTTCACCGAGGGGTCGGTCCACTTGATCTTGTGCTGGGCGAGCTGGTCGTACTTCTCCGGCCCGGCCTGGGACAGATAGACGTTCTCGAACCAGTCCGTCAGTGTCCAGCCGTCGGCGCCGCCGACCGAGAACGGGGTGACCCCGGAGTCGTACACCGCCTGCGCGGCGGTCAGCAGCTCCTGCCAGGTCTTCGGCTCCTTGGCGCCCGCGTTCTCGAAGGCCTTGGCGTTGTACCAGATCAGCGACTTGTTGGCGGCCTTGTAGTACACGCCGTACTGCTTGCCGTCGACCTTGCCGATGTCCTGCCAGCCCTGCGAGTAGTTCTTCTGCAGCTCCTTGAGCGCGTCCGGGCCGAGCGGCTTGGCCCACTTCTTGTCCACGGCCTGCTTGATCGCGCCCGGCTGCGGCAGCAGGGCCACGTCCGGCGGCTGACCGCCCGCGATCTTCGAACCGAGGAAGTTGATGATCGGGTCCTGGGCGGGCACGAACGTCACCTTCGCGCCCGTGCGCTTCTCGAACTCCGCCAGGACCTTCTTGAAGTTCGCCTGTTCGGTGCCGGTCCAGACGGCGGCGACCTCCAGGCTCGCGCCGTTCAGTTTCGGCAGGGTGACGCCGGAGCCGCTCGCGGTGGCCCCGCCGCTCGTGTCGCCGCTGCCCTTCTTGTCGTCGCTGCTGGAGCAGGCGGTGAGCGCGAGGGCTCCCGCGAGTAACGCGGCGAGTGAGGTGGCGGCCCTGTGTGTCCGGATGGTGTTGCTGTTGCTACGCATCACTTCCCCGTTCGTCGTTCTCCGCTGAACGTCAGAACACTGTTCCGTGCGGTCCGGTCTACGCCGGGCCGCACAAGGGCGGCAAGAGCGCCTGCGCCGTCCGGCGGGTCATCGTGACCGGCTCGTGATCAGGGAAGTATGCGTACCGATTCCCGCTACAGGAGCGAGGGCACCTCCGCCGCGGCGACCTCTCGGGCCGCCCGCTCCACCGCGCTCGCCAGCAGGGCCAGGTCAGTGGGGCCGTTGCCCAGTTCGCGCACGGGACGGCGGGCCGGCGGATCGCCCATCCGCTGCCACTCCAGCGGGACGACCGTGGGCCGCTGGGTCGCGGTGCGCGGGATACGGCCCGTCACCCGGCCGGCCTGGAAGCCGACGGTCCGCCCGTCCGCGTACGTCAGCCTGCCCCGCCCCGGCGCCGGCTCCTCCGGCCCGGCCGTCGGCGCGTCCAGCGTGACCCGCAGCGTGGCCTGCCTGGCCGGCTCCGTCTCCGCCGTACGACCGCCCGTCCCGGCCGCGGCCACCAGGTGCACGCCGAGCCGCTCACCCTCCCGGGCCACCGCCTCCAGCGCCCGCATCACCGATCCGGCGGCGGGCCGGCCCGGCGAGCCGAGTGCGGGAGAGACCAGCGCGTCCAGGTCGTCGACGACCACGAGGAGCCGGGGCAGCGGCGGTGCGGCCTCGGTGCGCTTGCGTGCGGCGCCGGGCCGCAGCCGCAGCGTGGAGCTGGGCGGCGCCTCTATGTCCCCGGCCCCGGAGGCCGCCGGGCGCCCGCCCGGGGTGCGCTGCGCGACGATACGGCCGGACACCGCACGCCCCGCGTGCCACTGGGCGAAGTCCGTCCGGCCCAGCAATTCCGCGCGCCGCTTCAGCTCGGCGCTCAGCGACTGCGCGAACTCCCGCATGCGGACGGGGTCGTTGGCGATGAGGTGGGTCGTCACATGGGGTATGTCCGTGCAGACGCGCAGCCCCTCACCGCGCCCCGCGCCCGCGCCGACGCCGTCCCGGCCGTCGATCAGTACCATGCCCAGCCGGTCGGGCCGCTCGGCGGCGGCCAGCGAGGCGACCATGGCCCGCAGCAGCTCGGTACGGCCGCTGCCGGCCGGCCCCTCGATCAGCAGATGCGGCCCGTCGGCCACCAGGTCGGCGGTGAGCGGGCCGTGCGGCCCGGCACCGAGCACTGCCCGGGCGCGGCCGCCCAGCGACTCCGTGTCGTCGGCCGCGTCCGCCCAACGCGCCATCAGCGAGGCCGGGGTGGCCCGGGCCAGGCCCAGCTCGTCCAGCAGCCGCGCCGACTGCGGCAGCGGTACGGCCACGCGCGCGTGCCGCTCACCGACGGGGCCGTCGGGCCGGAGCGGCGCGAGCGCCCGCGCGAACCGCTCCGCCCAGGCGGGGGAGACGGCGTCGACGGTGGCGACGGCCCCCGGGCCCACGGGCCCGGTGGGCGCGACACGCATCAGGTGCAGCGCGCCGGCGACATCACCGCTGAGCAGGGCCACGGCCCCGCAGTACCGGAAGGTGGGCGTGACCGCGCAGGCCGCCTCGTACGTCTGCGCCACGGGCGAGGCGGGTGTGGCGGCCGCGGTCTCGGCGAGGCAGATGACATGGATCCCGGCCCGCGGACCGGCCACGGCCAGCCGCGCCAGGGCTTCCTGCAGGGAGGCGCCGCCGGGGTCCCCGTCCACGACGACGACGGTGAACGGACCCGGGAAGCCGCCGAATCCGTCCAGCTCCGCGCCTTCCCTGGCCCAGGAGGGGCGGCGGGCGGAGGCGGAGGCAGGGCTCGGGGTGGTGTGCTGGGCTGTTCCAGGTGCCGTCCCCGCAGTGGCGGGTGAGGCCTGTCCGGAAGGGCCGGTGTACGGGTCGCCCGCGGTCCGGGAAGCCGTCGCCGCGGTGGAGGCCGAGCCCTGTCCGACGGCGTCCGCCGCCGGGGCCGGCTGGGCCGTGCCTCGGCCCGTCGCCGCGAACTCCTCCACCCGGCGCAGGAGTTCCTCCGTGCGGGCCGCCGCCTGTTCGCGGTCGTAGGCGAGCAACAGCCGGCAGTCCTGGCCGTGGCCCGGGCGGACGTGCGGGAGCCAGCCCAGCCAGGACCAATCGGCCGTCCGCTCCTCCTCGGGGCGGCTGCGGTCCGCGCTGATCAGCACGATTTCCAGCAGGTCGGGGGAGTGCAGCGCGGCCAGCTGGGCCAGCACCGCGCGGGCCAGCCCGGACAGCCGGGGGCGCGGACCGGCCAGGCCCAGCGCGCCCGCCTCGCGCAACGCGGCGGTCACCGGTACGGCGGGCAGCACGCCCGAGCCGTCCGGTGTGTTGCGGTCGGCCGTGCCCAGCCGCACGGTCAGCGCCTCAGGGTGTCCCGGACCCCGCTCCCACAGCCGGGGCCCGGGACCCAGCGCCGTCAGCAGCAGCGCGGCGGGGTCCGGCCAGGTCTCCGGCAGCTGCGGGACATCGGCCTCCGGCACGCCGCCCGCACCGGCCGTCGTGGCGCCGTACGCCTCCGGCCGGGCCGCGGGCTGCTCCCCACGCCCGCCGGCCAGCCGCCGCGCCCAGGCACCGATTCCGCCCCTGCGGCGGACGCTCTCGGGTGCGTCAGTGCCCCGGAGCGGGGTGTCCTTGCGGCCGCGGCCCACTCCGGCGTCGGTGCCGGAAGAGGCACTGTCCGACGCCGGGCCGCGGTTCGCCGTACCGGCGTCGGTGGCCCCGGTCGGGCCACCCGGGCCGCCGACGCCGTACCGCCCCGCGTGTGTGTCCCCGCCACGGGAGGTGGAACCGGGCATGCCGGGTGCCGGGCGTTCGCTGCTTGGTCCGCCGGTCCCGTGGCGGTCTGCGGCCGTGCCGCCGCCGGTGGCCGAGCCGGGTATCCCGGGTGCCGGGATTTCGCCGCCGGGTCCGTCGGCCCCGAAGCCGCCCCCGCCGGCGGAAGCCTTGCCGGAAGCCGAACCCGGCCCCGCTGCGCCTCCGTCACGCTTCTCGATGCCCGGCGCCCCGGCCTGACCCGGCACCGCCGGCTCTTCCCCGCGCCGTTGCTCCTCAGCCCCCGCGCCCGAGCCCGGGGCAGCCCAGCTCGCCGTGCCGTAGGCGTGACGGGTCGGCCCTGAGGGGCCGTCGGCAGCCGGGCCCGGGACGGGCTCCACGCGCGCGTGCCCGGCGGCGTCCGCCGCCGGACCACCGGCTTCGCCGGCCGGCCCCGGGGCGAACCGCACGCATCCCTCTCCGTCCGGCACCGTCCGTACCCGCGCCCCGGGGCCGCCGGACGGGGTGAGCCGCAGGGCGGACTCGCCGATCCTCAGCAGGGCCCCCGGAGCGAACCGCACCGGGCGGTCGCTCACACGGGTGCCGTCCAGGGCCGTGCCGTTGGTGGAGCCGAGGTCGGCCACCGAGACACGGCCGTCGGCGGCGACCGTGACCGCGCAGTGCAGGCGGGAGACGTCCGGGTCGTCCAGCGGGACGTCGGCGTCGGCGGAGCGGCCGACCGTGATCCGGCCGCCGTGCAGCAGATGGACCCCGCCCGCGTCCGGGCCCGCGACCACGTGCAGCTGGGTCGGGGCGTCGTCCAGCTCGGGATGCGGCTCAGGAGCCGCCGGGGCGCCCAGGGACAGCACGGCGCCGTCGACCAGGGGAGGCTCGCCGAGGGTGCAGCGGCGCGGGTCCAGCCGCTCCGCGTCCGCGTACAGGACCACCGGGGCGCCGCCGGTGTCCCGGCCCGTGCCGCCGTCGCCGGTGACCGCCGTGGCCAGGGCCGACGCCACCGCGGCCAGGTCCGTGCCCGCGGGCGCCGTCACCAGCACGTCGCGGCTCGCGGCGCGGCCCCGCTGCGGGGACGGGCCCAGCGGGTCTACGACGGTCAGCCGGATCTGCATCGGCGCAGCGGTCCCTTCTGCCCGGGCGCGGACATCCCCCACCCCCGCACGAGCACGTCGGCCAGTACTGCACGCATCCTCGCACCTGTCACTGACAACGCGCCCGCGGCCCGGTGCCAAGTGATCTTGATTGGTCAGCTCTGCCCCCAAAAGTGCCTGACCAGCAATCCATCGGTGATCAGTTGAGATCGGTCACGTTCGCCGCTGGGCAACCAGGAGACCAAGGCGAGCGTCTTTCCTTCGAACATCGACGGGAACGCTTACGTAGTGCCCTCGGGGGGCGGCACTACAGTGGGCCGGAACACCGGAACACAGGCGAACAGACAGCAGGGAGCGCGGAACGTGCGGCCAGTCGGCAGCAAGTACCTGCTCGAGGAGCCGCTCGGACGCGGCGCCACGGGCACCGTCTGGCGTGCCCGCCAGCGCGAGACCGCGGGCGCCGAGGCGGCCGTGGCCGGCCAGCCCGGCGAGACGGTCGCGATCAAGGTCCTCAAGGAGGAGCTGGCGAGCGACCCGGACATCGTGATGCGGTTCCTGCGGGAACGCTCCGTCCTGCTCCGGCTCACCCACCCCAACATCGTCCGGGTCCGTGACCTGGTCGTCGAGGGCGATCTGCTGGCCCTGGTCATGGACCTCGTCGACGGCCCCGACCTGCACCGCTACCTGCGCGAGAGCGGCCCCTTCACGCCGGTCGCCGCCGCGCTGATGACGGCGCAGATCGCCGACGCCCTCGCCGCGAGCCACGCAGACGGCGTCGTCCACCGCGACCTGAAGCCCGCCAACGTGCTGCTCCAGCAGTACGACGGCCAGATGCACCCGATGCTGACCGACTTCGGCATCGCCCGCCTGGCCGACTCCCCGGGCCTGACCCGCACCCACGAGTTCGTCGGCACGCCCGCGTACGTGGCGCCGGAGTCCGCCGAGGGCCGCCCGCAGACCTCCGCCGTCGACATCTACGGCGCCGGCATCCTGCTGTACGAACTGGTCACCGGCCACCCGCCGTTCTCCGGCGGCACCGCCCTGGAGGTGCTGCACCAGCACCTGAGCGCCGAGCCGCGCCGCCCCTCCACCGTCCCGGACCCGCTGTGGACGGTGATAGAGCGCTGCCTGCGCAAGAACCCCGACGAGCGGCCCAGCGCCGAGAACCTCGCGCGCGGGCTCCGGGTCGTGGCCGAGGGCGTCGGTGTGCACGCGAACGCCGCCCAGATCGCCGCCGCCGAGGGCGTCGGTGCCCTGCTGGCGCCGGATCCGGCCCCTGCCGCCGTCCCGGGCGTGCCCGGCGCCGCCGACCCCACCCAGGTGCTCCCGACGAACGCGCCGCAGGGGGCGTACGACCCGAATGCGGCGACCAGCGTCCTGCCGCACACCGGCGGCCCCGTCGGCGCGGCCGACCCGACCGCGGTCCTGCCGAACACCGGCGCGGCCGACCCGACGGCCGTCATGCCGCCGATGCCGCAGGGCCGGCCGGGCCAGCAGCCCGATCAGCCGCACCCCTGGCAGACCCAGCTGCGCGCCGCCCGGGACCGCAACGAGCAGACGCAGATCCAGTACCTCGACCCCGACGAGGACCCGCTGCGCCGCCGCCCCCAGCGGCAGGTCGCCCGGCCGCAGCAGCAGCCGCGCCAGGCCCCGCAGGCGCGCCCGCAGCAGCCGCAGCCGCGCGGCCGGCAGCAGCAGCCGCACGCCGGGTACGGCTACCCGCAGCAGCAGCCCCAGCAGTACGCCCCGCCGCAGCAGCCCCAGCGGTACGCGCCCCCCGCCCCGGAGCCGCAGCGACCCGCGCGCGAGCCCCGGCCGGCGCGGCAGCGCAGCGCCAACCCGATGAAGATCCCCGGACTCGGCTGCCTGAAGGGCTGCCTGTTCACGATCGTCATCCTGGTCGTCGCCGGCTGGCTGATCTGGGACCTGACCCCGCTGCACACCTGGGTCGGCCAGGGCAGGGGCTACTGGCGCGAGGTGAGCCACTTCGCCGGGCAGGTGAGCCACTGGCTCAAGGAGCTGGGCTCGTCCTCCGGCGGCGGCAACTGACCGCGAGTCTGGGGATTTGTCGACACCCGGCGGGTGATTTCCGTCTCCGCGGTGAAGGTTGGCTCGTTCGACGCGTAGCTTTGTCGGCTGGGAGTCGTCTGTCGGCTGGGGGTCCGGGGGCCCGCGGCGGTAGCCGCCGGTGTCTGCGCCCCCGGAATGACGCAGCGTCGGCAACACGCGTCAGTAGGAGCAGTCTTGGCACGGAAGATCGGCAGCCGGTACACCGCCAACCAGATCCTGGGGCGGGGCAGCGCCGGCACGGTGTGGCTGGGCGAGGGACCCGAGGGGCCCGTCGCGATCAAGCTGCTGCGTGAGGACCTCGCGTCCGACCAGGAGCTCGTCGGGCGCTTCGTCCAGGAGCGCACCGCACTGCTCGGCCTGGAGCACCCGCACATCGTCACCGTGCGCGACCTCGTGGTCGACGGCAACGACCTGGCGCTCGTCATGGACCTGGTGCGCGGCACCGATCTGCGCACCCGCCTCGAACGTGAGCGGCGGCTCGCCCCCGAGGCGGCCGTGGCGATCGTCGCCGACATCGCCGACGGGCTCGCGGCCGCCCACGCGTCCGGGGTCGTGCACCGGGACGTCAAGCCCGAGAACGTCCTGCTGGACATGCAGGGCCCGCTCGGCCCGGGCGGCGCGCACCCCGCCCTGCTGACGGACTTCGGCGTCGCGAAGCTGATCGACTCGCCGAAGCGGACCCGGGCCACGAAGATCATCGGTACGCCGGACTACCTGGCCCCGGAGATCGTCGAGGGCCTGCCGCCGCGCGCCTCGGTCGACATCTACGCGCTGACGACGGTGCTGTACGAGCTGCTGGCCGGCTTCACCCCCTTCGGGGGCGGGCACCCGGGGGCGGTGCTGCGCCGCCACGTGACGGAGACGGTCGTACCGCTGCCGGGGATTCCCGAGGAGCTGTGGCAGCTGATCGTGCAGTGCCTCGCGAAGGCGCCGGCGTCGCGGCTGCGGGCGTCCGAGCTGGCGTCGCGACTGCGGGAGCAGCTGCCGACGCTGGCCGGGATGCCGCCGCTGGACGTCGACGAGCCGGACGCGGAGTCGGCCGAGGAGGGCCCGGAGGAGGCGCCGGCCCCGGCCGCGCCCGGGGAGCCCGTACGGCGCCGGGGCGCGGTCTCCCTGGTGCCGGGGGCGAAGCCGGACTCCAACCGGGACACGCACACGTCGATGCGGGTGCCGGCGCCCGACGAGCTGACGGGAGGAGCGCGGGGCACCGCGCGTGCCCCCCGCGCGTCGGGCGCACCCCGCCCTGGCTCGGCCCGGCACCGCGCCGCCGCCCGGCGCCGCAGGATCACCCTGAGCATCGCGGGGGTGGTCCTGGCCGCGGCCATAGGGGTCGGCGCGTGGGCGGCGACCTCGGGTGACGACGAGCCGCCGCAGGAGACCCACAGCACGTCGACGCCGTAGGCGCGAGGTGGGCCGAGAGGTGGTCCTCACCGCTCGGCCCTGGCTGCCCGGCGGAGCCGTTACGCTGGAGGCGTGGCAGTCGTCGATGTATCCGAAGAGCTGAAGTCCCTCTCCTCGACCATGGAGTCGATCGAGGCCGTCCTGGACCTCGACCGGATGAGGGCAGACATCGCCGTGCTCGAGGAGCAGGCGGCCGCGCCGTCCCTGTGGGACAACCCGGACGAGGCGCAGAAGATCACCAGCAAGCTCTCCCACCTCCAGGCCGAGGTCAGGAAGGCGGAGACGCTGCGCGGCCGGATCGACGATCTCGCGGTCCTCTTCGAGATGGCCGAGGAGGAGGACGACCCGGACACCCGCGCCGAGGCCGAGTCCGAGCTGGCCGCCGTGCGCAAGGCGCTGGACGAGATGGAGGTCCGGACGCTGCTCAGCGGTGAGTACGACTCCCGTGAGGCGCTCGTCAACATCCGCGCCGAGGCCGGTGGCGTCGACGCCGCCGACTTCGCCGAGAAGCTGCAGCGCATGTACCTGCGCTGGGCCGAGCAGCGCGGCTACAAGACCGAGCTCATCGAGACGTCGTACGCGGAAGAGGCCGGCATCAAGTCGACCACCTTCGCCGTGCAGGTGCCGTACGCCTACGGCACCCTCTCCGTGGAGCAGGGCACCCACCGGCTCGTCCGGATCTCGCCCTACGACAACCAGGGGCGCCGCCAGACCTCCTTCGCGGGTGTCGAGGTCCTCCCCGTGGTCGAGCAGACCGACCACATCGAGATCGACGAGTCCGAGCTGAGGGTCGACGTGTACCGGTCGTCCGGGCCCGGTGGCCAGGGCGTGAACACCACCGACTCGGCGGTGCGCCTGACCCACCTCCCCACCGGCATCGTGGTCTCCTGCCAGAACGAGCGGTCGCAGATCCAGAACAAGGCCACCGCGATGAACGTCCTCCAGGCCAAGCTGCTGGAGCGGCGCCGCCAGGAGGAGCAGGCCAAGATGGACGCACTCAAGGGCGACGGCGGCAACTCCTGGGGCAACCAGATGCGTTCGTACGTGCTGCACCCGTACCAGATGGTCAAGGACCTGCGCACCGAGTACGAAGTGGGTAACCCGGAGGCCGTGTTCAACGGCGAGATCGACGGTTTCCTGGAGGCCGGCATTCGCTGGCGCAAGCAGCAGGAGAAGTAACTTTGTCGACATGACAACTGCCGCCCGAGAGGCGGCAGTTGTCTTTTGTCTGGGTTTTACATCACACTCACAGGCTCCAAGTACCCCCAAACGCCGCCCCGTTGGACATTGCGCGCGCAACGGCCTTGACGTTGCTTTGAAAAATGGGAAGGCTGAAGCGTGGCATGCGTATCTCTGGGGCGCATGTGAACCGGGGGAATGGGCGCACATCTCGTCACGGCTACCCCGTCGATCACGGCAAGCCCCGCACGCCGCCTCACTGACGAACAGCTACTGGGGGTAGCAACCATATGACGAAGAAGACGCGGATCCGGGTCGCGCGGATAGCCGCCGGCGCCGTGATCGCGGCCGGTGCCTCGCTGACCGCCGCGGGTGCCGCCTCGGCGCTGGACCTCGGCGTCCAGGCGGGTCCGATCACCCTGGGCGTGAGCGCGGACGGCAACGACGACGGCGGGACCAGCGGTGGCTGCGACCCCGTCGGTGTCTGTGACACCACGGGTGGCACCACCACGGGTGGCGACTCCACGGGTGGCACCACCACCGGCGGCGACGACTCCACGGGTGGCACCACCACTGGCGGCGACGACAGCACCGGCGGCACCACCACTGGCGGCGACGACAGCACCGGCGGGACCACCACTGGCGGCGACGACAGCACCGGCGGCACCACCACCATCGGTGGCGTCATCGGCGGTGGCGACTCCACGGGTGGCACCACCACCGGCGGCGACGACTCCACCGGTGGCACCACCACGGGTGGTGACGACTCCACCGGCGGCAACAGCTCCGGTGGCAACAGCTCGACCGGTGGCGACACCGGCGGCAACGGCAACTCCGGTGGCAACAGCTCGACCGGTGGCGACACCGGCGGCAACGGCAACTCCGGTGGCAACAGCTCGACCGGTGGCAACTCGGGCGGCAACGGCTCCACCGGTGGCAGCAGTACCGGCGGCAACGGCCACACCACCCCCGACGGTGGGAACAACAACGCGTCCCAGGAGGAGGGCTCCTCGGCCCTCACCGACACGGGCTCGGACACCTCGGCCCAGGGCGGCGACAAGCAGCTCGCCGAGACCGGTGCCGGTCAGACCGCGTTCCTGATCGTCGGCGCCGCCACCATGATCGCCGGCGGCGTCGGCTTCCGCGTCCTGCCGCGTCTGGTGAACGGCCGGGGCGGCGCGGCCGCCTGAGCGTAGCCTCACGGTCACGCGCTGTAGGCACAGTGCAGGCGGAAGGGCCCGGAGCTTGGCGCTCCGGGCCCTTCCGGTGTTCCTGGGGTCTTCTTACGCGGTCTGGTGCGCCAGCAGCGCCACCGCGGCGATCAGCACCGCGAGCAGCGCGATCAGCGCCATCGGGTTCAGCCCGGCGAAGAAGCCCTCCTGCTGCTGCAGCCGCTCGCGGTTGGCACGGCACACCGGGCACCGGCCCTCACTCACAGGCGACGCGCAGTTCGCGCACACCAACCGGTCGTACGTCATGCGCTCGCCCTCCTTGCACCGGCCATCACACATATAACGCACACGGGAACGAGAACGTTCCCCCTCCACTGTGCCAGGTTCCCGCGGAGCTTGCGCGGGGCGCCCGCACTTGCGCGGGGCGCCTGCAGAGGGGTGGAATCCGCTGTAGCGCGGCTGCGGGCCGTGGGGCCGGGCGCGCCCACGCGGCGGAGCCGCACAGCGATACGGTCCCGCGCACCTGGTGGGGAAGCTCACGCTCGTTGAAAAGTCCCGTACAAAAACACACAAGCCTCCCCCAACCGCGCTCGGACCCTGCACCCCCGCCCCCGGTTCGCGTATGGTCACGCACATCTACCCCCGGCGACCCGTGGTGCATCCGTGATCCGATTCGACAACGTCTCCAAGGTCTACCCCAAGCAGACCCGCCCCGCGCTCAGGGATGTGTCCCTGGAAGTGGAGAAGGGCGAGTTCGTCTTCCTCGTGGGGTCCTCCGGCTCCGGAAAGTCCACCTTCCTGCGGCTCATCCTCCGCGAGGAGCGGTGCAGCCACGGCCAGGTGCACGTCCTGGGCAAGGACCTCGCACGCGTCTCCAACTGGAAGGTGCCGCAGATCCGCCGCCAGCTCGGGACGGTGTTCCAGGACTTCCGCCTCCTGCCCAACAAGACGGTCGCGGAGAACGTGGCCTTCGCGCAGGAGGTCATCGGCAAGTCGCGCGGTGAGATCCGCAAGTCCGTGCCGCAGGTGCTGGACCTCGTCGGGCTCGGCGGCAAGGAGGACCGGATGCCGGGCGAGCTGTCCGGTGGTGAGCAGCAGCGCGTGGCCATCGCGCGGGCCTTCGTCAACCGGCCCAAGCTGCTCATCTGCGACGAGCCCACCGGCAACCTCGACCCGCAGACCTCCGTCGGCATCATGAAGCTGCTCGACCGCATCAACCGGACGGGCACCACCGTGATCATGGCGACGCACGACCAGAACATCGTGGACCAGATGCGCAAGCGCGTCATCGAGCTGGAGAAAGGCCGCCTCGTCCGCGACCAGGCCCGCGGCGTCTACGGCTACCAGCACTGACCGCACGAGATCCACGGAAAGGCTTAACCAGACGCCATGCGCGCCCAGTTCGTCCTGTCGGAGATCGGTGTCGGTCTCCGCCGCAATCTGACGATGACCTTCGCCGTCATCGTCTCCGTCGCCCTGTCCCTGGCCCTGTTCGGCGGTTCGCTGCTGATGAGCGACCAGGTGAGCACCATGAAGGGCTACTGGTACGACAAGGTCAACGTCTCGATCTTCCTGTGCAACAAGAGTGACGCACAGTCGGACGTCAACTGCGCCAAGGGCGCGGTCACCGAGGACCAGAAGAAGCAGATCCTCAACGACCTGCACAAGATGCCGATCGTCGAGAAGGTCGCGTACGAGTCGCAGGACCAGGCGTACAAGCACTACAAGGAGCAGTTCGGCAACTCCCCGCTGGCCAGCTCGCTGACGCCGGACCAGATGCAGGAGTCGTACCGCATCAAGCTCAAGAACCCGCAGAAGTACCAGGTGATCGCGACCGCGTTCAACGGGCGCGACGGTGTCCAGTCGGTGCAGGACCAGAAGGGCATCCTGGACAACCTCTTCCAGCTGCTGAACCTGATGAACCGGGCGGCGCTCGGTGTGATGGCGCTGATGCTGCTCGTCGCGCTGCTGCTGATCGTCAACACCGTGCGTGTCTCGGCGTTCAGCCGCAGGCGCGAGACCGGCATCATGCGCCTGGTCGGTGCCTCGGGCTTCTACATCCAGGCGCCGTTCATCATGGAGGCCGCGGTCGCCGGCCTCATCGGCGGTGGCCTCGCCTGCGTCTTCCTGGTGGTCGGGCGGTACTTCACCATCGACCACGGCATGGCCCTGTCCACCAAGCTCACGCTGATCAACTTCGTAGGCTGGGACGCGGTGTTGACCAAGCTCCCGCTGATCCTCGCCACCAGCGTGCTGATGCCCTCGTTGGCGGCATTCTTCGCGCTGCGCAAGTACCTGAAGGTGTGACGCAAACCAAGAGGGCCGTACGGACATCCGACCGTACGGCCCTTCGCGTTCCCCTAGACTCACGGCCATGTCAGGCCGCGACCTGTTCTGCCAGCCCCGCCGCATCCGCCGCGGGGCCGCCCTGACATTGGTGTTCGCCGGCGTCCTCGCCGCGGGCGCCGCCACCGGCTCCTTCCCGGACACCGGCCAGGCGGGCAGCGCCGGGCGCAGGGCCGCCGCAGGTGCCGCGCACCCGGATCCCGGGCACGAGGACGTGCAGCGGGCCGCCGCCGAGGCCATGGCCGACGGCAAGTCGCCGATGGAGGCCGCCGAGCGGGCCGTCAGCCGCAGCGGCGACCGCTGGGGCGCCGTCTACTCCGAGGACGAGTACCAGGAGTTCCAGGAGGCCCTCGACGGCCAGTACACCGGCGTCGGCCTGTGGGCGCGGCGCGAGCGGGACGGCCGGATCGCGGTGACCCGGGTGCAGCCCGGCTCGCCGGCGGCGGATGCCGGGATCCGCAGGGGCGACCGGCTGCGCAGCGTCGACGGCGACACGGTCGACGGGCGGCCGGTCACCGAGGTCGTCTCCTTACTGCGCGGCGACGCGGAGGACGCGGCGGCCGGCACGACGGTCACGCTCGGCCTGCAGCGCGGCCCGCGCGCGTGGACCGAGACCCTGCACCGGGCCCGCCTGTCCACGGACTCGGTGACCGTCCGCAGGCTGTCCGACGGAGTCACCGTCATCCAGATCGCCGCCTTCACCAAGGGCTCCGGCGCCGCCGTCCGCGCCGCCGTACGACAGGCCCCGGCCGGCGCCGGCATCGTGCTCGACCTGCGTGGGAACTCCGGCGGCCTGGTCACCGAGGCGGTGGACACCGCCTCCGCCCTCCTCGACGGCGGCCTGGTCGCCACCTACGACGTCGACGGCGCCCAGCGCGCCCTGCACGCCGATGGCGGCGGCGACACCACCCGCCCCCTGGTCGCCCTGGTCGACGGGGGCACCATGAGCGCGGCCGAGATGCTCACCGGCGCCCTCCAGGACCGGGGCCGCGCGGTCGTGATCGGTTCCCGCACCTTCGGCAAGGGCTCCATCCAGATGCCGACCGAGCTGCCCGACGGGTCGGTGGCCGAACTGACCGTGGGCCACTACCGCACTCCCTCCGGCCACAAGGTGGACGGCCGGGGCATCACCCCGGACCTGGAGGCGGGGCCGGAGGCCCTCCAGCGGGCGGAGACGGTGCTCGCCGGCCTCGGCGACGCCGATTAAGGGCTGGCCGCGGGACCCCTCCGTAGTGCGAAAATGGACGGCACTATGAGCAAGGGAATGTACGTACCCAAGGAGTCCCAGCCCAAGCAGGGCGGCGGGGCCGCGAAGGCCAGGGACGGCGAGAAGGGCGGCAAGCGCAAGATCGTCGCCCAGAACAAGAAGGCCCGGCACGACTACGCGATCATTGACACCTACGAGGCCGGGCTCGTACTCACCGGTACCGAGGTCAAGTCGCTGCGTGAGGGACGGACCTCGCTGACCGACGGCTTCGTCCAGATCGACCGGGGCGAGGCGTGGCTGCACAACGCCCACATCCCCGAGTACCACCAGGGCAGCTGGACCAACCACTCCGCGCGCCGCAAGCGCAAGCTGCTGCTGCACCGCGAGGAGATCGACAAGCTGGAGTCCAAGGCCCAGGAGACGGGTCACACCATCGTGCCGCTCGCCCTGTACTTCAGGGACGGCCGCGCGAAGGCCGAGATCGCGCTCGCGCGAGGCAAGAAGGAGTACGACAAGCGACAGACCCTGCGGGAGAAGCAGGACCGGCGTGAGTCGGACCGTGCGATCGCGGCGGCGAAGCGGAAGCAGCGGGGCGCGTAGCCTGGAATACGGTGGCATCGACGCGGGTTGGTCACGTACGATGGCACCAACACCGGCTGAACCCGGTGTGTGCATTGAAAACACAACATGGGGATGATCGGTTTCGACAGCGGCTGTCGAAGCAGGGGAAGCGTGTCGAGGAAGCGGCAATGATCTCGTAAACCATATGTCGCAAAAAATAATCGCCAACACCAAGCGCGATTCCTTCGCCCTCGCTGCCTAAGTAGCGACTTGCGAAGTGTCAGCCCGGGGCTGTTCCCGACCCGGATCCTGGCATCAGCTAGGGAACTAAACCTTGATCCCGGTCACGGGGTGAAGAGGGAAACCAAACAGTGACTGAGCCCGTCGGCGACTTGTTCGCGTGATCGCCGGGGCCGAGAAAATCACAGCGAACTGCACACGGAGAAGCCCTGATTCCGCACCGTTGGACGCGGGTTCGATTCCCGCCATCTCCACGATCGAGAGGCCTCTGGCCTCTCAACCCATGTGGGCAAGGCCCCGTCGCTTCGAGCGGCGGGGCCTTCGTCATGGTCGGGTACGGGACCGTACGGCCGTTGCGACCGAGTGGATCAGCAGGGCGGTGGCGGCCGCGACCACCGGGACCGCGAAGGCGGATGCCGGCGAGAGGTGCTCCGCTGCCCAGCCCCCGCCCGCCGAACCGCACGCGATGCCGGTGAGCAGCCCGGTCACCACCAGGCTCATGCCCTCGTTGAGCCGGTCCGCCGGGGTGCGCTCCTGCACCAGGGTCATCGCGGTCACCATCGTCGGCGCGGTCGCCATGCCGGCCAGGAGCAGCGCGCCCGCCAGGACCGTGAGCGAACCCGCGGCGGTGGCCGCCAGCCAGGGCAGGGTCATCAGCCCGGCCATCGCGAGCAGGCACCGGGAGAGGCGCAGGCCGGCCGGCTTCAGTGCCCCGTACAGCAGGCCCGCCGCGCAGGAGCCCGCCGCCTGCAGCGCGAGGACCACACCGGCCGCCGCGCGGTGCCCCTGGGCGTCGGCATAGGCGATCGTGACGACCTCCATCGAACCGAACACCGCGCCGGTCGCCACGAAGCAGGCCAGCAGCGGCGGTATCCCCGGGCTCCGCAGCGGCGACGGAGCCTTCGAACGGGCCTGCGGCGGCGGCTCGGTCGCCCGCTGCGCGGTGAACAGCAGCATCCCGGCCAGCAGCAGGACGGCCCCGGCGAGTGTGCCCGCCTCGGGGAAGAACGTGCCGGTCAGGAAGGACGCCAGCACCGGGCCGAGCATGAAGCACAGCTCGTCGGCCGCCTGCTCGAAGGAGTTCGCGGTGTGCAGCGCGCCGGGGTCGTCGCGCAGCAGATGGGCCCAGCGGGCGCGGGACAGGCCGCCGATGTTCGGGGTGGCCGCGGTGGCGGCGTACGCGGCGAACAGGGTCCAGTCGGGGGCGTCGTAGCGCACGCACAGCAGCAGCGCGAGGCTGCCGAGCACGGCCGTGAGCGTGGCCGGTACGGCGACCCGGGCCTGCCCGTGCCGGTCCACGAGCCGGGCGATCCAGGGCCCGGCCAGCCCGGTCGCCGCGAGCCCGGTGGCCGTGACGGCACCGGCGAGGGCGTACGAGCCCCGGGACCCGGCGATCATCACGACCGCGCTCACACCGAACATGCCCATGGGGAGGCGGGCGATCAGGTTGCCGGCGGTGAAGGCGCGGGCGCCGGGAAGGGAGAAGAGGCGGCGGTATCCGATGGACTGTGCTGCTCTGCTCGGTATTCGGGTGTCTTCGGCGGTCTGGTGCGGCATGGCTCTACGTTCGCCCGGAGTGGATCACCGGGTCCAACACCTTCTCGGTGCCGATTCACGCACCCGCGTTGTAAATTGCCCGCCATGCCCGCCGCCATAGAGCCCCGCCTCCTGCGTGCCTTCCTCGCCGTCGCCGAGGAACTGCACTTCACCCGCGCCGCGACCCGCCTGTACGTCGCCCAGCAGGCGCTCAGCCGGGATGTGCGGCGGCTTGAGCGGGAACTGGGCGCCGAACTGTTCGTGCGGACCACCCGGCAGGTGACGCTGACCGCGGACGGCGAGCGGCTGCTGCCGCACGCCCGGCGGGTCCTCGCCGCCCAGGACGACCTGCTCGCCGCCTTCGGGCAGGCCCGGCCGCTGCTGGTCGACCTCAACTCCGCGGGCCTGGCCACCGGGCGCCGTGTGCTGCACCGGGCCCGGGAACTCGCCCCCGACTGCGAGCTGATGGCCCGCTACGAGAGCGGCCTCACCGGAGCGGCGGCCGAGCTGCTCGCCGGCCGTCTCGACGCCTCCTTCGGGCGCTTCGCCGGTCTGGACCCGGCCCTGCGCTCCGGTCTGGAACAGCAGCCCGTGCGCTATGAGCCGATGGCCGTGGTGCTGCCCGAGGACCACCCGCTGGCCGCCCGGCCGACCGTGCCGCTGGCCGCGCTGGCCGGGGAGACGGTGTACGCCGGCGCCGGGAACCCGCGCACCCGGGAGTGGACCGACCTGGCCCTTCGCCTCTTCGAAGAACGCGGCATCCGGCTCGCGCCTCCTCTTCCGCTGGCGGTCGGGGACGAGGAGTTCGAGCGGATCATGTCCAAGACCCGCAACCCGATTCTGGCCGTCGTGGACTTTCCGGTGATGCCCCGCACGGTGCTGCGGCCGCTCGTCGACCCCGTGCCGCTGTCTCCCGTCTCGCTCGTCTGGCGCAGGGGGCTGGTCCATCCCGGGCTGGACGCGCTCCGCAGGGCCGCGGCCGAGATCGCCAAGGCCGAGGGCTGGCTGCGACGGCCCGCAGACCGATGGATTCCGGCCATCGACGATCGTGCGATGAACCCCCACGGCTGACGCCCGGGGAACGCATGCCCTCCGCCCTCACCGACGGCTCACTCCGCGAGTGAGAGCAACGTTCCCTTCCGGTCACCCACAGCCACAGGCAGGAAACGCGCCCTCCCTACCTTCGGGACTCATCACCGCTCACCACCCCGAACCACCCGAGCCCCGGAGCACCGTGGAGGCGTCATGACAGCCCCTAGTACAGCCCCCGCACCCCCCAGCAGGGGCGGCCGCTGGATCGAGCACTGGGATCCGGAGGACGAGGCATTCTGGAACGCGACCGGCGAGAAGGTCGCCCGCCGGAACCTGATCTTCTCCGTCCTGTCCGAGCACATCGGATTCTCGATCTGGACCATGTGGTCCGTGCTGGTCCTCTTCATGGGCCCGGAGTACGGGCTGACCCCGGCGGACAAGTTCCTGCTGACCTCGATGGTCACGCTGGTGGGCTCCGTCGTCCGCGTCCCCTACACCTTCGCCGTCGCGATCTTCGGCGGGCGGAACTGGACGATCATCTCGGCCAGTCTGCTGCTCGTGCCGACCGTCGCCGCCTTCGCGGTGATGGAGCCGGGGACCTCCTTCAACACCTTCCTCCTGGTCGGACTGCTCGCGGGCATCGGCGGCGGCAACTTCGCGTCGAGCATGACCAACATCAACGCCTTCTTCCCGCTGAAGAAGAAGGGGTGGGCCCTCGGACTCAACGCCGGCGGCGGGAACATCGGCGTCCCGGTCATCCAGCTGGTCGCCCTCGCGATCATCGGGGCGAGCGGCGGGCCGCGTGTGCTGCTCGGGATCTACATCCCGCTGATCGTCGTCGCCGCCGTCCTCGCCGCGGTGTTCATGGACAACCTCGCCTCCGTGAAGAACGACACCGGCGCCGCCAAGGACGCCGCGAAGGACGCCCACACCTGGATCATGTCGTTCCTCTACATCGGGACGTTCGGCTCCTTCATCGGGTACAGCTTCGCCTTCGGGCAGGTCCTGACGAACCAGTTCGGGCGCACCCCGTTGCAGGCCGCCTACCTCACCTTCATCGGCCCGCTGCTCGGCTCCCTCATCCGGCCCGTCGGTGGCTGGCTCGCCGACCGGTACGGCGGCGCGAAGATCACCCTCTGGAACTACGTCGCCATGGCCGCCGCCACCGCCGTACTCGTCGTCGCCAGCATGCAGAAGTCGCTGCCGCTGTTCGTGTCGGTCTTCGTCGTGCTGTTCGTGCTCACCGGGCTCGGCAACGGGTCGACGTACAAGATGATCCCCGGCATCTTCCAGGCGAAGGCCCTGGCCAAGGGCCTCACCGGTGAGGAAGCGGCCTCCTACGGCCGTCGCCTCTCCGGCGCCTCCATGGGACTCATCGGAGCCGTCGGCGCCCTCGGCGGTGTCGGCATCAACCTGGCCTTCCGCCAGTCCTTCCTCTCCTACGGCTCCGGTACCGGCGCGTTCGTCGCCTTCCTCGCCTTCTACGGTGCCTGCTTCGTGGTCACCTGGGCCGTATACCTTCGCCGCCCGGCCACGCAGCCCCAGGCCACGGCCGCCGCCGAGGCAAATCCGCAGCTCAGCTACGCCGAGGTGTGACGCTGCGCTCACCCGGGGGCCCCCCGGACCCCCGGCCGAAGATCACATCCGGCCGTCCAGGTGGAACCCGGCATCGGTAACACCGTGGACATCAAGCCGAACCGAGCCTGTCACGAGCCGTTGACAGGCTCGTTCGGCATGCTGGCCAGGTAGGAGAGCCATGTACGACCAGAAGCAGCACCCCGAACAGGGACCCCTCGCCGGGTTCACCGTGGGAGTGACCGCCGCACGCCGCGCCGACGAGCTGGGCGCGCTGCTCCAGCGGCGCGGGGCCAGCGTCCTGCACGCGCCCGCCCTGCGCATCGTGCCCCTTGCCGACGACGGCGAACTGCTCGCCGCCACCAAGGAGATCATCGACCAGTCGCCGGACGTCGTGGTGGCCACCACCGCCATCGGGTTCCGGGGCTGGGTCGAGGCCGCCGACGGCTGGGGGCTCGGGGAGCAGCTGCTCGACCGGTTGAGGGGCGTGGAACTGCTGGCCCGCGGGCCCAAGGTGAAGGGGGCCATCCGGGCCGCCGGCCTCACCGAGGAGTGGTCGCCGTCCAGCGAGTCCATGGCCGAGGTGCTCGACCGGCTGCTGGAGGAGGGCGTCGACGGGCGCCGGGTCGCCGTACAGCTGCACGGGGAGCCGCTGCCCGGGTTCGTCGAGGCGCTGCGGGCCGGGGGAGCGGAGGTGCTTCCGGTGCCGGTGTACCGCTGGATGCCGCCGGAGGACATCGGTCCCGTCGACCGGCTGCTGGACGCCGTCGTCTCGCGGGGGGTGGACGCGCTCACCTTCACCAGCGCGCCGGCCGCCGCGTCCCTGCTGTCCCGGGCCGAGGAGCGGGGACTGCTCGCCGAGGTCCTGGTCGCGCTGAGCCATGACGTCCTGCCCGCCTGCGTGGGCCCCGTCACCGCGCTGCCTCTGCAGGCCCGGGGCGTGGACACCGTGCAGCCGGAGCGGTTCCGGCTCGGACCGCTCGTACAGTTGCTCTGCCAGGAACTGCCCGCGCGGGCGCGGTCCTTGCCGATCGCCGGGCACCGGGTGGAGATCCGGGGCCACGCGGTGCTGGTGGACGGCGACCTGAAGCCGGTGCCGCCGGCGGGCATGTCCCTGCTGCGGGCCCTGTCCCGCCGTCCGGGCTGGGTGGTGGCCCGCGCCGAGCTGCTGCGCGCGCTGCCGGGCGCCGGCCGTGACGAGCACGCGGTGGAGACGGCGATGGCCCGGCTGCGTACGGCACTCGGGGCACCGAAGCTGATCCAGACGGTGGTGAAGCGGGGATACCGGCTGGCACTGGATCCGGCGGCGGACGCGAAGTACGCGGACGTGTGAGAAGGCACTCGGCGTCGTAGTCGCCGCGCCGCCTGCTGAGCCTCGGCCTCGACGGCGCGGAGTTCCGCCATGGCCGCCCGGAACTCGGGGTCGTCGCTGCTGCCGGTGCTGTGTACGGGCGATACGCGCCAGCGCGACTCGAACCGCGGTGCGTGCCGAAGACCGAACTCGCCTGCCCGGTCACGAAGACCGGCCGAAGCGCCCGCGCACCAGCAGCGCCCGTGTCAGCAGTGCCACCGCTGCCGTCGACCCCACCGCCCGGGCCGCGTTCCACGCCACCCACGGCCCTTCGAAGTGCCGGCGGAGGGCGGACGGATCTCCCTTCGCCGCGAGGGCGTTGTTCAGGGGGATGTTGAAGGCCACCGTGATGAGGAAGACCAGGGCGTAGGCCGCCAGTGCCGCGCGGGTCCAGCGGGCGGCGGGTGTGGCGCGGAGTTGCCACGCCGACCATCCCGTCAGTGCCGGCGCCCCCATGAAGCTCAGGAAGAACACCGGGTTCTGGATCACGTCGTTGATGTTGCGCATGACCTCGACGTACGTGCGGTCGTCGCTGCGGGCCAGTGCGGGCATCACCGCGCAGGCGAAGATGTAGAAGACCCCGGCGATCAGGCCCATGGCGACCGTGGCCGCGCTCAGGACGACCTTGCTGGTCCGTGCTTCCCTCGTATGCGTCATGCCGTCCAGCCAACCGGAGCAGCCCCCGCCCCGGACATGGCCGAGGCGCGCACCCGCATACGCGGGCGTCCAGTTACGCCGACGCCCGCACGGCCGTACGACGTTCTGGGTACCGGGTCACCGGCAACGGGTCCGGCGGCGCAGGCAGGGCCTGCGGCGGAGGGCGCCCGGCTCACGCCGTGCGACCACGCGTGCTCCGGGTTGCCGGGCGCGCGCTCTGCCGGAAGTTTTCGGCCGGGCGTCAGGCTGACGCCGGACTGTGGTGGGCAGGAGCCGCAGCCGGAGACGGCGCGGCGAGCACTCGGGGGGACGAGGATGACACGCTGGCAGCCCCTGCCGGATTCGCTGCCGAGAGAGGCGCGGCACCTGGTCGAGCAGATGCGCGTCCTGAAGGGCCGTACCGGACTCAGCCTTGCCGAACTGGCCCGGCGCACCGCGTACAGCAAGTCGTCCTGGCAGCGGTATCTCAGCGGGGCCAAACTGCCGCCGAGGGGAGCGGCGCAGGTGCTCGGCCGGCTGGCCGGGGCGGAGCAGGCGCGGCTGCTGGCGCTGTGGGAGCTGGCCGAACAGGTATGGCGGCCCGGCGGGTCGGAGCCCGCCGGGCCGCTGGAGGAGGTCGCCGCAGCCGATGCCGTGGGCGATGCCGAAGCCGGGGCGGAGCCGGCCGGCGGCGCGCACGGGCGGTGGCGGACGGCGGCGCTGGCCGCGTTCGCCGTCATCGTGCTGCTGGTCGCGGGGCTGCTGTGGGCGCTGCACCGCAGGGCGGGCGACCGTATGTCCGCCCGCCCCCGGGGTGTGCTCAGCCGAGTTGGTCGTAGTAGGCGAGTTTCCAGGGGCCGGTGCCCTTGATCCGCACCCGGTACTTGCCGCTGACGCGCTTGAGGGTGACGTTCCGTGCGTCACCCAGGTACGTCACGGTGCCGCCCGAGGCCGGGCCGGTGAGCCAGCGCTGGGCGAACGCCCAGCTCGGGTCGGTGACGACGCCGTCGTTCTCCGAGATGTTGTAGTGCTCCTGCCACCACTGGGTGGCCGACTCGGTCTCGGGGCCGAAGGTGCCGTCGATCTGGCTCTTGTGGAAGGCGTGCGTGTCGCCGTCCTCGTCCTGCCACTGGGCGCCGTCCGCGTACAGGACGGTCTGCCAGAGGGCCGTGGCGTTGCTCTCCGCGTAGTTGTCGACGCCGAGGTCCTCCTCGTCCTGGAAGTCGTCGGCGACGGCTCCGTTGCCGTCGATGCCGTGGTACGAGGCGGCACTCGCGCTGGGTGCCAGGGCGATGCCGGTCGCTCCGGCGCCCAGCAGCGCGGCCGTCGCCATCGCGACGACCCGGGTGCGCATGCTCATGAACGTTTCCTTTCTGAACCGCCGTCCCCCGTGGTTCCCCCTGGGGCGGCTCCGGTGCTTTCGCAGGACACAGCGTCACGGCCGTGGGCAGGGGGGACGAGCCCTGCCCGGGTTTCTGGACCGGAAGGGGCCGACCCGCGCTCCGGGCTCCGGGATCCCCGCCGGGGACGGGCCGGGCGGGGATGCCGTGGGCCGGACGGGACGGCGCGGCGAAACGCGGGCGTGCCCCCGGCGGTACGAGGGGTTCCGCAGTCGTGTGCGGGCAGGCACTGTGAAGAGGAGCGACGGAACGTTCCCCTGTCCTAGGCGGTGACAGGCACATGGCACTGGGTACGGCCACGGTCCCGTACGAACTGCGGTTCGACGCCGGGCGGATCTGCCTGGATCTCCTCGCGACCACGCACCCGGCCGAACGGCTGGACGCCGTGGGGCCGTTGCGCGCCTGGATCAGCGGGTCGGGGCTGGTGCCGCCCGGCACCCCGCTGGGCCACGCCGACACCTCCTGGCTGACCGGGTTCCGGGAACTGCGCGGGTGTATCGGCCAGTTGGTGCGCACCGCGAACCCGGCGGACCCGCGGCCGTACGAGCGTGCTCTCGTCCGGCTCAACGAGGTCGCCGCCCGCGCCGCACCCCCGGTCCCGTGTGCGGTGCGCGGCGAGGACGGCACGCTGGTGCGGGAGTTGGCGCAGGCGCCCGGGTGCGCGGGGCTGCTCGCGGTCGTCGCGCGGGACGCCGTGGAGCTGCTCACCGATCCGGTGGCGCGGGCGGCCGTGCGCGAGTGCGAGGGGGACAACTGCCCCATCGTGTACCTGGACACGTCCCGGGGGCGGCGCAGACGCTGGTGCTCCAGCGAGGTCTGCGGGAACCGTGAGCGGGTGGCCCGGCACCGGCGGCGGGTGGCCCTCGAACGGGCCTGAGTGTCCGGTACGGGTCTTCTGTCGCATTGCACCCTTGTGGCGACCGGAGTGATTTCTGCAACACTGCATGGCGCCGGGTTTGTTGGCCGTCCGGCGCGGGCAGCTCGGCCGCCCTCCGGCGATGTGTCGGAAATGTAAAGATCATGCGGTGGGAATGTGCGCGCATGTCCCGCTCGTCACACCACTCCCAGGAAAACTGCCACCTCACTTTGAACATCGCGCCGCCCCTGTCCGTACGGGTGGGCGAGCGACCGACTGGGGGAACCCCCGGACACCGGAGGTGGGCGTGCGCAAGGATGCGGCCGTGGCCAATGAACGTGGAACGAGGGCCCGACATCGCATGTCCTCACAGCCCTCGGAACCGGATGAGGAGCTGATGCGTGCGCTGTACCGCGAGCACGCCGGACCTCTGCTTGCGTATGTCCTCAGGCTGGTCGCCGGAGACCGGCAGCGCGCCGAGGACGTCGTGCAGGAAACGCTCATCCGTGCCTGGAAGAACGCCGGTCAGCTCAATCGGGCGACCGGTTCGGTACGCCCCTGGCTGGTGACGGTCGCGCGCCGCATCGTCATCGACGGCCACCGCAGCCGGCAGGCCCGGCCGCAGGAGGTCGATCCGTCGCCGCTGGAGGTCATCCCCGCGGAGGACGAGATCGACAAGGCGCTGTGGCTGATGACGCTGTCTGACGCGCTCGACGACCTGACCCCGGCCCACCGGGAGGTGCTCGTCGAGACGTACTTCAAGGGGCGTACCGTCAACGAGGCGGCCGAGACGCTGGGTATACCCAGCGGCACTGTCCGTTCTCGGGTGTTCTACGCCCTTCGGTCGATGAAGCTGGCACTGGAGGAGCGGGGGGTGACGGCGTGATGAGCGTGTACGGGGGGTTCGGCACGGGTGGTTCGGGTATGTCTGGGTCCATGCAGGGATCACAGGCCCCGAACGAGCACGAAACCGTCGGCGCCTACGCCCTCGGGATCCTCGACGACGCCGAGGCGACCGCTTTCGAGGCCCACCTCGCGGGCTGTGAGTGGTGCGCCCAGCAGCTGGACGAGCTGGCCGGGATGGAGCCGATGCTGGCCGCCCTAGCGGACCTGCCCGGCTCCGGCGGCACGCCCGCGATCGGCGAGTCGCTGTCCGCCAAGCCGAGCCCAAGACTGGTCGAGAAGCTGGTCGACGAGGTCTCCGAGCGCCGTGCGCAGAAGCGGCGCAAGGGCTTCTACCTGGTCGCGGCCGCTGCCGCGCTGATCATCGCCGGCCCGGTGGCCGTCATGGCGACGAGCGGCGGAGGCGACTCGGGGCAGACCGCCACGCCGCTGGCGGCCACCGCCCAGACGACCTTCAACCAGCTGCCCGACAAGGTCTCGGGCTCGGACAGCACGACCGGCGCCTCCGCGACCGTCGCCATGGGCGAGAAGAACTGGGGCACCTCGACGGTCCTCGAACTCAAGGGCATCAAGGGTCCGCTCAAGTGCTCCCTGGTCGCCGTCGCCAAGAACGGCGAGCGCCAGACGCTGGGCTCCTGGTCCGTCCCGAAGTGGGGCTACGGCATTCCGGACGCCAAGACCCCGGAGGCCAAGAACCCGCTCTACATCGGCGGCGGCACGGCCCTCAAGCCGAACGAGATCGACCACTTCGAGGTCGTGACGTTCGACGGGAAGAAGCTCGTCCAAGTGGACGCGTAGCCTCTGCGGGCCCCCTTCGCGTACGGTTGACGGCTGCCCAGCACGTCAGAAGGGGGCCCGGTGGCCGCTCAGGCTCAACAGGAAACCGCGCTCGACTCGGTCCGGGACCGGGAGATCAGCGGCGAACAGGAACACCTCGACCGGGTGTACCGACGCCTCGAGGAGAAGATCCACGAGGCGGAGTTCCTCATGAACGACGCGGCCAAGCGCGGCCAGGTCGGCACGCCCGGTGCGCTCGCGGAGCGGGACGCCCAGGTCTTCAGGGCCGGTGTCCACCTGAACCGGCTCAACAACGAGTTCGAGGACTTCCTCTTCGGCCGGATCGACCTGCTGCTCGGCAAGGACGGCAAGAAGGGCCCCGACGGCGCGTACACGGCGGTGGAGCCCGCCGAGGGCGCGGTCCGGCCCGACAACACCGCCGACATCGCCGAGACCCTGCACATCGGCCGGATCGGCGTGCTCGACGAGGACTACGCGCCGCTGGTCATCGACTGGCGGGCACCGGCCGCCGCGCCCTTCTACCGGTCCACCCCGAAGGATCCCGGCCGGGTCGTCCGGCGCCGGGTCATCCGCTCCAAGGGCCGCCGGGTCCTCGGGGTCGAGGACGACCTGATGCGCCCGGAGCTGACGGCGTTCCTCGGCGACCGCGAGCTGCCCGTCATCGGTGACGGCGCCCTGATGGCCGCCCTCGGCCAGGCCCGCAGTCACACGATGCGGGACATCGTCTCCTCCATCCAGGCCGAGCAGGACCTGGTCATCCGCGCCCCCGCCGCCTCCGTCACGTACGTCGAGGGCGGTCCGGGCACCGGCAAGACCGCGGTCGCCCTGCACCGCGCGGCCTACCTGCTCTACCAGGACCGCAGACGCTACGCGGGCGGCATCCTGATCGTCTCGCCGACCCCGCTGCTGGTGGCCTACACCGAGGGCGTGCTGCCCTCGCTCGGCGAGGAGGGCCAGGTCGCCATCCGCGCGATCGGTTCCCTCGTCGACGGTGTGGAGGCCAGGCTGTACGACTCCCCGTCCGTGGCCCGCGCCAAGGGCTCGTACCGGATGCTGAAGGTGCTGCGGAAGGCCGCCCGGGGCGCGCTGGAGCTGGGGCCGGCCGCTCCTGTGGGGCAGCTCGCCCTGGACGAGGACGACAAGGACGGCGAGCCGCAGGCCTTCGACGGCCCCCCGTCCCGCCTCCGCGTCGTCGCCTTCGGGCGCCGCCTCGAGCTGGAGGCCGCCGAGCTGGAACGTGTCCGCCGCACCGCCCTGGGCGGCACCGCGCCGGTCAACCTGCTCCGCCCGCGCGCCCGCAAGCTGCTCCTGGACGCCCTGTGGGCGAAGTCCGGCGCGGCCGGCCGGCACACGGACCCGGAGCTGGCCGCCGAACTGCGCTCCTCCTTCGACGAGGACATCACGAGCGAGGACGTCTTCATCGCCTTCCTCGACGCCTGGTGGCCCGAGCTGACCCCGAAGGGGGTCCTCGCCGCCATGGCCGACGAGCGGCGGCTCGGCCGCTGGGCCCGCCGGATCCTCAATCCCGGCGAGGTCCGCAGGGTCGCCCGCTCGCTGAAGCGGGACGGGTACTCCGTCCACGACGTCGCCATGCTGGACGAGCTGCAGGCGGTCCTCGGCGCCCCGGCCCGGCCGAAGAAGAAGCGCGAACTCGATCCGCTGGACCAGCTCACCGGCCTGGAGGAGCTGATGCCGATGCGCGAGGAGACCCAGCGCGAGCGGGCCGAGCGCCTCGCGCAGGAGCGCACCGAGTACGCGCACGTCATCGTGGACGAGGCGCAGGACCTCACGCCGATGCAGTGGCGCATGGTCGGCCGCCGCGGCCGGCACGCCACCTGGACGGTCGTCGGCGACCCGGCGCAGTCCTCCTGGTCCGACCCGGACGAGGCGGGCGAGGCCCGTGACGAGGCCCTCGGCACCCGTCCCCGGCGCCGCTTCCAGCTCACCGTGAACTACCGCAACCCGGCCGAGATCGCCGAGCTGGCCGCCAAGGTCCTCGCCCTCGCCATGCCCGGCTCCAAGGCGCCGTCCGCCGTTCGGTCCACCGGTGTCGAGCCGCGTTTTGTAAGAACGAACGTCGAACACGGCACTGCCGTGGAGGACTCCCTGGAGAAGACCGTGCGCGCGGCGGCCGAGCGGCTCCTCGGCCTGGTGGACGGCACGGTCGGCGTGGTCGTCGCGATGAACCGGCGCGAGGAGGCCCGGCGCTGGCTGGCCGGGCTCGGCGACCGGGTGGTGGCGCTCGGCAGCCTGGAGGCCAAGGGTCTGGAGTACGACGCGACGGTCGTCGTCTCCCCGGCGGAGATCGCCGACGAGTCCCCGGCCGGCCTGCGGGTGCTGTACGTGGCGCTGACCCGGGCCACCCAGCAGCTGACGGTGGTCTCGGGCGAGCGGGACGAACCGGACGCGGCAGGGGTGCCGGACCTGCTGCGGGACTGAAACCTGTGAAGTCGGCCGACGGGAATGGCCTTGCGGGATCCGTTTGTTAGCCTTGGTGTGGCACCGGCCCGATCCAAGCCCCCGGGCCCAACCTTCGTCCCTCAGAGGGACCACTTGCCGCGAGGCGAGCATGGCGGGTCGGTGTCATGAACGTGTGGGAGGCCCACATCACCCTGTGATGTGGGCCTCTTTCGTTGCCCGATCGATTCTCGTATGGTGGAAGTGGTTTTCCGAAATCACGCACCCGCCGTGAACAAAACGTCCGCAATCCCGGGCGGCTATCACGTACTCACGGGTAGGTGCGACGATCGGACGGCACAACTCGCGACACGGTGAAAGCAGAGGAAGTCGGCCATGGCAACGGCGCCCAGCGTCTCCTACTCGATGACGATCCGGCTGGAGGTGCCCGCGAGCGGAACAGCCGTCTCGCAGCTCACCAATGTCGTGGAGTCCTCCGGAGGCTCGGTCACGGGCCTCGACGTCACCGCGTCCGGCCACGAGAAGCTCCGCATCGACGTCACCATCGCGGCGACCTCGACCACGCACGCCGACGAGATCGTCGAGAAGCTCCGCGGCATCGAGGGCGTCACCCTCGGCAAGGTCTCGGACCGTACGTTCCTGATGCACCTCGGCGGCAAGATCGAGATGCAGTCCAAGCACCCGATCCGCAATCGTGACGACCTCTCGATGATCTACACGCCGGGTGTGGCCCGCGTGTGCATGGCGATCGCCGAGAACCCCGAGGACGCCCGCCGCCTCACCATCAAGCGCAACTCCGTTGCGGTCGTGACGGACGGCTCCGCCGTGCTGGGCCTCGGCAACATCGGCCCCAAGGCCGCGCTGCCCGTCATGGAGGGCAAGGCGGCCCTCTTCAAGCGCTTCGCCGGCATCGACGCCTGGCCGCTGTGCCTGGACACCCAGGACACCGACGCCATTGTCGAGATCGTCAAGGCGATCGCCCCCGGTTTCGCCGGCATCAACCTCGAGGACATCTCCGCACCCCGCTGCTTCGAGATCGAGGCCCGCCTGCGCGAGGCCCTCGACATCCCCGTCTTCCACGACGACCAGCACGGCACCGCGATCGTCGTCCTCGCCGCCCTGACCAACGCACTTCGCGTCACCGGCAAGGCGATCGAGAACATCCGGGTCGTCATGTCCGGCGCCGGCGCGGCCGGTACGGCCATCCTCAAGCTGCTGATCGCGGCGGGCGTGAAGAACGCCGTCGTCGCCGACATCCAGGGCGTCGTGCACGCCGGCCGCGCGGACCTGGTGGACGCCCCGGCCGACTCGCCGCTGCGCTGGATCGCCGACAACACCAACCCCGAGGGCCTGACCGGCACCCTGAAGGAGGCCGTGCACGGCGCCGACGTCTTCATCGGCGTCTCCGCCCCGAACGTCCTCGACGGCGACGACGTGGCCGCCATGGCCGAGGGCGCCATCGTGTTCGCGCTCGCGAACCCGGACCCCGAGGTCGACCCCGCAATCGCCCGCCAGACGGCCGCTGTTGTGGCCACCGGCCGCTCCGACTTCCCGAACCAGATCAACAACGTGCTGGTCTTCCCGGGTGTCTTCCGCGGTCTGCTGGACGCTCAGTCCCGCACGGTCAACACCGAGATGATGCTCGCCGCCGCGAAGGCCCTCGCCGACGTGGTGACCGAGGACGAGCTGAACCCGAACTACATCATCCCGAGCGTCTTCAACGACAAGGTCGCGGGCGCGGTCGCCGGAGCGGTGCGCGACGCGGCCAAGGCGGTCGGCGCTGCGTCGTAGGCATCCGTACCGTAGGGTTCAGATGCTGTGAGACCGAGCTGTGCAGGGGCTGTGAGGATCGACACGGCAGCCCCCACACCGGCGCGTCGTGGAACCCCCCACCGCCGGGTGCCCTCTAGGGTGACGGCCGAGCAGGCGCTTTTCGTGTGACTCCCTAGGGTGTTCTCACGACTCCTACGGGTGCCGGATTGGCTTTCGCGCCGCAGGTAGGGGCAGGATGCGTCCCTGGGCGCGAGCGCATCGGCATCGATCTCACCTCACGCCTCAACGGCAAGAAGAACACGGGAGTAAGAACATGAACCGCAGTGAGCTGGTGGCCGCGCTGGCCGACCGCGCCGAGGTGACCCGCAAGGACGCCGACGCCGTTCTGGCCGCGTTCGCCGAGGTCGTCGGCGACATCGTCTCCAAGGGCGACGAGAAGGTCACCATCCCCGGCTTCCTGACCTTCGAGCGCACCCACCGTGCCGCTCGTACCGCGCGCAACCCGCAGACCGGTGAGCCCATCAACATCCCGGCCGGCTTCAGCGTGAAGGTCTCCGCGGGCTCCAAGCTCAAGGAAGCGGCCAAGGGCAAGTGACCTTTCCGTCTCTGCTCCGCGGGACGGTGTAGAGCTGGTCGACGCCGATGGGGCGGCACCCGGTCTTCCGGGTGCCGCCCCATCGTGGTTTCGCTCGAAGACGCCCTCGAACGCGGGCTGAGCCGCTTTCCGCTAGCCGAGTGCCTTGCCCGGCAGTTCGACCTTCGCCCCGAGCTCCATCAGCTTCTCCATGAAGTTCTCGTATCCGCGGTTGATCAGTTCGATGCCGTGGACCCGGGAGGTGCCCTCCGCCGCGAGGGCCGCGATCAGATACGAGAAGCCGCCGCGCAGGTCGGGGATGACCAGGTCGGCGCCCTGCAGCTTGGTCGGTCCCGAGACGACCGCGGAGTGCAGGAAGTTGCGCTGGCCGAAGCGGCAGTCGGAGCCGCCCAGGCACTCGCGGTAGAGCTGGATGTGCGCGCCCATCTGGTTGAGCGCGGAGGTGAAGCCGAGCCGGGACTCGTACACCGTCTCGTGGATGATGGACAGGCCCGTGGCCTGCGTCAGGGCCACCACCAGCGGCTGCTGCCAGTCGGTCTGGAAGCCGGGGTGCACGTCCGTCTCCAGCGCGATGGACTTCAGCTGGCCGCCCGGGTGCCAGAAGCGGATGCCCTCGTCGTCGATCTCGAAGGCACCGCCCACCTTCCGGTAGGTGTTCAGGAACGTCATCATCGAGCGCTGCTGGGCGCCGCGGACGTAGATGTTGCCGTTGGTCGCGAGGGCCGCCGAGGCCCAGGAGGCGGCCTCCAGGCGGTCCGACAGGGCGCGGTGGGTGTAGCCGCCGAGGCTGTCCACACCGGTGATGCGGATCGTGCGGTCGGTGTCCATCGCGATGATCGCGCCCATCTTCTGCAGAACGCAGATGAGGTCCTCGATCTCCGGCTCGACGGCCGCGTTGGACAACTCTGTGACGCCCTCGGCCAGTACTGCCGTCAGCAGCACCTGCTCGGTCGCGCCGACGGACGGGTACGGCAGCCGGATCTTCGTACCGCGCAGCCGCTGCGGCGCCTCCAGGTACTGGCCGTCCGCGCGCTTCTCGATGGTCGCGCCGAACTGCCGCAGCACGTCGAAGTGGAAGTCGATGGGCCGGCCGCCGATGTCGCAGCCGCCGAGGCCCGGGATGAAGGCGTGGCCGAGACGGTGCAGCAGCGGACCGCAGAAGAGGATCGGGATACGGCTGGAACCCGCGTGGGCATCGATGTCAGCGACGTTCGCGCTTTCCACGTGGGTCGGGTCCAGCACCAGCTCACCGGGTTCCTCACCCGGACGGACCGTCACCCCGTGCAGCTGCAGCAGGCCGCGTACGACGCGCACGTCACGGATGTCCGGAACGTTGCGCAGTCGACTCGGCGCGCTGCCCAGCAGGGCGGCGACCATGGCCTTCGGTACGAGGTTCTTCGCACCGCGGACACGGATCTCGCCCTCCAGCGGGGTTCCGCCGTGGACAAGCAGGACATCGTCGTTGACGGTCATGTATCTCGCGTTCCGATGAGTCGGGCAGGGGTCGGCCGATCACTTAGCACGGGGGCCGGAGAGACAGGGTAATCGCCGACCGCCCCCCTCCCATAAGCCCAAGTACCGCCCAGCCACGTCATAGCTGTGTCACAACACGAACCGTTCCGCATCGGGCACATGGGGTCACCGTGCGCGAGGCCCTGGCGGGCCGCACTACCGGATTCAAGCTGCGTTCACTCCCACACCCCGATTGGCTCCCCACACCGGGGAAAGATGCGGGATCATGTCTGGCATGACCGAGGTGTCCTCGCTCACAGGGCGGCTGCTCGTGGCCACGCCCGCCCTGGCGGACCCGAACTTCGACCGTGCGGTGGTGCTCCTTCTCGACCACGACGAGGAGGGCTCCCTCGGTGTCGTCCTCAACCGCCCCACCCCGGTGGACGTGGGCGACATCCTGGAGGGCTGGGCCGATCTCACGGGCGAGCCCGGCGTGGTCTTCCAGGGCGGACCCGTCTCGCTGGACTCCGCGCTCGGCGTCGCGGTCATCCCGGGCGGCTCCAACGGCGACCGCGCCCCGCTCGGCTGGCGGCGGGTGCACGGTGCGATCGGCCTGGTCGACCTGGAGGCCCCGCCGGAGCTGCTCGCCTCGGCCCTCGGCTCACTGAGAATCTTCGCCGGATACGCCGGCTGGGGCCCCGGCCAGCTGGAGGACGAGCTGGTGGAGGGCGCCTGGTACGTGGTCGAGTCCGAGCCGGGCGACGTGTCCTCGCCGGCCCCGGAACGACTCTGGCGCGAAGTACTGCGCCGCCAGCGCAACGAGCTGGCGATGGTGGCCACGTACCCGGACGACCCGTCGCTCAACTGATGCCTGTGAGCTTCAGTACTCTTGCTGGTATGAGCACTCTCGAGCCCGAGCGCGGGACTGGTACGGGGACCCTCGTAGAGCCGACGCCACAGGTGTCCCACGGCGACGGCGACCACGAGCGCTTCGCCCACTACGTCCAGAAGGACAAGATCATGGCGAGCGCCCTCGACGGGACCCCCGTCGTGGCGCTGTGCGGCAAGGTGTGGGTGCCCGGCCGTGACCCGAAGAAGTACCCCGTGTGCCCCATGTGCAAGGAGATCTACGAGTCCATGGGCAGCGGCGGCGACGACAAGGGCGGCGACAAGAAGTAAGGGCTCCCCGCCCGGCTGAGGACAGCAAGGCCCCCGGGACGCGTCGAGGCGCGTCCCGGGGGCCTTTGTGCATTCTGGTCACAGAGTGGTTGAGACCTCTTGTCGCCGCGTTCACGTTGTTCGTAGTCTCCAAGTCGTTGCGTAGAGCGAAACATTCATTGCACATGCTGCAACCTGAGGCCAGACGGTGGATGGCGGCGGACGGGACGGTGGGATGGCATGACGACGAGGCCGCGCGGTGGGTGTCGTCCATGACATTCGAGCAGCGGGTGTTCGGCAGGAACTCACTTTTGCTTCGTCAACAGCCTTGTGGCGGGCGCCAGTGTGGTGATGTCTCCGCGCTGATCGCGTTTCTCGCCGCGACCGCCGTCGTGCAATTCCGTTTCCGCTTCCGGACCACCTTGCTGATCATGTTTCTGGTGGCTCGGACGGTGCCCGTGGAAGCCCTCACCGTCCCCCTGCCGAGGAGGTTCGTGAAAGCCGTTCCGCAAGCGCTGGAGGAGGCCTGCGTACCTGGACGGGGCGAGCTGCGGGCGATTCCTCCGGCAGATCCTTTTCCGCCAAGTCCTTCATCCTCGGCGACACCTCCCAGCCGACCCTGCCGATGGCCCTGCTGGTGTTCTGCAAGCCGGACGAGCCGGACCGGGGCGGGGTCATGGCCGCGTCCACGGTGATGACGATTCCGGTGCCGGTCTTCTTCGTACTCGTACAGCGACGCCTGGTCTCGGGGCTGGGCGGAGCGGTAAAGGACTGACATGGTCGATGTGATTCCTGAGCCCGGTCTTGTGACGACTTACGGGGACGGGGTGTTCGAGCTGGGCCCGGACACCGGGCTGGCCGCGGGGGAGGGCGCGGGGCGGGCGGAGCGCTGGCTGCGGGGCGCGCTCGGCGCGGCCACCGGCCTGCCCCTGGCGCCGAAGGACGGCGAACGGGACGACGTCATCCGTCTGTCCGTCCATCCCCTGGTCACCAAGGACCTCGGCGAGGAGGGCTACCGGCTCGCCGTCATGCCCACCGGGGTGCACCTGGTGGGCGGCGGCCCGGCCGGACTGTTCTGGGGCGCCCAGACGCTACGGCAACTGCTGGGCCCGGACGCCTTCCGGCGCGCCCCGCTGCCCGGCCGGCAGTGGCGGCTGCCGCTGGTGCACATCCAGGATTCCCCCCGCTTCCGCTGGCGCGGTCTCATGCTCGACGTCGCCCGGCACTTCATGCCCAAGGAAGGCGTCCTGCGCTACCTGGACCTGATGGCCGCGCACAAACTCAACGTCTTCCACTTTCACCTGACGGACGACCAGGGCTGGCGGATCGAGATCCGGCGCCACCCCAGGCTGACCGAGGTCGCCTCCTGGCGGGCACGGACGAAATTCGGACACCGGGCCTCGCCGCTGTGGGAGGAGAAGCCGCACGGGGGTTACTACACCCAGGACGACATCCGGGAGATCGTCGCCTACGCCGCCGAGCGGCATATCACCGTCGTCCCGGAAATCGACGTGCCGGGCCACTCGCAGGCCGCCATCGCCGCGTATCCGGAACTGGGCAACACCGACGTCATCACTGCATCCATCGAGGGGGGCACCGCCCTGACCGTGTGGGACACCTGGGGGATCTCGTTCAACGTACTCGCCCCCACTGACACCACCCTGCGCTTCTACGAGGGGGTGTTCGAGGAAGTCCTGGAGCTGTTCCCGTCGGAGTTCATTCACGTCGGCGGCGACGAATGCCGCAAGGAGCAGTGGAGCGAGTCGGTGGCCGCCAAGACCCGCATCACGGAACTCGGGCTCGCCGACGAGGACGAGTTGCAGTCCTGGTTCATCGGGCACTTCGACAAGTGGCTTACCGCGCGCGGGCGTCGGCTCATCGGCTGGGACGAGATCCTGGAGGGCGGACTCGCGCCGGGAGCGGCGGTGTCCTCCTGGCGCGGCTACGGGGGCGGCGTCGCGGCCGCGCGGGCCGGGCACGACGTCGTCATGTGCCCGGAGCAGTACGTCTACCTGGACCACCGTCAGGCCCCGGGCGAGGACGAGCCCGTGCCGATCGGCTTCGTGCGCACCCTGGAGGACGTCTACCGATTCGAGCCGGTTCCGCCCCAGCTCGGCGAGGAGGAGGCCCGGCATGTGCTGGGTACCCAGGCCAACGTCTGGACCGAGGTGATGGAGGACGCCGCGCGCGTGGACTACCAGACCTTCCCGAGGCTCGCCGCCTTCGCGGAGGTCGCCTGGAGCCGGCTTCCCGCCCCGCAGGAGCGGGACTTCGCGGATTTCGAGCGGCGTATGGCCGCTCATTACCGGCGACTTGACGCCCTCGGCGTCGCCTACCGGCCGCCCACCGGGCCTCGGCCGTGGCAGCGGCGCCCTGGTGTGCTCGGCCGGCCGCTGGGGGGACCGCCTCCGAACAGATAACGGAAAAATCCCGTCAGGGTCACCGAAGAGTGGCAATCAGTATGCACCGGTGAAGCCGTGCAAAAACGGACCATCTACCCGATGAGGTGGGCGAATGCCTCCTAGCGGACCCCCGCGTTCGGGTCTTGCGAAGATGTGCCAGAGTTGCCACGTCCGCCCTGTGAGCACGTACCGTACGGCCACACAGGAGGGACCAGGTGGGGCAGCGGGAAGGGGCAGCCGGTTTGACCACGCACGCACCGCAGGCGGCGCAGGCCGTCACGCTGCCCACGACACTGGACGAGGCCGTGGCGGCCCTCACCGCCATGCCCACGGCCGTCCCCGTGGCGGGCGGCACCGACCTGATGGCCGCCGTCAACTCCGGACAGCTCAGGCCCGCCGCCCTGGTGGGCCTCGGGCGGATCAGCGAGATCCGCGGCTGGCAGTACCAGGACGGCCACGCGCTGCTCGGCGCGGGCCTGACGCACGCGCGCATGGGCCGCCCCGACTTCGCGGCCCTGATCCCGGCGCTCGCCGCCGCCGCGCGCGCCGCGGGCCCGCCGCACATCCGCAACGCGGGCACCCTGGGCGGCAACATCGCCACCGCCGCTCCGACCGGGGACGCGCTGCCGGTGCTGGCCGCCCTGGAGGCGACGCTGATCATCGCGGGCCCGGGCGGAGCCCGCCGGGAGATCCCGGTGTCGCACCTGCTGGCCGGCGTGGAGATGCTGCGCGGCGGCGAACTCATCGGCTTCGTGCGCGTGCCGCTGCTGCACGCCCCGCAGGTCTTCCTCAAGGCGACCGGACGCACCGGACCGGGCCGTGCGGTGGCCTCCGTGGCCCTGGTGCTCGACCCGGCCCGGCGAGGGGTGCGGTGTGCCGTCGGTGCCATAGCGCCGATGCCGCTCCGGCCCCTGGAGGCGGAGCAGTGGGTCGCCGGGCTGATCGACTGGGACAACGACCGCGCGCTGGTCCCGGAGGCCCTGAGCGCCTTCGGGGAGTACGTCGCCGCGGCCTGCATCCCCGACCCGGCCCCGGAGCCGGACGGTTCCGTGGTCCCGCTTCCGCCCGCCGTACTGCACCTGCGGCGCACCGTCGCCGCGCTGGCCCGACGAGCACTGGGGAGGGCGCTGTCGTGACCGACGACCAGCACGGAGAGGGCGCGCCCCAGGGCGGCGGCCGCTGGGACCCGCTGCCCCAGGGCGACTACGACGACGGCGCCACCGCCTTCGTCAAGCTCCCCGAGGGCGGCATCGACGCCCTGCTGTCCGGTGACAGTCCCCTGGCCGCACCCGGCCACGGCTACGTGCCGCCGCAGATAACGGCGACCCACGGCACGAGCGACCCGGCCGCCACCGGCAGCTGGACCGTGCCCGCCGACGGTCACCAGTGGCCCGAGCCGAACGCCGTGCCCCAGGAGCAGGCGGCGGACGACCGGTTCACGTACCACCCCGCCGCCACCCAGCAGTGGACCTTCGAGGAGCCCGCGGCACCGTCCGCGCCCGGGCACGACGTCACCGGGCAGTGGTCCATCCCGGTCGCCGGCGGGGACATCCCGGACGAGTCGGGCGAGTTCACCACGTCCTCGCTGGTCGAGCAGTGGGGCGGCACCCCTCCGGCCACCCTGCCCGGCGGCGCGCCCGCGCCCTGGGCGACGGAGGGCGCGGGCCGGCCCTGGGGGCAGCCGGAGCCCGGCGCCGAACCCCACAACGCCGAACCCCACAACGCCGAACCCCACACGGCCGACGCGTCCCCGGCGCCCGAATACGCGCCCCCGGCGCCGTACGCCGCCACAACGCCCGCACAAGCCCCTGACGGCCCCGCTGACGGCTCAGCGCAGCACGGTGAGTCCGTGGCCCCGACGGCCGCACCGGAGGCCGTGGAAACGCCGGACACGGCCGTGCCCCCGGCCCCCGCGGAACCAGCGCCCCCGGCCGACACGGCGGACACCGCGCCGGACGCCGCCGAGGCGGACCCGGCCGGCCCGCCGGAGGACACCGAGATCCCGGACCCCGTCGAGCACGCGGCACACGCCCCGGCCCCCGAGGACCCGGCCACCTCCGGGCAGGACGCCCCCGAGGACCCCGCCCAGGCCGCCCAGGGGCCGCAGGACGACCACCCCCTCGCCTCGTACGTCCTGCGCGTCAACGGCGCCGACCGGCCCGTCACCGACGCCTGGATCGGCGAGTCCCTGCTGTACGTCCTGCGGGAGCGGCTCGGCCTCGCCGGGGCCAAGGACGGCTGCTCGCAGGGCGAGTGCGGCGCCTGCAACGTGCAGGTGGACGGGCGCCTGGTGGCCTCCTGCCTGGTCCCTGCGGTCACCGCGGCCGGCGCCGAGGTCCGTACCGTCGAGGGCCTGGCCGTCGAAGGGCAGCCCTCCGACGTGCAGCGGGCGCTCGCCCGGTGCGGTGCCGTGCAGTGCGGTTTCTGCGTGCCGGGCATGGCGATGACCGTGCACGACCTGCTGGAGGGCAACCCGGCGCCGACCGAGCTGGAGACCCGGCAGGCCCTGTGCGGCAACCTGTGCCGCTGCTCCGGCTACCGGGGCGTCCTGGACGCCGTCAAGGAGGTCGTCGCCGAACGCGAGGCGCACACCGCCGCCGACGCTGAGACGGACGGGGCCGAGGCACGTATTCCGCACCAGGCGGGCCCGGGCTCCGGCGGCGTCAACCCGTCGGCGTTCGAGGCACCCGGTGTCTTCGACAGCCCCGGCACGTTCCGTGCACCGGCACCGCACGAGCAGCACTACGGCCAGGACGGAGGCCAGGCGTGAGCAACGAAGCCGTCACCGCGACCACCGCGGCCGAAGCGGCCCCGGCCGCCGAGCCGCTGCCGCACGGCCTCGGCGCCTCGCTGCCGCACGCCGACGCCCGCGCCAAGACCGAGGGCACCTTCCCGTACGCGGCCGACCTGTGGGCCGAGGGCCTGCTGTGGGCTGCCGTCCTGCGCTCCCCGCACGCGCACGCGCGCATCGTGTCCATCGACACCACCCACGCGCGCGAGATGCCCGGCGTACGGGCCGTCGTCACCCACGAGGACGTGCCCGGCACCCCCCGGTACGGCCGGGGCACCCCCGACCGCCCGGTGTTCGCCTCCGAGGTCGTACGCCACCACGGCGAGCCCATCGCGGCCGTCGCCGCCGACCACCCGGACACCGCGCGGATGGCCGCCGCCGCCGTCATCGTCGAGTACGAGGTGCTCGACCCGGTCACCGACCCGGAGCAGGCCTTCGAGGCCGAGCCCCTGCATCCCGACGGCAACCTGATCCGGCACATCCCGCTGCGCCACGGCGACCCGGACGCGGTCGGCGAGGTCGTCGTCGAGGGCCTGTACCGCATCGGCCGCCAGGACCCGGCCCCCATCGGCGCCGAGGCCGGTCTCGCCGTGCCGCGTCCTGACGGCGGCGTGGAGCTGTACCTGGCCTCCACCGACCCGCACGCCGACCGCAACACGGCCGCCGCCTGCTTTGGCCTGTCCCCCGATCGGGTGAAGATCGTCGTCACCGGGGTGCCCGGCGCCACCGCCGACCGCGAGGACCAGGGCTTCCAGCTCCCGCTCGGCCTGCTCGCCCTCAAGACCGGCTGCCCGGTGAAGCTCACGGCCACCCGCGAGGAGTCCTTCCTCGGCCACGCCCACCGCCACCCGACCCTGCTGCGCTACCGCCACCACGCCGACGCCGACGGCAGGCTGGTCAAGGTCGAGGCGCAGATCCTCCTCGACGCTGGCGCCTACGCCGACACCTCCGCCGAGTCCCTCGCCGCCGCCGTCTCCTTCGCCTGCGGCCCGTACGTCGTCCCGAACGCCTTCATCGAGGGCTGGGCCGTACGCACCAACAACCCGCCCTCCGGCCATGTGCGCGGCGAGGGCGCCATGCAGGTGTGCGCCGCCTACGAGGCGCAGATGGACAAGCTCGCGAAGAAGCTGGGCGAGGACCCGGCCGAGCTGCGCCTGCGCAACGTGCTCGCGACCGGGGACGTCCTGCCGATCGGCCAGACGGTCACCTGCCCGGCGCCGGTGGCCGAACTCCTCCAGGCGGTCCGCGACTTCCCGCTCCCGGCCCTGCCCAAGGACACGCCCGAGGAGGACTGGCTGCTGCCCGGCGGCCCCGAGGGCGCGGGCGAGCCGAGCGCGGTGCGCCGGGGCGTCGGCTACGGCCTGGGCATGGTGCACATGCTCGGGGCGGAGGGCGCCGACGAGGTCTCCACGGCGACCGTGAAGGTCCACGACGGTGTCGCGACCGTGCTGTGCGCGGCCGTGGAGACGGGACAGGGCTTCACCACCCTCGCCCGCCAGATCGTCCAGGACACGCTCGGCATCGACGAGGTGCACGTGGCACCGGTCGACACCGACCAGCCCCCGGCGGGCGCGGGCTGCCGCGGCCGCCACACCTGGGTCTCCGGCGGCGCGGTGGAACGCGCGGCCAAGATGGTCCGCACGCAACTGCTGCAGCCCCTAGCGCACAAGTTCGGCATGTCGACGGAGCTGCTCCAGATCACCGACGGCAAGATCACCTCGTACGACGGCGTGCTGTCGACGACCGTCACCGAGGCGATGGACGGCAAGGAGCTGTGGGCCACCGCCCAGTGCCGCCCGCACCCCACCGAGCCGCTGGACGCCGAGGGGCAGGGCGACGCCTTCGTCGGCCTCGCCTTCTGCGCGATCCGCGCGGTGGTGGACGTGGACATCGAACTCGGCTCGGTCCGGGTGGTCGAGCTGGCGGTCGCCCAGGACGTGGGCCGGGTGCTGAACCCGGCGCAGCTGGCCTCGCGCATCGAGGCGGGCGTCACCCAGGGGGTGGGCATCGCCCTCACCGAGAACCTGCGGACGGCCCGCGGCCTGATCCGCCACCCCGACCTGACCGGATACGCCCTGCCGACCGCGCTGGACGCGCCGGACATCCGGATCGTGAAGCTGGTCGAGGAGCGGGACGTGGTCGCCCCCTTCGGCGCCAAGTCGGTCAGCGCGGTTCCGGTGGTGACGTCACCGGCGGCGATCGCCTCGGCCGTCCGCGCGGCGACGGGCCGCCCGGTCAACCGCCTCCCGATCCGCCCGCAGGCCGCGGTGGTGACCCCCCAGTGACCACGCCCCCCGAGGAACCGCGCTACGAACCCCCGCCCAGCGTGGGCAAGTTGTTCCTGTGGATCCTGATCTTCGCCGTGGCGGCCCTGGCGGTCGTGCTGGGCGGCATCTACTTCACCTGAGGGACGGCGTCGTCGTCACCACCCGGGTGATGGCGTCCGGCAAGTCGACGGTCGCACCACTCCTCGCCGTGTACGTCGTCGTCCTGGCTCCCCGCCTCGACGGCCGTGGACGCGATCCTGGCCGGAGCGGAACGGGCGAGGGGCGCCTGACGTCCTTTCCGACGGGCGTTGTCAGTGGTGCGGCGTAGTGTTCTGCGCAGTGGGGGACGGCCGCTTCCCGAGGGAAGCCGGAAGGCGGCCGGGCTTGCCCAGCCCAGGGACCGACGCACCGAGGAAGATCGCGGGGGAGCGATGAGCACGACCGATGCCGGGGTGCCGGCGATCACGCTGACCGAGGCGGAGCTGGACCGGTACGTCACGCACGCGCCGACGCGCGGCCTGCTCACGGGCCCCGGACTGCCCACGGACACCGACCTGTTGACGTTCTCCCCGCTCCGCACGCACGGCCTGCGCACCCTCGGCGACGCCACGGACGGCCCCTTCCACCTGGCGGAGGAGCTGCGCGGCCGCCTGGTGATAGGCGAACTCCTCAACCCCGCCGGCATGGAGCGCGAGTCGATCCTGCTCGACGGTGACACGGGCGAGATCACGACGGCCTACCTCTTCGCCCCGTCCGACCCCCGCCCCTTCGCGCCTTCCCTGGCCACTCTCCTGCGCTTCGCCGCCGTCACGGAGGAACTCGCGGGCCTGCGAGGCCGGTTCTCCTCCCTGTCGGGTCAGTACGGCCCCACGACGGTGACCGAGGCCTCCCGCCACCTCCTCGCGCTCTTCGACGAGGGCACGGACGGCGAGGTCCCGCCGTACTGGAAGGCGGCGGCCCTGATCCGCCCGCTCGCCCTCATCGCCGGCCCCGGCACGCGGTCCGGCCTCACCCTGGACGTACCCGCCCGCGTTCTGGACCAGGAGTTCGGCCCCGGCCGGGTGGCCCGCTTCGAGGAGGTGGACTTCCCCGCCACGCTCACGCACGAGCCGACCCGCCGTTTCCTGCGCGAGACGGGCCTGCCGGAGGCGGCGGTCCTCTTCCACGCCGACACGGACGTCCCGCTGCCCACCCTCACCGAGTACTTCACCGGAGAGCGCGCCGGCGAATACCCCCTGGAGGACCTCCCCGCCCACTCCGACCACCTGATCCGCCTCGGCTGCCTGGTCGAGGACAACAGCCTGGTGATCGACGGCAGAACGGGCGCGATCCTCACCTTCAGCGAGCCGGAGGCCACGCTCTACCCCCTGAACACCGACGTCTCCACCCTGGCCTTCACCCTCTGGCTCCTGCACCACGAGCGCACCATCGACGAACACCTGGGCAACGAACTGACGACGGACGCCTACGACCAACTGGCCGCGGCGATGATCCAGACCCTGGCCTCGATAGACCCCACGGCCCGGTCCCCGCACACCGATTGGCACTACTGGACGGAACTGTTCCAGGACGAGGCGGGCGGGGTGCTGTGAGGCACGCGCTCTGGTGAGGGGCGACAACCGGAGCGGCCAGGGGCGGTCGCGGGCGATCAGCAGTCGTTCTCGGGCTCTGCGGCACTCTCCCGCCTGCTGGCCCAACTGCGCTCGCCCATGTCATCCCGCGCGATGAACTCCCACGTGGGCGCGAGCCGAGCCCCTTTCCTCGGGCAGGGCTCGAAGGCCAGCACCAACCGCACCGAGCGAATCGTCACATGGCGGGTCCGTGTCCCAGGCTCCTCCGAGGCGGACCCCGGCCCGGTGATCTGGCCCCCGGACGAGGTCAGCACCTCGTCCGCGCTGCGCAGCGGGACGGCCGGAAGCCGCCGGGGCACGCCCACATGCCCCGCGACATCGGTCACCCGGCCGTCGCTGTCGACCGTCACCGTGGTGGTCCACTCCCGCGAGGGCAGCCCGTCGATCACGGGATCAGCGAGCACCCGCCGCCGGCTCCCCGGGTACGGAGCCGTCCGCAGGACGCTGCTGCCGAGGCGCGGTCGACTGGTGGTGCCGGTGACAGGCCGTCCGAGGTGTCCCCAGCGGTTACGGACGTTCCGCCGCGTGTCCTCTACCGTCTGCGGGCTCCCCTGCCCAATGGGCCCGATTCGGCCCGGCATCCTCGCCGCAGGGCTGGCGCCTGCTACAGAAGCTGCGCTGCAGCACCGGCCGCATCACCGACATCGTGAAGGCGGTCCTCGTACTTCAGCTCGCAACGGCCTGAGGGTGAGAACGGCTCAGCGCGCCCGATTTCACCATCAAGGTCACGTCGAACCGAGGCTCCGGTAGCCTCTGGCGCATGCCCTCTGAGCTGGACCAATCTGCGATCGATGAGATCGCAGCCCAGATAGACGGTGAGCTGGTTGCGCTGCGCCGCGCACTCCACCAATATCCCGAACTGGCCGGCGGCGAGCGACGGACCTCGGCTCTCGTTGCCGAGCGGCTCCGCACCGCAGGTCTGGCCGTCACGACCGGCGTGGGCGGCCACGGCGTGGTGGCCGTGCTCGATGGTGCAGGCCCGGGGCCAACGGTCGCCTACCGGGCCGACATGGACGCCGTCGACGATGACGAACGGTGCGCAGGTGACTTCGCGTCACAGGTCACCGGCGCGGCCCATCTGTGCGGCCACGATTTGCACACGGCGATCGGGGTGGGGATCGCCGAGGTTCTCGCACGACTGCGGGAGCGGCTGATCGGCCGGCTGGTATTCCTGTTCCAGCCCGCCGAGGAGACCCTGACCGGGGCCCGCGCCATGCTTAAGGACGGCGTGCTTGAGCGGACCGCGCCGCAAGAGATCTACGCGCTGCACTGCGGTCCGCTGCCGGTTGGCACGTTCGCGGTCATGCCGAGCACGGGGCTGCCGGGGCAGGATCAACTCCGGATCGAGCTGTCGGGAGCCTCGGCCAACGACGATGGGCGGCGGCTGGCCGACCTGATCAATGAGTTCTCCACGATCCGCTATCCACAGTCACTCGGAGAGTTCCAGCAACTACTCGACGACCTGCAGACGCCGGCCGGTCCGTTGGCGCGCTTCGTCTTCGTGCAATCCCAACTGACCACGACCGATGAGGGCGCGGAGGTGCGGGCCTGGCTGCGCGCCTGGCCCGACAGCCGGTACGCCGAGATCAGGAACGAGTTGCAGAGCGCGGTGGATTCGCTGCCGGACGCCCGGATCACCTTTGAAGGGGAGCCCTTCCCCGCCATGGTCTGCTCTCCCGAGCTCAGCGCGGCGGCGGCCGCACATCTGCGTGGTGTGCTCGGCGCCCATGCGGTCACGGTGCAGCATGCGGCCTTTCCCTTCAACGGCGAGGACTTCGCGCTGTTCCTGCAGCGCGTGCCGGGAGCGATGTTCATCCTCGGCGTCGCCAACCCGGATGCCGGCCACAATGGGATACCGCATAGCCCGGATTTCGCCGCGGACGAACATGCCATCGGGGTCGGCGTGCGGTCGATGGCCGGGTTCCTGTCAAGCCGAATCAGCGCCCTTTCGTGAACCGCGGCCTCTGCCCTCTCGTCGGTTCCGCAGGCACACTTGAGCCGCCATTGCATGTTCCACGAACCGTTGGCGCTCTCCGCCGGTACCAAGCAGAGGGGCGGCGGTGACCTCGGTGGCGGCGGTGCGGAAGGCGTTCATCACCACCGGCCAGGACAGTCGCAGGTCGCGGGCCGCCTGGAGCACCGTGGAGCCGGCGTCGCACACGCGTCACCCGGCCGCTTGCCGCAGCCGGGTGGTGAGGCGGGCGCGCGCCGGTATCTGCGGAAGCTGCTCGGTGAACGACTTCCTTGGCCACAGTGGCTCGCGGCACCACCAGCGGCGCTCGTGCCAGCGGAACTGCAGATCCCTCTCGCCGTAGGGAAGGTCGCGGGGCCGGGTGACGGCGGTGCCCTTCACCCGGGTCGCGAATACCCCGCACGACGGGCAGGCCCTGGCTCGGCCGGGTCCGTCGTTGCGGTGGATCGGCTCGGCCGTCGGGTAGCTGGTGCTTCGCAGGGCAGCGTGCTGAGGCGTGATGACGTGGGACCGGATCAGGTGGTCTGGTCATGCGGCCGCGTCGACGAGGGCTTGGAGCAGTCGCTGGGGGTCTTCGGCGATGCGGTTGCAGACGTAGAGCCACCATTCCGTGCCGAAGACGATGTACTCCCGGGTGGGGTGGCCGCGCTCGGCCATGGCGGTCAGGCGGTCGGGCCCGAGGCCGAGGAGGGTCTCGAACTCCCAAGGGGCGGAATCGTGGCCCTTCCCGCCGAGGTGCTGGTCAATACGGTTGATCAGATCCCAGTCGTGGGTGGCGAAGGAGCACAGATGGCCCGAGTCGGCCAGCTGTTTCGCGTACGCAAGATAGGCGGCGGTCAGGGCCGGGGCCTCGCGCCGGTGGGCGATGGCCTCAGGTTCGAGGAAGGCGCCCTTGACCAGGCGGATGCGGCCGGGACGGGAAAGCAGCTCCGGCAGGTCGTCTGCGGTGCGATACAGGCGTGCCTGGACGGTGATGCCCACATGGTCGAACTGCTTGCACAGCTTGCGGTGCAGGGCAAGCACCTCGTCGGTACGGTCGGAGCCTTCAGCCGAGATCACCATCTCCCGCCCGGTGTCGGCGGTGGCTCGGGCGATGCGGGAGGCGTTGGCAAGGGCAAGCTCGGCGTCGACGGCGAGGCCGATGTGAGACAGGTCGAGGGAGATCGAGCACCCGGGTGGCAGCAGCCGGGCCGCGGAGAGGAAGGTGTCGGTTTCTTCCGTGGCTCGCTGCGGGTCGCGGCAGCTCTCGCCCATGTACTCGACGTTCACGCGGTGGCCGACGGCCAGGACCTGCTGCGCCCGGTCCAGGGCGTCGGGAAGGGTTTCACCGGCCACGTACCGCCGCGCAGCCTTGCGGGCCAGAGGGCCCAGGACCGGGTCACCTGGGATGCGCCACTTCAGCTCCTCGTCGAGCGCGAGCCCACGCAGGACTTGGGCAGCCTGTGACGAGAGGGCGGCGTTTGCGGCAGGGGTCTGCGTGGTCATGCGCTGTGCCTAGCTGTTCGCGGGATGGATGAACGCCTGCGAGCTTTCCAGGCAGCTGCTGCCACCCGCGAGTGGCAGAAACGACAGGTAGGCTGAAGTTCCTGCCACCGTCGTAAGAGGAGATCGGGAACCGATGCTTCACGACGTCGCCGTCCTGGCTCTCCAGGGTGCCCACGTCTTCGAGCTGGGCGTGTTCTGCGAGGTCTTCGGGATTGACCGCAGCGACGACGCGCTGCCCGTGTACGACTTCGCTCTTGTCTCGGCCACCGGCGACAGTGTGCCGACCCGCCACGGCTTCGAGGTGCGGACCCGTCACGGCCTGGAGCGGCTGGCCTCGGCGGACCTCATCTGCGTTCCGGCCTACGACCCGTGCGTGCGCCAGCCGGACCGCCTGACCGAGGAACTGCGGGCCGCTGTGAAGCGTGGCGCTCGTGTCCTGAGCATCTGCACGGGGGCCTTCCTCCTGGGCGAGGCCGGGCTGCTCGACGAGCGACGTTGCACCACCCACTGGCGCTACACCGACGAACTCGCCCGCCGCCACCCGCGCGCCCACGTCGAGTCGGACGTGCTCTACGTCGACGAGGACCCGGTCATCACCGGCGCTGGCACCGCTGCCGGCGTCGACACCTGCCTCCACCTCATCCGCAAGGAGCACGGCAGCGCCGTCGCCAACGCGATCGCCCGCCGCATGGTCACACCCCCGCACCGCGACGGCGGCCAGCACCAGTACCGCCAACGCCCGCTCCCCCGGGAGGGGACCGGGTCTCTCGCCCCTGTCCTGGCCTGGGTGGAAGCCAACCTCGACCAGGACCTGACCGTCGACGCAATGGCTCATCGTGCCCACCTCTCCCCACGGACCTTCGCCCGACGCTTCAGGCAGGAGACCGGGACCACACCGCTGCAATGGCTGACCGGACAGCGGGTCCTGCTCGCGCAGCACCACCTGGAGACCACGGACGCCCCAGTAACCGCGATCGCCCACCGCACGGGCTTCGGTACCGTCGACAACCTCCGCCACCACTTCGCCCGACACCTCGGCACGACGCCCCAGGCATACCGGCGCGCGTTCAGAGCCCTGCCCACCAGCCGACGATCCGCACCCCCCACAGCCCCACAAGCGCCGCGCAGTGCTGTCGGTCCTCGTGAACATCGAACAGCGCATCAGAGTGGCACCCCCCGAGCTGCTGACTGATCACTGTCCGGCTTTGTGAACAGAACCAGGTCGGCAAGCGGAGCCCGGACCACACAGATAGAGGCTTGCTGTCGACTGAGACGGAAACTGAGACGGACGAGCAGAGGGGCGGCGCCCTCCGGGGCGCCGCCCCTCCCGTTTTGCCTGGTCAGGCGCCAGAGGCCGTGGCGGGAATCGAACCCGCGTAACCCGCTTTGCAGGCGGGCCCCTGAACCACTCGGGCACACGGCCGTGTCGGTCGCCTCGTCGGCGGGTCCGAACTCGGTGCATCGACCGTAGGGCGGGGCCGAGGGGCCGTTCAAGGCAGACGCCGGCGCTGCAACAGGACTGCCACACCGCGTTCATGAAACGGCGGGCGTACGTCCAAGGTCGCAGGTGGGGTGGGACCACCGACAGGGGTCACATGCTGTTGTGGGCCTTACTCTGGCGAGCATGAGTGCCCTCGAGTCCCCTGACACCGCTGTTGTGGATGATGCCGCCGACACAGACGGCGGTGTGCTGAGCCGGGCCTACCGGGCGCTCAGTGTCGGGATCGTGTCCGTCGTGCTGCTCATCGCCTTCGAGGCGACCGCCGTAGGGACGGCGATGCCCGTCGCGGCGCGGGAGCTGGACGGCGTGGCGCTGTACGCGTTCGCCTTCTCGGGGTACTTCACGACCAGCCTGTTCGGGATGGTGCTCGCCGGGCAGTGGTCCGATCGGAAGGGACCGCTCGGGGCGCTGACCACGGGGATCGCGGCCTTCGCCGCGGGGCTCGTCGTCGCCGGGACCGCGCAGAGCATGTGGGTGTTCATCCTGGGCCGGGCCTTACAGGGCTTCGGCGGCGGGCTGGTCATCGTCGCGCTGTACGTCGTCGTCGGCCGCGCCTACCCCGAGCGGCTGCGGCCCGCGATCATGGCGGCCTTCGCCGCCGGGTGGGTCGTACCGTCCATCGTCGGCCCCCTCGCCTCGGGCGCCGTGACGGAGCACCTCGGCTGGCGGTGGGTCTTCCTGGGCATTTCGGTGCTGGTCGTCTTTCCGCTCGCGCTCGCGCTGCCGCAGATACGGCGGCGGGCGTCGGGGCCGGTGTCCGGCAGCGAGGACCCCGGCTCCTTCGACCGGCGCCGTATCCGGCTCGCCCTCGCCATCTCCCTCGGCGCGGGACTCCTCCAGTACGCCGCCCAGGACCTGCGCTGGCTCTCCCTGCTCCCCGGCCTCGCCGGAGCCGCCCTGCTCGTGCCCGCCGTCCTCGGCCTGCTGCCGTCCGGCACCTACCGCGCTGCCCGCGGGCTGCCCAGCGTCGTACTGCTGCGCGGGGTCGCCGCCGGGTCCTTCATCGCCGCGGAGTCCTTCGTGCCGCTGATGCTGGTCACCCAGCGGGGACTGTCGCCGACGCTGGCCGGGTTCTCGCTGGCCGCGGGCGGGGTGACCTGGGCGCTGGGCTCATGGGTGCAGTCCCGGCCGCGCATGGAGCCGTACCGGGAGCGGCTGATGACGGCCGGCATGGTGCTGGTCGCCGCCGCGATCGTCACCGCGCCGAGTGTGCTCGTGCAGGCCGTGCCCGTCTGGGCCGTCGCCGTCGCATGGGCCTTCGGCTGCTTCGGCATGGGGCTGGTGATCGCCTCCGCCAGTGTGCTCCTGCTCAAGCTGTCCGCCCCCGAGGAGGCCGGCACCAACTCCGCCGCCCTGCAGATCTCCGACGCCCTCTCCAACGTGGTCCTCCTGGCGGCGACCGGCGCAGCCTTCGCCGCCCTGGGCGGCGGCACCACGGCCACGACGGCCGACACCACCCGCCCCGCCGCCTTCGCCGCCGTGTTCCTGCCGATGGCGGGGGTGGCACTGGTGGGGGCGTGGGTGACGACGCGGCTGCGGGAACGGTGAGCCTGCGGCAAATCGATTGCCGGGCCTTGGCGGCCGGGCCCTGGCCTTCCCGCGTGTACGAACTGACCTTCTCCCTCGTCCCCGTCACCCGGCAGGAGCCGGACGACCTCCCGGACGTGTCCGGGGACCTCCCGGACGTGTCCGGGCGCCGTACCCAGGAGGTGGTGCTTTAGGGCGTACGCCGGTATCCGGACGAGGACGTACGAGCAGGCCGCCGCCCTGCTGCACGCCCTCGCCGCCAACCACGCCTTGGCCGACGGCAACAAGCGCACCGCCTGGCCGGCCACGGCCACCTTCCTCGCCCGCAACGGGGTCGATCTCACCGACGTCGACCAGGACGTCGCATACGACCTGGTCATCGACGTGGCCTCGGCAACCTCAGTGACATCCCGCGGATCACGGGGCGGCTGCGGCAGTTGTGACGTGGGTCCCACCCACGGGCGACCCGGCCTCGTCCGGGCGTTGACGGGGTTGGGGCGCCGGTAGGGTGGCCCGGTTGTCATACGTAGCCGAGCCGCCCTACCCCCCCAACCACGGAGACCGTGACTACCACCGCCGCTTCCTCGACACACTCCCACCACCTCTCGCCCGCCTTCCCGGGCCGCGCGCCCTGGGGTACCGCCAGCAAGCTGCGCGCCTGGCAGCAGGGGGCGATGGAGAAGTACATCCAGGAGCAGCCGCGTGACTTCCTCGCCGTCGCGACGCCCGGCGCCGGCAAGACGACCTTCGCGCTGACCCTCGCCTCGTGGCTGCTGCACCACCACGTCGTGCAGCAGGTGACCGTGGTCGCGCCGACCGAGCACCTGAAGAAGCAGTGGGCCGAGGCCGCGGCGCGGATAGGGATCAAGCTCGACCCCGAGTACAGCGCGGGTCCGCTCGGCAAGGACTACGACGGGGTCGCCGTCACGTACGCCGGTGTGGGCGTGCGTCCGATGCTGCACCGCAACCGCGTCGAGCAGCGCAAGACGCTCGTGATCCTCGACGAGATCCACCACGCCGGTGACTCCAAGTCCTGGGGCGAGGCGTGTCTGGAGGCGTTCGAGCCCGCGACCCGCCGGCTCGCGCTGACCGGTACGCCGTTCCGGTCCGACACCAACCCCATCCCCTTCGTGACGTACGAGGAGGGGACGGACGGGATCCGGCGGTCCGCCGCCGACTACACCTACGGGTACGGAAACGCTCTCGCCGACCATGTCGTCCGGCCGGTGATCTTCCTCAGCTACAGCGGCAACATGCGCTGGCGCACGAAGGCGGGCGACGAGATCGCCGCCCGGCTCGGTGAGCCGATGACCAAGGACGCGATCAGCCAGGCCTGGCGCACCGCGCTCGATCCGCGCGGCGACTGGATGCCGAGCGTGCTGCGCGCCGCCGACCAGCGGCTGACCGAGGTCAGGAAGGCCATCCCGGACGCGGGTGCGCTGGTCATCGCCTCCGACCAGGACTCGGCGCGTGCGTACGCCAAGCTGATCCGGGAGATCACCGGGACCAAGGCGACTCTGGTGCTGTCCGACGACGCCGGCGCCTCGAAGAGGATCGACGAGTTCAGCGGCAACAACGACCGCTGGATGGTCGCGGTGCGGATGGTGTCCGAGGGCGTCGACGTGCCTCGGCTCGCGGTCGGGGTGTACGCCACCACCATCTCGACTCCGCTGTTCTTCGCGCAGGCCGTCGGGCGTTTCGTGCGGTCCCGGCGGCGCGGCGAGACGGCGTCCGTGTTCCTGCCGACCGTGCCCGACCTGCTGACCTTCGCCAACGAGATGGAGAAGGAACGGGACCACGCCCTCGACAAGCCGAAGAAGGAGGGCGAGGAGGACCCGTACGCCGAGTCCGAGAAGGAGATGGACGAGGCGAACAAGCAGCAGGACGAGGACACCGGCGAGCAGGACATGCTGCCCTTCGAGGCGCTGGAGTCCGACGCAGTCTTCGACCGGGTGCTGTACGACGGCGCCGAGTTCGGGATGCAGGCCCACCCCGGGAGCGAGGAGGAGCAGGACTACCTCGGCATCCCCGGGCTGCTGGAGCCCGAGCAGGTGCAGTTGCTGCTGCAGAAGCGGCAGGCCCGGCAGATCGCGCACAGCCGCAAGAAGCCGGACTCCGAGGCCGACCTGCTCGAACTGCCCGCCGAGCGGCGGCCGGTGGTCAGCCACAAGGAGATGATGGAGCTGCGCAAGCAGCTCAACACGATGGTCAGCGCGTACGTCCACCAGAGCGGCAAGCCGCACGGGGTCATCCACACCGAGCTGCGACGGGTGTGCGGGGGGCCGCCGAGCGCCGAGGCGACCGCGGGACAGCTGCGGCAGCGCATCGCCAAGGTCCAGGAGTGGGCCACCCGCATGCGGTGACCATCACGTCCGCGTGTGTATCACGTCCGCGTGTGTATGCGGACGAATGCTGGCAGTCCGTCCCCGCCCTTGCCCGGATTCTGGACGGAGGCTTCCGCTCAGCGAACCGGCTTCGCTACTGTCCCGCTACGCACACGCCCCGTGGCAGCGCCGCCGCGGAGCGCAGCCGTGAAGCGACATGGTCCGGAGCCGCCGGGCCGTCCTGCCGATCGGCGGCCTCTGAAGCGCGTCGCCGGCGGGACTCGGTGACGCATCTGCCGCCCAGAGGTTGCCGACCTCACCGCCGAAGGAGTGGGCGTCGTGACCGCGGAGACCTCCCAGACGCTCGACCGGGGACTGCGTGTCCTCAAGTTGCTGGCCGACACGGACCATGGCCTGACCGTCACCGAGCTTTCCAACAAACTGGGCGTGAACCGGACCGTGGTGTACCGGTTGCTCGCCACGCTGGAGCAGCACGCGCTCGTACGCCGTGATCTGGGCGGCCGAGCCAGGGTCGGGCTCGGGGTGCTGCGGCTCGGCCGACAGGTGCATCCGCTGGTACGGGAGGCCGCGCTGCCCGCGCTGCGCTCGCTCGCCGAGGACATCGGGGCGACGGCGCACCTGACGCTGGTGGACGGGACGGAGGCACTGGCCGTCGCCGTGGTCGAGCCGTCGTGGACGGACTATCACGTGGCCTACCGCGCCGGTTTCCGGCATCCGCTGGACCGGGGTGCCGCGGGCAGGGCGATTCTCGCCGCGCGGCAGTCGCCGTCCGCCGATCCCGGGTACACGCTGACGCACGGGGAGCTGGAGGCGGGGGCCAGCGGGGCCGCCGCGCCGCTCATCGGCGTGACGGGTGTCGAGGGCAGCGTGGGCGTGGTGATGCTCGCGGACTCCGTCCCGGAGAGGGTGGGGCCGCGGGTGGTCGACGCGGCGAGGGAAGTCGCCGAAGCGTTGCGCTGAGCGAGACACGCCTGCCGGCGGCTACGGCGGCTACGTGGCTTTGCGGCTACGTGGCTTTGGTCGTCGCTCCAATCCGTCCGCTCGACCTTTGGCCGTTCCCCACACCCCCTGCCGAACCCCCCTCCGCATCATCAAGGCCAGACAAGCCCCATGCGGAGGGAGCGGGACTGTGGAGAGAGTCGGGACTCGGCCACGAGCCGAGGGACGGACAGGGAAGAGCAGGCTCACGCGGCGGCAAGCGTCGGCACGCTCGTAGGTGAGGCCGCTGCCAGTCCGCTCAGGCGGACCATGGGAGTCGCCCAGCTCACGCTGCTCAGCGTGGGGGCGACTCTCGGTACCGGGATCTTCGTCGTACTCGGGGAAGCCGTCCCGGAGGCACGGCCACCTCCCGGTGCCGACCACGCCCGGGATCGGCGTCGAGCCGCTTCCGGACGCGCTGCGCCGGTTCACCCGGGAGCGCCGGGACCTGTACGCCGCATAGGAGACCGGGGGAGGCGGGTGGCCGTCACGTAGATTGATTCCGTGCTCTCACGTCTCACGCGTTCCCAGGCCGTCGCCGTCTGCGCCCTGCCTGTCGTGGCCCTGCTCGCCACGGCGGTCTTCGCGCCGCTGCCGTTCTCGGTGGCGCAGCCCGGGATGACGGCGAACGTGCTCGGGAAGAACCAGGGCACCCCGGTGATCACCGTCTCCGGTGCGCCCACCCTGACGACCGGCGGGCAGCTGCGGATGACGACCATCGAGGCGACCGGCCCGGACGCCCGGGTGTCCCTCAAGGACGTGATCGGCAACTGGTTCCGCACGGACCGGGCCGTGATGCCCCGCGACTCGGTCTACCCGAGCGGCAACAGCGTCAAGGAGATCGAGAAGCACAACGCGGAGCAGATGCAGCAGTCCCAGGACGCGGCGACCCAGGCGGCGCTGAAGTACCTGGACCTGAGCGCCGACAAGGTCAAGGTCGACCTGAAGCTCGCCGACGTGGGCGGGCCCAGCGCGGGGCTGCTGTTCACCCTGGGGATCATCGACAAGCTGGACGGCGACGGCAGCGGCGGCGACCTCACGGGTGGCCGCACCATCGCCGGTACGGGGACGATCGACGCCGCCGGGAAGGTCGGCGCGGTCGGCGGGGTGGCCCTGAAGACGCAGGCCGCCCGGCGGGACGGGGCCACCGTGTTCCTGGTGCCGAAGGCCGAGTGCGGCGACGCCAAGGCCGAGCTGCCCAAGGGGCTGCGGCTGGTCCCGGTGACCACGCTCAAGGGCGCGGTGGACTCTCTGGTGGCGCTGGAGAAGGGGAAGGGCTCGGTTCCGAGCTGTTAGGCGATGTCCCGGGCTGCTGGGTGACGTGCCGAGAGCTTCTGGGTGAGTCCCGGGCTGCTAGGCGACGGCGGGAGCCGGCTTGGGGGCGGCGGCGAGCCGCAGGCCGACCTCGACGAGGGTCAAGCCGAGGCGGGTGCGCAGTTCGACCGGGGGCTTCGCCTCGGTGGCGAGCCGGTGCGCGGCGGCCTCGGCGTTCAGGTCGGCGACGTGGTGCTGGGCGAGCTGGGTGGTGAGCTGCATGGCGGGGCCTCTCAGTTCGTCTCAGTCGGTTTCGATGGGGAACAGGTGCGTGTGGATGCGTACTTGCTCGGATCCGGGGGTGTCCGTGCCGGTGACACGGCCCCGGTACTCGTCGACCAGGGCGTGCATCTTCTCGACGAGTTCGGCGGCCAGCTCGGGTGTGAGCCGTAGCGTCGCGTCGCTCATGTCGGAGCCGCGGGACCAGTCCGCGGACCACTGGTCCCGGGTGCTGAGCCAGGCGGACAGCTCGCGGGCGTGGGTTCCGGCCATCTCGTGCAGGAAGGCCTCTGCCAACCCGCGCACTTCCGGTCCCGCGCCCTCGAAGTCGGCGCTGTCGAAGACCAGTCCCTGGTCCACGGCCTGCCACCAGCGTTCCCGGCCCTTGCCGTGCTCGGGGGCGTCCTCGACGAAGCCGTGGGCGGCGAGCTGGCGCAGGTGGTAGCTGGTCGCGCCGCTGGACTCACCGAGCCGCTCAGCCAGTTGGGAGGCGGTGGCGGGTCCGCGCTGGCGCAGCGTGTCCAGCAGCTGCATCCGCAGCGGGTGGGCGAGCCCCCGCAGCGAGCGGGGGTCCAGCCGGCGCTGTTTCCGTTCCTCGTGCTCCGTCATGCGTACAAAGATAGCTATGCAAAGAGTCCTTTGCAAGGACTTCTTTGCATCGAATCCAGTCCGTACGGCCGCAGCAGTGCCTCCGCCAGCGAGGCCAGCCAGTCGACCAGCAGGGCGAGGGCGAGGGTGAGGATCGAGCCGAGCACCAGCACCGGCATCCGGTGGTCGGCGATGCCCGTGGTGATCAGCACGCCCAGGCCGCCGCCTCCGCCGAAGGCCGCCAGGGTGGCCGTACCGACATTGAGGACCAGGGCCGTACGGACGCCCGCGAGGATCAGCGGGGCGGCGAGGGGGAGTTCGATGCGGGTGAGGACGCCGAGCGGGGACATGCCGATGCCGCGGGCCGCCTCCAGCAGGGCGGGGTCGTTGGCCTTCAGGCCCGCGACGGTGTGGGCGAGGACGGGCAGGACGGCGTAGACGGCGATGCCGGCCAGGACGGCCCTCGTGCCCGAGCCGAGCGCGATCACCAGCAGCGCGAGCAGGCCGATCGCCGGGGTCGCCCGGCCCAGGCCGGCGACCGTCATCGCCAGCGGGGTGACCCTCCGGAACGCCCGGCGGGTCAGCAGGACGCCCAGCGGGATCGCGACGACCAGTACGAGCAAGGTCGAGAGCGCCGTCAGCCGCACGTGCTGCCACAGCGCCCCGGAGACCTGCCCGCCGGACAGCGCGCTCGCGGAGACGGGGTCGAGGTCGGCCTGACGGAACCACAGCCAGGTGCCGAGAAGCAGGGCGACCAGGAACGCGGGCAGCAGGGTCAGCCGCCGCCAGGTCAGGCGACGCGTGGACGGGGCCGGCCGGGGCGGCGGGGGCTCCTGCCCTGCGGCGCCCGCGTTGCGGAGGGCGGACCTGGCCTGGTGCTTGCCCACGGCGCGAGGTGTGGCCCCGGCCTCGTGCTCGCCCTGGTCACGAAGGGTGGATCCGGTCTCGTGCCTGCTCTCATCGCGGGGGGCGGACCCGGCCTCGTGCCCGCTCCCGGGGTGGACGATGAGCCCGGCCTCGTGCCCGCTCACGGGGTGGCGGGCTGGCCCGGCCTCGTGCTTGCCCTCGTCGCGGAACGCGAGCCCGGCCTCGTGCCCCCTTACGGGGTGGCGGGTGAACCCGGCCTGGTGCTTGCCCTCGTCGTGGCGGGCTGGCTCGGCCTGGTGCTTGCCCTCGTCGCGGAACGCGAGCCCGGCCTCGTGCCCGCTCACGGGGTGGCGGGTGAACCCGGCCTGGTGCTTGCCCTCGTCGTGGCGGGCTGGCCTGGCCTCGCGCTCGCCCTCATCACGGCGGGCTGGCTTGGCCTCGTGCTCGCCCTCATCACGGCGGGCGAACCCGGCCTCGTGCTCGCCCTCATCACCGTGGGCGAACCCGGCCTCGTGCTCGCCCTCATCACCGTGGGCGAACCCGGCCTCGTGCTCGCCCCCAGGGCGCCGGGCGGTGCTCACGCCGTCCTCCCCCCTCCGCCGCGCCGGGCGCGGGCCGCCGCCAGTTCGTGCTGGCGCTCCATGGCGTCGAGGCGGTCGGCCTCCAGCAGCCTGTGCACGGAGTTCATGAGCGTCTTCATGTCGACGACACCGAGGTACTCCCCGTGCCGCCCGGTGACCGCGACCCGCCCCGCGTTGTCCGTGAGCACCGCCTCCAGCGCGTCCCGCAGGGTCGCGTCCCGGGTCACCGTGGTGTGCACCGGCGTGCCCGCGCGGGCCAGCGAGCCGCGGGCCCGCATCAGGTCGCCGCGCCGGAGCCACTTGCAGGGGTGGCGGCGCCGGTCGAGCATCAGGATCTCGCCCGTGCCGCTGCCGCGCAGCACGGTGAAGATCTGCTGGAGCGGGGTGTCCACGGTCACCGCCGGCCAGCCCCGCATCTCCACGTCCCGCACCCGGGTGAGGTTCAGCCGCTTCAGGGCCGCGCCCGCGCCGACGAAACCGGAGACGAAGTCGTCGGCCGGGCTGGTGAGGATCGCCTCCGGGGTGTCGAACTGGGCGATGCGCGAGCGCTCGCGCAGCACGGCGATCCGGTCGCCCAGCCTGATCGCCTCGTCGAAGTCGCGGGTGACGAAGACGATCGTCCTGCGCAGCTGGTGCTGGATCCGGATCAGCTCGTCCTGCAACTGGTCGCGAGTGGTCGGGTCGACCGCGCCGAACGGCTCGTCCATGAGCAGCACCGGGGGATCGGCGGCCAGGGCCCGTGCCATGCCCACGCGCTGCCGCCGGCCCTCGCAGAGCCCGCCCGGATGGCGGCCGTGGAACTCGCCCGGGTCCAGGCCCACCAGGTCGAGCATCTCCGCCACCCGCTCCCGGATCCGGCGCTTCGGCCAGCCGATCATCTTCGGTACGAGCGCGATGTTCTGGGCGACGGTCAGGTGCGGGAACAGCCCCGAGGACCCGACGGCGTACCCGACCTCGCGGCGCAGCCGCACCGGGTCGAGACGGGTGACGTCCACGCCGTCGATACGGACGCGGCCGCCGGACGGCTCGACCAGCCGGTTGATCATCTTGAGCGTCGTGGACTTCCCGCAGGCCGCCGGCCCGACGAGGACCACCGTCTCACCGGCCCTGATCTCCATGCTCACGCCGTCCACAGCCGGCTGCGGACGGCCCTCGTACCGCTTGGTCAGGTTCTCCAGCTCGATCGTCGCCCCGGCGACGGACTCATCGAACACGGCTCCCCCTGGGCATGGTCAGCCGTCCGACCAGGACGTACGCGGCGTCGAAGAGGAGCGCGAGGAGGGCGATCCCGAGCGTGGCCGCGAGCACCTGGTTCAGGGCGTTCCCGCCGCCCCCCGAGGCGAGCCCGCGGAAGATCTCGTTGCCGAGGCCGGGACCGGAGACACAGGCGGCGATGGCCGCGACGCCCGTCAGCATCCGCGTGGAGACCCGCATGCCGGTCAGGATCGGCGGCCAGGCAAGCGGCAGCTCGACCCTCAGCTGCCGCATCGGCCGGGACATGCCGATGCCGCGGGCCGCGTCCACCAGGGCCGGGTCGACCGCGCGCAGGCCCAGGACGCAGTGCCGCACGATCGGCAGCAGCCCGTACAGGGCCGGCGCGATCACCGTCGGCGGCACGCCCAGGCCCACGAGCGGGACGAGCAGACCGATCAGTGCCAGGGACGGGACGGCGAGGAGGGCGGCGGCCGTGCGCGTGGCCGGCCGGCCCGCCCACGCGCTGCGGTACGTGACGATCCCGACGAGGACCCCGGCGACGGCCGCCACGACCAGACACAGGAAGACCGCGCCCGCGTGCTCGTAGGCGTCCGTGAGCAGCTGCCGGTGACGGCTGCTCAGGTACTCCCAGAAGCTCACGCGTGCTCCAGGTCGGCTAGTTCCCTTCCCGACTGTCCTCGGCGGCCTGCTCCACCAGCGGGATGATCCGCAGCGGAACGGGGTTCTCCATGACGATCGCCGTGGAGGCCCGGACGATGCCATCAAAACCGACGACCCGGTCGATCACCCGCTGAAGATCGGCGTTCGAGCGGGCCACCAGGCGGCACAGCATGTCCCCGGTGCCGGTGGTGGTGAGCAGCTCCAGCACCTCCGGCACGGTCGCCAAGTGCGCCCGGACATCGGGCCCTTGGCCCTGCCGGATCTGCAGCGTGGCGAACGCGGTGACCGGGTAGCCGAGGGCCGCCGGATCCACCTGGGGCCCGAATCCGCGGATCACTCCATTCGACTGAAGCCGGTCCAGCCGAGCCTGCACCGTCCCCCGGGCGACCCCCAGCCGCCGGGACATCTCCAGCACGCCGATGCGCGGCTCCCGGGCCAGCAGCACGATGATCCGGCCGTCCAGATGATCGATCGCCACAGCGCCTCCCGGGGTGGTCATCCTGTACAGAAGGACCGTAGAAACGGTCGTACCACTGAGCAGATTGCCCAGTGAACAAAGAAACTATTGCGCACCTTGCAGGGCGGGGCCACTCTTCCCGCATGACGCAGACCACACACCACACTCCCGACACCGCCCGGCAGGCAGACCCCTTCCCGGTCAAGGGAATGGACGCGGTCGTCTTCGCCGTGGGCAACGCCAAGCAGGCAGCGCACTACTACTCCACCGCCTTCGGCATGAAGCTGGTCGCCTACTCCGGACCGGAGAACGGCAGCCGCGAGACCGCGAGCTACGTGCTCGAGAACGGCTCCGCCCGCTTCGTGTTCACCTCGGTGATCAAGGCGAGCACCGCCTGGGGCGAGTTCCTCGCCCGGCACGTGGCCGAGCACGGCGACGGCGTCATCGACCTGGCCATCGAGGTCCCTGACGCCCGCCGTGCCTACGACTACGCCATCGAGCACGGCGCCCGCTCGGTCGCCGAGCCGTACGAGCTGAAGGACGAGCACGGCACCGTCGTCCTCGCCGCGATCGCCACCTACGGCGAGACCCGCCACACCCTCGTCGACCGCTCCGGCTACGACGGCCCGTACCTGCCCGGGTTCGCGGCCGCCGCGCCGATCGTCGAGCCGCCCGCCCAGCGCACCTTCCAGGCCGTCGACCACTGCGTCGGCAACGTCGAACTCGGCCGCATGAACGAGTGGGTCGGCTTCTACAACAAGGTCATGGGCTTCACGAACATGAAGGAGTTCGTGGGCGACGACATCGCCACCGAGTACAGCGCGCTGATGTCGAAGGTCGTCGCGGACGGCACCCTCAAGGTGAAGTTCCCGATCAACGAGCCCGCGATCGCCAAGAAGAAGTCCCAGATCGACGAGTACCTGGAGTTCTACGGCGGCGCCGGCGTCCAGCACATCGCGCTGAACACCAACGACATCGTCGCGACCGTCCGCACCATGCGCGCGGCCGGAGTCCAGTTCCTCGACACCCCGGACTCGTACTACGACACCCTCGGCGAGTGGGTGGGCGACACCCGCGTGCCGATCGAGACCCTGCGCGAACTGAAGATCCTCGCCGACCGCGACGAGGACGGCTACCTGCTGCAGATCTTCACCAAGCCGGTCCAGGACAAGCCGACCGTCTTCTTCGAGCTCATCGAACGGCACGGCTCGATGGGCTTCGGCAAGGGCAACTTCAAGGCCCTGTTCGAGGCGATCGAACGCGAGCAGGCGAAGCGCGGCAACCTGTAACGCGACAACCCGCACCCAGGGCTGCCCTAGGACAGGTCGGCGGGCAGGGGCTCCTCCGGCAGCTCATCGAGCCCCTGCAACGCCGTCTGCGCCTCCGGGACGCGCAGCGGCGAGAAGTACGGGTTGATCCGCAACGCCTCCTCGAGATGCCGCCGGGCCGGCCCGTACTGCTCCAGCTCACGCTCGATCATGCCCAGGTGGTACGCGTACAGCGCGCTGCGCACCCCGCCGCCCTTCGTCTTGTCCGTCGCCGTCGTGGCGTAGTCCAGCGCCTCCTCGTCGTCGCCGGCCCGGTGCAGCGCCCAGCCGAGGGCGTCGGCCACCTCGATCCCGGGCTGGCGCTGCCACTCCTTCTCCAACCGCGCCACCGCGTCCTCCGGGTCCCCGTGGTCCGCCTCGAACTGCCCGATCAGCAGCTCCTCGTCGACCCCGCCCGCCGCCGCCTGCCGTACCCGCTCGCGCAGCAGCCCGTACTGCTCCTGGGCCGGTCCGAACTGCCCCAGCGAGTCGTACAACTCGCCGAGTTCCAGCGCCACCTGCGGGTCCGCGCGCTTGGCCAGGGCCGTCCGGTACACGGCGATCGCCTCCTCGGTGCGGCCCAGCGCGGCCAGCGCCCGCCCTTGCCCGGCGAGCGCCGCCCGCTGGTCCGGGTCCAGGCGTACGGCCGCCCGGAAGTGCCGCAGCGCGTCCTCCCGGTCGCCCCGCTCCCAGGCCAGCTGCCCGACCCCGGTCAGATACGCGGCCTGCTCGGCGGGGGTGGGGGCGGCCGACGCCGCGTCCGTCAGCTGGGCCACGGCGTCCTCGCGCCAGCCCCGGTCCCGGTAGACCGCCGAGGCCCGCGCCATCACCGCGGGCCGCTCGGCCGCGCCGGTGCGCAGCCCCATCAGCTTGTCCAGGGCGCCCCGGGCCGCCTTGTAGTCGCCGAGCCCGGTGTAGGCCTCGATCAGCGGCGCGTACGACGTCCACCGCTTCGGCGCCAGCTTCAGCGCCTGCTCGCCGTACCGCTTGGCCGCCGGGAAGTCCCGGCGCGCGTTCGCCAGCGCGGCCAGCCCGCCCAGCGCCTGGGTGTTGCCGGTGCCCCGCACCTCCATCGAGGTCCGCAGTGCCCGCTCGGCCTTCGGATAACTCGCCGCGTCGGCGCTGTGCCGCCCCTGCTCCAGGTACGCGCTCCCCAGCACCGCCCATGCCCGGGCGTCCCGCGGTTGCGCCCGCACCCGGCTCTCCTGCTGCCCGATCAGCGCCGCCAGCTCCGGCAGCGCGGCCGGCATCCCGGAGGTGACCGCGGCCAGCGTCTGCGCCTGCGCCCGCGCCTGGGCCCGCGGACCCGGCGCGGGCGGTGCGGCCCGGCGGTGCGGCTCGGCCGGCATCAGCATCAGGGCCGCGCCCGCCGCGACCCCGCAGACACACGCGGTGACCAGGACCCGCCGCGGCCACCGCCGGGGGCGGCCCGGCGGAGGCGGCCCGGCGACCGGGGACGTACCGGGGACGGAGTGGCCATACTGTCGGATCTCCATGCCGCTCACTGTGCGGCAGTACGACCCGCACGCCCGGGTGGCCCAAGGGCGGCACGGACGGGGTTCACACCGATGGCCCCGGGTGCGACGCTGTGATCATGAGCCGTATCGAAGCGCGTCGCGATGAAGACGCAGCACACACCGGTAACCTCACCGACCGGCTCCTGGCCGGCCTGCCCGCCGAGGCCGTCCTGACCGACCCCGACGTCACCTCCTCCTACGCCAACGACATGGCGAGCTTCTGCCCGGCCGGCGCCCCGGCCGTGGTCGTCCTGCCGCGCACCGTCGAGCAGGTCCAGCACGTCATGCGCACCGCCACCGAACTGCGCGTCCCGGTCGTCCCGCAAGGCGCCCGCTCCGGCCTGTCCGGCGGCGCCAACGCCACCGACGGCTGCATCGTGCTGTCCCTCACCAGGATGGACCGCATCCTGGAGATCAGCCCCGTCGACCGGATCGCGGTCGTCGAACCGGGCGTCATCAACGCCGCCCTCTCCCGCGCCGTCGAGGAACACGGCCTGTACTACCCGCCCGACCCGTCCAGCTGGGAGATGTGCACCATCGGCGGCAACATCGGCACGGGGTCGGGCGGCCTGTGCTGTGTGAAGTACGGCGTGACCGCCGAGTACGTCCTCGGCCTGGAGGTCGTCCTCGCCGACGGCCGCCTGATGTCCACCGGCCGCCGCACCGCGAAGGGCGTGGCGGGCTACGACCTCACCCGGCTCTTCGTCGGCTCCGAGGGCTCGCTCGGCATCGTCGTCCGCGCGGTCCTCGGGCTGCGGCCCAAGCCGCCCCAGCAGCTCGTCCTGGCCGCCGAGTTCGGTTCCGCGGCCGCCGCCTGCGAAGCCGTGTGCCGGATCATGGAGGGCGGGCACGTGCCCTCCCTGCTCGAACTGATGGACCGTACGACCGTCAAGGCCGTCAACGACCTCGCCCACATGGGCCTCCCGGAGACCACCGAGGCGCTGCTGCTGGCCGCCTTCGACACCCCGGACCCCACCGCCGACCTCGCCGCCGTCGGCGCGCTGTGCGAGGCCGCGGGCGCCACCCAGGTCGTCCCGGCCGAGGACGCGGCCGAGTCCGAACTCCTCCTCCAGGCGCGGCGGCTCTCGCTGACCGCGCTGGAGGCGGTGAAGGGCACGACGATGATCGACGACGTGTGCGTGCCCCGCTCGAAGCTCGGCGCGATGCTCGCCGGCGTCGAGCAGATCGCCGCCAAGTACGGGCTCACCATCGGGGTGTGCGCACACGCCGGCGACGGCAACACGCACCCCACCGTCTGCTTCGACGCCCAGGACCCCGACGAGTCCCGGCGGGCCCGCGAGTCCTTCGACGAGATCATGGCCCTCGGCCTGGAACTCGGCGGCACCATCACCGGCGAACACGGGGTGGGTGTCCTGAAGAAGGAGTGGCTGGCGCGGGAGATCGGCCCGGTCGGCGTGGAGATGCAGCGGGCGGTGAAGCAGGCGTTCGACCCGCTCGGCATCCTCAACCCCGGCAAACTGTTCTGACCCTGCCTTCTCGGACCGTGCCCTCACCGGGCCAGCAGTTGCTCGAGCGCGTCGTCGATGCCCAGCTCCCCGCCCTCGGTCCCCGGGGGCACCACGCGCAACGTCCGCTCCAGCCAGGCCGACACCTGGGCGGACGGCGCCTCCAGCAGGGCGTCCCCGTCCGGCGAACTCAGCGCCATCAGCACGACGCTGCGCCCGTCGGCCTTGGTCGGCCACACCCGCACGTCCCCGTGCCCGCACGGCCGGAACACCCCCTCCACCAGGAGCTCCCGGGCGAACGTCCAGTTGACGGGGTGCTCGGAGTTGATGTGGAAGGTGATGTGGATCGCGTAGGGGTCGTCGGAGCGGTAGCTGAGCCGGGCCGGGACCGGGATGCTCCGCTCGGGCGACAGGATGAGCCTCAACTCCAGCTCCCGCTCCACCACGGTGTGATGCATGACCTGCTTCTCCTCTGTGCCGGGGCCCCTCGGACCGGGCCCGTACCAGGGGAGAGGGGGCATGGGCGCGGGCATTACGCGGGTTCGGGAAACTATTTCGGCCCAGGTGTGGGACCCGTGTGCGGCGTTGCCCGGAAAGGGGCGGGTACGGCGGGACTGGCGGTGCGGCGTGCCCCGGTCTGATAGATGTGGGGACCCCAGCCCATCCCCGAGCAGATACGGGACGACGGACATGAGCGCCCCAACCCCGGCCCCCGGTGACGACAGGCCCCGCGAGGGCTACTACCCGGACCCGTCCATCCCCGGCTACGTCCGGTACTGGAACGGCGCCTCCTGGGTGCCGGGCACCAGCCGGCCGGCGCCGAAGGACGGCGAACCGCTCACCCCGCCGCCCGGCGCCCGCCCGGCGGCCCCGTCCGTCGAGGAGACGGGCCCGCACTTCTTCGACGAGGACCCGCAGCCGGAACCCTCCGGGCAGGACCAGCCGTCCGCCTGGGGCACCGACCCCCGCGTCCCCGCCGACAACCCGTCCCAGCCGTCCGGTCACGCCGCCCGCATGGACGGCACGGCGTCGATCCCGCCCGCGGACGACGGCGCTCCCGACCCCGGCGGCACCTTCATCTTCCGCCGCCCGGTCCCGGGCCCCGCGGCGGTCACGGACGACGGCACGATGACGTTCCGGCCGGATCAGGGCCGGCAGCCCGGCGCTGCCGGCTCCTCGGGCCCGGCGGCCCCGGATCCCTCCGGCTCGGCGGCTGCGGGCGGTCCCGGTGCGGGTGCGGGCTTCGGCGTGCCGGCCTCCGGTCCGGTGGCCGCGTCCGGTGGGCCCGGTGCCGCGGGCCCTGGTGCGCAGGCGTCCGGGTCGGCGGCCGCCGGTGGCTTCGGGGCCCAGGGGCCGGTCGGGGCGCCGCACGCGGGGCTGGGTGGCCCAAGCGGTGCCGCCGCGGGCGGACTTGGTGATCCCGGTGCGCAGGGCCCGGTCGGGGCGCCCGGCGCACGGTCCGCGCCGCCGACCGGTCCGGGGTTCGGTGCCGGGAAGGCCGCCGCCGCACGGGCCACGGCCGCACAGCCCCCTCAGGCGCCCCAGGCCTCCGCCGCCGTGGCCCCCTCGGTGCCGCAGCAGGCCGGTGCCGGCACCCCGGTGACCTCGGGGCCGGGTGGTGGGCAGTCCTCCTGGGCCCAGCAGGTGCACCAGCTGGCCGGGGGCGCGGACGAGCAGGTGGCGCCGTGGAAGCCGCCGGTGGAGGACATCTTCCAGGCGGCCGCCCGCCGGCAGGCCGCGGCCCGGCCGGCCGGCCTCGGCAGACGGTTCGCCGCCCGCCTGATCGACAGCCTGGTCATCGGCGCCGTCACCGCCGCCGCGGCGGTCCCGCTCGGCGCACAGGCGGTCGACCACGTCCAGCAGAAGATCGACGAGGCCAAGCTGTCCGGCCGTACCGTCACGGTCTGGCTGCTCGACGGCACCACCGGCACGTCTCTCGGCATCGTCCTCGCCGTCCTCCTCCTCTTCGGCGTCCTGTACGAGGTGCTGCCCACCGCCAAGTGGGGCCGCACCCTCGGCAAGAAGCTGTGCGGCCTGGAGGTCCGGGACATAGAGGCGCACGAGCCCCCGACGTTCGGCGCGGCCCTGCGCCGCTGGCTGGTCTACAGCATCCCGGGGCTGCTCGGCATCGGGATCGTCGGCGTGCTGTGGTGCCTGTTCGACCGGCCCTGGCACCAGTGCTGGCACGACAAGGCGGCCCACACCTTCGTCGCGAGCTGACCCGGCGAGCGGGCCCCGTACCCCGTACGGCCGCCCGCCGGGTGCGAAGCCGGGGCGTTCGCGGTCAACTCGGGCCATGAGCAGCGAACCGCCCCCCGGCTCCGGAGAGCAGCCCCCCGAGGACGACCCGTTCAGGAAGCGGCCCCCCTCGGACCAGGGGTCGGGCTCGCCGTACGACACCCCCTCCGGAGCCGGGCAGCCCCCGCCGCCCGGCGGCCAGCCCCCGCCTCCGGGCGGCGAGCAACCACCGACCGGAGGTCAGCGACCCCCGTCCTGGGGAGGTCAGCAACCTCCGCCCTACGGCGGCCAGCAGCCACCCCCCGGCGGTGGTGGCGGGCCCTACGGTGGCGGCGGCCCGTACGGCGGTCCCGGCGGCCCGGGCTATCCCGCCGACCCGCTCGCCGGTATGCCCCCGCTCGCCGACAGCGTCAAGCGGACCATCGCGCGCATCATCGACATGATCCTCGTGGGCATCGTCGTCTGGCTGGTCACCTGGCCCCTCGGGGTCCACCAGTACTCCATGAACGGTGAGAGGGTCGTGGTCAGCCGGTCCCTGTGGCAGTCCTTGGTCGCCGCCGTCCTCTACGTCGCCTACGACACCGTCATGATCGCCAAGACGGGCCAGACCCTCGGCAAGAAGTGGTTCAAGATGCGGGTGGCCAACCTGGACGACGGCGCCACGCCGTCGATGCAGACCTCGCTGATCCGCGCCCTGGTGCTGTGGCTGCCGTTCGCCTTCTGCTGCGCCTGCGTCTGGACGGTGATCTGCGGTGGCTGGAGCTACTTCGACAAGCCCTACAAGCAGGGCCTGCACGACAAGGCCGCCAAGACCGTGGAGGTCAGCACCGAGTGAGGCCCGCGGTGTGAGAAGTACGGCGCACCGCCCACACTGGAGCGGCGGGTCCGAGGCTCCCACGGACCCGCCGCTCCCGTGTGCGCCGTGCGGGTGCGTCGTTCACAACGCGGTCGGGACCCGCTCGCTCTCGGGCGCGTTCTCGGCCGGCGGCGCGACGGTGCGCGGCCTGGGCAGTGGCACCGTCATCGCGACGAGCAGCCCCAGGGCGAGCGCGGCCAGGGCGATGACGGTGACCCCGAGGCCCGAACTCGTCTGGGACAGCAGCAGCATGGCGAGCGTCGAGAAGATCACGGTGCACGAACCGTAGGCGAGCTGTGCGGCGGTCGGACGAGGCATGGCAATCGTGTCCTCGGAAGAAAGGTGGGGGCGCCATTCGACTCTCATCGCGTGCATGCCCGAGCCGGACGCGTGGTAAGCGTGACCTAACCCACGGTACCGGTGCATGGGGGGCGCACGGAGTCATGGGGTCGGGGAAGTGGAGGGGCGCACGCGCCGGTTGACCGACAGGCAAGCGTGTTCGTAAAGCGAACGTCGGCTCCGCATAGTGCACTTGTCCTGCTCAAGTCAAGGTCTGTCTTTTCTTCTAAACCTCTAGTCAAATGTCGTCACTTGATTACACGCGTTGATCATGCGCGCACGGACCCTTCCCATGACCGAGGACCCCCCTGTCCGTGTGCGCGGCGCGGGGGAGGAACTCAAGTGACCAGCAGACCCTGGACGTTCAGAGCTGCCGCCATCGGCGTGGCGCTCGCCGCGGCCTCCGCCACCTTCGCGACGTTCGCCGTCGCCGAGGCGAGCACCACGGCCGGCCCGGCTGCCGCGAACCGGCACGACCCGGCCCCGGTGAAGCAGCAGAAGCACGATCTCGACGGCCCCATGAGCAAGACGCAGAAGGCCCAGCGTCAGGAGGCCCTGAACCAGCTCATATCGGGCAAGGTCAAGGCCAAGGACCGCAACGGCTCGAAGGTCGTCCAGCTCAAGAGCAAGAAGGGCGACAGCAAGTACGTCGAGCTGAGCCGCGAGAAGACCGACAAGATCTTCACCATCCTGGTGGAGTTCGGGGACCAGACCGACCCCAAGTTCGGCGGCACCCCCGGCCCGCTGCACAACACGATCGCCGCGCCGGACCGCACGAAGGACAACTCGACGGCCTGGCAGAAGGACTACAACCAGAAGCACTACCAGGACCTCTACTTCGGCACCGGCAAGAAGACCGAGTCGCTGAAGAAGTACTACGAGAAGCAGTCCTCGGGCCGCTACTCCGTCAAGGGTGAGGTCTCGGACTGGGTCAAGGTCCCCTACAACGAGGCGCGTTACGGCAACAACGCGTGCGGCCAGACCAACTGCCCGAGCGTGTGGAACGTCGTCAGTGACGGCCTGAACGCCTGGGTCGCCCAGCAGAAGGCGGCCGGCAAGTCCGACGCCGACATCAAGGCGGACCTGGCCAAGTACGACCAGTGGGACCGCTACGACTACGACGGCGACGGCAACTTCAACGAACCCGACGGCTACGTCGACCACTTCCAGATCGTGCACGCCGGCGAGGACGAGTCCGCGGGCGGCGGCGCGCAGGGCAAGGACGCGATCTGGGCCCACCGCTGGTACGCCTTCGGCACCGACGCCGGCGCCACCGGCCCCGACAGCAACAAGCTCGGCGGTGCGCAGGTCGGCAACACCGGCGTCTGGGTCGGCGACTACACCATCCAGCCGGAGAACGGCGGCCTCGGTGTCTTCGCCCACGAGTACGGCCACGACCTCGGCCTGCCGGACGAGTACGACACGAGCGGCGGCGACAACTCCACCGGCTTCTGGACGCTGATGTCCTCCGGCTCCTGGCTGGGCACCGGCAAGGAGTCCATCGGCAACCTGCCCGGCGACATGAACGCCTGGGACAAGCTGCAGCTGGGCTGGCTGAACTACGACAACGCCAAGGCCGGCGTCTCGTCCTGGCACAAGCTGGGCGTCGCCGAGTACAACACCAAGTACCGCCAGGCGCTCGTGGTCTCGCTTCCCGACAAGGCGGTCAAGACCGAGATCGTCACCCCGGCGCAGGGCTCGGCCCAGTGGTGGAGCGGCAGCGGTGACAACCTCAAGAACACGCTGACCCGTTCGGTGGACCTCACCGGTAAGACGTCGGCCGCGCTCACCCTCGACGGCTGGTACGACATCGAGAACGGCTACGACTACCTCTACACCGAGGTGTCGACCGACGGTGGTGCCAACTGGACCGCGCTGGACGGCACGGTGGACGGCCAGGCCGTCCCGCGCGACGCCTCCGGCAAGCCCGCCCTGACCGGCACGGTCGACGGCTACAAGAAGCTGTCGTACTCGCTGGACGCCTACGCGGGCAAGAAGATCGACGTCCGCTTCCGCTACCTGACGGACGGCGGTGTGGCGCAGAAGGGCTTCGCGGCCGACGAGATCACGGTGACCGCGGACGGTACGGCGCTGTTCTCCGACAACGCCGAGACGGCGGACGCCGGTTGGACCGCGGCCGGGTTCTCCCGCATCGGCGCGTCCTTCACCAAGGACTACAAGCAGTACTACCTCGCCGAGAACCGCCAGTACGTGTCGTACGACAAGACCCTGAAGGTCGGCCCGTACAACTTCGGCTTCGCGTCGCGTCCGGACTGGGTGGAGCACTACCCGTACCAGAACGGTCTGTTGATCTGGAAGTGGGACACCTCCCAGGCGGACAACAACACCAACGCGAGCGAGCACCCGGGCACCGGTCTGATCCTGCCGGTGGACGCGCACTGGAAGGCGCTGAAGTACTCCGACGGCTCGCTGCTGCGCAACCGGATCCAGGCCTTCGACTCGCCGTTCAGCCTGGACGCCACGGACGCCTTCACGCTGCACAAGGCGGACAAGGCGACCAAGATCAAGTCGCAGAAGGGGGTGTCGGTCTTCAACGACCACACGAGCGCCTACTACGACAGGTCGAACCCGACCGGCGGCGTCAAGATCACTGACACCAACACCAAGATCAAGATCACAAAGCAGGCCAAGGACGGCTCGACGATCGAGCTGGAAGTCGGTCCCGCGGTGAAGTAGCGGACATTTCCGCAGGTCAGATGCGTATCGGCGGTGACCCCCTGGCGGGTCGCCGCCGATCGTGTTTAGGTGCGTCCTGTGGCTCGCTTATTGACACCGACCGAAACGGGGATGTGACCGCATGGCCGCAGGAGGCTTCTGCAAGCTGCCGAACGGCACGGTGGTGGTGGCACTGAATCTGCCCAGCCCCGGCCCTGCCGGCGGCTCGACCGGGGTACGCGTACTGGTCCACGCCCAGAACCGCGCCCGGGCCCTGACCCGCCTGCGCAACCTGGGTCTGCGCGCCGTGTACCTCCGGGGCAACGCCGCGCCCCCGACCCCGGACGAGATCACCGCGGTCCTGCACCACCCCGACGGCCTGATATGGCGCACCGCACCCGACAACGGTGTCATCGTGACCGAGCTGTGGCATCCCATCCGGGCGCTGCTTCGCAGGTCGGCGGTGGTGCAGCAGGGTTGAGATCAGCCGCTGACGACCGGCTTGCCCGTGAGTTCCACCCCTGCCTCGCGTAGCTCCTCCAGGGCCCGGTCGGTCGTTTCCGGCGACACTCCTGCGGTCAGGTCCAGGAGTACCTGGGTCCGGAAGCCCTCGCGCACCGCGTCCAGGGCCGTGGCGCGTACGCAGTGGTCCGTCGCTATGCCGACCACGTCGACCTCGCTGATGTGGCGGTCCCGGAGCCACTCGGCCAGGCGGACTCCGTTCTCGTCGGCGCCCTCGAAGCCGCTGTAGGCCGCCGAGTACGCGCCCTTGTCGAAGACCGCGTCCACCGCCCCGGAGGCGACCGCCGGGGCGAAGTTCGGGTGGAAGCCCACCCCCTCCGTGCCCGCGACACAGTGCGCGGGCCAGGAGCGGACGAAGTCGGGGTTGTCAGCGAAGTGGCCGCCTGGCGCGATGTGGTGGTCCCGGGTGGCGACCACGTGGCGGTAGCCGGTACCCGCCGCCTGGCCGATCAGCTCGGTGATCGCGGCGGCCACGTCGGCGCCCCCGGAGACCGCGAGGCTGCCCCCTTCGCAGAAGTCGTTCTGCACATCTACGACGATCAACGCGCGACGCATGATGGGTGTCCTTCGACTGAGGGTTAAGTAACTGAGCCTAGAGACTTTGCAGCCCGTTCGGGAGAGGGCGTTGACAGGGGGCGGACGGCGATCGCGCTCTAGCTACCCGAGCGCCCCTGGACATACTCCGTCGGAATGACGGGTTCCCCGCGGGAGAGCTGTGTAGCGGACAGCGGCAGGCCGGCCCGCGCCGCGATGTGCCGCGCGCGGGGCGCGTCGAGCGGCTCGCGGGCGACGACCTCGCCGCCCTTGACCAGCTGCACCAGCAGCTGCCGGTCGGCCAGCTCGGCCGGCACCGGCCCGGTGCCGATCACCTCGGCCTCGGCCACCCCGTCCTCGTCCAGCCGGCGCGCCGCCCACTTGCGTCCGCCGATGGAGGTCTTGCCCCCGCTGGACTTCTTCGCGACCGGCACCAGCGGCGCCGCCGGGTCGGCGGACTCGGCGCGGGCGACCAGCTTGTAGACCATCGAGCAGGTCGGGTGCCCGGAGCCGGTCACCAGCTGGGTGCCGACGCCGTACGCGTCCACGGGCGCCGCGGCCAGCGAGGCGATGGCGTACTCGTCCAGGTCGGAGGTCACGACGATCTTCGTGGCGGTCGCCCCCAGCTCGTCCAGCTGATGCCGCACCCGGTGTGCCACGAGGAGCAGGTCACCGGAGTCGATGCGGACCGCGCCGAGCTCGGGTCCGGCCACCTCCACCGCCGTACGGACCGCCTCGGCGACGTCGTAGGTGTCGACCAGCAGCGTGGTGCCCCGGCCGAGGGTGGCCACCTGGGCCTGGAAGGCGTCCCGCTCGTCGTCGTGCAGCAGGGTGAAGGCGTGCGCGGAGGTGCCGACGGTCGGGATGCCGTACCGGAAGCCGGCCGCGAGGTCGGAGGTGGTGGCGAAGCCGCCGACGTACGCCGCCCGGGCCGCGGCCACCGCCGCCAGCTCGTGGGTGCGGCGGGCGCCCATCTCGATCAGCGGCCGGTCGCCCGCGGCGGAGGCCATCCGGGAGGCAGCTGCCGCGATCGCCGAGTCGTGGTTGAGGATGGAGAGGATCACGGTCTCCAGCAGCACGCACTCGGCGAAGGTGCCCTCCACCCGGATGACCGGCGAGCCCGGAAAGTAGACCTCGCCCTCGGGGTAACCCCAGATGTCACCGCTGAAGCGGTAGTCGGCGAGCCACTTCAGGGTCTCCTCGTCCACGATCTTCCGCTCCCGCAGGAAGCCGAGGACACCCTCGTCGAAGCGGAAGTTCTCGACCGCGTCCAGGACCCGCCCGGTGCCCGCCACCACGCCGTAGCGACGCCCGTCCGGCAGCCGCCGGGTGAAGACCTCGAACACGCTGCGCCGCTCGGCCGTACCGGCCCGCAGCGCGGCCTGCAGCATCGTCAGCTCGTACTGGTCCGTGAAGAGCGCCGTCGAGGGAACGTCCACCGGCAGCCCAAGGTCCGCCACGCTCACCAAAACCTCCGTCAGCTCGTGCGTCGCCGGGTGCCCCGGGCCAGGCCGGGGGTCCGGGGGCTGTCCCCCCGGTGCATGCAGCATGGCAATGGATCGTACCCCCATTTCGTCAGTGTGACGATTTGTAAGGCGCGTGGCAGCATGGGGTGTGTGACGTCACCCGCGCCCGTAGAGATCGAACGCACCGAGTCGGCGGAGGAGGTCTTCGCCGTACCCGAGCCCGACGTCCCCTGGGTCACGATCGTCCACAACGACCCGGTCAACCTCATGAGCTATGTGACGTACGTCTTCCAGGCGTACTTCGGCTATCCCAAGGACAAGGCCACCAAGCTCATGCTCGACGTCCACCACAAGGGCCGGGCGGTCGTCTCCAGCGGCACTCGCGAGGAGATGGAACGCGACGTGCAGGCGATGCACGGCTACGGACTGTGGGCCACCCTCCAGCAGGACCGGAAGTAGCGAATCCTCTTCATGCCCGGACACTTCGAACCGATCCCCGGCGGCGGCGCGGCTGTCGCACTCGACGACGTCGAGATCTCCATCATCCGGTCGCTGGCCGTCCAGCTCCTGGAGCTCATCGGCCCGGGACCCGCCGCGGACGCCCCCGCCGACCCGCTGGCCGAGCTGTTCGCCGAGGGTCCCAGCGAGCCGCCCACCGATCCCGTCCTGCGCAGGCTCTTCCCGGACGCCTACAGCGACCCGGAGCGGGCGCCCGAGTCCCCGGCCGAGGCCGAGGAGTGCCTGGCGCACTCCGCCGAGTTCCGCCGCTACACCGAGAACGACCTCAGGGCCGGCAAGCGGGAGAACGCCCTCGCGGTGATCCGCAGCCTGGACGCGCTGTCCCCGGTGGACGACGGCGGGGCGATCCTCAAGCTGTCCCCGGAGGAGTCGAGGAGCTGGCTCGGTGCCCTCAACGACCTGCGCCTGGCGATCGGCGCCCGGCTGGAGATCACCGACGAGGACGACACCGATCTGCTCTACCGGCTCCCGGACGAGGACCCGCGCAAGCCGATGGTGATGGCGTATCTGTGGCTGGGCGGTCTCCAGGAGACGCTCGTGGCCACCCTTATGCCGTAACTTGCCCCGATTTTGCGTGTCTCTGATGTTCGCTCAGAGGACGCTCAAATCCGGATAACGATCACGTCACCGTTGCGGCCTGTTTTGCCGCTTTAGGGCGTTCTTTGTCCCCTTTTCCCTGTGGGGTGCGCCACATCACGCTTCTGTGATCAATATTGCGGCCGTGATAAATCTTCACGACCGCCCGGCCAACACCACCCATGTTCGGCCGGGTGCGCCACCGAGCCGGCGACCGTCGGCCAGGCACGAGCGGGCTCGCGAAACCCGCTCAGCTCCATCAATCCGGGGGGATCGAAACCCGATCCGAGGCCGACGAAGGGCCTGGGTCGGCATGGAGAAAGGCGCACCACGACATGACCTCTGAGAGGGTCACCGAAGCCCCTGAGGAGGGCTACGAGCGCGGGCTCGGCAGCCGCCAGGTCCAGATGATCGCGATCGGCGGCGCCATCGGCGTCGGTCTGTTCCTCAAGGCCGGGGCCAACATCGAGAAGGCGGGCCCCAGCCTCATCCTGATGTACGCCCTCGCGGGCGTGATCATCTTCTTCATCATGCGAGCCCTGGGCGAGCTCCTGCTCTACCGCCCGGTCTCCGGCTCGTTCGCGGACTACTCCCGCGAGTTCCTCGGTCCGTTCTTCGGCTACTTCACGGCCTGGACGTACTGGCTGATGTGGGTGGTCACCGGCATGGCCGAGCTCACGGCCGCCGCCATCTACATCAACTACTGGTTCCCGTCCATCCCGCAATGGGTGACGGCACTCGTCTTCCTGGTGATCCTCTTCGGGGTGAACCTGATCTCCGTGAAGCTCTTCGGCGAGCTGGAGTTCTGGTTCTCGATGGTCAAGGTCACCGCCCTGATCGGCATGATCGTGATCGGTCTCGGCGTCCTCACCTTCGGCTTCAGCGCCGCCGGTGACACGGCCTCCGTCTCCAACCTGTGGCAGTTCGACGGCTTCTTCCCCAAGGGCATCGGCTCCTCGCTGATGACCCTGCAGGGCGTGATGTTCGCCTACCTCGCCGTCGAGCTGGTCGGCGTCACCGCGGGCGAGTCCGAGAACCCGGAGAAGACCCTCCCGAAGGCCATCAACACGCTGCCCTGGCGCATCGGCCTGTTCTACGTCGGTGCCCTCACGATCATCCTGTGCGTGGTGAAGTGGACCGAGTTCACCGAGGGCGTCAGCCCCTTCGTGAAGGCCTTCGCCATGATCGGCATCCCGGCCGGCGCCGGCATCGTCAACTTCGTGGTGCTCACCGCGGCCCTGTCGTCCTGCAACTCGGGCATGTACTCCACCGGCCGCATGCTGCGCACCCTGGCCGACAACGGCGAGGCCCCGCGGGTCTTCTCGAAGCTGTCCGCGTCCAAGACCCCGGCGCTCGGCATCACCGTCTCGGTGCTGTTCATGGGCATCGGCGTGGTCCTGAACTACGTCGTCCCGGAGAAGGCGTTCGGCTACGTCACCTCCGTCGCCACCGCGGCCGGCATCTGGACCTGGCTGATGATCCTGGTCAGCCACGTCCTGTACCGCCGCGCGGTCGACGCGGGCCGGCTGCCCGCCTCGTCCTTCCCGGCGCCGGGCGGCGCGCTGTGCTCGTACATCGCCATCGCGTTCCTGCTCTTCGTCACCGGCCTGATCGCCTACGACGCCGACTCCCGCATCTGCCTCTACGTGATGGCGGTCTGGGCGGTCGCGCTCGGCATCGGCTGGCTGTTCCTGAAGAACCGCACGCCGGAGGTCGCCGACCGGCGCGAGCCGGCTCTGGAGCAGGTGGGCTGACCACCCGGGAGACCGTCCCAGGACGTCCGGCCGCCGGGAGTACTCGTGGCACCCCCGGAGGCTGCCGCTCAGGACGTCCATCATGCGGGCCGTCCCGTACCACACCTCGGTACGGGACGGCCCCTCTGCTTATCCTGACCCCCATGCTGACCATCACCCAGACCCTGTACGACCAGATCGTCGCCCACGCGCGCGAGGACCACCCCGACGAGGCGTGCGGCGTGGTCGCCGGCCCGGTGGGCGCCGGCCGCCCCGAGCGCTTCATCCCGATGCTGAACGCGGCCCGCTCGCCCACCTTCTACGAGTTCGACTCGCAGGATCTGCTCAAGCTCTACCGCGAGATGGACGACCGCGACGAGGAGCCGGTGATCATCTACCACTCCCACACGGCGACCGAGGCCTACCCCTCCCGGACCGACATCGGCTACGCCAACGAGCCCGGCGCCCACTACGTCCTGGTCTCCACCGCCGACACCGACGGCCTCGGCGAGTTCCAGTTCCGCTCCTTCCGGATCCTCGACGGGGAGATCACGGAGGAAGAGGTGAAGGTCGTAGAGGCGTACTGACCTGCACTGACCACAGTTCGGTCAGAATTCATCCAGCATGCGAGATCACATTCCAGGACCCGGACCGGGAATCGATACGATGAGCCCATGGTTCTGAACGACGTGAGCGAGAAGACGCCGGGCATCCTGCTCGTGGCGCGGCTGCACGTCGACCTGTGCAGGCTGAACAGCGCCATCTGTTGACGTTCCCCGCCGCCGTACGGCCGTGAGCCGCGGTGCGCGTCCCCCCGCGCCCACACCGATTCGACGAACCACCCCTTTCCGACAGGAGCCCGCAACCATGGCCATCGAGGTCCGCATCCCCACCATCCTCCGCCAGTACACCGACGGTCAGAAGGCGGTGGAGGGCAGCGGTGACACCCTCGCCGACCTGTTCGCCGACCTCGAGACCCGGCACGCGGGCATCCACGCCCGCATCGTGGACAACGGCCAGCTGCGCCGCTTCGTCAACGTGTACCTGAACGACGAGGACGTCCGCTTCGTCGACGGCATCGACACCAAGCTGTCCGACGGTGACACCGTGACGATCCTGCCGGCCGTGGCCGGCGGCATGGTCTGATCGGCCGCTGAGCCCCATGCGCTACGACTCCCCGCTGGCCGCGGTGGGCAACACCCCCTTGGTGCGCCTGCCGCGGTTGTCGCCGTCCCCGGACGTCCGCATCTGGGCCAAGCTGGAGGACCGCAACCCGACCGGCTCGGTCAAGGACCGCCCGGCCCTGCACATGATCGAGCAGGCGGAGAAGGACGGCCGGCTCACCCCGGGCTGCACGATCCTGGAGCCGACCTCCGGCAACACGGGCATCTCCCTGGCCATGGCGGCGAAGCTCAAGGGCTACCGCATGGTGTGCGTGATGCCCGAGAACACCTCGCAGGAGCGCCGGGACCTGCTCGGCATGTGGGGCGCGGAGATCGTCTCCTCGCCGGCCGCGGGCGGTTCCAACACCGCCGTGCGCGTGGCCAAGGAGCTGGCCGCCGAGCACCCCGACTGGGTGATGCTCTACCAGTACGGCAACCCGGACAACGCGGGCGCCCACTACGCGACGACCGGTCCGGAGATCCTCGCCGACCTGCCGTCGATCACCCACTTCGTCGCCGGTCTCGGCACCACGGGCACCCTGATGGGCGTCGGCCGCTACCTGCGCGAGCACAAGCCGGACGTGAAGATCGTCGCCGCCGAACCGCGCTACGACGACCTGGTCTACGGGCTGCGCAACCTCGACGAGGGCTTCGTACCGGAGCTGTACGACGCGGCCGTGCTCACCACCCGCTTCTCGGTCGGCTCCGCCGACGCGGTCACCCGCACCCGTGAACTCCTGCAGCAGGAGGGCATCTTCGCGGGCGTCTCCACCGGCGCCGCCCTGCACGCGGCGATCGGCGTCGGCAGGAAGGCGGTGAAGGCCGGCGAGAGCGCCGACATCGTCTTCATCGTGGCCGACGGCGGCTGGAAGTACCTGTCCACCGGCGTCTACACGGCGGCCACCACCGAGGAGGCCATCGAGACGCTCCAGGGACAGCTCTGGGCGTAACCCGCCTCAAGCGCACGCCAGCCCCCTCCTATGAGGGGGCCAATCCCATCCTATGGAGGGGCAAAGAATTCCCTCCGGTACTGCCGGTGAGTCTCGGGCCAGAGCTACGGTCCTCCCGCACCCTGTCATGTCACGCTCATCACGACATGCCGGGCTGAAGTGTCATGCTCATGATTGCGCGGTACTGCCGCCGCTACGCGCGTCACGGGCCTGCCCGACCAGTGCGAGAAACCCCACTTCCCCATGGAGGCAGTACCCCATGCGTGAGTCACGCCCGAGCGGGCGGAGACGGAGTCTGCGAAGACTCGTCTCCGTCGCCCTCCCCGCCCTTGCCCTGACCGTCGCCGGACTGGCCGCGGCGCCGGCGGCCGGGGCCCAGGCCGCCGCCGCTCCCGCGCCCCACATCTCCCGGGCCGCGCAGAACGCCAAGGCTCTGACCGCCCCCGAGCGCCAGATCTTCCACTCGACCGGCAAGGCGGGGCAGAAGGTCCCGACGACTCATCTGTGCGCCACCGCCAAGCCGGGCCACGCGTCCTGCTTCGCGCAGCGCCGCACCGACATCAAGCAGCGGCTCGCCTCGGCGCTCGCCGCCGCCGCGCCCTCCGGCCTCTCCCCGGCCAACCTGCACAGCGCCTACAACCTGCCCTCGACGGGCGGCTCCGGCCTGACCGTTGCCGTCGTCGACGCCTACAACGACCCCAACGCCGAGTCGGACCTGGCCACTTACCGCTCCACCTACGGCCTGTCCGCCTGCACCAAGGCCAACGGCTGCTTCAAGCAGGTCAGCCAGACCGGCTCCACCACCTCGCTGCCGACCAACGACACCGGCTGGGCCGGTGAAGAGGCGCTCGACCTCGACATGGTCAGCGCGGTCTGCCCGAACTGCAGCATCACCCTGGTCGAGGCGAACTCCGCGAACGACACCGACCTCGGCATCGCCGAGAACGAGGCCGTCACGCTGGGCGCCAAGGTCGTCTCCAACAGCTGGGGCGGCTCCGAGTCCTCCTCCCAGACCAGCGAGGACACCCAGTACTTCAAGCACCCGGGCGTCGCCATCACCGTCTCCTCCGGTGACTCCGCCTACGGCGCCGAGTACCCGGCGACCTCCCAGTACGTGACCGCCGTCGGCGGCACCGCGCTCACCACCGCCTCCAACTCCCGTGGCTGGAGCGAGTCGGTGTGGCACACCAGCTCCACCGAGGGCACCGGCTCCGGCTGCTCGGCGTACGACCCGAAGCCGAGCTGGCAGACCGACAGCGGCTGCGCCAAGCGCATGGAGGCCGACGTCTCCGCGGTCGCCGACCCGGCCACCGGGGTGGCGGTCTACGACACCTACGGCGGCTCCGGCTGGGCGGTCTACGGCGGCACCAGCGCCTCCGCCCCGATCGTCGCCGGCGTCTACGCCCTCGCGGGCACCCCGGGCTCCGGCGACTACCCGGCGAAGTACCCGTACTCCCACACGAGCAACCTGTACGACGTGACCAGCGGCAGCAACGGCTCCTGCTCCACCTCGTACTTCTGCACCGCGGGCACCGGCTACGACGGCCCGACCGGCTGGGGCACCCCGAACGGCACCACCGCCTTCACCGCCGGCACCAGCAACGGCAACACGGTGACCGTCACCAACCCCGGCAGCCAGTCGACCGCCACCGGCGGTTCGGCCGGCCTGCAGATCCACGCCACCGACAGCGCGGGCGCGACCCTGACCTACAGCGCCTCCGGCCTGCCGACCGGCCTGTCCATCAACAGCTCCTCCGGCCTGATCTCCGGTACGGCGTCCACCGCGGGCACCTACCAGGTCACGGTCACCGCGACCGACTCCACCGGCGCCTCCGGCTCGGCCTCCTTCACCTGGACGGTCGGCTCCTCCGGCGGCACCTGCACCTCGGCCCAGCTGCTCGGCAACCCGGGCTTCGAGTCGGGGAACACCACCTGGACCGCGAGCAGCGGCGTCATCACCAACGACTCCGGTGAGGCCGCGCACGGCGGCTCCTACAAGGCCTGGCTCGACGGGTACGGCTCCTCGCACACCGACACGCTGTCCCAGTCGGTGACCGTCCCGTCCGGCTGCAAGGCCAGCTACACCTTCTACCTGCACATCGACACCGCCGAGACCGGCAGCACCGCGTACGACAAGCTGACCGTGACCGCCGGTTCGACGACCCTGGCGACCTACTCGAACCTCAACGCCGCCTCCGGGTACGCGCAGAAGACCTTCGACCTGTCCTCGTTCGCGGGTCAGACGGTCACCCTGAAGTTCAGCGGAGTGGAGGACTCCTCCCTCCAGACCAGCTTCGTCGTGGACGACACCGCCCTGACGACCAGCTGAGCCGTACGGCAAAACGGATCCCGCACCCGGAAGAAAGCCTTCCGGGTGCGGGATCCGTCCGTGCCGGTGGTACGTCTCATCTGCACCAGGAGACCGGCAGGCCGGCCGGCACGGCAGAAAGGCGGACCCCATGCGCCGTACGACGACCGTCGCGCTCGCGGCGGCAGCGTTGCTGCTCGCGGGCTGCGGCTCCCAGAGCGGCGGGGACACCGGCAGCGGCGGCGGCGACAACGGCAAGGTGTCGCCCTCGGCATCCGCCCCGTCGTCCGGCGGCGGCTGCGTGAACCATGTGGAGCTGACCGCCGCCGACAACGGCCGTACCGTCTGCCTGGCCAAGGGCGGCGAGCTGCGGCTCACCCTCGACGGGACCAAGAGCCGCCCGTGGAAGCCGGTCGCGGCGAGCGGCACCGCCCTGAAGGCCATCAACGCGGGCTTCGTCCTCCAGCCGGGCGACGCGAGCGCCGCGTACCAGGCGGTGGCGGCCGGAAAGACCGAGCTGACGTCCTCCCGCCCCCTGTGCCCCGAGCCCACGGCTCCCGGCCAGGTCTCCTGCAAGGGCATCGAGGAGTGGAAGGTCACCGTGACGGTGAGCCGGCGGGTGGCTAACCCGCGAGGTGCCTGACCTGGTCCCACAGGACGGGGTCGACCACGCCCACCCGGCGGCGGAAGTCCCACACCGGGACCTCGCGCAGCTCGTCGGTCTGCAGGAAGCTGGGCCGGCCGTGGGCGTCGCCGACCGAGCCGGGCGGCAGCGGGATCACCCCGGCGCGCTCGTCGTGGTACTTGCTGGTGATCTTCGCGACCGTGGCCCGGTTGCCGTGCACGGCCAGCACCAGACAGGGCCGGTCCTTGGCCCTCTCGTCGCCCGCCACCGCCCTGTCCGACGCTCCCCCAGTGCCGAAAGCCTGGGGGGACCCCCATCGCGCGGTCCCTTTTGACTCTGCGCGGTCCTCGTAGGGCACGTTCGCCCACCAGATGTCCCCGGGGTGCGGACGTGTCGTCACCCGGGCCCGGCCGGCGGGGCGCCCGGGCGGCCGCAGCCGGCGCCCGCCGGGCCGGCGGCCCCAGCCGTCGACGAGCGTGGCGACCAGCGCGAGCAGCACGACCGCCGCGAGCGCCAGCCACCATGACGTGTCCATACGGTCGACGTTACCGGCGTGGGCTCGGCGGCGCGCGCCCTCTGCGAGCTGCGTGCGCCCTCGGTCCAGCCGAACCGGTGACAGCACAGGTGAGTTCGCCCACAACGGCCCCTGGCGGAGGAGCGACCGGCCCTTTTGCGCCTTACGCTCGACAAACCGCACGACGCTCGTCTGCCCCCTTCCCGACCCCTCTCCCCGCTTCCCGCCCATCGGTTTCCCGCCAACGGAGGTTTCTGCTTCATGAAGCTCACCGTCGTCGGCTGCTCGGGGTCGTTCCCGTCCGCGGAATCGGCCTGTTCGAGCTACCTCGTCGAGGCCGACGGCTTCCGGCTGCTCCTCGACATGGGCAATGGCGCCCTCGGCGAGCTGCAGCGCCACTGCGGTCTCTACGACCTCGACGCGATCTTCCTCAGCCATCTGCACGCCGACCACTGCATCGACATGCTCGGGTACTTCGTCGCGCGCTACTACCGTCACGACGGCGGCCGCTGCGACCCGGTCCCGGTCTACGGCCCCGAGGGCACCGAACACCGTCTGACCACGGCGTACGCCGACACCCCCTCCGCCTCCTCCATGAGCGAGGTCTTCGACTTCCACACGGTCAAGCCGTCCACCTTCGAGATCGGCCCGTTCACCGTGCACACCGAGCGGGTCCGTCACCCCGTGGAGGCGTACGCCATCCGCATCGAGCACGGCGGAAAGTCCCTGACGTACTCCGGCGACACGGGCGTCAGCGAGGCGCTGGACGGGCTGGCCCGGGACACCGACCTGTTCCTGTGCGAGGCCGCGTTCACGCACGGCAAGGAGAGCATCCCCGACCTGCACCTCAACGGCCGCGAGGCGGGTGAGACGGCGGCCCGCGCGGGCGCCCGCCGCCTGGTCCTCACCCATATCCCGCCGTGGACGGACCCGCAGGTCAACCTCGCGGACGCGCGCGAGGTCTTCGCGGGGCCGGTGGAGCTGGCCGTACCGCGGGCCACGTACGAGATCTGACCCCGCCCTCCGGACACGAGAAGGCCCCCGGAGCCGTACTGGCTCCGGGGGCCTTCGGGTTGGCGGGGCCGGCCTACTTGGCCTCGGCCCTCTGCAGTTCGGCGAGTTCCTCGTCGGACTCGCGGCCCGGCGTGGGCAGGTTGAACTTGATGATCGCGAAGCGGAAGACCGCGTAGTAGACCACCGCGAAGCACAGGCCGACCACGACCAGCCCCAGGGGGTTGCTCGCGATGCCGAAGTTCAGGCCGAAGTCGACCGCGCCCGCCGAGAAGCCGAAGCCGTCCCGCATGCCCAGCGACCAGGTCAGCGCCATGGAAATGCCGGTGAGTACCGCGTGGATGGCGTACAGGACCGGCGCGATGAACATGAAGGTGAACTCGATCGGCTCGGTGACGCCGGTGACGAAGCTGGTCAGCGCGAGCGAGAACATCATGCCGCCGACCACCTTGCGGCGCTCCGGGCGGGCGCAGTGCACGATGGCGAGGCAGGCGGCCGGGAGGCCGAACATCATGATCGGGAAGAAGCCGGTCATGAACTGGCCCGCGTGCGGGTCACCGGCCAGGAAGCGCGCGATGTCACCGCTCTTGCCGTGGTACTCGCCCGCCTGGAACCACGGGAAGGAGTTCAGCAGGTGGTGCATGCCGATCGGGATCAGCGCACGGTTGGCGACACCGAAGATGCCCGCGCCGACGGCGCCCGAGCCCACCAGCCACTCACCGAAGTTGTGCAGGCCCGTGCCGAGGACCGGCCAGATGTAGCCGAAGACGATGCCGATGACCAGGCCCGCGAAGGCGGACAGGATCGGGACGAGGCGGCGGCCGCCGAAGAAGCCCGCCCAGTCGGGCAGCTTGGTGCGGTAGAAGCGCTGGTACAGCAGGGCCACGACTATGCCCATCACCACGCCGCCGAGGACCTTGGCGTCCACCGGGGCGTTCACCATCTGGACCTTGCCGTCGACGACCGTCGCGACCTTCGGCAGGTTCTTGTCGGTGAACGTGGCGAGCACGTTCTTGAAGACCAGGTAGCCGACCACGGCGGAGAGCGCCGTCGAGCCGTCCGACTTCTTCGCGAAGCCGATCGCGATGCCCACGGCGAACAGCAGCGCCATGTTGTCGAGGATCGCGTTGCCTCCGGCCGCCATGAACGAGGCGATCTTCGTGAGGATCGCGGGGTAGGCCGGGTCGCCCAGCATGTCCGGGTTGCCCAGACGCACCAGGAGGGCGGCGGCGGGCAGCACCGCCACCGGCAGCATCAGGGAGCGGCCGATGCGCTGCAGCACAGCCATCGCCCCGGCACCCTTCTTCTTCTCCGCCGCGGGAGCGGCGCTGGCCGTGGTCACAAGTTCCTCCAGGGGGCAAGGCGCCGCCCGGGAACCATGGAAGGGGACGGCCGCGTCTGTGGTCTACACCACTCAGTGGTGTAGACCTGTTGTAGCACGATGAAGGCGATATAAGGAACCCGTGAATCCGCTGTCGTGGGATTACGCGCTGTGCTGGTCGCAGGGGCCGTCGGCGCGGACGCCGAAAGGCCCCCGGGCCGTCTCGTCCGGGGGCCGAACTCGGGCGGGGCGTCAGATCTTTGTGACGTCCTCGACCTGGTCCTCGGGTTCGCGGCCGGGTGTCCTGAGGTCGAACTTCGTGATGGCGAACCGGAAGACGACGTAGTAGACGGCCGCGAAGCACAGGCCGATCGGGATGATCAGCCACGGCTTGGTGGCCAGGTTCCAGTTGATGACGTAGTCGATGAGACCGGCCGAGAAGCTGAAGCCGTCGTGCACCCCGAGCCCCCAGGTCACCGCCATCGACACCCCGGTGAGCACCGCGTGGACCGCGTACAACAGGGGCGCGATGAACAGGAACGAGTACTCGATCGGCTCGGTGATGCCGGTGACGAACGAGGTCAGCGCCACCGAGAGCATCAGACCGCCCACCTCCTTGCGGCGGTTCGGCCGTGCGCAGTGGGTCATCGCCAGCGCGGCGGCCGGCAGCGCGAACATCATGATCGGGAAGAAGCCCGAGGTGAACTGGCCCGCGTTCGGGTCGCCCGCCAGGAACATGTTGATGTCGCCGTGCACGACCCTGCCCTCGGGCGTCGTGTAACTGCCGAACTGGAACCAGATGGGCACGTTCAGGAACTGGTGCAGGCCGATGACGAGCAGCGCCCGGTTGGCGACACCGAAGATGCCCGCGCCCCAGGACCCCGCGTCCCGCAGCCAGTGACTGAAGCTCTCCAGGGCGTCGCCGATCGGCGGCCAGATCCACAGGCACACCGCCGCGAAGACGATGGCCACGAACGACATGATGATCGGGACCAGGCGGCGGCCGTTGAAGAAGCCCAGCCAGTCCACCAGCTTGGTGCGGTGGAAGCGGACCCAGAAGAACGCGGCCAGCAGACCCATGACGATGCCGCCGAAGACACCCGGGTTCTGGAACGTGAAGGTGGTCACCGACCCCGCCTGCACCTGGCAGCCGACGTCCGGGATCGTCTTCGAGCCGGCCGGGCACTGTTCCGGGAACTGGTGCAGCACGCCGTAGTAGACGAGGAAGCCCGTCACCGCCGCGAGGGCCGTCGAGCCGTCCGACTTGCGGGCCATGCCGATCGCGACGCCCACGCAGAACAGCAACGGAAGGCCGATCGAGCCGTCGAGCAGCGCGCCGCCCGCCCCCTTCATCACCTTCGACACCTTCGTCCAGCCCAGACCGTCGACCCCGAACACGTCCGGCTGGCCCAGTCGGTTGAGGATGCCCGCCGCCGGCAGCACCGCGATCGGCAGCTGGAGGCTGCGGCCCATCTTCTGCAGGCCCTGGAAGAGGGTGTTCCAGCGGACGCGCGCGGGGCTGACCGTGCTGTCGGCGCTCATGGACGTCCTCCCGGACCGCTCGACTCGGACGCGGTTTGGCGACCGTACCCGCTGTGGTGTAGACCAGTTGGCGGACGGTCCCGCTGTCGTGATCGCCATCATTCGGCACGCACGGCATGACCGCTCGCGAAGATGGGCCAACTGTGGGTTACTGCGACAAAGCGGTTCGGATCAGGGAGAAGGAACATGGCCAGCAAGGCTGAGAAGATCGTCGCCGGCCTCGGCGGAATCGACAACATCGAGGAGATCGAGGGCTGCATCACCCGGCTGCGCACCGAGGTCTCCGACCCCTCTCTGGTCGACGACGCCGCCCTGAAGGCCGCCGGCGCCCACGGCGTCGTCAAGATGGGCACCGCCATCCAGGTCGTCATCGGCACCGACGCCGACCCGATCGCCGCGGAGATCGAGGACATGATGTGAGACCCCGGTTCGACCGGGGTCACCTGTAAGGGGCTCTTCCCACCGGGGGAGGAGCCCCTTCCGTCACTCCCGATAGGCTCGTGGCCATGTCTCGAATCGACGGCCGCACCCCCGAACAGCTCCGCCCGGTCACCATTGAACGCGGCTGGAGCAAGCACGCCGAGGGCTCCGTCCTCGTCTCCTTCGGCGACACCAAGGTCTTCTGCACCGCCTCGGTCACCGAAGGCGTCCCGCGCTGGCGCAAGGGCAGCGGCGAGGGCTGGGTCACCGCGGAGTACGCCATGCTGCCCCGCGCCACCAACACCCGCGGCGACCGGGAGTCCGTCAAGGGCAAGATCGGCGGCCGCACCCACGAGATCTCCCGGCTCATCGGCCGCTCCCTGCGCGCCGTCATCGACTACAAGGCGCTCGGCGAGAACACCATCGTCCTCGACTGCGACGTCCTCCAGGCCGACGGCGGCACGCGCACGGCTGCCATCACCGGCGCGTACGTCGCCCTCGCCGACGCGATCTCCTGGGCCCAGGGCAAGAAGCTCATCAGGGCCGGCCGCCAGCCGCTGACGGGCACGGTGTCGGCGGTCTCGGTCGGCATCGTCGGCGGCGTGCCCCTCCTCGACCTCTGCTACGAGGAGGACGTGCGCGCCGAGACCGACATGAACGTCGTCTGCACCGGCGACGGCCGCTTCGTCGAGGTGCAGGGCACCGCCGAGGCCGAGCCCTTCGCCCGCGAGGAACTCAACGCCCTGCTCGACCTCGCCGTCACCGGCTGCACCGAGCTGACCGCGATCCAGAAGGCCGCGCTGGCCGGCACGCTCGAAAAGTAAAGGACGCATCAAAACCCGGGGGTGCGGGCGGGCAACCCCGGCCCGCTCCCCGACGTCCGTATGGGTACGGGCGTACGACCACCACCGTGCGCCCGGTCAGCCACACCAGGGGAGGGACCCACACCATGGCCGCCAGCCGACGCCGAGGCCGTCTCACCGCCGTCGCCGCCGTCATAGCGACCGCCGCGCTCACCGCCGGCCTCACCACCGGCTGCGACGCCGTGAACAAGGCCCTGGACTGCGTCCAGACCGCCGACTCCATCGCCGACAGCGTCACCGACCTCCAGCAGGCCGTGGAGAACGCCTCGAACGACCCGACGCAGCTCGACCAGTCCCTCGCCTCGATCGACAAGAACCTCGAAAAGATCGGCGACAAGACCGACAACGCCGACGTCAACAAGGCGGTCGACAACCTGAACAAGGCCGTGGACAACGTCCGTACGGCCATCAAGAACGGCGACAACACGCCGGACGTCAGCCCGGTCACGGACGCGGCGGGCGAACTGACGAAGGTCTGCACGTCGTAGCCTTTTCAGCCGACCGAGTCGGGTGGTGGGTGGGTATGGGCCGGAAACTGGGGCGGAGCCCCAGGGACCTCAGCCCCCACCCACGGGGCGTATTACTTGCCGAGCCTGCGCCGCTGCTTGCGCTCCACGCCGACCCCGCCCCAGAAGGCGAAGCCGCCGATGACCACCCGCGGCGCGCCCGGCCCGGCCCGCTCGTCGCCCCTGGGGTGCTCGAAGCCGCCCATGACGCCGATCCCGCGGACGACGACCTCGACGCCCGGCGGCACGATCACCTGCACCCCGCCCATGATCGCCACACAGTTGATGTGGACCTCGCGGTCCGCGAAGTCCGCCTCTCGCAGATCGATCTCGCCACCGCCCCAGAAGGCGAAGGCGTTGAACTTCCTCGGCACCGTCCAGCGGCCCTTGCGCTGGAAGCCGGACATGACGGCGACCGCCCCCGTGGACGACCCCTCACCCCCGACGATCCGGCCCGCCCAACTCCCGCTCTCCACCGCCTCCTTGGTGAAGGAGACCGGGGCGGGCGCCACAGCCCCGCCGGCCGGCAGGTCACGGGTGATCGGCGTCAGCTCGGCATACGTACGCGCCTTGTACGTCGCCTCCAGCCGCTCCTCGAACTCCTGCATGTCCAGCCGCCCCTCGGCGACGGCGTCCCGCAGGACCTCGGCGACCCGCTCACGGTCGGCGTCGGCGGCACGGAGTTCCGGCACTGCGTCGTCGGTCATGACAGAAGACTACGAGAAGACGCCCGCGAAGAGAGGCCCAGGAGACGCCCACGAGAAGACACCTACGAGACCGCCTTCTCGGCGTACATCTTCGCGATGACGGCCTCGATGTCCGGCTCCCGCACCGACAGGTCCACCAGCGGATACTCGGCCGCGACGGACGCCACCAGCGGCGCCGCCGACTGCCCCGCCGGGAACGCCAGCCACTGCCGCGGCCCCTCCACCCGCACCACCCGGCACGACGGCACCTCGATCGGCGGCAGCTCCCGCTCCAGGTCCACCACCAGCGTCCGCTCGCCCTCCCCGGCCTCGTGCAGCCCGGCGAGCGGACCGTCGTACATCAGCCGCCCGTGGTCGATCACCATCACCCGCGAGCACACCTGCTCGATGTCCTGCAGGTCGTGCGTCGTCAGCAGCACCGTCGTCCCGCGCTCGGCGTTCAACTCCCGCAGGAAACCCCGCACCTTGGCCTTCGACACCACATCCAGGCCGATCGTCGGCTCGTCCAGGTACAGCACCTCCGGATCGTGCAGCAGCGCCGCCGCGATGTCCCCGCGCATCCGCTGGCCCAGCGACAGCTGCCGCACCGGCACGTCCAACAGGGCGTCCAGTTCCAGCAGTTCCACGCACCGGTCCAGGTTCTCCCGGTAACGGGCGTCCGGGATGCGGTACATGCGGTGCGCAAGCCGGTAGGAGTCGATCAGCGGCAGGTCCCACCACAGCGTCGTCCGCTGCCCGAACACCACCCCGATCCGGTGCGCCAGCCGCCTCCGCTCCCGCGAGGGATCGATCCCCGCCACCCGCAGCCGGCCCGCGCTCGGCATCAGGATGCCGGTCAGCATCTTGATCGTCGTCGACTTCCCGGCGCCGTTCGGGCCGATGTAGCCGACCATCTCGCCGCGCGCCACGGTGAAGGAGATCGAGTCCACCGCCCGCACCTGCCGCCGCTCCCGCTTCAGGAACCCGGTCTTCCTGCGCACCTCGAAGACCTTCTCGACCCCGTCCACCTCAATGAACGCGTCCACCGCTAACTCCCTGTACTCCGATACGACCGAAGGCCCACCCGCCACGCCAGCCCCGCCGCCGCGCAGCACACCACCGCCACCAGCGGCGGCGCGAAGGCCGCCCACTCCGGCACGCCGCCCAGCGGATACGGCCGCCCCAGCACATAGGCCGCCGGCACCCAGTTGACGAAGGCCAGCGGGAGCATGAAGGTCACCCCCCGCACCAACTCCTTGCCGAACACGGTCGGCGGGTACTGCAACAGCGTCTGACCGCCGTACGTGAACGCGTTCTGCACCTCGGACGCGTCCTGCGCCACGAACTGGAAGGCCGCCCCCGCCACGAACACCGCGGAGAAGATCACCCCGCCGCAGACCAGCATCCCCGGCACCATCAGCACCTTGCCCGGCGTCCAGTCGATGTCCGACGCGACGAGCGCGTAGCCCAGCACCAGCGTCCCCTGCATGATCCGGCTGATCCGGCGCAGCGCGAACCGGTCGGCGGCGACCTGCGCCAGCACCGGCGCGGGCCGCACCAGCAGGGTGTCGAGCGTGCCGTCGCGCACCCGGGTGCCCAGCCGGCCCGCCGAGCCGATCGCCAGATCCGCGAACCCGAAGGAGGTCGCCGACAGCCCGTACAGGAACGCGACCTCGGGCAGCGCGTAGCCGCCGAGGACGTCGACCCGGGAGAACATCAGCAGGATCGAGACGAAGTCGAGGCCGGTCACCAGCAGGCCACCGACCACGGTGATCGCGAAGGACACCCGGTAGGTCAGCGTGGAGCGGATCCACATCCCGGAGATCAGCCGGTAGGCGCGCAGCCCCTCGGCCAGGGTGTTGTACTCAGCCACCCTGCACCACCACCCGTCGCGCCGCCGCCGTCTGCACCAGCCGCCCGGCCGCCAGCAGCACCACCGCCCACGCCGCCTGGAAGACGAACGCCGGCAACGGGTCGGCCTCGCCCATCAGCACGTCCGCGGGCACCTGGAGCTGCGCCGCCCACGGCAGCGCCCGCACGACCTCACCGAGCGTCCCCGGGAAGGCGTTCAGCGGCAGGACCATCCCCGAGCAGAAGATGCCCGTGACCATCAGCGCCTGAAGCGCCCCCGTGCCGTCCATCAGCCAGAACCCGGTCAGCGCCACCAGGTAGCGGATCCCGAAACTGACGATCATCGCGAGCGCGACGGAGACCAGGAAGGCCAGCCACCTGCCCATATCGTCCGGGAGCGCCGTCGGGAACACCAGCGCCCCGAAGGCGAACGGGATCACTCCACGACCGAGCAACTGGAATAGCGCCCGCCCCAAATCGTTCGAGAGCCACCACACTTGGAGATCCGCCGGCCGGTACAGATCGATCGCGACCTCACCCGTACGGATGCGTTCCATGAACTCGGTCTCGAAGCCGCCCCCCTGAATCGCCAGCGTCGCGTACAGTGCCTGCCCCAGCCACACGAAGGTGACCGCCTGCGCCTGGTCATAGCCTCCGAGGTGCGGTTTCTCGTCCCACAGCGCCAGGTAGGTGTAGACGAGAATCAGCCCGAAGACCGTGTTGGTGAACACCCCTGCCGCAGTGGCCGCCCGATACGTCGCGTACCGTCTGAATCCCCCCGCCGCGACGGCAACGTACAACCGTCCCGCGCCCACGCCAGTCGACCTCCCTGGACCGCTCGACACCGAAGCGCAGGAGCCTAGTCCGGAGGCCCGGCGACCGGCCACGCATTTTCCGCCCCGGAAGCGTGCCGGAATCCGGGAACGGAACGCCAGGTGCGAGAGTCTTCAAACTGGGGGCGCAGAAGGCGTACGAGGCGTACGGGAAACGTACGACGCGAAACAGGAGTCCGTGCACGAGATGAGCGACGAGCCGCAGCCGCAGCAGCACACCAAGGGTGGGGCACCAGAAGAACCGCTGCCGGCTGAAGGGCCCGGAGAGCCGGGGTCCACCACCCGCAGCCGCCAGGAGCGGACTCCGAAGCCGCCCGCAAGCGATGCCACCGCCGAGAAGGGCGGGTCCGGGGACCGGGAGGGCCAGGACGGGGCACGGGCTGATCAGCGCGCGGACCGAGAGCAAGGCAGGCCGGGCCAGGACCGGACGGGTTCGGCCGCCGGGTCGGCTCGGGCCGCGTCGGGCGGCCGGGACGAGGCCGGTGCGGGTCGGGATCGGCCGGGCCGGGACCGGGACGGTTCGGCTGGTGGGCCGGCTCGCGGTGCCCAGGGCCGGGCGGGCCAGGGGCGCGATCTGACGGCGGCGGCCCGGGACGACCGAGGTCAGGGCCGGGACGGTTCGACCTCTTCAGGTGCCCCGGGCCAGGCGGGTGCGGCGGACCGGACGTCCGGGCGCCAGTCGCTTCCGGGTGCCGGTGCCGACCAGGCCGCGCGGGCGCGTCGGGCGGCTCAGGCGAGTCGTGCGGGGAGGACTGAGGGCCGGGGGATCGAAGTGGGTTCGGCGGCCGAGGGGGCCCAGCAGCCCCAGCCGGCGTCCGACGGGTCCCAGGCGCCCGGCAAGGCCCAGGGTGCCGAGAAGCCCCAGGCGGCCGGAAATGTCCAGGGAGCCGGGAGCGCCCGGGGGCCCGAGAAGCCGCAGGGATCTGCCGGGTCCCGTCCGTTCGACAGGCCCCAGGGTGCCCAGGCGTCCGTGGGGTCTCGGCTCCCCGGGCAGTCGCAGGGCTCGGCGAAGTCCGGCGAGTCCCAGAAGCAGGCCGACTCCGCCATGACGTCCCAGCGGGGCGGAGTGCCCCAGCAGTCCGGGCGGGCCCAGGCGGGCGACGGGGCTCACGACTCCGAGCAGCCGAGCGCAGCGGAGAGCACCCAGGTCCTCCGGCGTATCAAGGCACCCCGGGCTTCCCAGGAGGGGAACCAGGCGGACGCCGCCTCTCCGGCCTCCGGCGAGGCTCCGGTGCCCGCCGAGACCACTCAGGTCCTCCGCCGCGTCAAGACTGAGTCGACCCGGCCGAGCCAGTCGGCCCAGCCGGCCCAGTCAGGTCCGCCGGGCCAGTCGGGTCAGCCGGGCCAGTCGAACCGGCCGAGCCAGTCGAACCGGCCCGGCAAGGCGGGCGCCGCTGCTCAGGCCGCCGCGGCCGGAGGCGCTGCGGCGAGCGCCGCCGCCATGGCCGCCGGGGCCGGCGCCGCTGCCGCCCCGAAGTCCCCGGCCGCCTCCGCGGCCGCGGCCGGCGCTGCAGCCGCGGGCGGCGCTGCCACCACCCGCACCGGCACCACCCGCACCACCTCCACCACCCAGACCCCCGACGAGCCCCCCACTCCCCTCGCGGACAGCGGCGGCCCCGGCGGCCCGGGTGGCCCCGCCACCGGCAAGGGCAAGAAGCCCAAGCGGCCCAAGCGGACCGGGTGGCGGCGGATCATCCCCACCTGGCGCATGGTGCTCGGCACCTTCGTGATCGGCGTCCTGCTGGTCGTCGGCCTGTTCTACCTCGGCTACTCGCTCGTGAAGATCCCGCCCGCCAACGCCCTCGCCACCAAGCAGAGCAACGTCTACCTCTACGCCGACGGCTCCCAGCTCGCCCGCGACGGCAAGATCAACCGCGAGAACGTCAGCCTCGCCCAGGTCTCCAAGGACGCCCAGCACGCCGTCCTGGCCGCCGAGGACCGCGACTTCTACACCGAGTCCGCCGTCGACCCCAAGGCCATGCTCCGCGCCGCCTGGAACACCGCCACCGGCAAGGGCAAGCAGTCCGGCTCGACGATCACCCAGCAGTACGTGAAGAACTACTACCTGGCCCAGGAACAGACGGTCACCCGTAAGGCCAAGGAGTTCTTCATCTCGATGAAGCTGGACCGCAACAAGTCCAAGGACGATATTCTCGAGGGCTACCTCAACACCAGCTACTTCGGCCGCAACGCCTACGGCATCCAGGCCGCCGCCCAGGCCTACTACGGCGTGGACGCCACCGACCTCGACCCGGCCCGCGCCGCCTACCTCGCCGCCCTCGTCAACGCACCGAGCGAGTACGACGTCGTAGCCCACCCCGAGAACAAGTCCTCCGCCCTCGCCCGCTGGAACTACGTCCTGGACGGCATGGTCAAGAAGGGCTGGCTCAGCGAGACCAAGCGTGCCGGCATGAAGTTCCCCATGCCGAAGGAGCAGACCATCTCCACCGGCCTCTCCGGCCAGCGCGGCTACCTCGTCGAGGCGGTCAAGCACTACCTGACCACCAACAACATCATCGACCCCGACAAGCTGGCCCTGGGCGGCTACCGCATCACCACCACCATCCAGAAGAGCAAGCAGGACGCCTTCGTCAAGGCGGTCAATGACCAGCTGATGTCCAAGCTGGACAAGAAGAACAACAAGGTCGACAAGGCCGTCCGCGCCGGCGGCGCCTCCGTCGACCCCAAGACCGGCAAGGTCGTCGCCATGTACGGCGGCATCGACTACGTGAAGCAGTACACCAACGGCGCCACCCGCGGTGACTTCCAGGTCGGCTCCACCTTCAAGCCGTTCGTGTTCACCTCCGCGGTCCAGAACGGCTCGACCACCCAGGACGGCCAGACCATCACCCCGAACACCTACTACGACGGCACCAACAAGCGGCCCGTCCAGGGCTGGAGCGGTGGCCCCTACGCCCCCGAGAACGAGGACTCCAAGTCCTACGGCGACATCACCGTACGCAAGGCCACCGACCTGTCGGTGAACTCCGTGTACGCGCAGATGGCCGTCGACGTCGGCCCGTCCAAGGTCAAGCAGACCGCCGTGGACCTCGGCGTCCCCGCCGACACCAAGGACCTCCAGCCCTACCCGTCCATCGCCCTCGGCACCGCCACCGCCAGCGTCCTGGACATGGCGGAGGCGTACGCGACCCTCGCCAACCACGGCAAGCACGGCACGTACACGATGATCGAGAAGATCACCAAGGAGGGCACCCAGGAGATCAAGCTCCCCGACGAGCCCGTCAAGCAGGCCGTCAGCCGCGAGGCCGCCGACACCACCACCTCGGTCCTGCAGAGCGTGGTCCAGTCCGGCACCGCCACCGCCGCCCAGGCCGCCGGCCGCCCCGCCGCCGGCAAGACCGGCACCGCCGAGGAGGACACCGCCGCCTGGTTCGCGGGCTACACCCCCGACCTCGCCACCGTCGTCTCCGTCATGGGTCAGGACCCCGTCACCGCGGCCCACAAGCCGCTGTACGGCGCGATGGGCCTGCCGCGCATCAACGGCGGCGGCGCGCCCACCCAGATCTGGGCCCAGTTCACCAAGGACGCCCTCAAGGGCAAGCCGGCCACCGACTTCGACCTCCAGCTGCAGTCGGGCGCCGAGGTCCAGGCACCGGGCACGCAGGCCCCGACCGGCACCCCGACCGACGGCACGACCACCGACGGCACCACCACCAACGGCGGCCAGGACAACGGCGGCCCGACCGGCACCCCGACCGACGGCACCACGAACGGCGGCCAGGACACCGGCGGCACCACCACCGGGGGCACCACCACCGGAGGCACGACGGACGGCGGTACGAACACAACCGGCACCACCACCGGGGGCACCACCACCGGTGGCGATACCACGGGCGGCGGCACGACCACCGGCGGAGACACCACCGGCGGAAGCACGACCACCGGCGGCGGCACCCCCGGCGGTACCACAGGCACCACCACCACGGGCGGCGACGCCGGAGGCCAACCCTAGGAAGGGTCAGTGACCGCTGGTCGCCTTCAGCCCCACCACGGCGACCAGCAGCAGACAGACGAAGAAGATCCGGGCGGCGGTGACCGGCTCACCCAGCACCACCATGCCGAGCACCGCCGCCCCGGCCGCCCCGATCCCCACCCACACGCCGTAGGCGGTACCGATCGGCAGCGACTTGGCGGCGTACGACAGCAGCACCATGCTGGCGACGATCCCGGCACCGGTGAGCACACTGGGCACGACCCGCGTGAACCCGTCGGTGTACTTCATCCCGATCGACCAGCCGACCTCGAGCAGACCGGCCACGACAAGCAGCACCCAGGCCACGACACACACCTCCGAGACGAACGGACGACTCTTCTCCGGTGCGTCGTCTTTGCCTGCATCCCGGTACGGCGCGTCTCGTCGGGCTCCTTCGAACATAGCAAAGGAACGACAAAGGGGCTGGTGACCACAGTCACCAGCCCCTTCTCGGCTTCTGATCAGAGGTACAGGCCGGTGGAGTCCTCGCCGCCCTCGAACCGGTCGGCGGCCACCGCGTGCAGGTCACGCTCCCGCATGAGCACGTACGCCACGCCCCGCACCTCGACCTCGGCCCGGTCCTCCGGATCGAACAGGACCCGGTCACCCGGCTCCACGGTCCGTACGTTCTGCCCCACCGCGACGACCTCGGCCCAGGCCAGCCGCCGCCCGACCGCCGCGGTCGCGGGAATCAGGATGCCGCCGCCCGACCGCCGCTCGCCCTCACCGGCGTCCTGCCGCACGAGAACCCGGTCGTGCAGCATCCGGATGGGCAGCTTGTCGTGCTGAGGGTTGCTGTTTCTGTTGGCGCTCACGCCTCGAACCTACCTGCCTCGAACGGACTCGTACGACCCCGGGCCACGACTCGTCTCCGCCCTGGTCAGCCCTTACGCCGCCGCGAGCCCAGCGCGAGCAGGCCCACGACGCCGACGACGACCAGCGCGAGGGGCACGACCCGCTCGAGCCGCGGCGCGCCCTCCTCGTCCACGAACTGCGCCCGCACCTCACTCACCACCCGGTTGACCTGGACGTAGGCCCGGCCGACCGTGTGATCGATATTGGCGACGACCTTGGCCTTGGCGTCCGCGACGATCGTCTGCGGATGCACCCGCACCCCGATCTCGTCGAGCGTCTCGGCCAGCACTTCGCGACGGCGCTTGATGTCCGCCTCGATCTGCGCCGGGGTTCTGGTGTCCGACGTGTCCGCCACCGTACGGCCTCCGAAGTCTCCTGATGCTGTCCTGGACAGTCTGTCAGCTCCAGCCGCAACCGCGCCGCAACGCCCCCCGTTACGCTGGACCGATGAGCGAGCGACTCCAGCCCGGGGACGTGGCCCCCGCCTTCACCCTCCCCGACGCCGACGGCAACGAGGTGTCCTTGTCGGACCACAAGGGCCGCAAGGTCATCGTCTACTTCTACCCCGCGGCCCTGACTCCCGGCTGCACCAAGCAGGCCTGCGACTTCACGGACAACCTCGAGGTCCTGGCCGGCGCCGGCTACGACGTCATCGGCATCTCCCCGGACAAGCCGGAGAAGCTGGCGAAGTTCCGCGAGAAGGAGTCCCTGAAGGTCGCGCTGGTGGCCGACCCCGACAAGAAGGTCCTGGAAGCGTACGGCGCCTTCGGCGAGAAGAAGCTCTACGGCAAGACGGTCGTCGGCGTCATCCGCTCCACGGTGATCGTCGACGAGGAGGGCAAGGTCGAACGAGCCCTCTACAACGTCAAGGCGACCGGCCACGTGGCCAAGATCATCAAGGATCTGGGGATCTGAGCCCCAGCCGGCACACCTTCTGCTGCTCGACGGCCCGCACCGGGATACCCGGGCGCGGGCCGTTTCCAATTCACCCGTGAGAGGTTGGCCGAGGCTGCCAAGCAGTGTTCCGACATCGAAGAGGTCATCGCCTTCTTCGGTACCCAGCCGTACGGCAATCTTCGGTGCCACCTCTTCCGGCGCTTCGACCACTTCGGGATCGACGTCTCCCACATGCCACGTCGGAGGCGAGGCAAGGCGCCGCACCGGCCAACCGCCGATGAGCTGCGGCGCGCGGTCGAGGGGACGACGTCTGTCGCCGGTGCTCTGCGCGCCTTGGGCATGGAGCCGTGCAACGGCCCGCTGCGCGCCCGGTTTCGTCAGTGGGTGGCGCAGGACGGTCTCGACATCTCCCACTTCCTTGGGCAAGCACACCAGCGAGGGAAACCGGGCGTGACCCCCGTAAAGCGTGCAGAGGACATCCTGGTGCGGCACGACGGCCGACGCCGGACGAGGACCCATCTGCTGCGCCGTGCGCTACGCGAGGTGGGAGTTTCCGAGGTGTGCGCCGAGTGCGGTGTGGGCCCTGAATGGCGAGGTAAGCCCATGACACTGGAGGTCGATCACGTCAACGGGGACTGGAGCGACGACCGCCAAGAGAACCTGCGCTTGCTCTGCCCCAACTGCCACGCAGCCACGAGCACCTGGTGCCGAGGCGGTCGGCGACGGCATACTCTCCCCCGGTAATGTAGGGCCTGGCTAGGCGCCCGTACGCCAACGGCCGAGCGGCGATCTTTAGGTGGTCGTGTTTGTCGGTTCGAATCCGACCGGGCGCACAGGTAAATGGGGCCCCGCACCTTCGAATCCTAGGTGCGGGGCTCTTTCGTGAAGTCAGCCCAACAACTCCCGCACAACCGGCACCAACGCCCGGAACGCCTTCCCCCGATGGCTGATCGCGTTCTTCTCCTCAGGGCTCAGCTCGGCGCAAGTCCGCGTCTCTCCCTCCGGCTGCAGGATCGGGTCGTAGCCGAAGCCGTTCGTGCCCGTCGGCGCATGCCGCAGCACACCCCGCAGCTGCCCCTCGACCACCCGCTCCCTCCCGTCCGGCAGCGCCAGTGCCGCCGCGCACGCGAAGTGCGCCCCCCGGTGCTCCTCCGCGATGTCCGCCAGCTGGGCCAGCAGCAGCTCCAGGTTGGCCCTGTCGTCGCCGTGCTTGCCCGCCCAGCGGGCGGAGAAGATGCCGGGGGCGCCGTTCAGGACGTCGACGCAGAGGCCGGAGTCGTCGGCGACGGCGGGCAGGCCGGTGGCCTGGGCGAGGGCGTGTGCCTTCAGCAAGGCGTTCTCCGCGAACGTCACGCCGGTTTCCTTGACGTCGGGGATGCCGGGGTAGGCGTCCGCGCCGACGAGTTCGTGGGGGAGTCCGGCTTCGGCGAGGATGGCCCTCAGCTCGGCGATCTTTCCGGCGTTGCGGGTGGCGAGGATCAGGCGGGTCATGGGGGCAGTATTCCTGGGTGGCCGGGGATCTGGGATCGGGGGGCGGGGGTCAGGCGCCGAGGCTCTGTGAGATCACGTAGATCAGCAGGCCTGCGAGCGAGCCGACCACCGTGCCGTTGATCCGGATGAACTGCAGGTCGCGGCCGATGTGGGCCTCGATCTTGCGGGTGGTGTGCTCGGCGTCCCAGCCGGCGACGGTGTCGGTGATCAGGGAGGTGATCTCCTTGCGGTAGGTCGTGACGATGTGCACGGCCACGCCTTCGACCCAGCTGTCGACCTTCTCCTGCACCTTGGGTTCGGCGGCCATGCGGGAGCCCAGGGACAGCAGGGCGGCCCGTACCCGCAGTCGCAGCTCGCTGCGTTCGTCCTCGGCCGCGGCGACGATCATGGAGCGTACGGCCGTCCAGGCGGAGGCGATCAGGTCCTGCACCTCGCCGCGGCCCAGCACTTCGCCCTTGAGCCGTTCGACCCGCGCGCGGGTGTCGGTGTCGGACTGGAGGTCGGAGGCGAAGTCGGTGAGGAAGCGGTCGAGGGCGCCGCGGGCGGGGTGGGAGGGCATGTCGCGCATCTCGGTGACGAAGCGCAGCAACTCCTTGTAGACGCGTTCGCCGACCTTGCGGTCCACGAACCGTGGGGTCCAGCCGGGGGCGCCGCCCTCCACCGCGACCATCACGTTGTCCCGGTGGAGGACCAGCCAGTCGTGGGCGCGGGCGACCACCAGGTCGACCGCCCGCCGGTGGCCGCCGTCGGTGACGATCTTCTCCAGCATCTTGCCGATGCCGGGTGCGATCTCCTGGGCCTCGGCGCGCCGGGTGATCGCCTCTGCGACGACCGCCTGTACGTCGGAGTCGCGCAGTACGGTCAGGGCGCCTCTGAGCGCGGTGGCCAGTTCCGCCGTGACCCGGTCGGCGTGGTCGGGGGCCGCGAGCCATGCTCCGAGCCGGCTGCCGATGCCTACGGCGCGCAGTCGCTGGCGTACGACGTCCTCGGAGAGGAAGTTCTCGCCGACGAACTCGCCGAGCGAGACGCCGAGCTGGTCCTTCTTGGTCGGGATGATCGCGGTGTGCGGGATGGGCAGGCCGAGCGGGTGCCGGAAGAGGGCGGTGACCGCGAACCAGTCGGCCAGGGCGCCGACCATGCCGGCCTCGGCGGCGGCGGCGACATAGCCCGCCCAGGAGCCGGCGCCCTCGTGGGAGGCCAGGGTGGCCAGCACGTAGACGACCGCCACGAACAGCAGCAGGCCGGTCGCCGTCACTTTCATGCGCCGTACCCCGCGCCGGCGCTCCTCGTCGGCCGGGGTGAAGGCGGTCATGGTTCGGTATGACGTGGTCCGGCTCGGTGTTTCCGTCTCCGTACGTTCCATACGTTCCATCAGCTCCACCCGTTCGGTGATCCCGCACACAATTGTCCCTTCCTGACCGACTCCCGGAACGGAACAGGAGTTCCCGGCGTCTGTCTGGACGGGGGCTTTTGGGCAGGGCCCTGTCAGCTCTCCCGGGCTCATGAGCGATCATGGGCTCTTCAGACCGGAGCCTTGGGCTCCCACTTCCCGGGGGAGAACAACACAAGCGTGACCAAGAGTCGTGGTTATGCCGTTCTCAGCGCGGTTGTCGCGCTGGTCGTGGCCATGTGCGCCGCCATCTACGTCACCGTGGCGGCCGACGGCGGCACCCCTCGCGGCGCCTTCGCCGGCGGCCGCCCGCACCACGACTCGTCCGTCGCTCCCGCCTCGACGGGCACCTGGGTGGGTGCCTGGTCCACGGCGCCCGTGGGCGGCGAGCCGGGCACGGAGACGGAGGGCCTGGCCGGCCGCTCGGTGCGGAACGTGGTGCACGCGAGCACGGGAGGGTCGAGCGCCCGGATCACGCTGTCCAACCTGTACGGCCAGTCCCCGCTGACCATCACGCACGCCTCCCTCGCCCTCTCGGCGGGTGACGGCACCGCCGCGGCCGACGCGGAGACGATGCGGCGCCTCACCTTCAACGGCGGCACGAGTGTCGTCATACCGGCCGGCGGCCAGGTGCTCAGCGACGCCGTGCGCCTGACCATCCCGCACGGCACGGACGTCCTGGTCACCACGTACTCGCCCACCCCGGCCGGCCCGGTGACGTACCACCCGCACGCGCGGCAGATGTCGTACGTCGCCCAGGGCGACCGCACCGAGGACGCGACCGGCACCCCGTACACGGAACAGACCCCGTACTGGCGCTATCTGACGGCCCTCGACGTCCTGAGCAACGAGGCCACCGGCACGGTCGTGGTGTTCGGCGACTCGATAACCGACGGCGTAACCTCCACCGTCGGCGCCAACCACCGCTGGACCGACGTCCTCGCCGGCCGCCTGCGCACGGCCGTCGAGAGCGGTGACGCGCTGCCCCGCTACGGCATCGTCAACGAGGGCATCAGCGGCAACCAGGTCCTCGCCGACGGCCTGGGCCGTCCCGCGGAGAACCAGAGCGGTCTCGGCCGCTTCGGCCGGGACGCGCTCTCCCGGACCAACGTCAAGGTCGTCGTCATCGACCTCGGCATCAACGACATCCTGCGCAATCCGAAGCTCGCCGACCCGAACCGGATCGCCGACGGCCTGCGCACCCTGGTCCGCCAGGCCCACGCCCGCGGCCTGAAGGTGGTCGGCGCCACCCTCATGCCCTTCGAGGGCCACCGCGGCTGGACCCCGGCCCGGGAGGTGGTGCGCCAGCAGGTCAACGCCCAGATCCGGGCGGGCCGGGTGTACGACGCCGTCGTCGACTTCGACAAGTCCCTCAGGGACCCCTACGACCCGCGCCGCCTGCGTCCCGAGTACGACTCCGGGGACCATCTGCACCCCAGCGACCTGGGGTTCGGCAAGATGGGCGAGGTCTTCGACCTGAACGCGCTCAAGGGCGCGGGGCAGGCGGAGCTGTAGGGGCCGCGGTCACTGTGCCGAGTCCCGGGCGGCCCTGTCCCGCCGCCGGAGCAGCAGCAGCCCGCCGGCCACGGCGGTGACGCTCGCCGCGCCCAGCCAGCCGAGGACGTCGGCGGTGCCGGTCGCGGCGAGGTCGTGCCCGGGTTTGCCGGTCGTCTGTGTCTGGGGGCGGGGGTCGGAGGCCGCGGCTGTCGTGCTGGGGTCGGAGGCCGCGGCTGTCGGGCTGGCGGAGGCCGGGGTCTGCGGCCGGGGGCTCCGGTCGCGGGTGAAGGTGAGCGTCCCCAAGCCGAGTTGGTCGTAGCCGCCGCTGTTGGGGCCGTAGTCCCCGCCGCCGCCCTCGGGTGCGGCCTTGGCGGCGATCCGGGTGAGGTAGGTGGCGGAGAGGCCGCGGCGCCTGGTGTAGTGGTTGACGATCACCGCCCAGATCGGGCGGGTCATGGCCGGGTCGACGGCAGCGGCGGCGGTGGCCGTCTCACTCCCGGACCAGCCGCCGATCGCACCTTTCTGCCGTGTGTCGGCCGTGTACGGCACGGATTCCCCGAGGCTCCATCTGGCCACGTACTGGGCGCCCTTGAGGAAGCGGCTGTCGTCGTAGCCGTAGAGGTCGATGCCCTGGTTCCAGGCCATCTCGCAGATGGTGCCCATGAGGCCCACGCCGAGCAGGGCGTGCCCCTGGTCGCGGCCGGCCTCCAGCCACTCGGCGAATCCGTCGGCCTGGACGACCGGGATGGCGTGCCGGACGGAGCCGAGACCGGCGCCGTGCTTGAAGTGCGCGACGGCCTGGTCGACCCGCCCCCGGTCGTCGCAGAAGATGCCGGTGGCGAGGACGCAGGCGAGGGCGCACAGGTCCCAGTTGGGCCAGTAGTTGGTGACGACGGCGTTGTTGTGCCGTTCGAGGAAGGATTCGCTGAGCGCGGAGAAGACGTTCAGCAGGACCTTTCTGGCGGCGGGCAGGTCGAAGTCCGGGTGGTCACGGACGAGTTCGGCGGCGTTGGCGAACTGGTAGCCGTACAGGCCGGCCGCGAGGAACCGGTCGGCGGTCCCGGCGAGCGAGGTGAGCGTGCGCGACCAGCCGTTGAGGATCGCCACGGCCGTGTCGGCGTACGCCTGCTCCCCGCCGACGTGGTGGCGCAGGGCGTTCTGGTAGGCGGCGTGGATGTCGTTGTAGAGGATCGCGTAGTTCTCCGGGCTGCCCGAGCCCCGGTACACGGTCGGCTGCGGGTTGGGCCGCCAGCCGCTCTGCGCATGCCGGTTGGCGGTGAGCCTCGCGTACCCGGCGGTCCAGGGCGTGGCGCCCGCCTTCACCTTGGCCGCCATTCGGGCGAGGTCGGTACGGGTGTGCAGCAGACCGGGGTGCGCGAAGGCGGTGGCAGCGGCGGCGGGTGTCGTACTCGTGCTCGTACCGAGGGCGGTTGCCGCGGTCGCGACTCCCGCGGCCTTGACGAGGCTCCGGCGGCTGAAGGTCTGAGGTGTCACGTGCATGCCCCGGAGACGGACGCCGGCCGCCGCCGATAACAGAAACTCAGGCTCCGGTCGTCGACCCCGGCCGCACGATCATCAGGATCGTCACGGCCGCCCACAGCAGGTTGCAGCTGCTTCCCGGTGGTCCGGTGGGCGAGCGAGGTGGGGTCACTCAGCCCCGGCGGTCCGGTCGGCGAACGAAGTCGGCCGGCTCAGCCCCGGCGGTCGGCGACGGCCCAGGAGGCGAGGGCGACGGCACCCGCGACGCCGAAGACCGACGGCCAGGCGCCGACCTTCTTCGCCAGCGGGTGGGACCCGGCGAACGCGGCGACGTACGCGGCGGTCAGCGCACCGGCGGCCTTCCCGCCCGCCTGCCGGCGCCACTGCTGTGCGGCGGCGGCCCCCGCGACGGCCAGGACGACCCCGCCGAGCGGCCGCTTCCTGGTCCAGCGGGCGACGCCGTACCCGCCGACGAGTCCGGTCGCGGCGATCACCGAGCTGGGAACCTTCGCCATGTCTGCCTCCCTTTGTCTGTGCCCTGAGGCTAACGCCGGGGTCGGCGGACGAGCTGAACCTGAGTCGGGGCTTGTCAGGTTTCCGCCTGCTGCTGCGCACCTCGCCCCAGCCAGACACCCGCCCGCTCAGGGGGCTGGCCGTCGGGGCGTACCGAAGTCAGTCCCACTGTGCGTCCGCGAGGGAGCTGACCGGCTGCGGCTTGCCGATGACGGCCAGGGCGATGAAGAAGTTGATCTGACCGATCGCGATGGTGAGGGTGGCCAGCGCCTTCTCGTCGTAGTGCTTCGCCACCTCGGCGTACAGCTCGTCGGAGACTCGCTCCCTGCCGTGCGGGGCGGGCTGGAGGGTGGCCTCCACCAAGGCGAGGGCGGCGCGCTCGGCGTCGGTGAAGTACGGGGCGTCCTGCCAGGAGGAGACGGCCGTGATGCGCTCCTCGGACTCCCCGGCCTTGCGCAGGAAGCCGGTGTTCAGGATCGTCAGGTAGGTGTTGCCGACGATCTGCCCGGCGCGCAGGTGGACGAGGCTCATCGTGGTGCGCGGCACCGAGCGGTTGCCCGTGGCCCGGAAGAGAGCGGCGCTGACGTCGTTCAGCTCGGGCACGAACTCGGCCGGGTTGGGCATACGGGAGATCGAGGTGTTCGTCATGGCTGCTCTCCTTGGCGTGGGCCTTGGTTGGCGTCTTCACAGCACTGACGGATGGACGCACGGGGATGTGACAGGAACCGGGAGGGATTTTTTCCGGCGTGCTCTGGAGGCGCTCCGGGCCTGCTCCGGGCCTGCTCCGGGCCTGGTGGCAGCCCCTCCTTGCGTCAACTTCCGTCGCACGAGGAGCCGTTGACGTCGGCAGACCAGGGGTGGCGACGGAGCCGGCAGACCTGCGGCGAGAGATTCGCGCACGTGTACGACAGTGGTGCGCACCCTCACCGCGGCCCCGTTCGTCCCGACGGGTGTGCCGGCCCTTCATGGTCGAGGCGTATGACGGGCACGGCTTTCGAGTCGTGGAAGGATCGGTGCCATGGGCACCGAGAAGCGCTGGGTGTACCGGGTCGACGAGCCGCACGGTTCGGAGGGCTGGCGCCTTTACGGCGGTCACCCCGGGCGGCGGCGGGGGACCGTGACCACCGACGATCCGGCCCATGAAGCGAGGTACGTCGCTGCGCTCGTCGTCACCGACCTGGTGACCGAGTGGGAGGTGCGCGGCGCCGGGGAGAGACATGTGCGCGTGATCGTCTGGGAGGACGAGGAAGGCGTCGGCCCCGAGGACGCGGCTTTCACCGTGGAGATCCGGCCCGACGTCGATGCAGGGTGACAGGCTGGTCGCATATAGCCCATACAGCGTGTTCGGGGGTGGGGGCGGGCGGGTGCTCGGCCGACAGGGCGCCTCTCAGACCCGCTCGAGCGCCCGATGCGGGCGGTCGGGCAGCTCCACGGCGATGGGATCCCCGGGCCGCACGACGCCCCCCACCTTCACCACACCCATGACCCCGGCCTTGAGCACGACGCGCCCGTCCTCACCGCGCCCCACGACCTCCTTCAAGAGCCCCTTCTGAAAGTTGTCGATCTGAGCGCAGGGATTGCGCAGCCCGGTCACCTCGACGACGGCGTCGTCCCCGATCCGCAGCAGCGCCCCGGTGGGCAGCCCCAGCAGATCGATCCCCCGGGTGGTGATGTTCTCCCCGAGCTCCCCGGCCGCCACCTGGAACCCGCTCCCCGCGACCCCCTCGAAGAGCTCCTCATGAATGAGGTGCACCTGGCGCAGGTTGGGCTGAGTCGGATCCTGGGCAACCCGGGACCGATGCTTGACGGTGACGCCGGCATGCACGTCCCCCTCGACCCCGAGCCCGGCGAGCAGCGTGATGCTCTCCCGATTCGGCTTGGTGAAGGAGTACTCCCCGTTACTGCTCACCGCAGTGACAGTCCCACCCATGTCGCAACCCCCGCTTCTGCTCGTCCGCTCTCGGCTTCGAGAACAGCCGAGAGCCTAACCCGCACAGTGTTGCGACTCAGAGGCTCGGGCGCCTCCGGGCGACGAGGGCGGCGATGTCGTCGTCGAGCTTGCCGCCGCTGTAGGCGATCAGGTCGCGGTGGAGATGGTCGAGGAGCTGGTGGGGCGCCTCGCCGCTCCATGAGCGGACGCGTTCGGCGAGGGGGTAGAAGGCGCCGGAGCGGTCGCGGGTCTCGGTGACCCCGTCGGTGTACAGCAGGAGCTTGTCTCCGGGGTGGAAGGGAGCGAGATCGACGTGGTACCCGTCGCTCACCAGGTTGCCCAGGTTGAGCGGCGGCGAGGGGGCGGCGGGCTGCAGCTCCCGGACCTCGCCGCGGTGCAGCAGCAGCGGGGGCGGGTGGCCGCAGGTGACGGTCCGGACGACCGGTTCGTCGTCCGGGATCTCGGCGAGGAGTGCGGTGATGAAACGTTCAGCGATCTCCGAGCCCGGGACCTCCGGGTACTGGGAGGAGTGGCGCCTCATGCTCGTCTCCAGCCGGTGCGCGAGGTGGGGCAGGTCGGGCGCGTCGTGGGCGGCCTCGCGGAAGGCGCTGAGCAGCGTCGCGGCCGCCTGAATCGCGAGCAGGCCCTTGCCGCGTACATCGCCGATGAGCAGCCGCACGCCGTGCGGGGTGCGCATCGCCTCGTACAGGTCGCCGCCGATCCGGGCTTCCGCCGCGGCGGCCAGGTACAGGCTCTCCAGCGTGATGTGCCCGAGGTGCCGCGGTACCGGATGCAGCACCGCCAGCTGGGCGGTCTCGGCCACTGAGCGGACCTGAAGCAGCTGATGGGCGCGTCGGTCCAGCAGACGGTTGAAGAAGACGGCGAATGCCGCAATCGCCACGAGAGTGGCCAGCTCGGAGTAGGCGGTCACATCCCGCAGCGCATCGAAGTCCACCATCAGGCCGACAAAGACGGCGCACGCGCCCACTCCGATGAACACGGTCCCCCACAGGGGCAGCAGCGCGGCGGCAGAAACCATGGCCGTGGCGAGGAAGGCGTCCGGCCTGACATCGCGGGGTGTGAAGAGGCCGACGAGCAGGCCGATGAGCAGCAGCAGAGCCGGCAGCACGGGCAGCAACCTGCTCCGCGCACCAGCCCTGTGCGGGGCTGCGCGTTCCTCAGGAGACCTCGCCACCGTGCCGCTCCCCAAGGTCATACAGGCCGAGCGGCAGCCCAGGTCCGGAAGCCAGGCCACCGATTTGAGTAATTTTATCTTTTTCGCCGTTCGCCCGTAGCCTACGAACAGCCGGTGAGCGGTGGTGACGGGCAGACGTCAACAGGTCCGCCGTGTCGCAGCACGGCGACAAGGACAACCCGCGGCCTACGCCGACTCGTCTCCCACTGCACATCCACCTGGACCAGCCCGGAGCGCCGGAGGCGATCCGTCGCCCGTGTGAAGCCATGAAGACGACGTCGTCGATGACGAAATCCGGTGCCGCGGGTGCCCCCACCGCCCGGTACAGGACAGTGAGCTGCGCTGGCAGCGGATCTGCGCGACGGGGATCGTCGGGAATAGCCTGGAGAAGAGCAGCACCGGGGCGGAACGGACTCCCGATGCATTTCCTTGGCCTTCACCGAGAGGGACGTAAGAGAGGGAGGCCAGGAGTCATGCCCTGGAATCTGAACGGCACGTATCTGGAGAGCTGCAACTGCGACGTGGTGTGCCCCTGCACTACCTCGGGCCTCACCGCACCGGCCGATCACGAGCGCTGCCAGGTGACCTTCGCGTTCCACGTGGACAGCGGGAACGTGGACGGCGTGGACGTCTCTGACCGCAGCGTCGCCGTCTTCATCGACGCGCCCCGGGTGATGGCCGACGGCGGCTGGCAGGTGGCGCTGTACCTCGACGCTGCGGCCGACGACGGCCAGGCGGATGCGCTGGGCAAGGTCTTCTCCGGCCAGGCCGGCGGGCCGATGGCGGCGCTCACTCCGCTCATCGGCGAGGTCCTCGGCGTGCAGCGCGTTCCCATCGACTACCGCGACGACGGCCGCCGCCACGCCGCGCGGGTGGGCGACGCCATCGACATCGAGATCGAGGATCAGGTTGCTCCGGAGTTCGGTGAGGACGGTCCGGTCATGGGCCTGACCGGCATGTTCCACCCGGTGAACAGCACACTGACCATTGCCCGGTCCACCCGGGCGACGGGCGACGGCGTGTACGGCAGGTCCTGGGACTTCTCCGGCGGCAACGGACACTCGGCGCCCTTCACGTGGTCCGCGTGACCGGTCGGTTGGTCACCGTCCGGCGCAGGGCGGGCCCCGCCGGACTGCTGCTGGTCGCGGGGGCTGCCGCCTGGATCTGGGTGGTGACGCGCTGGGGCGGCATGCAGGCGATGCCGGGCACCATGGGCCTGGACCTGCCTGCCTTCCTGACCGTGTGGACGCTGATGATGGCTGCGATGATGCTGCCCGCCACGGCGCCCGTCGCCGCGTTGTACGCACGCACCATCACCGTGCACAAGGCACCGCGCATGGTCGTGTTCACGGTCGCCTACCTGCTTGTCTGGGCCGCGGCCGGGCTGCCGGCGTACGGGCTGGCCGCCGGCCTGGGCCGGGCTGCCAGCCTCCCCGCCGTGGCGGGGACCGCAGTGGCTGCGGCCGTGTTCGCGCTCAACGGCGTCTACCAGCTCACGCCCCTCAAAGACCGCTGCCTGGCCAGGTGCCGCTCACCGATCGGGCTGATGCTGCGCTACACCTCGTACCCGGGGCCCTCGCGCGATCTGCGCGCCGGAGCCCACCACGGGGCCTTCTGCCTGGGCTGCTGTTGGTCGCTGATGGTGCTGCTGGCGGCGTTCGGTGTGATGAACCTGTGGGCCATGGCGGTCCTGGCCGCCGTGATCACCACCGAGAAGCTGGCTCCGGCCGGCCGCCTTGTGGCCCGTGCAGTGGGGATCGCCTCGATCGCCTTGGCCGTCGCCGTCTTCTGGGTCCCGGCGCTGGCTCCCGGCCTCACCGGTAGCGGTACGGCCGGGATGTGAGGACGGAGGCCGTGTTCGCCGAGCAATGCCTTCTCGTGGCAGGCGAGTTCGTCCTGGCCGGTGATGTCCACGCCGGACGACACGAGTTCGTAGTGGACCCGCTCGCCGTCGTACATGTTGAAGCCGGGCACGGGGATTACGCCCACCTCGACGGCGGCCGAGAGGATTCCGAGGCTGAGCGAGGGCAGGTCGATGTCACGCAGCAGGCGTTCCATCTGCCCCCGCATGACTTCCGGCCCTCCGACAGTTCGCGTACAGGGCTTGCTCGCCAAGGATCACGTCGTGGTGATGCTCCCTGTCGTACAGGACCTGCTGACGCTCCCAGCGCTTGGCTGTACCAGCCGCCACGTCGTTTGGCACACCGAGATGGGCTTCCTGAACGCTGGAGGAGGGGGGACGACATGGCGTCGGCACCCTCGCCATCGAAGTGGTTCACGAGTAGCAGGGACGCGTCGAACAGCCAGAAGTCGTTGCCGGGCAGGGCGATGCCGGTGGCTCTCTCAGCACCGGTCCCCAGGAAATCAAGCTGTGCGCGAGTGCCTTTGAGGCGGTCTGGGAACTGGGTGTTCCTCACGCCGACTACCGACTCGTCTGATCGGCAGAGGAAGATGCGGCAGCCAGCGCACTTCTTCGCCTGCGGCTATGTTCAGGCCGTTGGTCACCTCGTGCTCGAACCGGATGTACTTGCTCACCGGCTCGGACACGATGCGGGCGCGGCGGACCCTCACTCCTCGGCTCCTCGCCTCGGTGACCAGGGCGAGCCAGTCAGCCCACCTCTCACCGGGGTCAATCACCGCGCCGGCGTCCCAGTCGATGTACGCCGGGTCCGACTTCATGCAGGCGTCCCGCATCTCCAGATGGACTGCCGATTCGCGGCAGTCGCGGAACAGTTCCTCAAATGTCGAGAACGTGGTCACGCTATGCCTCCAAGAAGAACTGCACGAGATAGGTGTCCTTCTTCTCGTCCAGATACACAGTGGGCGAGCCACCGCTCGGGCTCTCGGGGTCCTTGCCGAGCTTACGCAGGGCCATAGGTCCCCCTCCGTCGTAGGTGACGGTCCGTATGCCAGAGGCTGCCGCCCAAGTCGCTTTAGAGGATAGGAGCTTGCCAGAACTTGCCAGAAGTGACGCAGTCCTTCGCCTGCAGGGAGGGGCGCGCACAACCTATTGGCCGAGTAGGTTGGCGTCATCGTGCTGCCGCCACGAAGTTCTTCGAAGTGGCAGCGGGACGGCATCAACGTCGAGAGTTGTTGAACCGATGGATCAGGCAACCCAGTTCAAGCAGACTGTTGACTCGGAAGGTCGGCAAGTGCAGGGCTTCAGGGGTGTTCCACTGGATGGTGGCCCAAGGTCCACGGCGCACAAGCGCAGTGCGCATCCCGGCCTTGCCAGCAGGGAGGATATCGTTGTCGCACCGATCCCCGACATAAAGGATCTCGTCGGCATCCAAGGGCACGACCTCGGCGAGCCGCTTAAAGAACTCGGGATCGGGTTTGCTGGATCCCCAGTCGTCCGACGTGCCGATCAGATCGACGTCCTTGGAGAAGAGCGCCTGCAGGATCAGCCCTGCCTGTACCGTCTGGTTGCCCGCGATCCCAAGTCACAGCCCGTCGGCCCGGAGTCGGCTCAGGGCCGGGCGCACATCGTCGCAGAGATCCTCTTCCCCAAACATCTCTGGCTGCCCGGCAGCCGCCCGCTTCTCTCGCTCCTTGAGTAGATCGAACCCGGGGCGGAACTCCTGGAAGGTATCTAGGTAGTCACGGCTTGGGCAATCACTGCCCCCGAACATCGCGTGAAAGGTGTGCCGCGGCACGTCAAGCCAGTCGGCCCAGGTGCCGTACTCCCAGGTCTCGTCTACGAGGCACTCACCGACGTCGAACACGACCACACGAATCATGAGAGGAAGGCTAGCGGGGTATCCCTTCGTCAGCGCGCTTCCAGTTCCCCTCGCCCTAGCGCATGTGTAAAGGCGTGCCAGGCCTGAGCTCGGACAGCTATCACAGACTCATGGTTATGCTTTGAGTCACGCACGAGGGTGCAGTCCCCAATCAGCGCGCACTCCACGCACTCAGTCCCGCTGCCGCCGCTGTAGGACGACTTGTACCATTGCGGCGTTGAGGGTGCTGTCATCAGAGCTCCTTGCTTATACGGTCGACGATCTCGGCCGAAGACTCGAGGTCGAGTGCCTGCGCGCTGAGGTACTCGAACGCCAACCTATAGCGCTCCAGTTCTTGTTGCTTCTCCATGAAGAGCCCGCCTCCGATCAGATCCACATACACGACGTCCAGGTTCGGCTGCGGACCGCGCAGGACAGCGAAGCTGCCAACTGCCGCAGCATGCACCCCCGATGAGAACGGCAGCACCTGGACAGTCACAAGGGGACGTTGCGACATTGTGAGCAGGTGATGCAGCTGCTCACGCATGACATCGCGGCCGCCCACATGGCGTCGTAGTGCCGCCTCATCGATGACGCACCAGAGACGAGGCGGGTCAGCTCGCTCGAGCAACTCCTGGCGCTTCATGCGGATATCGACCATGTGCTGGACTTCCCGCTCGGGGCACTGCACCTCTGAGGCTCGGTGCACAGCCTCGGCGTAGGCGCGTGTCTGTAGAAGTCCGGGGATGTACATGCACGCGTAGTGGTCTTCGCGTACGACCTCGTCCTCAAGCGTGAGCATGAGATTCATGGACTCGGGGATGGGATCGGCGAGTGATCTCCACCAGCCTTGGATCTTGGCGTCCTTGGCGAGCTCTACCAAGGCGAGGCGTTCCTCATCTGTGGCACCGTACTCGCGGCAAAGCGCGTCGACAGCTGGCCACTTGACCGTGCCTTCCTTCGTTTCGTAGCGGCTGAGCGTCGCCTTTGAGATGCCGACGCGCGCGCCGGCCTCTTCCAAAGTCAAGCCCTTGGACTCACGGAGGCGGCGCAGATCAGCGCCGAGCTGGCGCCTTCGTGTGGTGGGTCCAAGCGGCATGGTTTCAACCCTTCGTATCGATCGACCAGATCGTCCTCGTTGCCGGGAGTCAACGGCAAGCTTGCGTGCGCCGGGGGCGCGCGGCGTGGCTGAGTGCTCCTCTTCGCTCGGTATGAGAGTTCCATTTTGAGAGTTTCGCTGCGACTCTCGGTGTGTAGTGAGCGGGCGAACGTAACTTGGCTGATCGATGGAGGAGTTGAGCATGCACTGCCTGACGAGCATCCCAAGGAAGCCATGGGCCCTGCCGTTTCTCGCGGAACCCGAAGAAGTGTCTGCGCTGCGTCGTCTTCTACGGATCCATCTGGGGACTTGGGGGCTGCATCATCTCGCCGAAGGGGCGCAGCTCTGCGTGAGTGAGCTGGTTTCCAACGTGATCAAACATGTTGGGCACGGCACTCCGACCACTCTCGCGGTCTCGATGAACGACACCTTCCTGCACATTGAGATCCACGACCCCGACACGCGCGCCCTCCCCACTCTCCTCGAGGCCGACCTCGACTCCGAGGGCGGTCGGGGCATGGCGCTCGTCGATAGGTTGGCCGATCGCTGGGGTGTCCAACTTCGGGCGGATCGCAAGGTGACCTGGTGCGAGTTGGCCACCGGGTTGTCCTCCTCGACCGGGCATTGCGGTGGTGCGCGCGTGACCCGAGTCGAGGCTCTGCTCGGGCTCTACGGGGCCACGCGACTTCCGCAGGCGACGGTCCCGAGCATCCTGAGCGTGGCGGTGGCGGAGGAAGCGGCCATTGATGTGATTGCCGATCTCCTCCGCTGGCTCCGAGCGCATGGCTGCGATGCGGATGAGGCTTTGGACCGCGCCCAGATGCACTTCGAGGCTGAGTTCGATGTTGTGAGCGAATCGCCGTGACACGTCACCCGGCTGCGATCGCCGAGTACGTCCAGACGTCCGCCGGGATCTCGTGCCTCAGCTTCCACGTGATCGCCATCGGCTTGCTCCCGGTGTGCTCCACGTACTCAGCCGGACCCAGCAGCATCCAAGGCTGTGCACCGCCGATGTCCGTGCTCTTGTAACGGCGGACGAAGAGCAGTACATGGCTGCCCTCGGCAGCATGCTGCTGGTAGCGCAGGCCGGTGGGGGAGGTTTCCGAAGTCTGGTTCTGGGACTCCCAGTGGAAGAGGGTCTCGCTCAGCGCATAGTCGTGGTAGCGGGTCTGTGGCGAGAAATCCTTCTCGTCCTTGTCCAGGGTGATCAGCAGGGCATCAGTCTTGATCGATTCGCACCACTTAACCCCCTCGCGGAAGTCTCCTGGCATGAAGCCACCTATGGCGGATTGGCCGAGGGCGGGCAGGATTTCCTCACGGGTGTAGGACGCGTGCACGGTCAGCGGGATGCCGGCATGGTTGCCAATTCCGAGGAGCGGGATCGGAACGTGTTCGGTCTGGGCGAGGTTGTGCGCAAGCACCTGGCGCAGCTCACTCCGCACCGCGTGCTGCTTGCGTAGCGTCGCGAACCCCGCGCCATAGTGTGCAAAACCCTTTCGTGTTACGCCGCCAAGCGGCCAGAGCTGGAAGAAGAGCATGCGGGCGTACGCCTGCCCCTGCTCGTCGAGATCGCTGTAGGCAGGAGCGTCGTCTTCCAACATCCTGGTGTATGCGGCCACGCGCAAAGGGTCGTCCACGTGGAGGAAGGAGGAGACGCGCTTGAGGAGCGCCGTTTCACCTTCGGGCGGGTCACCCTTGAGGAGACCGGAGCGGCGGAGGAGCCCAGTCCAGGAGTTGCCGTTGCCGCGGTAGATCTCCTTGAGCTCGCGGCCGCTCTCGTTTAGGTAGCGGCTGATCGTTGGCTCGGCGTAATCAGCGACCTCGCGGGCCAGCACTGTGACGTTGACGCCGATCTGCTCCTTGATGTTGGCGATGATGGTTTTCTTCGCCTTCTCCTCAAGGATGATCTGGCAGCCGGACGGAAGCTGAGGGAAGTCGTGCTCAAGGTTGTCCAGCAGGCGCTTGCGGGTCAGGTTGGTGAGAGCCCGGAACTGGTTCTCGAAGCGGAATTCCTTGCGGTGCTGCCCGATGAAATCGAGCACGGTGAGTACGGCCTTGTCCTCCGAGCGACGCAGCCCCCGGCCGAGCTGTTGCAGGAACACCGTGGCGCTGGAGGTCGGGCGGAGCAGGAGCAGCGTGTCTACGTCAGGGATGTCGAGCCCCTCATTGAAGAGGTCGACCGAGAAGATCACCTGAAGGGCACCTGACCTCAGGTCTGTCAGCGCCTGCTTGCGCTGGTCCGCAGGGGTCTCGCCGGACAGGGCGATGGCGCTGAGGCCGGCCCTACGGAAGCACTCCGCCATGAATTGTGCGTGCTTCACCGAAACGCAGAAGCCCAGCGCTCGCATGGCACCCGGCTCAGCGACCTTCTCCTGGACAGCCTTCACGACCAGCTCTGCGCGCCTCGTGTCCCCCGACAGCTTGTTGCTCAGCTCGCTTGGGTCATATGCCCCTCGCTTCCACTCCACCGTGCTGAGATCGGTGTTGTCGCTGATGCCGAAGTAGTGGAAGGGGCTAAGGAGATCATTCTCCAGTGCCTCCCACAGTCGCATCTCGGCAGCGATCCGGCCGCCGAAGAACTCGTCCTGGATGTTCTTGCCGTCCATGCGCTCAGGTGTCGCAGTGAGCCCCAACAGCTCCAGCGGTTTGAAGTGATCGAGGATCTTCCGATACGTCGGTGATGTCCCGTGGTGGAACTCGTCGATCACGATCACATCGAAGTGGTCAGGATCGAGCTGATCGAGGGCCCGTGCATTGAGGGACTGCACGCTGGCGAACACATGGGTCCAGCGCTCCGGGATCTCACCACTGTGGAGTGACTCGCCGAAGTTCGGGTCCACCAAGACGTCTTGGTAGGTCCGAAGTGACTGCTGCAGGATTTCCTTGCGGTGAGCGACGAACAGGAGGCGCAGGTCACGGCAGTGCTTCTTGCGTAGCTGCTTGTAGTCGAGCGCAGCCATGACTGTCTTGCCGGTGCCGGTAGCGGCGACGAGCAGATTCCGGTGCTTGTCGTGCACCTCCCGCTCGACCTCCAGCCGCTCCAGCATGTCGCGCTGGTGCGGATACGGCCGCACTTCCACACCGGACAGGGTGATCCCGCGTTCAGCGGCGGTAGTCGACGACGTACCGCCTGCGATCGCCAACGCTTCCTGCAGGCGGCCGCCGTCGGCTTCGGGGTCGTATGTCTCGAAGGAAGGATCACTCCAGTAGGCCTCGAAGGTGGCCTCGAACTTGCGCAGTATGTCCGGTGTCGCTATGGAAGACAGCCGTACGTTCCACTCCAAGCCGTCCAGCAGCGCAGCCTTGGACAGGTTGGAACTACCGACATAGGCGGTGTCGTAGCCGCTCTTGCGGCGGAACAGCCACGCCTTGGCGTGCAGTCGCGTCGACCGGGTCTCGTAGTTGACCTTGACCTGGGCGTTGAACTCCTCCACCAAACGGTCCAACGCGCGCCGTTCGGTTGCCCCGATGTAGGTCGTCGTGATCACCCGTATCGGCACACCTCGCTCATGGGCTGCCCTCAGCGACTGCTCGATGATCCGCAAGCCGTGCCACTTCACGAAGGCGCAGAGCAGGTCGACGCGGTCAGCTGTGGCGAGTTCGGCGCGCAGCTCGAAGCCGAGGCTCGGGTCTTCGGGCGCATTGGTGATGAGCGCAGTTTCGGACAGCGGGATGCCGGGCCGTACGGCGAAGACGCCTGGGGCCTCTTGCTTTGTGAGCGCGAGGAGTTGGCGGGGACCATCGGCGACGAGGTCTACCCACTCCTGTGCACCTTCCAGCGTGCTTATGGACTCGAGGATGTGGTTGGCCGCGTAGACCCGTTCTGTGGCCGGGAGATTTTGCAGTACGCGCCGAACGGTGCCTGCGACATGTCGAGCCAGTACGTGCGGCACTGATTCCGGCTCGACCGTGTCGCTCACGGGGTGCCAGCCGAGGCTGTCAAGTTCCTTCAACTGCTGCTCGAAGCGCAACGTGATGAGCTGTTCGTACAGTCCGTCGGAGGGGGTAGCTGCGTCGTGGCGGCTCTGAGACATCGGCTTGTACCCCCGCTGAGCATGTCGATGGACGATGCAGATGTTCTACCAGGGGGCACTGACAGAGCCTAAGAGTGATCAAATCTGGTCATCGTCTATGCGTGCGCCGATCTATTCATGGGAGTAAATGATCGATGCAAGTTACCTTCTGGATGTGCCTCTACGTGACCTGTTCATACGCATTGCGGAGACCTACGACGCCAAGGGTGGTACGTCCAAGGGCGTTACGGCTCAGGACCTCCTAAGAGAGGTGAAGGAAAGGCCCGACCTCCCGTTGCCGCCCGGATTCGTCGCCTCAGGCCATGGCGGGCAGACGACCGCGGCCAGCACTCCGTGGATCGGGGTGTTCGACCCGGAGATCAACAAGGAGCCCCAGGAGGGGCTGTACCTCGCCTACATCTTCGACGCGGACCTCACCGCAGTGACCCTCACCTTGCAGCAGGGCGTGACGAAGCTGTCCGATGAGTACAAGCCGGCTGAGCTGCGGCGTGAGCTGAAGCGCCGAGCGAAGCATCTACGGGCCGGAATCCAACCGGAGTTGGCGGTCCGGTGGACGTATGCACCGTCCTTCGGCGCGCGGCAGGACCGGCCTCGCGCATACGAGGCAGGGAGCGTGGCCGCCCGACGCTACGAAATTGCCAACCTGCCTGCGGAGGAGGTCCTCGCCGAGGACCTTCGCACTGCGTCCCTACTGCTTCGTGATGCTGCTGCCAGCCAGCGCATCTGGCTCCAGACGACCACGCCGGATGATGAGCCCTTCGTGTACGCGAACGAAGGGCATGCTCCTGCTGATGATCCCCTGGACGGCTTCCACCCCAACAACAGCAGCGACTATTTCGTCCGTATCGAGGGCGGCCAGCACCGCAGGGAGCGTCTACACGAAGAGCTCATCAACGACTTTGCACTCCACGTCGTCACGCGCGGATACACGCCGATCACGCGTGGCACGTACCCCAGAGACCTGGTCCTGCGTCGACGTGTTGCCGACGAGCCGCGCACCTGGCTGGTCGAAGGCAAGGCGGTGAAGAAGGGGAACGCCACCAAGGCTGTCCGTGAAGCAGTTGCCCAGCTGCTGGAGTACAGCTACTACTGGCACGAGAAGCGCGGCGAACCGAAGCCCCACCTCATCGCGCTCTTCACTGAAGAAATTGGGCAGTATGTCGAATACCTTGAGGACCACGGCATTGCCTCGATCTGGCGCACTGCAGATGGAGACTGGGCGGGCTCATCCATGGCTGCTGCCTGGAATCTAGCCGTGTAGGCCTGAGCGAAGTCCCTACGCACCCCGCTCGGCCCGCCGTTGCCTCACGCCGCCGCTGCGCATCGTGGCCGGGGCAGGGCGCGGCATTACGCCCCGTGGCATACCCCGTAGCCCTGACCCGACCCACACCAGCACCCCGCCCCCCTCTGCGGAGGCCACCCCACAGCCCTCCCCCTCGCCGCCAACGTCGTCGCATACTGCGGCAGCAACGCCACGTCCGCCGGCGACGCCCCCTCCGACGCCGCGAACGCCTCGTACGACGGCACAGTCCCCGTCACGATGCCCAGGTTCGGGGTCCCCGAGGAGGACAGTTCGCGGAGCGAGGACTCTATGGTCGTGAGGTGGTCGGCGTGGGACGGGTACTCGGCGGCCAGGTCCGGGTACGCCGAGAGCAGTTCCCCCAGCTCATCGGCCGGCCAGTGCAGCACAGCCACCGGGAAGGGCCGGGACAGGGCCTGCCGGTAGGCGCCCAGCTCCGCCCGCAGGCGGGAGATCTCGGCCTCCAGTTCCGCGGGGTTGTCCGAGCCCAGGGACCACACGCGCTTCGGGTCGTGGAGTTCGTCCAAGGAGACCAGGGAGACCGGGGAGGAGTGGAGCGTGTCCGCCAGGGTGTCCCAGTCGTCGTGGGCCAGGCCCAGCATCCTGCGTACGCGGTGGCGGCCGAAGAGTAGAGGATGGGTCGAGTAGGGGGGCTCCGAGCCGTCCGTCAGCAGCAGTCTCGCCGCCTCCGTGAAGGTCTCCTCCGCCGCCTCCAGTTCGTCGTGCGACTCCAGGGACTCGGCCACGATCACCCAGGGGGCCGGGTCGCGGGGCGCCGATGCCCGGATTCCGTCGATGATCGCCCTTGCCTCTGCCTCGTGGTCGTACTCCCAGAGGTTCGACGCCTTCAGGGCCCGTACCAGGTGGGGGTTCTCCAGCGAGGCTGGATCGGACAGCAGACGGTCGTAGAGCGTCGTCGCGGCGGGGCGGTCGCCGGCCAGTTCCAGGTGGGCCGCGGCGCGCAGGAGCAGGGCCTCGGCGTCCTCGGGGTACAGGCCGGAGGTCCGCTCCAGGCGTGCCGCCTCGGCGGTGTGGTCGACATTCTCGGCAGGCGTGTCGGGGCGCATGGGTGACACCGTACTGCCGGGCGGTGACAAACGTGAGGCGCAAAGGGGAGGGAAAGTCGTGAGAAAGGGGAGGTGGGAAGTGGCTCCCGGCGCACGGGAGATGGCGGGAGGGCCGATACGGACCGCTATCTTCGACGCGGACATCGACAAGCGGAGTCGGCATGGAGAAGACAGGCGCCCTGGTCGCCGAGGAGCAGGCGGCGGCCGTTGCGGTAACGGACGGGGCGGGGGACGGTGATGCGCGGGCGGAGCGGCCCCGGTCGTGGCCGCTCCTCCTCCTCGGCGCCGCTGTCGTGCCCGGTACGGCCGTGGTGCTGATCGGGCGGTGGGGGGACGCCCCGGCTGTGCAGGCCTGGCGGACCGTGTGTCTGGCCGTCACGGTGCAGGCCCTGCCCTTCCTGCTGCTCGGCACGGCCCTGTCCGGCGCGATCAACGCGTTCGTGCCGGAGCGGGTGTTCAGCCGGGTGCTGCCGCGGCGGCCCGCGCTCGCCGTACCGGTCGCCGGCGTCGCCGGGGCCGTCCTGCCCGGGTGCGAGTGCGCTTCCGTGCCGGTTGCCAGCAGTTTGATCGGGCGGGGGGTCGCCCCGGCCGCCGCCTTCGCCTTCCTGCTGTCCGCCCCGGCCATCAATCCGGTCGTGCTCACCGCCACCGCCATCGCGTTCCCCGGAAACCCCGCCATGGTGCTCGCCCGTTTGCTCGCCTCGCTCTCCGCAGCTGTCGTCATGGGCTGGCTCTGGCTGCGGTTCGGGCGGGAGGAATGGCTGCGGCCCGGCGTACGGCACACCGGGCACCGGGAGGGGCACAGCCGGTGGAACGAGTTCCGGCTCGGGTTCCAGCACGACTTCCTGCACGCCGGCGGGTTTCTCGTCCTCGGGGCCGTGGCGGCCGCCACTTTCAACGTCGCCGTTCCCCGGTCCGTCCTCGACACCTTCGCCGGGGCGCCCTGGCTGTCCGTGCTCTTTCTGGCCGCGCTCGCCGTGCTGCTCGCCGTGTGTTCCGAGGCCGACGCGTTTCTGGCCGCCTCGCTGACCGGGTTCCCGCCGGTCGCGCGGCTGGTGTTCATGGTGGTGGGGCCCATGGTCGACCTGAAGCTCATCGCCCTGCAGGCGGGCACCTTCGGGCGAACGTTCGCCGTACGGTTCTCCGCCGCCACCGTCGTCGTCGCCGTCGCGTGCGGCTCGCTGATCGGTGGGGTGCTGCTGTGAAGCGATTCCTCCAGCCCGTCCTGCTCGTGCTGTGCGGGCTCGGCCTGCTGCACGTCTGCCTCTTCACCGACCTGTACCTGAGGTACGTCAAGGAGGGGATGCGGCCCCTGCTGATCGCCTCCGGGGCGGTGCTGCTCCTGCTGGGCCTGGCGAGCGCCGTACTCGACAAACAGCGGGAGGAGGACGAAGAGGGGCACGGCGGTCACGGTCACGACCACTCCGCCATGCCCCGCGTCGCCTGGCTGCTCCTCCTCCCGGCGCTCAGCCTGCTCTTCTACGCGCCTCCCGCCCTCGGCGCCTACACCGCCTCCCGCCAGCCGCCCAGGGCTGTCGCCGAGCAGAGCGACTTCGATCCGCTCCCCGCCACCTCGCCCGTCCCCATGACTCTCTCCGACTTCACCAGTCGGGTACGGCAGGACCGCGAGGACCAGGCCATCAAGGGGCGCAGCATCCTGATGACCGGGTTCGTCACACCCGGTGGGCCGGGCGGGAGCTGGGACCTGACGCGGGTCATCCTCAACTGCTGTGCGGCGGACGCCCAGTCCGTGAAGGTGCGGATCTACGGTGGTCCCGCGCTGCCCGCCAACACCTGGGTGACGGTCACCGGGACCTGGCACCCGGGTGGGAAGCTCGGTACCAGGTCCGCGCCGGTCGCGCTCGACGCCCGTACGGTCAAGAAGGTGCCCCGCCCGTGGAACGCGTACCAGGACTCACTCCCTCCCGAGGCCCTGAGCCGCCGGGCTACACGGTGACCCCGTCCACCTGCAGCGTCTGCACCGACTTCGCCGCGAAGGGGACGGCCACGGTCCTGCCGGACAGCTGTGTGTCCGAGTGGGAGGTGTAGAGGTCCCCGCCGCCCGTCGTCAGCGTGTTCCAGCGCGGGACCAGGCCGCCCGTCCCGCCCGTCACCGTCGTGAACCGGGACAGGTCGAACGTGAGCGTCTGGGCGGAGGACGACGTGTTCGCCGCCACGATCACCAGCCGCTTCGCCGTCTTGTCCAACGCCGCCACCGCGTAGCTCACGCCCGTGTCCAGGATCGTCATCCCCGGGCGGATGTGACGGCTGAACTGGGCCATCACGTAGTACTTGGTCTGGATCGCGCCGGGCCGCAGCGTGCTCGCGTCGTACGCGATCATCGCCCAGCCCGCGCTCGGGTCCATCACCTGCCAGTAGACCCAGGCCGTGGGGTGCAGCCAGCGGAAGTCGTAGAGGAGGTTGCCGGCCAGGGTCATCCCTGTGCCGTCGCTGTCGCCCGTCTCCGAGTTCCACAGGGCCTTGCCCGCCGTCGTCACCACGTCCGTGTAGAGGAGGTCGCGGCGGCCGCCCGAGCCCTGGTAGCCGTGGACGTTGACCCGGTTCACGTAGCCCTTCGTCGTGGAGGAGAAGGAGTTCCACGTCGTGCGGGCCAGGTCGTAGCTCGTCTCGTCCGATGCCGAGATCTTCGTGCCTGTCAGGCCTCGTTTGTCCAACTCGCTGCGCAAGTAGGGGAGTACCGCCGACTGGACCGTCGCGTCCATGTGGCAGCCCTCCTGGGTGCCTGTCGCCGTCCACCAGGACGACGACGGCTCGTTGAAGGCCTCCACCGTCGCGAAGTTCACTCCCCAGTTCTGCTTCGCGTAGAGGGCCACCGCCGCCAGGTGCGAGGCGTGTTGGCGGTAGTTCCAGGACTGGAGGTTGTTGCCGCCGTCGGAGGCGCCGGAGGGGTTGTGGTTGAGGCACATCCACCACATGGGGGAGTTGGCGAACAGTTCGGTCGTCGCGCCCCGCGCCGTCGCCTTCAGCAGCATCGCTCGCTGCGTCGCGTCCGCCGTCCACTTCCAGGCCGAGGACGTGGGGTCCTCGTTGTTCCAGTCCTGCCAGTAGCCCTCGATCTGCTTGAAGGACGGGATGTTGGGGGACGTCGCCATCGACTCGCCGCCTACGCTGTTCCAGCTGCACGCGCCGAGGTTGTAGCGGGCGATGTTGAGGCCCAGGCCGGGGAGTGCCGTGCCGTTGTACGTCGTCGTCCTGGTGGTGAAGAAGAGGTCCGCGAAGTCGTCCCGGGCGCCGAAGACGTTCGCCCACCAGGCCAGGGAGGTGCCCCAGCCCTCCCAAGTGCCGTAGGTCGTGGAGGGGTTGACGGCGATCGTGGCGTCGGCGCGGGCCGTGCCCGTGGCCAGGGCGCTGCCCAGGAGGCCGCCGCCCGCGGCGGCCAGCAGCGTTCTGCGTCGGATCATGGCTTCTTCTCTGCCTCTCCGTGCGGCTCAAACACCGGTTCCCGGACCGGCGTCGACTCGTCCCCCCGCATGCCAACAGGAAGCATCGGGTGTGGCCCGTGAGGTTGTCGAGGGTTGTGACAGCCCTTTCTAAAACCCGTTGAGGAAGCCGACGTCAGCGGCCGAAGTGCTTACGGCTCTGGTGAGTTCACCTGACTCGCCCTATCGTGCGGGCGGCTCCTGGGAGGTGGGTGTGCGGATGCGTGTCGTGCAGCACCGTGACCGGCGGAGGCGGGCCAGGTGGCGGCGGGGGCTGTGGGGCGGCGGCGAGGTGCTCGTCACCGTCGGGGCCGTGCTCATGCTGCTTGTCGTACATCAGTTGTGGTGGACCAACCGGGAGGCGCGGCAGGGGGCCGAGCGGAAGGTGGAGGCCCTGGAGAAGGAGTGGGGGAGCGGCAGTTCCGCTTCGGGTGGCGCGCCCTCTGTGTCCGCGTCGGCGTCGCCGTCGGCGGCCGCGCCGGCTCCCGGACGTGCGCGGCAGCGGTCGTACACCCCCGTCCTCGTCTCCGGCACGCCCCGCCGCTCCCAGGCGTACGCCGTCCTCACCATCCCCCGGCTGCATCTCCGCGTCCCCGTCGCCGAAGGCGTGAGCAAGCCGGACGTCCTCAACAAGGGGTACGTCGGCCACTACCCGGGCACCCAGCAGCCCGGCCAGGCGGGCAACTTCGCACTCGCCGGGCACCGGAACACCCATGGTGAGCCCTTCCGGTACCTGCCGAGGCTGCGCCCCGAGGACACCCTTCGGGTCGAGACGAAGGCGGCCACGTACACGTACGCCGTCGACAAGATCCTTCCGCAGACGTCCTCCCGGGACTCCGGGGTCGTACGACCCGTGCCGCGGTCGCTCGTCCGGCCCTCCTACGGGTACGACGAACCGGGTTACTACATCACCCTGACCACCTGCACCCCCGAGTTCACCTCGCGCTACCGGATGGTGGTGTGGGGGAAGCTGGTGTCGATGCGGCCCAGGGGATAGACGGCCGGACCGGGCCGACTCACCCCCGCTCTCGCAGCACTCCCACAGCCACGGCGCCCAGCGCTGCCAGCCCCGCCGACACCACCATCGCCACGTCCGCGCCCCGCGCCGGCCCGCCGCCCGACGACGTGACGAGGGCGATGGTCAGGGCCACGCCCGCGCAGGAGCCGATGTAGCGGAACGTCTGCTGGGCGCCGGAGCCCATGGCCGCCCGTGCGGCCGGTACCGACTCCACCGCGAGGAGGGGCAGTGCGGCGTTCAGGAGGCCGCTGCCCACACCGCCGAGCACCAGGCCGGGCAGGAGCCGCGTCCAGGAGCCCGCACCGATCGCGCCCAGCATCGTCAGCGCGCCGACCGCGTGGAGCAGGAAGCCGGCGGCCAGCTGCCGGCGGGGTGCCACCCGTCCCGCCAGTCGCTTCGCCTGCAGCGCGACGGTGAAGGAGACGCCGGACCAGAGCAGGAACAGCCACGCCGTGTCCATCGCGGACAGGCCCAGTGCCCGCTGCAACAGGGCCGGGAGGAACGAGAACAGGCCGATCACGGTCAGCCCGGTGAACAGGCCGCTGGCGGAGGAGGCCAGGAAACGGGGGTGGCGCAGCAGGCCCAGGTCGATCATCGGGGTCTTCGCCACGCGGGTCTCCACCAGCGCGAACAGGCCGAGCAGCACCACGGCCGCCGCCAGCAGCAGGCCCACCGGCGCCCGCAGCCAGCCGTCCCGGCCCAGCGTCAGCGCGGCCACCAGGGCCACCAGCGCCAGCCCGAAGGTCAGGGCGCCCAGCACGTCGGGCCGCCCGCCCCTCGGTGCCCGGGACTCGGACAGCCGGCCGAGTCCGAGGCCCGCCACGAGCAGCGCGGCCGCGCCGAGGACGACGTAGGCCAGCCGCCAGTCGGGTATCGCGCCCGAGACCAGCGGGCCGACCGCTATGCCACCGCTCACGAAGGCGCCCCACACGCCGGTCGCGTGCAGCCGGCCGCGTGGGCTCGGGAAGGCCGTCACGAGCAGCCCCAGGCTGCTGGCCAGGATCGCCGCGCTCGCCGCGCCCTGGGCCACCCGGGTCAGGGTGAAGGCCCAGGTGGAGGTGGTCAGCCCGCTCAGCGCGGTGGTCAGGCCCAGGGCCAGGGTGCCGGCGAGGAAGACGCGGCGGCGGCCGTAGTCGTCGGCCAGGCTGCCGGCCACCAGGAGCAGGGCCGCGAGGCCCAGCGGGGTGCCGTTCAGGAGCCAGGCCTGGGCGGAGAGGGGGGTGTGCAGCGCGGCCGCGGTGTTCGGCAGGGAGACCGCCGGTGCCGTGTACGTCATCAGGGCCACGCCGGTCGCTGCGCTGGTCAGGGCCAGGGTCGCCCGGGGGCGGTGCGGGGGTGCCGAGGGGTGGGTGTCCTGTCGGGTGGCCGCGGGGCGCGCGGTGAGAGTTCTTTCATTGAACCTAGTCATGGGGGTACCGTAGCACCGTAGGTTCGGTCATTGAACCAAGAGGTCGGAAAGTGGCTAAGGTGGACGCCATGGCACTGGGCAAGGACTACGCGACGCAGGAATGCTCGATCGCCCGCGCGCTCGAGGTCGTCGGCGAGCGGTGGACGCTCCTCGTCGTCCGCGACGCGATCTACGGCGTCCGGCGCTACAACGACTTCCTCGTCCACCTCGGCATCCCGCGCGCGGTCCTCTCGGCCCGGCTGAAGACGCTCACCGAGGAGGGGCTTCTCGACAAGCGCCGGTACCAGGAGTCGCCGCCGCGCGACGAGTACGTCGTCACCGAGCGCGGCATCGCGCTGTGGCCGGCGCTGCGGGCCCTCGCGCTGTGGGGCCGCGAGAACTTCCAGACGGCCCAGCTGCGGTCCTTCCGGCACGCGGAGTGCGGTACCGAACTGGGGCCGTACAGTGAATGTCCCGCCTGCGGAACCGTCGTACCCGTCGCGGACGTTGTACTGATGCCGGGCCCGGGACTCGATCCCGATCCGGCGGATCCGGTCAGCAGGGCACTGCTCAAGCCGAAGAGGCTCCTGGAGCCCCTGGAGATCGATCCTGTATAACCGGGAGTGAGCAGAACAGCAGGTCAGCGAAGGGGGAGGAAGTGGACCGAAGTCGTGTCGTCGGCACGCGTCCCGTCGCCCTGCTGCTCGTCCTGGTGAACCTGCTCCTGCTCCAGGCCGCGCTCCTCGACACCGGCAGCCTCTCCACCACCGTCGCGCTCGCCGCGACCGCCGCCGCCGGTTCCGCGCTCGCCGCGAGCTCGCTCCTTGCCGCCCGCTGCGCACCCGCCGTCCCGCCCACCCGGGTCCGTACGGCGATACGCGACCGGGCCCGCCGTACGGCCTTCCTGCCCCAGCGCGACCCCGACGCCTCGGGACGCCGCCGGCCCCGGGCACCCGGACACGCCCTCGCGACGATCTGCGCGTAGGGCACCGCCGACCCGGTCACACCTGGTCCGGGCCGAACCGGGGCGCACCTGGTGCGGGCCGACCCCGGTCGCATCCGGTCCCGGCCGACCCCGGTCTCACCCGGCCCCCGCGCGGGTCGTCATGCCGCCATGCCATCTCCGGTCACCCCGGCACGACGACACACCCCTGCACGGAGGGTCCCGCCATGTCCGCGTTCATGTCCGTTTTCGCCCGCCTGGTCGAGCAGCTCGCCGACCTGCTCCAGCCGTTCTTCCACGCCTCCGCGGCCGCCGCCGCGATCGTCCTGTTCACCGCGCTCGTACGGCTGCTCGTGCATCCCCTGTCCCGGGCCGCCGCCCGCGGCCAGCGCGCCCGGGCCGAGCTGCAGCCGAGAATCGCCGAGCTGCGCAAGAAGCACGCGAAGGAGCCCGAGCGGCTGCAGAAGGCGGTACTCGAACTGCACGCCGAGGAGAAGGTCTCACCGCTCTCCGGCTGCCTGCCCAGCCTGCTCCAGCTGCCCGCCTTCTTCCTCCTGTACCACCTCTTCTCCAACACCTCGGTCGGCGGCGAGGCCAACGCGCTGCTGACCCACTCGCTGTTCGCCGCGCCGCTCGGCGGACGCTGGGCCGACGCCCTCTCGGGCGGCGGGGTCTTCGGGGCGGCCGGACTCGTCTACCTCGCGCTGTTCGCCCTCGTCGCGGCCGTCGCCGCCTTCAACTACCGGCGCACCAAGCTGATGATGGCCAAGAACCCGGTCACGGTCACCGCCGGTGAGGGCGAGCAGGTGCCGGGGCTCGGCGCGGTCAACAAGGTCATGCCGTTCATGTCCTTCTTCACGCTCGTCACCGTGGCGGTGGTGCCGCTCGCGGCCGCGTTGTACGTCGTCACGAGTACGACCTGGAGCGCGGTGGAGCGGGCCGCGCTCTACCGCTGAGCCGGCTCGACCCGGAGCGCGGAGCCGCCTTCTCGGGGCCGTGGTTACGGTCCAGTCCGTGAACAGGGTCTTGCGGACTGGACACCCGGATTGGAGGATCGACCAGTCCTCCGATGGCTGCACCCATTGGCGGGCGCCCGCGATCGAGGGAGATTGTGACCATGAAGCTGCTGCGAGTCGGTACGGCAGGGGCTGAGCGCCCCGCGCTGCTCGACGCCGAGGGGACCCTGCGGGATCTGTCGGGGATCGTGGACGACATCGACGGTGCGCTGCTCGCGGACGCCGGCGCGTTCGGCCGGGTACGGGCGGCGGCCGAGACCGGCGAGCTGCCCGCGCTGGACGCCGAGGGCCTCAGGATCGGTCCCCCGCTCGGCCGGATCGGCAAGATCGTGTGCATCGGGCTCAACTACCACGACCACGCCCGTGAGACGGGGGCCGAGCCGCCCGCCGAGCCCGTGATCTTCTTCAAGGCCGCCGACACGGTCGTCGGGCCGAACGACACCGTGCTCGTGCCGCGCCGGTCCGCCAAGACCGACTGGGAGGTGGAGCTGGCCGTGGTCATCGGACGTACGGCCCGCTACCTGGAGTCGGCCGAGGAGGGGCTCGCGCATGTCGCCGGCTACGCGGTGGCGCACGACGTGTCCGAGCGGGAGTTCCAGATCGAGCGGGGCGGGACCTGGGACAAGGGGAAGAACTGCGAGACGTTCAACCCGCTGGGGCCGTGGCTGGTGACCGCCGACGAGATCGCCGACCCGCAGGACCTGCCGCTCCGGCTGTGGGTCAACGGGGAGCTGAAGCAGGACGGGACCACCGCCGACCAGATCTTCCCGGTGGGCGAAGTCGTCCGCTACGTCAGCCAGTTCATGACCCTGTACCCCGGCGACGTCATCAACACCGGTACGCCGGCGGGCGTCGCACTCGGCCGGCCCGAGCCGAAACCGTTCCTGCGGGCCGGGGACGTGGTGGAGCTGGAGATCGAGGGACTCGGGCGGCAGCGGCAGGAGTTCAAGGACGCCTGAGGCACCTCGCCGTCGGGGTGTCGTGCTTGCCAAGCGGCGGTCTCGCGGGCAAGCATGGCGCCGGTGCCGGCTTGGCCGAAGGGTGAGGGATGGCCGCGACGGGAGCTGATGGGACCTCGACGATCGGTCGGAGAGGAGTCAGGCCGTTCCAGTGGGCGGCGGCTGTGCTGGCGGCACTCGCTGCGGGCGCGGCCATCGTTCTGTTCTTCACCACCGACGTGTGCGACCAGCAGATGGCTTCGAACGGGAACGTCGTCACCGTCTGTCGACATCCGCAGATGACGGATCCTCCGATGGTCGTCCTCGGCCTCGTGATCCTGGTGCTCCTGGGTGTCTTCTTCTCCGAGGTCTCCGGATTCGGCATCACGCTGAAGCGCCAGGTGGAGGAGGCCCGGAGTACCGCGCAGGAGGCCATCCGCGAGACGCGGGAGGTCGAGGCGAGGCATCAGGAGACCGCGGAGGATCTGGCCGACGGGGTGAGGGAGGCGCTCAGCAGAGCGCAGCCGGGCGGCCGGGCCGCCATGCCGGCGCGGGCCGACCCGGTCGATCAGCTGGCGGCGCGGTACAACGAGATCCGGTGGACCATGTCCAGTGGGCAGGCCAGGACACAGGCGATGTCCGACGTGGCGGACGAGATGGTCGGTCTGCTGCGAGGCGCACCGGACTTCGACGTCGAGAGCAATCTCCGGAGCAGCGACCGGGGGTTGCGGCTGGCTGCTGCCGCGTACCTGTACGCCAATCCGGATCCGGCGTGGGGACGCGCACTCGCCGAGGCGGCGGTGTCCGAGGACAAACCGTTCAACGAGTACTGGGCGCTCAAGGCACTACGCGAGGTCTTCAGGGGCCACTGCGAGTTCCTGGACGAGGAGACGAGGGGCCTGCTCCAACGCCGCATGAATCAGCTGCCCCCGGGTAACGACCGCGCCGGGCAGATCAGGAAGCTGCTGCGCGACTGCCCGGCGCGGCGCGGCGGTCAGGCCGCGGTCTGAGCCGCGCTTCTCAGTCCAGTACGGACGCCAGCCTGCGCCATGCCTCGCGCGGCAGCGCGTCACGCGCCCCCCCGTCCACCACCTGGATCGCCACATGATCCGCACCCGCCTCGTGGAACGCGTTGATCCGGCCCCGGATCCGGTTCTCGTCGCCCCACGCGTAGAGCGCGTCGACCAGGCGGTCGCTGCCGCCGGCGGTCAGGTCGTCCTCGGTGAAGCCGAGGCGCAGGAAGCTGTTGGTGTAGTTGGGGAGCATGAGGTACAGGGCGAGGTGGTCACGGGCCAGGGCGCGGGCGCGGGCCGGGTCGGCCTCGGGGACGACCGCGAACTCCGGGGCCAGCAGCGGCTCTTCACCCAGGATCTCGCGCGCTTGGGCGGTGTGCTCGGGGGTGACGAGGTAGGGGATCGCGCCTGCCGCCCGGTCCCGGGACAGCTCCAGGGTCTTCGGGCCGAGCGCCGCCAGGACCCGGCGCCCGGCCGGGACACCGGCCGTGTCCAGCGCGTCCAGGTAGGCGACGAGTGCAGAGTACGGGCGGCGGTACTGGTCCGCGAGCTTGGCGTGGCTCACGCCGAGGCCGAGCAGGAAGCGGCCGGGGTGGGCCGACTCGACCTCGGCGAAGGCGGCCGCGCTCGCATCGGCCTCGTACTGCCAGATGCTCTGGATGCTCGTGCCGACGACCAGCCGGGACGTCGCTTCGAGGAGCGGGGCGGCGTGCCGGGCGGCGCTGCTGCCGCCCAGCCAGACGGCTCCGTACCCGAGTTGTTCCAGTTCCACGGCGGCCTCGGCGATGGCGTCGCGCCGGGCCGGGTCCTCCGAGCGGAGCCCCACACTCCAGACGCCGTACCGGCCGATCCTCTCCTTGAAGGTGCGCGCGCTGCTCGTCGACTCGCTCATCGGGTCCGTTCCCTCCGGGTGGGTGTCGTGCCGTGATCGTCGTTCACGTCGGTGCCAACCGGAGGGAGCCGCGCGGTAATCCTGCGTACGGGCTACTCGGCCAGGAACTGCTCCAGCGCCTCCACCACGAAGCGGTGGTCCTGCAGTTGGGGCAGGCCGGACACGGTCACCGTGCCGATGACGCCCACCTCCTCGACGTGGATCGGGAACGAGCCGCCGTGGGCCGCGTAGGTGTCCGGATCCAGGCGGGAGGAGTCCTCGAACGTCGTGCCCTTGGCGCGGAAGCGGGCGCCGACCAGGTACGAGGAGACGCCGTAGCGCTCCACCACCCGGCGTTTGCGGTCGATCCAGGCGTCGTTGTCGGGCGTGGAGCCGGGCAGGGCCGCGTGGAAGAGCTGCTGGCCGGAGCGGTGGATGTCGATGGCCACCGGCGCCTGGCGCTCCCTGGCCAGCTCGACCAGGAGGGAGCCGAGGGCCCAGGCGTCGTCATAGGTGAACCGGCGGAAGACCAGACGGCGTTCCTGCGCCTCCAGCTCCTCCACGCTCGGGGTGATCTCGGGGGCGAACTTCGGGGTGATCTGCGGGTGGTGCATCAGAGGGTCACCGTCACCTTGTCGCGGGCGGAGCGCCGGGCAGCTTCCAGTACGTCGAGTGCGGCGGCCGCCTCCAGGGCGGTCACCGGGTTGGGACCGGCGCCGGTCAGGGCCGCCGCCACGGCCGCATAGTAGGCCGGGTAGTCGCCGGGGAGGGTCGGTACGGGGCGGCCGCCGCCGGTCAGCGGGGACTCGCCGGAGCCGATGCGGCCCCACAGCGACTCGGGTTCCGCGCCCCAGGCGGGGCCCGGCCGCAGGCCTTCCCTGAGCGCGGCCTCCTGCGGGTCCAGGCCGTACTTCACGAAGCCCGCCTGCGAGCCGAGGACCCGGAAGCGCGGGCCGAGCTGGGCCGTGGTGGCGGAGACGTAGAGGTGGGAGCGGACGCCGTTCGCGTGGGTCAGCGCGATGAAGGTGTCGTCGTCCGTCTCGGCGCCGGGGCGGCGGACGTCCGTCTCGGCGTACACCTCGGTGACCGGCCCGAAGAGGACCAGGGCCTGGTCGACGACATGGCTGCCGAGGTCGTAGAGCAGACCTCCGATCTCTGCCGGGTCGCCGGACTCGCGCCAGCCGCCCTTCGGCTGCGGGCGCCAGCGCTCGAAGCGGGACTCGAAGCGCCAGGCGTCGCCCAGTTCGCCCTTCTCCAGCAGCCCGCGCAGGGTCAGGAAGTCGCTGTCCCAGCGGCGGTTCTGGAAGACCGAGAGCAGCAGGCCGCGCTCCTCGGCGAGGGCGGCCAGCTCACGCGCCTCGGCCGCCGTACCCGCCACCGGCTTGTCCACGACCACCGGCAGGCCCGCCTCGAGGGCGGTGGTGGCGAGCGGGACGTGCGTCTTGTTCGGGGAGGCGATGACGACCAGGTCCAGCTCGTCGGCGCGGTCGAACAGCTCGTCGGGGGTGGCGGCGATGCGGACGCCCGGGAACTCGGCATGGGCCTGCTCCTGCCGCTCGGGGTACGAGGTGACCACCGTGTCCAGGGCGAGGCCCTCGGTGGCGGCGATCAGCGGGGCGTGGAAGACAGAGCCTGCGAGGCCGTAGCCGATCAGGCCGACGCGGAGGGGGGTACCAGTCATGCGTCCTACTTTCGCAACGCTGTTGCCAAAGTGCAAGTGGCGGGGAGAATGGTGGCGTGAACAGGACGAAGAGCGGCGGGCCGGTGGGAGCGAACCTGCTCGCGGTGCGCAGTCACAACACCGCGCTGGTGCTGGATCTGCTGCGCGCGGCGGGGGCGGAGGGCATCAGCCGTCTGGAGCTGGCCGAGCGGACCGGGCTGACCCCGCAGGCCGTCAGCAAGATCACCGCGCGGCTGCGGGAGGAGGGGCTCGCGGCGGAGGCCGGACGCCGGGCGTCCACCGGCGGCAAGCCGCGCACCGTGCTGCGGCTGGTGCCGGAGGCCGGGCATGCGGTGGGGGTGCATCTGGACCGGGACGAGCTGCGGGCCGTGCTGGTGGATCTCGACGGGGCGGTGGTCGGGGAGCGGCGCGGGGACGTGGACCTGGGTGCCGGGGCGGAGGCCGTGCTGGGGGTGGTGGCCGACGCGGTGACCGGGCTGGTCGGGGAGGTTCTGGGCGGCGCCGATGAGGGACTTCCCGCCGTCGGGTCACTGCTCGGTGTGGGGGTCGCCCTTCCCGGGCCGCTCGATCACGCGCGCGGGGTGCTGCACCGAGTCACCGGGTTTCCGGAGTGGGACGGCTTCCCGCTGCGGGACGCGCTGGCCGAGCGGCTGGGGGTGCCGGTCGTGGTGGACAAGGACACCAACGCGGCGGCGCTCGGGCTGTCGGTCGGGGGTGAGGGCGGGTCCTTCGCCTATCTGCATCTCGGTACGGGACTGGGCGCCGGCCTGGTGATCGGCGGCAGTGTGCATCGGGGGGCGCGGACCGGGGCCGGGGAGTTCGGCCATCAGGTGCTTCAGCTGGACGGGCCGCCGTGCGAGTGCGGGAACCGGGGCTGCGTGGAGGCGCTGTGCCTGGGGGCTGTGGCGCGGGGAGAGGTGGGGGAGGCGGCGCGGGTGCTGGGGGTCGGGGCCGGGAACCTGGTGGGGTTGCTGGACATCGACCTGGTGCTGCTCGGGGGGCGGACGATCTCCGCAGCGCCGGAGCCGTTCGTCCGCGGGGTCGCCGAGATGCTCGACGCACAGGCCCGGCGGGAGGGCGTGCCCGGCGGGACGGTCCCCGTGCGGGTCGCTCCGCGAGGGGAACGGGTCGTCGCGGAGGGCGCCGCGCAGTTGCTGTTGGCGCCGGTGTTCGGGCGGGCGGACGGCTGATTCGGGCGGGCGGTCGGCTGATTCGGGCGGGCGGACGCCTGATGCGACCAGGCGGCTGAGAGGTGCACCGTCCGGACCGCTCGACGGTCCCTTCAGGTGATTGCCGGACGAGGCGCGAGCGGAGCGCGCGTCGCACGGGTACGGCGTCTGCGCACCAGATGCCCCGGACTCGTGAGGAGAACAGCGTGTACGCAGCCGTCAGACGGTACGAAGGGGTCACCGATCCGGCCGAGGCCGGCCGCCGGGTGAACGAGGGATTCGTGCCGCTCATCCGTGATATTCCAGGCCTCCTGGCCTACTACTGGGTCGACGCCGGCAACGGGGTCATGATCTCGACCAGCGTCTTCGAGAACGAGGCGGGAGCCGACGAATCGATCAGGAGGGCGGCGGTCTTCGTGCGGGACCACCTCGCGCCGCTGCTCCCCAACCCTCCCCAGGTCATGTCCGGCCAGGTCGTGGCTTCCGTCTAGCCCGTCGGCCGCGTCGGCTGATCGAGCGGACTTCCCCCCGGCCCCGGAGTGGCACCCCAAGCCCCCCGCCCCCACCCGGCATGGTCATGTGTTCATGCGACCGTGCACGTCTCTGCCCCTCTGCCTCGCCGCAGCCACCGCTCTCGTGCCCGTGTCGTCGGCTGCCGCGCACGCGGACGCGACCCCCTCCTGCGCGGCACCCGGCGGCCGTGCCTTCCCGGTGACCACCCGGATCCACGGCGGGCCCGCCTCCTACGAGGCGGGCGGAGGCTTCGGCACCTGGTACATCGACCTCACCAACACCACCAGCGGCACCTGTACCGACGTCCACCCCGTCGTCGTCCTCGTCGACGACAAGCGCACCCTGAAGCCGTCCCAGCCCAAGCTGGACTTCTACGACGGCCCCCGCGCCCGGCCCGTCAGCTTCGAGAGCACCGACGAGCAGGAGCTGGTCGGCGTGCTGGACGGCGAGGGGTTCGACGGGTTCACCGTGGCGCCCGGCGCGACCGTCACGGTCAAGGTCAGGCTCTCGCTCACCTCCGACGCCGTACCCGACCACATCACCGCCAACGCGGCCGTCGTCCAGCGCCGGGGCGAGGACGGCGACTGGGTCGGGGAGTCCAACGACTACCGCTTCGGCGTCGGAGACGAGCCGGAGGATCCCGCGGATCCGCAAGACCCGCAAGACCCGCAAGATACGGCGGACCCGGAGGCGACGGCGACCAGTCCGTCCGGCACTCCCCAGGCCACCCCGAGCAGTACCGAAGATCCCGGCGACCCCGAAGACCCCGGCGATCCCGAAGACCCCGGCGACTTCGGCGACTTCGACGACCCCTCCCTCCCCTTCGCCGCGGAGGCCGAGGAAGCCGGAGAGCGGGCCCGGGAACTCGCCCGCACCGGGCTCGGGCTCGCGCACGGGCTGCTCGCGGCAGGCGTCGCCCTGCTCGCCGTCGGCGGCGGCGCGTTCCTCCTGTCCCGCCGACGCCGCTGAGGCACGGGCCGCCGTACTACGGGCACGCCCCTGTCTGCGACGATCCCTGCGTGGACTACCCGAACGACCAGGCCCCCGGCGCCCCCGTCCGCTCCGGCATCCCCGAGCACGGGCGCATCCCGAAGTACTACGCGGTCAAGGCGCGCATCGCCGGGATGCTGGAGGAACTGGGGGAGGGCGGTCTCATCCCCACCGAACGCGATCTCGCCGAGCGGTACGACGTCGCCCGCGAGACCGTACGGCAGGCCGTTCGGGAGCTGGTACTGGAGGGGCGCCTCCAGCGGCGCGGCCGGGGAACCGTCGTCGCCGGGCCCAAGCTGGCCCAGCCGCTGTCCCTCGCCAGCTACACCGAGGGCGTGCGCCGGCAGGGCCGTACGCCCGGACGTACGCTCGTCACCCTCGACCGCTTCCCGTGCCCGGAGCCCCTCGCCGCCGAGACCGGGCTGACCCGGGGCGAACCCGTCTGGCACCTGGAGCGGGTGCTGCTCGCCGACGACGAGCGGGTCGGCCTGGAGAGCACCTACGTCGCCGTCGACCGGGTCCCCGACCTCGACTCCCGCTTCGACCCCGACTCCTCCTTCTACGCCTATCTGAAGGCCCAGGGCATCGGGTTCGGCGACGCCGACGAGCGCATCGAGACCGTGCTGGCGACCCCCCGCGAGGCCCTGCTCATCGGCACCCCGCCCGCCCTTCCGATGCTGCTGATCCACCGCGTGTCCCGGGACACGGAGGGGCGTCCGCTGGAGCGCGTGCGCACCCTGTACCGGGGCGACCGGTTCTCCTTCACCACGCACCTGAAGGGCTGAAAACCGCCCAAAATCGCCCATCATCCACCCTCCGCATTGTCACGAGAAGATAACGGGTCTAGCCCAAACGTGATGGGTCGTTCACGCTCTCGTTGTCAGCCGGACCCTTCCGGTTCCCTGTGCGCGAGGAGCGTTGCCGCCGTGAGAGTGACAGTCGTCGGAGCAGGCGTGGTGGGCACCATGCACGCCTGGCAAGCAGTGGAGCGCGGCCACCAGGTCGTCCAGATCGAGCGTGAAGCGGAGGCGCGCGGCGCCTCGCTGCGCAACTTCGGGCAGATCTGGGTCAGTGGTCGCGCCGGCGGAGAAGAGCTGGAGACCGCGCTGCGGGCGCGGGAGCTGTGGGAAGGGATCGGCGGGCGCGTGCCCGGGCTCGGCTTCCGGGCCAACGGATCGCTCACCCCGGTGCGCGGCCCCCTCGAACTCGCCGTCGCCGAGGCCGCCGTGGCCCGCCCGGACGCCGCCGAACGCGGCTACAAGCTGCTGACCCCCGGCGAGGCGCGGGCCCTCAACCCCGCCCTGCGCGGCGAGTTCACCGCCGCCCTCCACTGCGAGCGCGACGCCGCCGTCGAGCCGCGCACCGCCCAACTGGCGCTGCGCGCGGAGCTGCTGAAGTCCCCGAACTACACCTTCCTGCCGGGGCGCGAGGTGCGCGAGGTGGTCGGTGCCGGGGCCGTCCGGGACGACCACGGCGACGTGCACCACGCGGACGCCGTCGTGCTGTGCACCGGCGCCTGGCTCGGCGGACTGGTACGGGAGCTGGCCGGGCCCGAGCTGCCCGTGCGCCGCGTCCGCCTCCAGATGATGCAGACCGACCCGCTCGGCGAACCGCTCACCACCTCGGTCGCGGACGCCGACAGCTTCCGTTACTACCCGGCCTACGCCTCCCCGGCGCTGGACGCGCTCAACGCCGGCCAACCGCAGCCGGCGACCGCCGCCGAGCACAGGATGCAGCTGCTCATGGTGCAGCGCGCCGACGGCGGCCTGACCATCGGCGACACCCACGAGTACGAGCACCCCTTCGCCTTCGACACGCTCGAGGACCCCTACGACCACCTCGCCGAGGTCGTCGAGTCCCTCCTCGGCCGGCCGCTGCCGAAGATCCGCCGCCGCTGGGCGGGCGTGTACGCGCAGTGCGCCGACACGAGCCGGGTCGTGCACCGGCAGCAGGTGAGCGACGGCGTGTGGCTGGTCACCGGGCCCGGCGGGCGCGGCATGACCTGCTCGCCCGCGATCGCCGAAACCACCGCGAACGAACTGGGCTGGTGAGAGAGTTGACCACCGACATCCACGACATCCGTCTCGTCGTCCTCGACATGGCCGGCACCACCGTCGCCGACGGCGGCCTGGTCGAGCGCGCCTTCGAGACGGCCGCCGTCGAACTGGGCGTCGAGCCCGGCTCCGCCGACCACGCCGAGAAGCTGGCCTACGTCCGCGCCACCATGGGCGAGTCCAAGATCTCCGTCTTCCGGCACCTGTTCGGGGACGAGGGCCGCGCCCAGCGCGCCAACACCGCCTTCGAGAAGGCGTACGGCGACCTCGTCGACGCAGGTCTGATCGCCCCGGTCCCCGGCGCCCGCGAGGCCGTCGAGGAGCTGGCCGGCAGCGGCCGTACCGTCGTCCTGACCACCGGCTTCGCCCGCGTCACCCAGGACGCCGTCCTGGCCGCGCTCGGCTGGCAGGACCTCGTACCGCTCACCCTGTGCCCGGCCGACGCGGGCGGGCGGGGCCGACCGTACCCGGACATGGTGCTGGAAGCATTCGTGCGGACCCAGGCCGCCGAGGGCGTCCGGCAGGTCGCCGTCGTCGGCGACACGTCCTACGACGTGCTCAGCGGCGTACGCGCCGGAGCAGGCCTCGTCGTGGGCGTCCGCACCGGTGCCCACGGCGACGACGCGTTCCGCGCGGCCGGCGCCACGCACGTCCTCGACTCCGTCGCCGGCCTGCCCGCCCTGTTGTCGGGAGCGCGCTGAGATGGGCATCCGCTTCGACTCCGTCACCGTCGCCTACGACGGAAACGTCGTCCTCGACGCCCTCGACCTGACCGTCGAGCCCGGCGAGGTCATGGCGCTGCTCGGGCCGTCCGGCTCCGGCAAGACCACCGCGCTGCGGGCGGTCGCCGGATTCGTGCGGCCCGTGTCCGGGCGGGTGCTTCTCGGCGGCAGGGACGTGACGGACCTGCCGCCGTACCGGCGGGGCATCGGCATGGTGGTGCAGCAGTACGCCCTGTTCCCGCACATGCGCGTCGACGAGAACGTGGCGTTCGGACTCAAGGCCCGCAGGACGGCCGGGAGCGAGATACGACAACGGGTCGCCGAGGCACTGGAGATGACCGGCATGGCGGCCTACGCCCGCCGTCACCCGCGCGAGTTGTCCGGCGGGCAGCAGCAGCGCGTCGCCATCGCCCGCGCGCTCGCCGTCCGGCCGGACGTGCTGCTCCTGGACGAGCCGCTGTCCGCGCTGGACGCCCGGCTGCGGTCCGGGATGCTGGCCGAACTCGCCCGGCTGCACCGGGAGTTGCCGGACGTGTCGATGCTGTACGTCACCCATGACCAGGTCGAGGCACTGACCTTGGCCGACCGGATCGCCGTGATGGACGCGGCGCGGCTTCAGCAGTGCGGGACGCCTCGCGAGCTGTATCAGGCGCCGAAGAGTGAGTTCACGGCTTCCTTCGTGGGCGGCGCGAATCTGTTGCCGGTGACTGTGGGCTCCGGGGGAGTCGACTTCGCGGGCACGGAGCTGACGGTCGACACGGGCGGCGTGGTCGCGCAGGCGCGGGCCACGTTGTGCGTACGGCCGCATCTGGTCGGGCTCGGGGAGGGACCCAACCGGATCGTCGGCACTGTCACCGAGATCCAGTGGCGCGGGGCCACACACCGGCTGTACGTGGAGGTCGGTGGGCACACGGTCATGGCGGACCTGCGTGAGCTGAAGGCACCACCAGCACACGGGGACGCCGTGAGCCTGCACTTCGCTTCCGAGGACGCGGTGCTGCTGCCCGCCGGAGTCACCCATGAATAGGCGCCTGTTGTGGACCTTTCCACCGGTGGCCCTCCTCGCCCTCTTCTTCCTCTACCCCCTCGCCCTGGTCGTCCGGCAGTCCTTCCGGCCGGACGACGGAGGGGCCTGCCTCCAGCCGTACGTCGACGTATTCGCCTCGGAGGCGTTCCGGCACGCACTGTGGACCACTGTATGGCTCGCGCTGGCTTCCACGGCCGGGTGTCTGGTCCTCGGCTTCCTGCTCGCTCTGGTCATCGCGTTCGTGCCGTTTCCGGGGGCGAAGGCGGTGGCGCGGTTCGTCGACGTGTACCTGTCCTTCCCGTCCTTCCTCATCACGCTGGCGCTGCTGTTCATCTACGGCACCACCGGCATCATCGGTTCCTTCCAGTTCCTGACCACGCCGTGGGGCGTGCTGCTGGCGGAGGTCACCTACTTCACGCCGTTCGTGATGCGGCCGCTGCTCGGCGCCTTCTCGCAGCTCGACACCGCGCAGCTGGAGGCGGCCAGTTCGCTAGGCGCCCGCGCGCCCCGCATCGTGCGGCGGGTGATCCTGCCGGAGGCGCTGCCCGCGCTCGCGACCGGCGGGAGCCTCGTCCTGGTGCTGTGCCTCAACGAGTTCGGGATCGTGCTGTTCACCGGCGCGAAAGGGGTCACGACCCTCCCGGTGCTCGTCTACAGCAAGGCGATCCTGGAGTCCGACTATCCGGGCGCGTGCGTGGTCGCCGTCGTCAACGTCCTGATCTCCGTGGGGCTGTACGGCCTCTACCGGGTGGTGAGCCGTCGTGCTGGTGCATAGCCGCAAGGGCAGGTGGGCCGTGTGGGCGGTGTTCCTCGTCCTCTTCGTGCCGCTGTTCGCCCTGCCCCTCCTCGTCGTCCTCGGCGCCTCCTTCGCCACCCACTGGTCCGGCGTCCTGCCCTCGGGCCCGACGACGGCCAACTACCACTCCGCCACCCGCGGCGAGGCCCTCCAGGCGCTGACCACCAGCCTGGTCACCGCCGTCACCGCGAGCCTGCTCGCCCTGGCCACCGGCACCTGGGCCGCGCTGGCCGGTGCGGCCCTGAAGAAACGCCACCGCCGGGTCCTCGACGCGCTGTTCGTGCTGCCGGTCGCGGTGCCCTCGGTGGTGGTCGGACTGTCGGTCCTGGTGGCCTTCTCCCAGCCGCCGCTGCTGCTCAACGGCACCCGGTGGATCGTGATCATCGCCCACACCGTGCTGGTCACGGCGTTCGCCCACCAGTCCGTGTCGGCGGCGATCGCCCGCCTCGACCCGGCCTACGAACAGGCCGCCGCCTCCCTCGGCGCCCGGCCCGCGTACGTCCTGTGGCGGGTGCGGCTGCCGCTCCTGCTGCCCTCGCTCACCGCCGCCGCCGGCCTCTGCTTCGCCCTGTCCATGGGTGAACTGAGCGCCACGATGATGCTCTACCCGCCCGACTGGACCCCGCTTCCCGTCCTGATCTACGCGGCCACCGACCGCGGCGCCCTGCTCGCCGGGTCCGCCGTCGCGGTGGTGCTGATGGCCGCGACCCTGCTCGTCCTGTTCGCCGTCTCCCGGGTCCGCACCCGGGCGTCGTACCGCTGAGCCATCACCCGCCCAACCCGCCATCGTCTGCAAGGAGTTCGCCTCGCCATGCCCAGAAACAGCGTCACGCTCGCCATAGCCCTCACCCTCCTCGCCACCCCGCTGCTGTCCGCCTGCGGCGGCTCCTCCGCCGCCTCCGACGAGAAGGTCGTCACCGTCTACAGCGCCGACGGCCTCAGGGGCGAGAACGGCGACGGCTGGTACGACAAGGTCTTCGCCGACTTCCAGAAGCAGACCGGCATCAAGGTCAAGTACGTCGAGGGCGGCTCCGGCGAGATGGTGCAGCGCGCCGTCCGTGAGAAGAGCAACCCGCAGGCCGACGTGCTGGTCACCCTCCCGCCGTTCATCCAACAGGCCGACAGCAAGGGCCTGCTGGAGAAGTACGAGCCGAAGGACTCCGCGCTGGTCAGCGGCGCCGACAAGGCCGTCGACGGCACCTGGATCTCCGTCGTCAACAACTACTTCGGCTTCGTCTACAACAAGAAGGAGCTGAAGCAGGCTCCGAAGACCTGGGACGAGCTGCTCGACGCCAAGTACAAGAACAAGATCCAGTACTCCACCCCCGGCGTCGCCGGTGACGGCACCGCCGTTCTGATCAAGGCGATGCACGACTTCGGCGGCAAGGACGCGGCCCTCGCCTACCTGAAGAAGCTCCAGGCCAACAACGTCGGCCCGTCCGCCTCCACCGGCAAGCTCGCCCCCAAGGTCGACAAGGGCGAACTCCTCGCCGCCAACGGGGACGTGCAGATGAACTACGCCCAGACCAAGGACATGCCGGGCCTCGGCATCTGGTTCCCGGCCGGGAAGGACGGCAGGCCCACCACCTTCGCCCTGCCCTACGCGGCCGGCCTGGTCACCAGGGCCCCGCACGGCGAGAACGGCAGGAAGCTGCTCGACTTCATGCTCGCGCAGAAGCAGCAGCAGGAGGTCAGCGAGATCGGCGGCGGCTTCAGCGCCCGCCAGGACGTCAAGGCCACCGACGCCAACGCCACCGCGCTGACCGAGCTGATGAACGGCGTGGACATCTTCCAGCCGGACTGGAACGACATCGACAAGAACCTCACGACCTACGTCGAGGACTGGAAGTCCGCCACCGGCAGCTGAACCCTCCGGGGGTTCAGCCGTCCAAGAGGTTCCGTTCCGCCGTACGTATGCGCCTGCGCCGTCGTCGACAGCACACCACCGCGTACCGGGTGATCGACGGCGTACGGATCGGCCAGTGATCAGTCGGTGATGAGTCAGTCCTGACCAGGGTCAGGATCAGGCCTTCCTGACTAGGCTGGGGGCGTCGGTACGCCGTGGTTCCGGCGCCCCCGCTTCTTGACCGTACGCACGCAGGAGACGCAAGCACATGGCAGACCGCAAGCCCATCGAGTCGTGGCTCACCGACATGGACGGCGTCCTGATCCACGAGGGTGTCCCGATCCCCGGCGCCGACGCCTTCCTGAAGAAGCTGCGCGACTCCGGGCGGCCTTTCCTGGTGCTGACCAACAACTCCATCTACACCGCCCGGGACCTGCACGCCCGGCTGCGGCGGATGGGCCTGGACGTGCCGGTGGAGAACATCTGGACCTCCGCCCTGGCCACCGCCCAGTTCCTGGACGACCAGCGGCCCGGCGGCAGCGCCTACGTCATCGGCGAGGCGGGCCTGACCACCGCACTGCACGACGTCGGCTACATCCTCACCGACCACGACCCCGACTTCGTGATTCTCGGCGAGACCCGCACCTACTCCTTCGAGGCCCTGACCAAGGCCGTGCGCCTGATCAACGGCGGCGCCCGGTTCATCGCCACCAACCCCGACAACGTCGGCCCCTCCACCGAGGGCGACCTGCCGGCCACCGGCTCGGTCGCAGCCCTGATCACCGCCGCGACCGGCAAGCAGCCGTACTTCGTCGGCAAGCCCAACCCGCTGATGATGCGGGCCGGGCTCAACGCGATCGGCGCCCACTCCGAGACCTCCGCGATGATCGGTGACCGCATGGACACCGACGTCCTCGCGGGCCTGGAGGCCGGGATGCGCACCTTCCTGGTGCTGACCGGCGTCACCCAGCCCGAGGACATCGACCGCCACCCCTTCCGCGCCTCCCGGGTCGTCGACTCCATCGCGGACCTCGTCGACCTCGTCTGAGGGACGTTCAAACCCGGCCCGCATTCCGTACCACCCGTATGGAGCAGTCGTGCGCCTCCCTGGGATGCGGAGGCGCGCCGTACGGGGGAGCCTCCCACTATCTGGAGGTTCACGATGGGTTCAGCACGCCTCACTCTTTGTACAGGACTCCTGGCGGTCACCGCCCTGATCCCGGCGGCGTACGCGGCCGACGGCGGCCCCGGAGTCACGGTGACCCCGGCCTCCCCGGCCCCGGGCGGTGATGTGTCCCTGCTCGTGCGGGGCTGCACCGGAGCGCAGGGCACCGCCGCTTCCGACGCCTTCGTCTCCGACGCACGGCTGACCGGCGGCCAGGGCGCGCTGGCCGGGGAGACCCGCATCCGCACCTCGCTCGATCCGGGCGGCTACGACGTGCGGATCAGCTGTTCCGGCACGGTCATCACCGGTCGGATCACCGTCGTGGAGGCGTCCTCGGGCCAGGGCGAGAAGCCGTCCGGCATCGCCGCCTCGCCCATCGCCCCGGTCCACGCGGGTGGCGGCGGCACCGCACACTTCGCCACGGTGGCCACCAGCGGGTCCGCCCCCGGCACCGGCCAGGCGGTGACCGGCCTGGCCCTCGCCGGGGTCGCCGCGGCCGCCGTCGGGCTGCTCAGGGCCCGCCGGAGCCGCGGCACGGACTGAGGGCGTGGCGCGGCCATGTCCGACGAACCCGGGCGCACCACCGGCGCCGCGCGCCTGGTCACCGTTCTGGCCTGGGCGCTCCTGCTGCTCGGGCTGTGGTTGTGGGGCCGGGGCGTGACCGACGTACCCGAGAGCCCGTCCGGCCCGGGTGACGTGGCCGGCCTCGGCACCGACGGGGTCCGGCTGCCGCCCGCGGCCGAGCCGCTCGGCGCCGCGACCCCGCAGCGCATCGACATCCCCGAACTGGGCGTGCAGGCCCCGGTGACGGCCCGCGGCCTGGACAGCCGGGGTGCCGTCGACCCGCCGCCGTTCGACCGGCCGGGAGTGGTCGGCTGGTACGGCTCCGGGACCGCGCCCGGCGCGGCGGGGGCCGCGCTGATGGTGGGTCACGTCGACACCGAGACCCGGCCCGCCGTCTTCTACAAGCTCAGCACCCTGAAGCCGGGCGAGACGGTCCGGGTTTTCCGCTCGGACGGCAAGGTCGCCCACTTCACCGTCGACGGCATCCGCGTCCTGGCCCGCGACGACTTCGACGCCCGGCAGGCCTACGGCCCCCACCAGCCGGGCCGTGCCGAGCTCCGCCTGATCACCTGCGGCGGCACCTTCGACCGCACCAGCCGCAGCTACACGGCCAACGTGGTGGTCTCCGCGTACCTCACGGGCACCGGTCCGTGACCCCCCTGACACCCCCCGCGCGACCTCGTGACCGGCCCGGCCGGTATGCCACGATTGGTACTCGGTCGACCGGGCCGGAACGATGCGCTCAGGGGGGAATCGCATGTACGACACCAGGGGGGCCCGCTCTTCGGCGCGGGCACGGGCGTCCGCGGCGGTGCTGGGGGCGGCACTGCTGCTCGCCGGGTGCTCCTCCCCGGACGGGGACAAGGCGGCCGGCGCCGGGATCACTCAACAGCCCAAGTCCGCCGACCCGTTCTGGGTGAACCCGGACGGCACCGCGGCCCGCCAACTCGCCGCCTACGAGAAGGCAGGCAAGAAGACCGAGGCCGCGCAGATCCGCAAGATCGCCGAGCAGCCGGTGGGGGAGTGGATCGGCCCGGAGAATCCGGAGCGGGAGGCCCGCGGCTTCACCGAGGCCGCCGAGAAGTCCGACCGCAGGGCCCTGCTCGTCCTGTACGACATCCCGCACCGCGACTGCGGCCAGTACTCCCGGGGCGGCGCGGCCGACGGCAACGCCTACCGCGCCTGGGTCGACGGTGTCGCCCGGGGCATCGGGGACCGCCCCGCCACCGTCATCCTCGAACCCGACGCCGTGCTCCACCTCGTCGACGGCTGCACCCCGGACGAGTTCCACGAGGAGCGCTACGACCTCCTCAAGGGCGCCGTCGCCAAGCTCAAGTCCCTGAAGAACACCAAGGTCTACCTGGACGCCGGCAACGCCGGCTGGGGCCACCCCGACCAGATCTTCCAGCCCCTCCAGCAGGCCGGCATCGACCAGGCCGACGGCTTCGCCGTCAACGTCTCCAACTTCTACTCCACCGAGGACTCCATCGCCTACGGCAAGCAGCTCTCCGCCAAGGTGGGCGGCAAGCACTTCGTCGTCGACACCAGCCGCAACGGCAACGGCCCCTACACGGCGGGCGATCCGGCCCAGAAGTGGTGCAACCCGCCCGGCCGGGCCCTGGGCAAGACCCCGACGACGAAGACGTCCGACCCTCTCGTGGACGCCTACCTGTGGGTCAAGCGTCCAGGAGAGTCGGACGGCACCTGCAAGGGCGGCCCGAAGGCGGGCCAGTGGTGGGCGAGTTACGCACTCGCCCTGGCCAGGAACAGCAAGTAGCTACGGCACCTTGACCCACTGCGCCTTGGACGGCGTCCCCTGGTCGTCGTCCACGAACATCATGTACCAGCCCGACTGCACCAGATTCCGGTTCTTCGGCACGGTGACCGTGATCTTGTCGCCGTTCGTCCTGAAACCGAGAGCGATCGACCGCTGATCCACGTCCGTCACGTGGGTCGAGGCGCTCGGCCGGATCAGCCGCACCTTCCTGATGCTCGAGGCGTGCTTCGAGGTGAACGTCCCCGAAGCACCCCGGGCGATCGTCCGCGGCCCTCCGCTCAACGACGGCCGTGAGTCCCGGTACAGATAGGGCGGCGTGTAGATCTCGATGCGCTGTTCGAACTTCCCCGGCTTGGTGTTCGCCTTGTCCGCGTACAGCGAGTCGGAACCGAAGAACATCACCCGCCCGTCCGGCAGCAGGATCGACCCGGAGTGGTAGTTGCGCCCGACCAGCGGATCGGCGACCTGGGTGAAGCTGTTGCTGTCCGGGTGGTACAGCCGAGCCTGATGGATGTTGGAGTCGCCGCGCCCCCGGTAGTCCTCCGAACCCTCCGACACGAGCACGGTGTCGTCGGGCAGGATCGAGGACTGCGGATACCTGGTGCCCTTCTCCAGCTCGGGCCCGTCGACGAAGTGCGGGTTCTTCGCCTTCAGGTCGATGAGCCGCGTCTTCTTGCTGGACAGCTTGGACTCACCGACCCCGCCCCCACCGATCACCATGAACTTCTCGTCCTGGGCCGGAGGCAGCAGCACCGTCCCGGACGTCTCCATCATGTTGGGGTCGCTGAGCCCGGGCAACTTGGTGAACTTGTTGGTGTCGACGTCCCAGACCCCGGGCACACGGCCCACGTTGTCCGGGCCGTACCCCGCGTTGGAACCCGAGTAGAAGATCTTCCCGTTCTGCATCAGGAACAGCGCCGGGTACGTCGGGAACTGCCGGATCTTCTGCGTGTACGTCCACTTCTTGGTCTTGGGGTCGAAGACCTCGTTCTTCCCCGGGACCAGCTGACCGATGTCGTCGAGACCGGAGACGCTGAGGATCTTCCCGTCCGACAGGGTCGTGAGCGTCGGGTACCAGCGGGCCTCGTTCATCGGGTCGACCTTGATGTACCGCTCGGCGACCGGATCGAACTCGTAGGCGTCGCGGATGCCCTGGAAGTCCTTCTTGTCGAGGGCGAGCTTCTGCGCGATGCCGTACGTGTTGCGCGCGTCGGCGCCGGTCAGGCCCTGGATCCGGTAGTTGTCCTGGGTGCCGGTCTCGTACTTGGTGCCGCTGCGCTGCGCCTCGACGTAGATACGGCCGAGCCCGGGGTCGTTGCGCAGGAACGCGCCGGTCCGCGGGTCGAAGACCTTCTTCGCGCGCGGTACGAGCACCGGGTCCTTGGAGACGAAGGTCTTGCCGTTCTCCTTGCCGGTGAACTTGGTGCCCGCGGGCAGCGTCATCGGCTTGTCGGGGTTCTCGTTGTGCACGACCATCAGGCCCCCGGCCTTGGTGACGTCACCCTTGAGCTTCTCGTAACGCTTCGTCCCGCCCGCGATCAGCAGGTTGCCGTTGGCCAGCTGGGTGTGGCCGGTGCAGAACAGGTCGGCGGGCGTCGGCACCTTCTTGATGGTGCCCTTGACCGGGTCCCAGATGCGGGTGTCGAACTTCTTCTTGTCGAAGTTGTCCTGGTTGTTGCCCGAGCCGGCGACCAGCAGCACCTTGCCGGTGTGCAGGAGTGCCGCGTGGATGGTGTCCTGGCGGTACTCCTCGGGGAACTCGACGATGTCCCAGTGGCCGTTCGCGGCCTTGTACTCGGGCTTGTTGATCTTGTACTGGTGGTACTGCTCGGTTCCGAAGCGGTACAGCCACGGCCCGTTCATCCCGGCCAGCGCGAGTACCACCGCCGTGCCTATCGCGAGTCGACGGGCACGACGGCGGCCGGCCTGGTCCTTCATTCCTTACTTCCCCCATGTCCGCCAAGCGCGATCTGCATGCTCTGGTCGTTGTCCCCTGCGGGGTCCCCGCCCGGTCCCCGGGGGGCGGCGGCCCAACTGGGCCGCTGCTGCGGGGTGTGCGAGGTGTGGGCGCGCTGCGCGTGGGCCGCGTACTGCGCGGGCACCGCGTCCTGCGGCTCCGCCACCGCCGGCCCGGGTGCGGCCACCCCGGCAGCCGCACCCGCACCCGAGGCCGCCTCCGCCGCCTGCCGGGGCTTCTTCTTCTCCTGACGCAGCGCGTGCCGCCAGACGAAGATCGGCGAGGCGGTGATCAGCATGGCGAAGACCGCCCACGTGATCATCGCCGGGTGGGAGTGCCCGAACACGAAGCCCGCGGCGAGCGAACCACCGAAGACCAGGATGAAGAACCAGTGGATCCGGAAGGTCCCGAACAGCGTGTCCGGGCTGGCCGAATCGCCCTTCGGGGTCACCACGAACTTGCTCTTGCGGCGCAGCACCGCGTCCATCAGCGAACGGGCGTAGATCGGCGCGGACAGCGCCGACATCACCATGCCCGCGACACCGCCGGAGCCCTCCGGCTCGTGCGGGGAGACGTTGTGGCGGCGGTTCCAGATGTACAGGCCGATCTGGAGCGCGGAGGCGTTGCCGTACAGCATCAGCCACACGGTCGGGTCGATGTTCACACCCGAGGCGCCCAGGCCCAGGAACAGCGCGCAACTCAGCGCCGCCAGGATCCAGTTGAGGGCGGACATCGGGTAGAAGATGATCATCATCGTGTAGTTGAAGAGCTTGCCGGGCGGCAGCGAGTAGAAGCCCTTCCAGTACTGCTTGAGGATCGTCTCGTACGTCCCCCGGGACCAGCGCATCTGCTGGGTGAAGAAGTCCGTCCAGGCGTTCGGGCCCTCACCGACGGCGAGGACGTCCGGGGTGTAGACCGACCTCCACTTCCGGCCCGTGGCCGGGTTCTTGGCGCGGTGCATCTCGAACCCGGTGGCCATGTCCTCGGTGATCGAGTCGTACAGGCCGCCGATCTGCTTGATCGCGCTGATCCGCACGGCGTTCGAGGTGCCCACGAACATCGGGGCGCCGTAGCGGTTGCCGGCGCGCTGGATCAGGGCGTGGAAGAGGAACTGCTGCGACTCGGCGGCCTTGGTGACGAACGTGTCGTAGTTGCCGTAGACCTGCGGGCCGATGACGAAGCCGACGTCCGGGTCGCGGAAGTAACCGAGCATCCGTTCCAGGTAGTTGGGCAGCGGCACGTGGTCGGTGTCGACGGAGGCGAAGAAGTCGTACTCGTCGCCGTGTGCCTCCAGCCAGGCGTTGTAGTTGCCGTGCTTGGTCTTGGCGCGGTGCGGGCCCTTGGGCTGGTTCCACCGGGCGACGCCCTTGCGGGAGAAGTGGTGGACGCCGAGCCGGGCGCAGACCTCCTTGACGGCCGGGTCGTCCCCCTCGTCCAGCAGCCACACGTGCATCAGGCCCCGGTGGCGCAGCTTGACCGCGGCCTCCAGGGTCCTGGTCACCATTTCCAGCGGCTCCTTGCCGGGCACGAAGGAGGTGAGGAAGGCGACCCGGGTGCCGGTCTCCGGCACGACCGGGACCGGGTCCCGGGCGACGAGCGTGGCGTGCGCGTTGGACAGCACGTTCATGCAACGGAAGAACTCGATCAGACCGATCGAGACGAGCATGACGATGTCGAGCGCCGGCAGGAAGTCGTAGGCCGGGTAGTCCCGTTCGGTCCAGTGCTCGGGCTGCAGCAGCCAGAACAGCAGGACCAGGGAGAGCACCGGGGCGGCGCCCAGCATGAGCGCGGCTCGTATGCGGTGCGGCTCCTGGGAGAGCAGCGAACGGTACTGCACCTTGTAGGGCTTGCCCGGGTCGGGCTGGGTGAGGGGACCTGCCAGCCGGCTGTAGTGCTCGTAGTCGTATCTCGGCAGGCTCTTCTTTATACGGCGGAACTGGCCGGTCCGGTGTCCTATCGCACGGAGCTGGGTGGTCTGTGACGGATCGTTGTCCTGATCGTGGCTCTGCCGGGCGCCCGTCGGCGTCGACGTCATGAGTCATTCCCCCCACACGCAGTTCACCGCGTGTTCGTCGGTCCTTCGCCCGGTCGGGGCCCCCTCGGCCGTCACGGGCGGTTCAGTGGTGAGTCACCGTCACCACGTCTTGCTCACCCTATAGACACGGGACTGCGACCTTCCGGTTGCATGATGCCCCCCTCGGCACCGGTTCATGAGCGAGGCCCCCTCCTCGCCGGCACGCAACCGCTTTCCCCCCAACAGCCGCGAATCCGCGGCTTCATGAACAACCAGGGTTCTACGGTGCTCAGCATGATCGCAAGACGCGAAACGCGGTGTTTACCGGTCAAACCCGTTGATTGTGGCGCGGGTGGGGCTCGGGAGGCTCGGGTGCGCCGGTGGGGGAGAGGCGGGCGCGGATGTTGCCGAAGTGATCTCTTATGGCCCCCTCCGCCCGTATGGAATCGCCGGACCGGACCGCGTCGAGGATCTCCCGGTGCTGACGGCAGGTGACCCGCGGGTCCTGCGGTACGTCCACCAGATCCCGCTGGACCCGGTGGAACGCGTCCCAGAACGCCTCCAGCACCTCGCTCAGCAGCACGTTGTCCAGCCCCCGGTAGAGGGTGGCGTGAAACGCGCGGTCGGTCTCGGCGAGGCCGCAGCCCTCGGCGGCCTCCTGTTCCATACGGTTCACGAGGGCCTCCAGTTCAACGAGGTCCGTCTCCGGCAGCCGCCCGGCCAGCCGTGAGACCAGCCCCGTCTCGACCGCCTCGCGCAGCTCCAGCAGCTGGAGCAGGGAGTCCTCGCCCCGGTAGTGCCCGGCGACGGTACGGAAGGCGAGCCCCTCGATCATCGGGGCGAGCGACATCGGGCCCACATAGGTCCCGAAGCCGTGCCGGATCTCCACGATCCCCATCGCCTGCAGCGCCTTCAGCGCCTCCCGCACCGAGTTCCGGCTCGCCCCGAGGAACTCCATCAGCTCGGGCTCGGTCGGCAGCGGGGCACCCGAGGGCAGCCGCCGGTCGATGATGAGCTTCTTGATCCGCTCCTGGAGGTCACGCGCTGCCATGGCCAGAGGGTATCCGGCCAAACAGCAAGAAGGTCCCCCGTTCGCACGGGGGACCTTCTTCGTCTGTGCGCCGCCAGGGACTCGAACCCCGGACCCGCTGATTAAGAGTCAGCTGCTCTAACCAACTGAGCTAGCGGCGCCTGCTGACGAGAGAACTCTACCTGACCTGGAGGGGTGCTCCCGACCACCCCCGGGTGTCCCGGAGAGCGGTCATATCGGTCTGTACATCATTCGGACCGTCAACATGCGCGCTCCGACGACAGTTGTGAAACTGATCAACGTGCACATCCTCGGACAAATCAACCCCGAATGTGAGGCAGATCGCATGACCGCTCCGGCGTTCGAGGAAATCGACCCCGCGAGCGACTGCGGCTGCCCCGGCTGCGCCCGCCATCGGGTGAGCCCCCGCCCGCCCGGCCGCTTCGGCGGCCACCCGGCCGCCCGAGGGGTGGTGGTCGTGGCCGCCGCCGCGTCCGCCACCCTCGGTGCCACCCCGCCGGCCGTCGCTCTCGCCACTCCCCACGCCCAGCCCCGCCCCGGCGCCCCCGCGGCGGACGACGGGCCCGAGACCCCGCAGGGCCCCCGGGCCCCGCTGCACGGCCCGGCCGGCAAACCGGTCGAGCCCCCGCTCGTCCCGACCCCCGCCACCACCCGGACCAAGATCATCAACCGGGCCAAGACCTGGGTCGACGCCGAGGTGCCGTACAGCATGGACGACTACTGGTCCGACGGTTACCGGCAGGACTGCTCGGGTTATGTCTCCATGGCCTGGGGCCTGGGCTCCAACGAGTGGACCGGCAGCCTCGACCAGTTCGGGGTGAAGATCACCAAGGAGGAGCTGCAGCCCGGCGACATGCTCCTCTTCCACAACCCGGACAACCCCGAGAAGGGCTCCCACGTCGTGCTCTTCGGCGGCTGGACGGACCACACGCACACCAACTACCTGGTCTACGAGCAGACACCCCCGCACGCCCGCAGCCAGCCCACCCCGTACCCCTACTGGACGCACGCCGACAAGTACGTCCCCTACCGCTACAAGGGCTTGACCGCCGGCACCGCGGGCGTCCAGCAGGCCGCCGACAGCAAGAAGCCGGCGCCCTTCCCGGGTGCCGGGTTCTTCGGCGGCGGCGCGCACAACAAGTACGTCACCCAGTTCGGCCGGCTGCTCGTGGCCCGCGGCGCCGGCTCCTTCTACCCCGAGGGCCCGGGCCCGGCCTGGGGCGAGGCGGACCGGCGGGCGACCCGGGCGTTCCAGCTGGCCCAGGGCTGGACGGGCGAGGACGCCGACGGGCTGCCCGGTCCCAGTACCTGGGAGCTGCTCGTCACCGGGCAGGGCAAGAACGTCGCCTCCGGAGCCGCCGGGTCCGCCCGGCCCGCCTCGCACGGGGTGGCCGGCTATCCCGGCCGGAACCTCTTCCGTCCGGGCGCGGAGAACGAGTACGTCACCCGGCTGCGGAAGCAACTGGTGAAGAAAGGGTTCGGCAGCTTCTACGTCGACGGGCCCGGTCCGAGCTGGGGCGAGGCGGACCGGCGGGCCGTGGAGGCGTTCCAGCGCAGCCAGGGCTGGCGGGGCGGCGCGGCGGACGGCTACCCGGGCCCGGAGACCTGGCGCCGCCTGTTCGCGTAGGCGGCGCCGCGGGGCTCTCAGCAGTCCCCCTGATCTCACTCTCACTTCTCACTGTCATGACGCATCTGGCGCGGAGGCTGGAGGCACGCATGAGTACGACCACGTCACACACGTCCGAGTCCGGAGAGCAGCCGGAGGGCACGGTGGGCACCGGGGGCAGGACCACCCGTCCGGCCCGGTTGATCCAGAACGAGGTGACCACCGAGATCCCCGTCCACCTGCTCTTCCGTGACGAGCCCGAGCCGGTGCCGGTGCCGCTCAAGCCCGCCGTCGTGGGCCGCCGGCAGGCCACCGGTGAGCAGCCCCGGCTGAGGGGCCCGGCCCCGGCCCGCAGCCGGACGGTGCCGCAGGTCGACCCGGAGCTGGTGGAGCGTCCGGCGCGGGTGCTGCCCGGTCTGGCCGGGGTGCTGGCCGGGGCGGGCGGCATCGCGGGGTGCCTGGCCACCTCGTGGTGGGCGGGCGTGCTGCCGCCGCTCACGGCGGGGGCGCTGCGCCTGCCGGCCGGCACGGGCACGGGTCTCGGGCCCGCGCAGTGGGCGGCGTACGCCGGGGCCGGTGCGCTCGGCGTGCTCGGCTTCGGCGGGCTCGCCCGCGGCCGGACCGGACAGGCCCGGCTGCTCGGGCTGTTCGGCCGGTACCGGGGGACGGTACGGCGCACCGGCCTGCTCTGGGTGAACCCGCTGCTGGTGCGCCGCCGGGTGAACGTACGGCTGCGGCACTGGCGCAGCGAGGCGATGCCGGCGGCGGACGCCAACGGGATGGCGCTGCGGGTGGTCGTCCTGGTGGTGTGGCGGGTGCGGGACACCGCGCGGGCCGTGCTCGGCATCGACGACCACGAGACCTATCTGCAGGAGTGCGTGGAGGCGGCGCTCGCCCGGGTGCCGGTGGACCTGCCGGGCTCGGCGCGGGGCGGGGTGGCCGTGGCGGGGGAGGCGCTGACCCGGCTGGTGGCGGCGGATGCGGGGCCGATCGGCCTGGAGGTGTTCTCGGTGCAGCCGCTCCGGGTGGAGTACGCGCCCGAGGTCGCCGCCGCGATGCACCGGCGCACCATCGCCGCGCTGGACGCCCGGCAGCGGGCCACCATGCTCAACTCGGTCGTGGACTCGGTGGAGGACACGGTGACCCGGCTGACCATGCGCGGTCTGGTCGAACTGGACGACTACGAGCGCAAGGTGCTCGTCCGGGACCTGACGGTGGCGTTCTGCTCGGGCCGCAGGGAGCCGATGTGACGGTCGGGCAGCGGCTCGGGAGCGCCGACGCGATTGGTATGGACATGTTCAAGTGGCGGCAATAATCTGGGGCTTGGTCTAGACCTACTGTACGGCTCAGCTCAGCTCAGCTCAGTGAACCTCCCCCACGTTCTCCAGGAGCGGCAGCATGCGTACGAAGACCAGATTTTCTGCGCTATCCGCAGTCGTGCTGGGTGTGGTGACCGCCGGAGCCTTCGCGCTCTCCACCGGCGGCGCCAGCGGGCACGGCTACACCGACCTCCCCATCAGCAGGCAGAAGCTCTGCCAGAACGGCACCGTGACGGACTGCGGCGACATCCAGTGGGAGCCGCAGAGCGTCGAGGGCCCCAAGGGCTTCCCGGCCGCCGGACCCGCCGACGGCCAGATCTGCAACGGCGGCGTGAGCCGCTTCGCCCAGCTCAGCTCGCCGAGGGCGCCGTCCGGCGCGGCCTGGCCCACCACGAAGGTGACCGGCGGTCAGTCGTACACCTTCCGGTGGCAGTTCACCGCCATGCACGCCACGACGGACTTCAAGTACTACGTCACCAAGCAGGGCTGGAACCAGAACCACGCCCTGGCCCGGTCGGACCTCAACACCACCCCGTTCCTGACGGTGCCGTACAACGGCCAGCGCCCGCCGGCCACCCTCAGCCACAGCGGCACGCTGCCCACCGGGCTGAGCGGTCACCACGTCATCCTCGCGGTGTGGACGATCGCCGACACGGGCAACGCGTTCTACGCCTGTTCGGACGTCACGTTCTGAGCATTACTTGAGTCCGTCCGGCGGATTCCGCGGGTACCGTCCTGGCACGCCTACCGACGGGTAGGACGGTACCCGAGACCGGGGGATCCCATGGACGTGCTGTTCTACCTCGTGCCCTGCCTGATCATGGCCGTGGCCCTCTTCATGGCCTACCGCGTGGTGCGCCGCTGGCTGCAGATTCGCGGCGCCTGGAACAGCGGGCTCACCGCACAGGGCCGGTGCCTGCGGATGTTCACGACGACCCGCGGCGGCGCCAACGACACCTCGGTGAGCACGACGATCCACCACGTCTACGAGTTCACGACCCCCGACGGCCGCGAGATCCGCTTCGAGGAGGAGAACGGCCCGGCGACCCGCCTGGAGGGTGACCTCGTCACCGTCTACTACAAGGACGGCCCCACGGTGGCCGCCACGGCCCACGAGCCCGGGCAGGTCAGGCAGGCGGCGGCCACCCTCGGCATCCTCGCCTTCCTCGGCGTCGTGGTCGTGTTCTGCGTCGGCTTCATGGTCACGTACACCGACGTCTTCGTGAACGACGACATGGGCGGGTTCTGACCCTCCACATCTGATGGCACGTCAGTTACCGTGCCTCGCCATGAAGTCCACGATGCGCACGGTGGCCGAGCTGGTCGCGGCACGGTGGGGGGATCACCGGCCGGGGCTGTGGTGCGAGGAGCGGATGCTGACCCATCACGACGTTGCCGCGGGGGCGGCCGCCCGGGCCGCGCTGCTCGCCGATCTGCTGCCACCGAGTGCCGTCCCGCACGTCGGCGTGCTGCTCGACAACACCGAGGAGTTCCCGCTGTGGCTCGGGGCGGCGGCGCTCGCCGGGGCCGCCGTCGCCGGGATCAACCCCACCCGCCGGGGTACCGAGCTGGCCCGGGACATCCGGCACACCGACTGCCCGGTGCTCGTCACCGAGCGGGCGCAGCTGCCGTTGCTGGCGGGGCTGGAGCTGCCGGGCGTGCGCGTCCTCGTCACCGACGACGACGCCTACGACGCCCTCCTCGCCCCGTACGCCGGCGCCGTACCCGACCCCGCCCGGGCCGCCCCCTCCGACCGGATGCTGCTCTACTTCACCTCCGGCTCCACCGGCGCACCCAAGGCCGCGATCTGTTCCCAGGGGCGGCTGGCCGCGGCGGGGCATGCGCTGGCCGGACAGTTCGGGGTCCGTGCGGACGACGTGCACTACGTCTGCATGCCGATGTTCCACGGCAACGCGGTGATCGCGGACTGGGCGCCCGCGCTGGCCGCCGGGGCCGGGGTGGCGCTGCGGCGGCGGTTCTCGGCGTCCGGGTTCCTGGCGGACGTACGGCGCTACCGGGCGACGTACTTCACCTATGTCGGTCGGGCGATCCAGTACATCCTCGCCACCGAGGCGCGGCCCGACGACCGGGACAACCCGCTGCGGACGGGCTTCGGGACGGAGGCCGGGGCGGTGGACGCGGCGGCGTTCGAGCGGCGGTTCGGGGTGCGACTGGTGGAGGGATACGGTTCGTCGGAGGGCGGGGCGGCCATCCAGTGGGCGCCTGGGACCCCGGCGGGGGCGGTGGGGCCGGCGGGGCCCGGTCTTGCGGTGCTCGATCCGGATACGGGGCTGCAGTGTCCGGTGGCCGAATTCGATGCCGCCGGGCAGCTCCTCAACGGTGACGAGGCCATCGGGGAGCTGGTGAATCAGGGGCCCAGTCCCTTCGAGGGGTACTGGCGCAATCCGGCCGCCGAAGCCGAGCGGCGGCGGGGTGGGGCCTACTGGACCGGGGATCTCTTCTACCGGGATGCCGGGGGATACCTGTACTTCGCCGGTCGCACGGACGACCGCATCCGGGTCGACGGGGAGAATCTGGCCGCCGCGATGATCGAGAACATCGTCGCCCGGTACGAGGAAGCGGTGGCGGTGGCCGTGTACGGGGTGCCGGATCCGGTCACCGGGGACCAGGTGATGGCGACCGTCGCCGGCCGGTTCGACCCCTGGTCCTTCGCGGCGTTCCTGCGGGACCAGCCCGACCTCGGGACGAAGATGGCGCCCCGGTTCGTGCGGGTGGTGGAGCGGATGCCCGTGACGGCCACCAACAAGATCGAGCGGGCGAGGCTGCGGCGCGAGGGGTTCCGGTGTGCCGACCCGGTGTGGTGGCGGCCGCCCGGGGAGGACGCGTACCGGAGACTGACCGCGGAAGACGTCGAGGGGCCCCTCGCTTCCGCGAAGGGCCCGTCAGTGGGGGGTGTGGGTGGCGGAGCCCCCACGACGCGCGGCGTAGCCGCGCAATAACAGAGACGGCGAGCCAGGTCCGCGCTATCTGCGGACGTGGCTCGCCATCTTCATTGTGCGCCGCCAGGGACTCGAACCCCGGACCCGCTGATTAAGAGTCAGCTGCTCTAACCAACTGAGCTAGCGGCGCATGACTCTCGCCCTCCGCGGACTTTTCCTCCTGCGGCCGGCGACGAAGAAAATACTACCTGGTCCTCAGGTGTGCTCGTGACCACCTAGATCGCGAGCGAGAGCAGTACCGGAGCCGCGTTCCGGTTGAGGGTGTCCGCGGCCTGGCGGAGCCGGTGTGCGTGCTCCACCGGGAGGGACAGGGCCAGGCAGCCGACCGAGGAGCCCGCGGTGATCGGGACGGCCGCGCAGACCGTGCCGATCGCGTACTCCTGGAGGTCCAGGATCGGCACCGTCGGCGGCTGGGACTCCAGGCGGGACAGCAGCAGCTTGTCGCTGGTGATGGTGCGCGAGGTGAGGCGGGCCATCTTGTGCCGGGAGAGGTGGTCGCGGCGGGCGTTGTGGTCCAGCTGGGTCAGCAGGCTCTTGCCGGCGGCGGTGGCGTGCGCCGAGTAGCGGAAGTCGACCCACTCGTTGACCGCCGGGGTGGCCGGCCCGGCGGCGTACTGGGTGACCCTGACCTCGCCGTCCACGTACCGGCTCATGTAGACGGCCGCGCCGACGGAGTCCCGCAGCCGGTCCAGGGTGTGCTGGAGTTTCTCGCGCAGGGCCCGCTCGTGGTCGTGCGTCGAGGTGAGGCGGCGCAGGGTCTCACCGGTGACGTACGCGCCGTCGGCGATCTGCTCGACGTAGCCCTCGCGGCGCAGCATGCGCAGCAGCGCGGTCAGTCGCTCGGGGAGCAGGCCGGTGTGGCGGGCCAGCTCGGTGTCGGTGACGCCGGCGGGGTGACGGGCCACGGACTCCAGCACGCGCAGCGCGTCCTGGGCGGAGTGGTACGGGGCGGTCGGCTCGTGCATCAGCGCCACGGTGTTTTCCCCCTGCGCTCGCCTGTCTGTGGCCGCTAAGTCCGGTCGGCGGATCGCTACCACGATAACGGGCAAAGGGCCGTTGGGGAGAGGGCGTTGGCGAGATTGTGGTGCCCGCGCCCCTCTCCCAACTGCGACGCAGACCCTCTGGCATATGCCAAAGTCATCACCCAGCGCCCGGACCTCGGCTCTTCCCGTCTTCACACCCCGTAGTCACAGGACCGCGCTGAGGAATTCCCGGGTCCGGTCCCGCTCCGGATCGCTGAAGATCTTCTCCGGCGGGCCCGACTCGATCACCCGTCCGGCGTCGAACATCAGTACCTGGTCGGAGATGTCCCGGGCGAAACCCATCTCGTGAGTCACACAGAGCATCGTGATGTCGGTGGTGCGGGCGATGTCCCGGAGCAGGTCGAGGACGCCCGCGACCAGCTCCGGGTCGAGCGCAGACGTCACCTCGTCCAGCAGCAGCACCCGCGGCCGCATCGCCAGCGCCCGGGCGATCGCCACCCGCTGCTGCTGGCCGCCGGAGAGCCGGGTGGGCCGTGCGTCGCACTTGTCGGCCAGCCCCACCAGGTCCAGCAGCTCCCGCGCCCGCTCCTCGGCTTCGTCCCGGGACATGCCGAGCACCTGCACCGGCGCCTCGGTGATGTTCCGCAGCACGGACATGTTCGGGAACAGGTTGAACTGCTGGAACACCATCCCGATCTTCTTGCGGACCTCACGGACCTGCTTCTCCGGCGCCGGGAACAGCCGCTCGCCGTCGACCGTGATCGTGCCCTCGTCCGGCTTGGTGAGGGTCATCAGCAGCCGGAGGATCGTCGTCTTGCCGGAGCCGGAGGGACCGATCAGGGTCACGTGCCGGCCCGCGTCCACGGAGAGGTCGAGGCCGTCGAGGACCGTGTTGTCCCCGAACCGCTTGGTCACCCCCTCCAGGCGGACCAGCTCGGTCGGATGCGTGTCGGTGACGGCGGTCTGTTTACGGGTCTCAACGGACAAGGCGTCGCTCCAGGGCTCGCAGAAGAAGGGAGGCCAGGTAGGAGATGAGGACGAAGGCCACCCCGATCACGGTCAGGGGCTCGGTGAACTGGAAGTGCTGCTGGGAGAAGAGCCGGGCCCGCCCGAGCATCTCCAGCACGGTGATCACCATCAGCATCGGCGTGTCCTTGAGCATGGCGATCACGTAGTTGCCGAGGGCGGGGACCACCCGGCGGATCGCCTGGGGCAGGATCACCGCGGTCCAGGTCCGGCTCCGGGGCAGGTTCAGCGCCGTCGCCGCCTCCCACTGGCCGACGGGCACCGCCTCGATACCGGCCCGGTAGACCTGCATCGTGTACGTCGAGTAGTGCAGGCCGATCGCGAAGACGCCGGTGGCCAGCGCCGAGAACGTCAGGCCCCACTCGGGCAGCACGTAGAACAGGAAGAACAGCTGCACCAGCAGCGGGGTGTTGCGCACGAACTCCGTGACCACCCCGACCGGCCAGCGCACGAACCGGCTCGGCGTCCGCATCAGCAGCGCCCACACCAGGCCGAGGGTGAAGGACAGCAGCGAGCCGAGGGCCAGGGCCTCCAGGGTGACCAGCAGCCCGTCCCAGAAGTGCGGCATGAAGTCACGTACGGCGTTCCAGTCCCACTTCATCCGATCCCACCCCCGCCGACACCGGTGGTCTGTGCGCGCTTCAGCTCACGCGCCGCCGAGAACGTGCCGGTCTCCTTGCCGACCCCGGCCTTCAGCCGTTTCTCCAGAGAGCGCATCAGCCGGGTCAGCACGAAGGCGATCGCGAAGTAGATCAGCAGCACGTACGTGTAGATCTCCGCGCTCTGCTGCAATGCCAGCCGCACCAGGTTGGCGCTGAACGTCAGATCGCCCATGCCCATGACCGACACCAGCGCGGTGCCCTTGAGCAGCTCGATCAGCAGGTTGCAGAAGGAGGGGATCATCTCCGGCACCGCCTGCGGCAGCAGGACCAGCCGCAACCGCTGCCAGGGCGTGAAACCGAGCGCGATCCCGCCTTCCCGCTGCGCCGGGTCGACCGCGTTCAGCGCGCCGCGCACGATCTCCGAGCCGTACGCGCCGTACGTCAGCCCGAGCGCCAGCGTGCCCGCCCACAGCGGCACCAGCTGCCAGCCGAAGGCGACCGGCAGCACGAAGAACACCCAGAAGATCATCACCAGTGCCGAGGTGCCGCGGAACACCTCGGTGTAGAAGCCGGCGAGGAAGCGCACGACCCACAGCCGGTGGGTGCGCGCGACACCGACGGCGAAGGACACCGCGCCGGCCAGCAGCGTGCTGAACACCAGCAGCTGGACGGTGGTCCAGACGCCTTTCAGTACGAGTTCCCAGAGCCCCGAGGTCATCCGCCGCACAGCTCCTTCGCGGTGAGGTCCGTCAGCTCGGCCTTGGTGAAGCCGAAGGGCCGAAGGATCCCGAACAGTTCCCCGCTCCGCTTCAGCCTGTGCAGCTCGGCGTTGAAGGCGTCGCGCAGCTTCGTCTCGGTGGGCCGGAACGCGAACGCGCCGCCGTCGACGTGCGGTTTGCCCTTGACCAGCGGTGCGAACGGCTCGGTGGCCTCCGCCTTGGCGGACTTCTTCACCACCTCGCGCGTGGTCAGCGCCGTACCGGCGAAGACGTCCACGCGCCCGGCCTCGACGGCGTTGAGCCCGGCGACCTGGTCCGGGACGATCAGGATGTCGCTCTCCTTGTACCCGGCCTCCACCGCGTACTGGATCTCGGCGTACCCGGTCCCGGTGGCGAACTTCGCCTTCTTCGCCACCACGTCCTTGTAGGAGTGCAGCCCCTTCGGATTGCCCTTGCGGACGATGAAGGAGTCCAGCATCCGGTAGTCCGGATCCGCGAAGATCACCTGCTCGCAGCGCTCGGGATTGACGTACATCCCGGCGGCCACGACGTCGAACTGCTGGGAGTTCAGGCCGGGTATGAGCGAGCCGAACTCGGTCGGCACGGGCTGCACCCGGTCCACCCCGAGCCGCTTGAAGATCACCTTCGCCAGCTCGGGCGCCTCCCCGGTGAGACGGCCGTTCGTGTCGATGTACCCGAAGGGGATCTCACCGGCGATCCCGAGCCGTACGACCCCCTGCGCGCGCAGCCGGTCGAGCAGGTCGCCGCCCTTCACACCGGACGCCGAGGCCACCCGCGTACAGCCCGCGGCACCCAGTGCGCCCACCGCACCCAGCGCCGCGGCCCCCGCGAGCACCGAGCGTCTGCTGTGTCTGTGTTCCGACCGGATCGTGTGTACGTCGTTCCCAAGTGGTGGAGCCATGGCGGCGCGGCTACCCAAGCGCATCCGTCCTATGCACCCTGTATTTCATGGCCGACCGATTCGTCACCGTCTCGCTCGAGAAGCGGGAAGTGCACTGCACGGCACGACTGCTGGACGACCGCGCGCCCCTGACCTGCGCGGCAGTGTGGGAGGCACTGCCGCTCGCGGGGGACGTCTTCCACGCCAAGTACGCGCGCAACGAGATCTACGCCCTCTTTCCGCCCTTCGCCTCCACGGAACCCCCACTGGAGAACCCGACGGTCACCCCGATCCCCGGCGACCTCTGCTACTTCTCCTTCACCGGCACCGAACTGGGCACGAAGGCCTACGGCTACGACCGCGAGGTCCGCCCCGACGCCACCGTGGTCGACCTGGCCCTGTTCTACGAGCGCAACAACCTGCTGCTCAACGGGGACGTGGGCTGGGTGCCCGGGATCGTCTGGGGCCAGGTCGTGGCCGGTCTGGAGCCGATGGCCGAGGCCTGCAACGACCTGTGGCGCAGCGGGGCGGCGGGGGAGACGCTCAGTTTCCGGAGAGTGTGAGCCCCTCCTCGTAGAGGGCGTGCGAGGCCCGTAGCACCAGGTCGTCCCGGTGCCGGGCCGCGACGATCTGCATCCCGACCGGCAGTCCGTCGCCGTCGGTGCCCACGGGGACCGTCGCCGCGGGCTGCTGGGTGAGGTTGAAGGGGTACGTGAAGGGCGTCCAGCCGGTCCAGCGCCGCAGGCCGGACTTCCCGGGCACCTCCTCGTCCGCCTCGAACGCCGTGATGGGCAGGGTGGGTGTGACCAGCAGGTCGTACCGCTCGTGGAAGCGGCCCATCCGGCGGCCGAGGTCCATGCGGACGTCCACCGCGGCCAGATAGTCCAGCGCGCTGTACCGGGCGCCCTGGGCGCAGATCTCGCGCAGGCCGGGGTCGAGCAGCTGCCGCCGGCGCGGCGAGAAGCTCTGGGTGAGCCGGGCCGCGCCGCTGAACCACAGGGTGTGGAAGGCGTCCACCGGGTCGCTGAAGTCCGGGTCGGTCTCCTCGACGTACGCGCCGAGGTCCGCGAGTCCGGCCACCGCCCGCCGTACGGCCGCCGCGACCGCCGGGCGGACGGCCACCTGCCCGCCCAGGGAGGGCGAGTAGGCCACCCGCAGCCCGCGCACGCCCCGGTCCAGGCCCGCGGTGAACGACTCCGGCGGCGGGGCCAGCGCCGACCAGTCGCGGGCGTCGGGGGCGGCGATGACGTCCAGCATCAGTGCCGCGTCCGCCGCGTCCCGGGTCATCGGGCCGACGTGCGACAGCGTGCCGAACGCGCTCGCCGGGTACAGGGGCACCCTGCCGTACGTCGGCTTCAGGCCGAAGATCCCGCAGAACGCGGCCGGGATACGGATGCTGCCGCCCCCGTCCGTGCCCAGCGACAGCGGGGCCGCGCCGAGCGCGACGGCCGCCGCGCTGCCGCCGCTGGAGCCGCCCGCGGTACGCGAGGGGTCGTACGGATTGCGGGTCACGCCGGTCAGCGGGGAGTCGGTGACGCCCTTCCAGCCGAACTCGGGCGTCGTGGTCTTGCCGAGGAAGACCGCGCCGTGCTCGCGCAGCCGGGCGACCGAGGGCGCGTCCTCGTCCCAATGGCCCTGCTCGGACACGGTCTTCGAGCCGCGCAGCGTGGGGTGGCCACGCAGCAGCAGGATGTCCTTCACCGTCACCGGCACCCCGTCCAGCAGCCCGGCCGGCTGGCCGCGCCGCCAGCGCTCCGCCGACTCCCGCGCCCGCGCGAGCGCGTCCTCCTCGGTGAGGCGCACGAACGCGTTCACCTCCGGCTGGATCCGCCGCGCCCGCTGCAGGGCCTGTTCGGTCGCCTCCACGGGAGTGAACTCGCCCTTGCGGTAGCCGTCGAGGAGTTGTACGGCGGTCAGGTCGGTGAGCTGCATGCACCCTCCTGGTGGTTCAGTGACCGGGGACGTAGCCGCGCTTCTTGTCGACCACGTTCACCAGGGATCTGCCCGCCGCCCACCGCTCGTACAACTCCACGAACTGGATGCCGAGTTCATCTCGCCACCCGACCGTGTCGCCGCTCATGTGGGGGGAGACGATCAGCCCCGGCAGCCCCCACAACGGGCTGTCCCCGGGCAGGGGTTCGGTGGCGAACACGTCCAGGGCGGCGCCCGCGATCCAGCGCCGCCGCAGCGCCTCGGCGAGCGCGTCCTCGTCGACCAGCTGCCCGCGGCCGACGTTCACGAAGACCGCCGAGGGCTGCATCATGCCGAACCGGCGGGCGTCGAACATGCCGTGCGTCTGCTCGGTCAGCGGTGCGGCGGCGATCACCCAGTCCGCGCGGGAGATCAGCCGGTCCAGGTCGCCCGGGCCGTGGATGCCGGTGCGCGGGACCCGCCCGACCAGCGCCGTCGTCACGTCCAGGGCCTTCAGCGTGTGCGCGATCGCCCGGCCGATCGGCCCGGAGCCGACCACGCACGCGCGTGTGCCCGCCACCCGCCGGGTCTCCCGGTGCCGCCAGGTCCGCTCCCGCTGCAGCTCCAGCGTGCGCGGCAGGTCCTTGGCGACCGCCAGCACCAGGGCGGCCACGTACTCGGCGATCGGCTGGTCGAAGATCCCGCGCGCGTTGGTCACCACCGTCTCGGAGGCGGCGAGCTCCGGGCACATCAGGTGGTCCACACCCGCGCTCGCCGTGTGCACCCAGCGCGGCCGAGGCCCCGCCCCGGGCCAGGCCTCCCGTACGGCGTGCGAGGTGAAGTCCCACACCAGCAGCACGTCCGCCTCCGGCAGCCGCTCGGCGAGATGGGCCGCGTCGGTGCGCACGACCCGGGCACGGCCGGTGAGGCGGCCGAGCCGCGGTGGCGGGTCGGCGTCCAGGACGAGGACAGTGGGCAGGGTCAGCGTCATTCGGGGCCGCTCCGGGCGTCTGACATGCGCGGATTGACCACGCTCGCACCGGAACCTACCTTCGTCAACACGGGCGGCCCCACCGACCGTTGCCCCTCGTGTCCTCCCAGCGTGAGGCGGGTGTCTTGCCATGGACATCTCCTTTCTCGGCGGCCCCCGCCCCCAGCGCGGTGTCGGTGTGGTGGCCCCCTTCGACTTCGCCCTCGACCGCGAGCTGTGGCGCTGGGTGCCCGACGAGGTGTCGCTGCATCTGACCAGGACCCCGTTCGTGCCGGTCGAGGTGAGCCTGGACCTGGCCCGGCTGGTCAGCGAGCACCAGACCCTCGGCGAGGCGGTGCGCGCGCTGACCGCCGTCGCCCCCGAGGTCGTCGCCTACGCCTGCACCTCCGGCAGCTTCGTCGGCGGGATCGCGGGCGAACGGGCGATGTGCGCGCAGATGAGCGGGGCCGGCGGCACCCTGCCCGCCGTCACCACCTCGGGCGCCCTGCTGGAGGCCCTGACGGAGCTGCGGGTACGCCGGGTCGCCCTCGTCACCCCGTACACGGTGTCCGTCACCCGGGCCCTTCAGGAGTACGTCGCCGAGGCCGGCGTACGGGTGACCGGCTGCGCCTTCATGGGGCTGACCCGGCACATCTGGCAGGTGCCGTACCGGGACGTGGTCGCCATGGCCCGCGCCGCGATCCGCCCCGGCGCCGCCGACGCGCTCTTCATCTCCTGCACCAACCTTCCGACGTACGACGTCATCCCGCAGCTGGAGGCCGAGCTGCGCATCCCCGTGCTGTCGGCCAACCAGGTCACGATGTGGGCGGCGCTGCGCCGGCTGGGTACCCGAGCCGTGGGGCCCTATCAGGCGCTGCTGGACGAGGCCGCGCGGGAATGGCCCGTACTGCCGGAAGAAACGCAGGAACACCAAGAAGGGCCGTCATGACTGCACTCGGACTCCTCTACCCGGGCCACTCCGGCGAGGACGACTATCCACGCATCGAGCAGCTGCTGGGCGGCGACATCCGGGTCGACCTGGTCCACACCGACATCGGCGTGGACGCGCACCGGGTGGACGCGCTGCGCGAGATGGGCTCGGAGCAGCGGCTCGCCGCCGGCGTGGCGGAGCTGCGGCTGACCGGCGCCGAGACGGTGGTGTGGGCGTGCACCAGCGGCAGCTTCGTGTACGGCTGGGAGGGCGCCCAGGAACAGGTGCGGGCGCTGGCCCGGCTGGCCGGGATGCCGGCCTCCTCGACGTCCTTCGCCTTCGTGCACGCGGCCCGGGAGCTGGGGGTACGACGGGTCGCCGTGGGCGCGACCTACCCGGAGGAGGTCGCCGCGCTGTTCGCGGACTTCCTGCGGGCCGGAGGGCTCGAGGTGGTCGCGGTGCGGTCGTCCGGGATCGTGACGGCGGCGGAGGTCGGGACGTGGGGGAAGGAGGAGGTGCTGACGCTGGCGCGGGCGGCGGACGCGGACGCCTCCGGCGCGGAGGCCGTGCTGCTGCCGGACACGGCGTTGCACACGGCCGCGCATCTGCCGTTGCTGGAGAAGGCGCTGTCCAAACCGGTGCTCACGGCCAACCAGGTGTCGGTGTGGGAGGGGCTGAGGCTGGCCGACCGCCGGGTGAACGCGCCGCGCCTCGGGAAGTTGTTCACCCGCGAGCCGCTCGTGCAGGTCTGACCGGGCGGGCACCGGGGCTCCGCCCCTGGACCCCGATTCCCGCCCGCCCACCGTCTCGGCCGGAATAAGCGGGGACCGCCTCCTGTTAGGCCCGGGCAGGACAGCTCACGGCCAAAACAGGAGGCTCACACCGTGTCGGCAGACGAGATCCGGGGCACGACGCACGGGACCGCCCCCGTCCCCCTCTCCGTACTGGACCTGGTGACCGTCGGCGCGGGCAGTACCGCCACCGACGCGCTGCGCACCAGCGTGGAGCTGTCCCGGTTCGCCGAGTCGCGCGGCTTCCACCGGTACTGGGTGGCCGAGCACCACTCCATGCCCGGCGTCGCCTCCTCCTCGCCCGCCGTGATCCTCGCCCACCTCGCCGCCCACACCGACCGCATCCGGCTCGGCTCGGGCGGCGTCATGCTGCCCAACCACGCGCCCCTGGTGATCGCCGAGCAGTTCGGCACGCTGGAGGCGATGGCGCCGGGGCGGATCGACCTGGGGCTCGGGCGGGCGCCCGGCACGGACGGTGCCACCGCGGCCGCGCTCCGCCGTACGGACACGCTCAACGAGGGCGCCGACGACTTCCCGCAGCAGCTGGCCGAACTCACCCGTTTCCTGGACGACGACTTCCCGGACGGGCATCCCTACCGGCGGATCCACGCGATTCCGGGCCCGGTGCAGGGCAGCAGCCCCGGCGGTGTCCAGTCCCCGCACCGGCCGCCCGTCTGGCTGCTCGGCTCCTCGGGCTTCAGCGCCCGCCTCGCCGGTCTCCTCGGTCTGCCCTTCGCCTTCGCGCACCACTTCTCCGCGCAGAACACCATCCCGGCCCTCGACCTGTACCGGCAGACCTTCCGGCCCTCCGAGGTGCTGGCCGAGCCGTACGCCCTGATCGGTGTCTCCGCCCTCGCCACGGACGACGAGCGGGAGGCCGGCCGGCAGGTGCGGGCGGCCGCGCTGAACATGCTCCGGCTGCGCACAGGCCGCCCGGGCCTGTTCCCCGACCCGGCCGACGCAGAGAAGCACGAGCTCAGCCCCATGGAGGAGGACTTCGTCGCCTCCTGGACCGGCAACATCGTGCACGGCACGGCGGACGAGGTCCGCTCCGGCCTGGACGACCTGCACAAGCGCACGGGCGCCGACGAGTTGATGCTCACCTCGCACGCCCACCGCGGCGAGCTGCGGCTGCGCTCCTACGAACTGATCGCCGACGCCTACGGCTTGCCCACCGCGTAGGCCTCCTGCTCGCCCAGCAGCTCGGAGATACGATCCGGCGGCACCGGACGGGAGTAGAGCCAGCCCTGCCCGGTGTCGCAGCCGATCCGGCGCAGCCGCGTGGCCTGCGCCGAGGTCTCCACGCACTCCGCGGTGACCGTCAGGCCGAGGCGGTGGGCCAGCTGGATCATCGCCTCCACGATCACCTCGTCGGCCGGGTTGGGCGGCACGGCCACCGTGCTCTTGTCGCCCTCGTACTGGAAGCCGCGCACGAAGGAGCCGTCCAGCTTCAGCACCGACACCGGCAGCCGGCTCAGATAGGCCAGGTTCGAGTAGCCGGTGCCGAAGTCGTCGATGGCGATGCGGACGCCCATGTCGCTGAGGGCCTGCAGGGCCTGGAGCGGGCGGCCCGCCGAGCCCATCACGGCCGACTCGGTCAGCTCCAGCTGTAGCAGGTGCGGGGCGAGCCCGGTCTCGGCGAGGGTCCGGGCCACGTCCGCCACCAGGTCGGAGTCCCACACCTGGCGTACGGCGACGTTCACGCTGACGAAGATGGGCGGCTCGCCGGGGTGGTCCAGCTGCCAGCGGCGGGCCTGCCGGCAGGCGGTCTCCAGGGCCCAGCGGCCGAGCTGCACGATCGAACCGTCCTCCTCGGCCAGTCCGATGAACCGATTCGGCGCCAGCGTGCCGAACTGAGGATGATTCCAGCGGACCAACGCCTCGACCCCGCTCAGCCGGCCGTCCTCCATGCCCACCAACGGCTGGTACTCGAGGGCGAACTCACCGCGCTCGATGGCCGGGCGGAGGGCGGAGGAGAGGGCCTGGCGGGTCACCAGGTGCGCGTTGCGCTCGGGGTCGAACAGGGTCCAGCGGGCCTTGCCGTCCGCCTTCGCCCAGTACAGCGTCGTGTCGGCCGCCTGCATCAGGCCCGTGGCGGTCGTACCGGCCGCGTGCCGTTCCACGACCCCGATGGACGCGGTCAGCGACAGCCGCTGTCCGGCCAGGTCGAAGGGTGCCTCCAGGGCCTTCAGCGCGGACTCGGCGAGATCGGCGAGCTGCTCGGTGCCGGTGGAGTCCTCGACCAGCAGGGCGAATTCGTCGCCGCCGAGCCGGGCCACCAGGGGGGTGCCGGCGCGGGCGTACCCGGTCTCGTCGGCGACTTGGGTCAGCCGCTCGGCGACGGCCGCGAGCAGCCGGTCGCCGACGCGGTGGCCGAGGGTGTCGTTGACGGCCTTGAAGCCGTCCAGGTCCAGGTAGCACAGGCCGATCCGGCCGGTGCCGCTCTGCTCGTACGACTCCGCCTCCAGCGCGGCCGTCAGACGCTCGAAGAACAGGGTGCGGTTGGGCAGCCGGGTCACCGGGTCGTGCATCTGCAGGTGCCGCAGCCTGGCCTGGAGTTCGCGGCGGGCGCCGATGTCGGCGACCGACACGAGGACGCCGGGCTCGCCGCCGGGCAGCGGGGCGACGGTGACCTGCACCCACACCGAGTGCCCCTCGGGGTGCTTCACCCGACGGGTGCAGCGCAGCCTGGCCTGCCGACCGCGCAGGACCTCGCGGTAGGCGTGCCAGGTACGGGCGTCCGAGGCCAGGTCCACCACATCGGCGGCGACCCGTCCGGTCAGCCCGTCCGGGTCGGCGCCTAGCAGGTCGCCGAAGGCGGCGTTGGCGCTGACGACGAGACCTTCGCGATCGACGACGGCCATGGCGAGCGGGGCCGCCGCGAAGACACGGCGATAGGTACTGTGATCACTGTCTGTGACGGCTGACCGGTCGAGGTCTGCCGCGGGCGTCGGCCCTTCGGACGTTCCGCTCACCGCTCGCTCCCGCAGTGCACTCGATCCCTGTCCGTGCCGGAAAGTGTGCCGATCATAGAGGCTGGCCCCGAGGCCTTCCAGCCACTCTCCAGTGTCCCGGACAGACCACAGGTTCTGACAGATCGTTTCTGCCCGCACCTGGACGGGTTCTTCAGGCCCCCGACCAGTTGTGACGTTCCGTGAGTGTTTCGGGGTGTCGGCCGTCAACGCACGCCGGAGCCCAAACGAGCGTACTCACCCTTCTGGTTCAGGCAAACAGGACGAATGCTAATGAACTACCACAATCTGGATTCGGTGTCCCGCGAACCGCGTCCGGAGGTCCTTTCGTGCCCAAGCTGCGCAGCACCGCCGCCGTGTTCACCACGATGTCGGCGCTCGCCGCGACCTCGATCCTCACCGGCCCGTCGGTCGCCGAACCCTTCTCGACGGTCCCCTGTGCCCTGCACCGCAGCGAGGCCCACCACTCGGAGGGCGTGGACAGCTGGAACCCCGAATACACCCGCCCGGTCGGCACGCTCGACGCCGTCATGATCTTCCTGTCCTTCCCGGACGCCACCCCCCGCACCACCCCCGCCGAGCTGACCGCCGACCACTTCCCGGCCACCAGCCGCTTCTTCGAACAGGCCTCGTACGGCCGGTTCACGCTGCGCCCGCACCCGCTCGACCACTGGCTGCGCATGCCGCAGTCATCGGTCTCGTACGCCATGAAGCGCGACTGGAGCGCCGATGACCGCGCCGCCTATCTGCGCGACGCGTTCGCCGCGGCCGACAAGGAGGTCGACTTCTCCCGCTACGACGTCGTCTACTTCGTCGCCGACCCGGACGCGCCCGGCGTCGACTCGGACGCGACGAAGGTCGTCAACCTCGACACCCCCATGCACGTGGACGGCACGGACGTGCGCCGGGTCGTCACGGTGTTCGAGAGGCATCCGCCCGACCGGCTGGTCCTCGCCCACGAGACCGGCCACGTCTTCGACCTCCCCGACCTCTATCACCGCCCGGTCGACGGCAAGGGCGACTGGGACACCTACGTCGGCGACTGGGACCTGATGGGGAGCCAGTTCGGGCTGTCCCCGGACCTGTTCGCCTGGCACAAGTGGAAGCTGGGCTGGCTGGATCCGCGCCAGGTGGTGTGCGTGCGGGGTGCGGGGCCGACCCGGCTGACCCTGGAGCCGCTGGCGGCGGGCCCGGGTATCCCGGGGCAGGGCACGGCCGGTGCCCCGGCCTTCGGCCTGGGGCATGGCCCCAAGCTGGCGGTGGTGCGCACCGGCGCGGACAGTGTCCTGGCCTTCGAGGCGCGCGGTCCGGCGGGCAACGACCGTGCGGGCTGCCGGCAGGGCGTCCTGGTGTACCGGGTGCGCGGTGGCGCGGAGTCCGGCGGCGGTCCGGTCGAGGTGGTGGACGCCCACCCGCGCAGCGAGGCGTGCTGGGAGAACTCGGTCTACCCACCCCTGGCCGACGCCCCGGTCTCCCTCGGGGAGAGCTTCACGGTGCCCGAGGAGGGCGTGAAGGTGGAGGTGGAGGGACGGACGGCGTCCGGGGCGTGGACGGTGAAGATCACGCCGGGGCTGGAAGGCTGATCCCGTCGCCTGCGGGGCCTGGCTGGATTCCGCCTTCTGGGGGGCTTGGCTGATTTAGCCTTCTGTGACGCTCGTGTATACGAAAACGGCGGGCCGGATTCTTTCGAACCGACCCGCCGTCGTCCGGGCGTGTGGGTGGCGGAGCCCCATGACGCGCGGCGAAGCCGCGTAGAAACAGAGATGGCGAGGAGGTTCGCACTTTCCGCGAACACGCCTCGCCATCGTCATCGTGCGCCGCCAGGGACTCGAACCCCGGACCCGCTGATTAAGAGTCAGCTGCTCTAACCAACTGAGCTAGCGGCGCCTGCTGACGTCGTAGACCTTAGCATCCTGGTCGCCGGGAGGAAAAATCGATATCCGTACGGCCGCGCGGGCCGCTCGTACGGCTGCCCAGAGCAGGACCTCGGGGCCCGGCAGCCAGGGGTGACGGGTGTCCGGCGCGACCAGCCAGCGGGAGCCGCCGGGGGCGGGGGAGCCGTCGCCGGACAGGGCGGGGACGGTCACCGCGTCTCCCGTGCCGTGGCAGAGCAGCGGCGGTACCGCCTCCGTGCGGTGGGACCCCCACTCCTCCCAGCCCAGCAGCGAGGGCAGCCGGTGGGCCGTGCCCGGCGCGGCGAACAGCAGCATGCGGCCTCGGAACACCGCGACCGGCCCGGAGCCCGGCCCCTCGTCCCATAAGCGGTCCAGCATCCGGCGGCCGAAGACGGCCGGGGCGCTCACCACGTCGAAGACGCCGCCGCAGGGGAGGACCAGCGGGGCGTCCGGGCGTTCCTGCCACAGGGCGAGCATGCTTCGCGGATACGTTCCTGCCGAGGCCAGCCACGCGGCTCCGTCGGCAGTGGCACAGGTGACATGCGGTGTGCAGCTCATGCCAATTACATGTACCGGCCGTGAGCACGCGGTTCTCCTGGGTTGCGGAAAACCGGGACAGGAGCGGGTGGGGAGGAGTATCTTGCCCGCCTGGCATATGCCAGCCGCGGCTAGACGGGGTCGACGGGACTGCGGCCCTCCGTGTCGGCGCCGCGCAGCAGGTCCCGCCCGAACTCCACCATCTTCTTCGCGTAGTCCTCGGTCCACTCCGCCCGCTCGGCGATGTCCGCCGGGGTCAGCCGGTCGAACCGGCCCGGGTCGGCGAGCTGGGCCGCCGCGACGGCCTGGAACTCCACCGCCCGGTCGGCCGCCGCCTGGAAGGCCAGGGCCAGTTCCGTCGCCCGCGCCAGCAGCGCGCCCGGATCCTCCATCGACTCCAGGTCGAAGAAATGCTCGGGATCGGAGGCCGCCTCCGCGGGCTCGAAGATCAGGGGCGCGGGGCGTAGCCGCGGTTCATGCCGACGCGGCGTGGGCTCCGCCATGTCTCGTCTCCTCCTCGTACGGTTCGGTGGGCGCCGCCTTCAGGTGGGCCACCCTCCATTGTCTCGCGCGATGCAAGGGGACCTCAGTGTCTCCGGAAGTCCCGCGTGCACACCAAGAGACTCAAGGCCGCCAGCTCACGCGATGTTCCGCCAAGTGCGCCAGCACCGCGTGATTCGCCTCCCAGCCATCAGGAAACTTCACCAGCGTCCCCAGCTGGACCGGTTCCGTGGACGGGTAGTCGTCCAGGAGGTCGCTGACGCCCGCGCGGCAGACCACGATGCAGGCGTGGCGGTGGCGGGAGGCCAGGACGCACAGGCGGCCGGTCTCCAGGTGGAAGGCGGTGGCGTCGGGGCGGCCGGAGAGGGGGTGGAGGACGACCGTGACGTCGTACTCGCGGCCTTGGAGGCGGTTGGCCGTGTCGACGGTGACGTCCGTGACGCCCAGCTCCGCCAGCGCCGAGCGGACCGCCGCCGCCTGGTCGCGGTGGGCCGTGCCGACGGCGATGCGGTCGGGGGTGAGGGGCGAGGGAGCCGGGATGAGCGTCCCCCCGGTCGAACTGAGTTGAGACGGGGGGCGTTCCGAGACGGCCGCGCCCTCGCGGTCCAGCAGGCGTCGTACGACCGTCGCCACCGCCCGGACCGCCTCCGGGTCCGTGCGCGGGGTGTGCCGGGCGGGCAGCTCCAGCAGGCCCCAGCCGGATTCCGCCGCCTCGTCGATCACCCGGTCCGGGCCCGAGCCGTCGGAGGGGACGGCGAAGGCGAGGTGGCGGTCGTCGGGGCCGGTGCCGCTGCGGAACCGGGTGTAGGGGTAGAAGGCGTCCGAGACCAGCGGGGCCGCGGAGGCCGGGAGGCGCCAGGAGACCGGGAGCCGGTGCTGGGGCAGGCCCGGGTTGTGGGCCAGAAGGGTGGTGACCGCCGAGGCCGAGGGGTCGTACGACAGGCCCGCCCACTGCTCGCTGCCCACGATCGCGAACGGGTCCAGCTGGCCCGGGTCGCCCACGAACAGCGCCCGCTCGAACAGGCCCGCCACGGCCAGCAGGGAGTCCGAGCGCATCTGGTACGCCTCGTCGACGATCGCATGCCGCCACGGCTCGTCCACCTTGACGTGCGCCCACTTCGCGGCCGTGGACAGGACGACCGGGAGACCGGTCAGCTCGGCCGCCTTCGCCGACGTGCGGACCTGCGGCAGGTCGTCCAGCGCCTTGTCGTAGGGGTCCGTGTCACTGCTGTGCAGCCGGCCCACCGGCAGCTCGGGGTTCTTCGCGGCGAGCCGCAGCACCAGGTCGTCCACCTGGGCGTTCGTCTGTGCGACCACCATCAACGGGCGCCCGGCGCCGGCGAGCTCCAGAGCCGCGCGGACCACCAGGGTGGACTTGCCGGCGCCGGGCGGGGAGTCGACGACCACACCCCGCTCGGTGCCCTGCAGGGTGTCGTGGAGGATCGCTTCGGTGGCCTGTGCGGCGGCCGTACCGGGGTCAGGCGGGGCTCCGTGCATGCGACCCGTCACCGGTTGTGCCAGTCGAGTGACGGATGGTGGCGTCGCCGTGTGCTGCGCGAGAACCAAGCCGGCACAGCAACCTCCAATCTCTGGGGAAACCGGGCTGGTTCCAACCCGGCTGGTGCTGATCGCGGAAGACTCGATCTCTCGCTGAGGGATCGAGCGGCGTGAGCCAGGAATCCTGCTCGCTCGCGAGGGGGAGGGTTCAAAGGACGTCCTCCTCGGTCACGGGGTCGGCGATTTCGGGCACGGCGGCCTCGTCCGGCGGGCCGCCGTGCGTCCACGGGGTCTCCTCCGGGTCGGGCAGCTTCGCGCCGCCGCGCTGCTCGTGCTCGAAGAGGGTGAAGCAGAGCGCGTCGCCCTTCTCCGGCACCGAACCGGGCTCGGGCTCCTTGCCCCGGCCCATCTTGTCCACGATCCGCAGGACGAGCACGCCCTCGTCCGCCGAGCCCTCGTGTCCGACGAACTCCGCGGCCTGCGGCTTGCCGCCCAGCGAGCGGTAGACCTTCGCGCGCTCCGCCAGATGCGGCCGGTCGTCCGTGCGGACCGTCACCAGCGGGCGCGGGCTCGGCCGCTTGCCCTCGCTGTACGCCATGACGACATCGGTCACCTCGCCCGCGAAGGCCTCCCCGGCCAGCCGCCGCCCGGCCATCACCAGCGGGTCGTCCAGGGCTTCCTGCGCCTCCAGCCGGGCCTGCTCACGCTCGCGCGTGGCCAGCTTGTTCGCCGCCGTCACCGCGTCGTCGCGGCGTGGCTGCGGGGGCTCGCCCGCCACGACCCGGTCCCGGTGGCCGGTGAACGACCAGCGGTCCCGGGTCCACCGCTCCTCGACACGCGCCCCCTCCGGCAGCGCCCGCAGCAGGTCCAGGCCCCGCCACACCGCGTCCCAGGTGGGCCGGGTGCGGCTCTCGACCAGGTCGCGGATCTCCCGCTCGGCCGCGGTGAGCGCGGCCAGCCGGTCGTCCGCCTCCAGGGCGTCCTCGGCGGCGGCCAGCGCGCCGCGCGCGCGGTCGTAGCGCTCGATGGCCGGGGCCAGGAGCTTGTTGTCGAACGCCGGATCGGTGGCCGGGCCGGCCGGCGGGCACAACAGCTGGCCATCGGAATCCCGGGCGAGTTCGGCCCGGTGGGCGGCCTCGGCGCCGGAGCCGTCCCCGGGAGGGTCGATCCAGGCGAGCAGCGCGCCCAGATGCTGGTCCTCCAGGCTGGACTGGCCGGTCGCCCAGTGCCGGGACAGCACGTCGGTCAGGGCCAGGAGCAGCGAGGAGCCGGGGACGCGGGCCCGCTCGCCGTAGTGGGTGAGCCAGCGGCCCAGCAGGGGGATGCGGGGCGGCGCGGGGTGCGGCGTCTCCGGGTCCTGCTCGGCGGTGCGGCGAAAGCGCATGGAGCGGCCGAGCAGCCGTACGAAGTCCAGGCCCGCGCGGCTCGGCACGATCAGCTGGGGCGCGTCGGTGCACAGCTCGACCTCGACCTTGACCCGCTTGCCGGTCTCCGGGTCGGTCTCGTTGCGCTCGGCCGCCTCGACGTCCTGCGCGTAGGAGTCGAGGTACGGCAGGACGACGTCGGCCAGCTCCGCGAGGTACGCGAACCGCAGGTCCCGGTCGCGCGGCTGGGGTACGACCAGCAGCCGGGGTGCGTCCCGGTCGGTGCCGACCAGCGCGCCGAGCGGGGCGCCGGCCTCACCGGCGGTGGTGAGCGGCACGAACACCAGGGGCCGCTCGGACAGATGCCGGTGGCGGACGGTCGCGGCCGGCTGGGCGCGACCGGTGCTGACGGCCTCGAGCCGGGCCAGGGTGGCGATCAGGGACACGGGGCCACCGCCCGGCCGGCCGTGGCGAGTGCCTCCGCGCGCAGGGTCGCCGCCCGGCGCAGGGCGGCCACCGTCGGGTCGTCGGGGTCGCCGCGCTCGCCGCGGGCCGCCGCGAGGACGTCCTCGACCGTGGTCAGGCCGCCCAGTTCGGCCCGCAGGGGGCGGCCGAGGCGGGTCACGGCATCCGCCGCGCGGGAGCGTTCCCGGCAGTGGAAGGCCAGTTCGCAGGCCGACAGGCACTCGGGCGCGTACGCCGCCGGGACGGCCTCGACGGCCGCCGTCAGCTCCTCGGCCGGGCGGTCCGGTGCGAAGCACACGCCCTCGGGGAGTGCGTCGGCGATCTCCTCGACGCGGGTGAGCCGGGCCAGCTGGCGGGCGGTGACCGCGCGCTGCTTGCGCACGTCCACGGCCGAGGCGGTGGCCAGGTTGGAGAAGTCCTTCGGGCACACCAGCAGTACCTGGTGCCGTACCCGAGGGGCCGGGGCGCCTTCTTGGGCGCCGCGCCTGGGGGGCGCCTCAGCCGGTGTCGAGGAGGCGACCGTGCTCAGCCCTTCGGGCCTTTGCGTGCTCGCCCCCTCGGCACCGGCGTGCCCCTCCGGCTCCGCGCCGAGACGGGCCGCGACCTCCTCCAGGGCCAGTACGTACACCGCCGCCTGCCGGGCGGCCGCGCCCACCTTCGCCGGGTCGGCCGAACCGTCCAGCATCGGGAAGGACTTGATCTCCACGACGGTCCAGCTGCCGTCCGGGTGCACCACCACCGCGTCCGGCTCCAGGAACGCGAGCGAGCCCGCCACGTCCAGCGCCAGCATCGGGTGGTCGAGCAGCGTCCAGCCGCCCGCCGCCACGGCCTCGCGCAGCGCCAGCGCGGTACGGGCCGTACGCCCCTCGGGGCCGTGCGCGGACAGGTCGGGGACGGCCGCCCCGGCGGGCTGCTCGGCGCCCGGGTCCAGCCGTGCGTGGACCAGCCGCAGCAGCTCGGCGCCGCCGTCCGCCTTCACCCGCGCCTCGAACGCGTTGCCCCGGGTCAGCGCGAACTGCGACTGCCCGAAGCCGGAGGGCGCGCCCAGCGCGCCGGCCAGCGCCGCCTTGTCCACTCCGGCGCCGTCCAGGATCGCCCGCCTGCGGCACCCGGGGTTCGCGGCGAGCGCCGCGAGGGCGCGCGCGTCCAGGGCCTTGGCCGGTACGTCGGGACCGCGCAGCTCAGCGAGCCGCTGCCGGAGCCTCTTCCCCTGCGTCGCGGGGGGAGCCGTCCGGCTCGGCTGCGGATGCGAGCTGCGACTCGCGCTGCCGTGGAATTCGCTCACCCGCGGAAGTCTGGCATCCGTCACTGACAATCGGGGAACCCGTGCCCGACGGGACCGCTGGGGTACGGGGGTTGAAGCGGGCCCGCAGCAGATCCGCACCGCGCATCACGTGCGGCGTGAGCAGCAGACCCACGCCCATCACGGCGACGCCCGCGACCGCGTCCAGGAAGTAGTGGTTGGCGGTGCCCATGACGACGATCGCGGTCACCAGCGGGTAGACGACACCGAGGACCTTGGTGAGGCGGGTGCCGCCGTGCCGCCACAGCATGATCCCGCACCACAGGGCCCATCCCACGTGCAGGCTCGGCATCGCCGCGTACTGGTTGGTCATGCCGCCCATGCCGCGCGGCGCGCTGGCCTCGCCGCCCCACCAGCCGTACGAGCTGTACTGGGCCATCGTGTCGACGAAGCCGTGGCCGTCGGCGAGCAGCCGGGGCGGGCAGGTGGGCAGCAGGGTGAAGCCGATCAGGCCTATGAACGTGGAGGTCATCAGCCAGGTGCGGGCCACCCGGTAGTGCCCGGCGCGGGTCCGGAACAGCCAGACGAGGATGGCGGGCGTGACCAGGTAGTGCAGCGAGGCGTACCAGAAGTCGGCCGGTACGCCGAGCCACGCCTCGCGCGTGAACAGCCGGTTGAGCGGGTGCTCGGCGTTCAGGTGCAGGGCCTTCTCGATGCGCAGGAGCGCCAGACCGTGGTCGACGGCGGAGGAGACGTCACCCCGCGCGAGGAGCCGGCCGGCCGAGTAGCAGCCGTAGACCAGCAGGATCAGGGGCAGCTCGGTCCACCACCGCAGCCGGGTTCGCGGGGCCACCTCGGTGCCCGGTGTCTCGGTCTGCGGCATCCGATGCCCTCCCCCTTCTGCTGTTCGCCCCGGCGGGCGACCGTGTCACTTTACGTGGTCCATATCCCGGCCATGCGGGCGCTTCAGCCCTCAAAGACGCCGGGATCTCCCGGCGGGTTGCCCCTGCCCTGAGTGAGCGATGATGGAGGGACCCCTCCCTCCTTCCGGAAAGGTCTCCCATGGCACCGCGCATCCTGCTGGCCCGGCACGGACAGACGGAATGGTCGCTGTCCGGCAAGCACACCGGCAGGACCGACGTACCGCTCCTGGAGGAGGGCCGGCGCGGGGCCAAACTGCTCGGCGAGCGGCTGCATCGCGCTCCGCTGGACGGGCTGCCGGGTGTCGAGGTGCGGACCAGTCCGCTGGCACGCGCGCGTGAGACGTGCGAGCTGGCCGGGTTCGGGGAGCGGGCCGAGTCCTGGGACACACTCATGGAGTGGGACTACGGCGCGTACGAGGGCATGACGCCCGCCGAGATCCAGGCCGTGCGGCCGGGATGGCTGATCTGGCGGGACGGTGTCCCCGAGGGGGAGAGCATCGCCGAGGTCACCGCGCGCGCGGACGAGGTCGTGGCGTGGGCCCGGTCGGCCGACCGTGACGTGCTGGTCTTCGCCCACGGGCACATGCTGCGGTCCATCGGCGCGCGGTGGCTCGGGCTGCCGCTGGACTTCGCCGCCCGTATACGGCTGAACCCGACCTCGCTGTCGGTGCTGGGCTGGGCGTACGGGGAGCCGGCCATCGAGAGCTGGAACGACCTGGGGCACTTGGCGGGCTGACGGGTTGCCCGGCGCTGTGGCTGGGCGGGGGTGGGTCCGCTTCCCGGCGCCGGCAGGATGCCGCTGCGCGCACCCGTGCCGCCCCTAGGTCCTGTCGTCAGACTCCCGTCGTCCGCCCGAAGCGCGGCAGACGAGAGTTTGACGACAGGGCCTAGCGGCACGACTGCCCGCGGCCATGTGGGGACGGTCGGGCCGCTGCCGTCCGCGGCTGCGCGGCTATGGCGCCTGTGCGGCCGACGGCACCGCAACTCCCCAGGGGCGCGGGGCTGTATCGACATGCGGCTGCGCCGCGTGGGCGCGGCCGGCCCCCACTCACCCGCACCCGGCGACGGACCCGACAGCCCCGTTTCTACGCCCGCCCCGCCCGCGGCAACGACGCATGACGGTCCAGGAAGTCCGACACCCCCGACGCCCGCCGGTGCGGCAGCAACACTCGCGCCGTCCCCGCCAGCATCGTCTGGATGCGGGACGACTGCACCTGGTCCAGCAGGTCGAGGACACTCATCGCCGCCTGCGCCGCCTCGTCGGGACGACCCCCGCGGGCCAGGTCGTCGGCCAGTTCGGCGGTGTACAGGGCGATGTTGCGGGTGAAGTGGGGATCCTGGAGGCCCGCCGCCCGGCGGGCGTGGCGGGACGCCCGCCGCCAGTCGCCCAGCGTCGACCAGCACTGCGCCTCCAGCCCCTCCAGCTCGGCCTCTCCGTAGAAGCTCATCCACTCGGGGTCGGCGTCCGAGTGGCCCCGCTCGAAGAGGGCCTGGGCCCGGGCCAGTGCCTGTTCGCAGCCGGTGCGGTCGGCGAGCCCCGCCCAGCCGCCCGCCTCACGCAGGGCGAGCAGGGACATCAGCCGGGCGGAGCCCAGGGGGCGGGCGGCGCGCTGGGCCGCCTGCGCGGCGCGCACCGCCTCGCGGGGGCGGCCGGCGTCGCGGGCCAGGAATGCCGTGTTGCAGAAGGCGTGGGCCTCCAGACCGGCGTCGCCGGTCATCCGGGCGGTCGCGAGCGCCTCCGCGTAGTGCGAGCGGGCGTCGTCGAAGCGCCCGGAGTCGTGGGCCAGCCAGCCCACGGAGATGGCGAGTTCACCGGCGCCCGAGTGCAGCCGCTCGGCGGTCGTCTGCCGGGTCGCACCGGCGTCCAGGAGTGCGTAGGCGGCGCGCAGCGGCGCTGCCGCGCGCCGGTACAGGCCGTCCGCGCCGTGCCGGTCGTCGAGCAGCCGGATGCGGCGGACGGCTTCCTCCAGGGCGGCCGCCTCGGGGATTCCGGCGCGGCGCAGCGGCCGGGCCGCCGCCACGCCGTCGGTGGTGAGCCGCAACGGGCCCATCGTGGCGGCGGCGACCGTGGCGCCTCCGCCGGTCATGAATGCGCGACGCAGCACGTCGCTCTCCTCGTGGTTCAGGTGGTCGTTCTCGTACGGCTCGTGCGGGTCGTGCGGGTCCTGCGGGTCGTACCGGTCCGGCGTGTCATACGGCTCGCAGACCCCCCGCGTCTCAGCGGTACCGAACGCCGGGGGCGTGTCCCCGGGCGTACGCGCCGCGCGTCCGCGGACGGAGGAGCGCGGCGAGAAGCCGAGATCGGTGAGCGTGCGGCCGGGGAACATGTGCAGGAACACCCGTTCGTACGCGTAGTTCGGGCAGCGGATCTCACCCGCCTCGACCCTGCCGACGTAGCGCGCGTCACAGCTCACCCGCTCGCCGATCTCGCGGGCGGCCCGCCGCACCAGTGCCGCGAACTCGGCCGGTGAGCGCCGGCCGCGCAGCTGCCGGAAGGCGAGGTTCGGCCGGGGTGGCCGTTCGGGCTGTGACGAGGTCTCGGTTGACGACGCCATGGCCGGTCCTCTCGTGCGAACCGTCGAACCATGCCGGATCCGGGGTGGATTCGGGCTGAGTTGTCCGTGTGACACCCTGGTCCCGGCGAGCAAGAACGTACCTGCTGTGTCGGACCCGCCACGCTGTGTTTGGCTACAAACCGGATATCTCCTCCACGATCTGCCATGAAGTGCCATCCTTTGCGGCGCACTTGTGCCGTAGCCGTTGACGCGCTCACGCGTTGGACTCCCTGGACTGCAAGAGGGCAGCGTGGTGGAGGCCGGCATGGAGACCAGCCAGAGCAACGAACCTCGTATGTCGGACACGCCGGCTGCGGCGCCGTCGAAGGCGGCGGGCGACGCGGCGTGCGACCTCGTGACGGTGCCGACCCGGCAGGGGCTGGAGGCGGTCGACATCCTGCGGCGGGGGGCCGGGGAAGCGGTGGGGCCCGTCCTGCACGACGACGGAGGCGACACCCTCGGCTTCCTGGTGCCGGCGGGCACCGCCGCCTGTTGGGACGTACCGGGCAGCACGTGCACCGAGACGAACGGGCGGGGGCTGCGGCTCGCCCCGGAGCCGCCGGTGGAGGGTTCGGACTGGCTGCTGCCGCCCGGCGAGGCCGACCTCGCGACCGATCCGGTGGTGCTGCGCCGGGCCCTCGGGGAGGCGGCCCGGCTGATCGAGGCGGCCGACAGCTGCCGGTGAAGCGGGCGGCCGCGGCAGCTGCGAAAATGGACCGGTGGGCAGGTCCAGGAACAACCGGCGCAGGTCGGCCGCCGTCGAGGCCGTGGTGGAAACGGTCGACGGCGGGCTCGCACAGCTCGTACCCGACCCGGACCGCGGCCGCGCCTGGACGCTGCTGATCGACGGTGCGCCCCAGTCGCACGTCGACCTGGACGATCCGGCGTACCTCTCCTTCGAGTACCAGCGCCGCATCGGCCACGTCATCGACCTCGTTGCCCCGCCCGGCAAGCCGGTGCAGGCGGTGCACCTCGGCGGCGGCGCCCTCACCCTCGCCCGGTACGTCGCGGCCACCCGCCCCCGCTCCACCCAGCAGGTCGTCGAGCGGGACGCGGCCCTCGTCCAACTGGTCCGCCGCGAGCTGCCGCTGGATCCGAACGCCCGGATCCGGGTGCGGACGGCGGACGCCCGCGAGGGGCTGGCCAAGGTGCCGGACGGCTGGGCCGACCTGGTCGTCGCCGATGTCTTCAGCGGCGCCCGGACCCCCGCCCACCTCACCTCCACCGAGTTCCTGGACGAGGTCCGCCGGGCGCTGAAGCCCTCCGGCGTCTACGCCGCCAACCTCGCCGACGGCCCGCCGCTCGCCCATCTGCGCGGCCAGATCGCCACCGCCGCCGCCCGCTTCCCGGAGCTCGCCCTGATCGCGGACCCGGCCGTGCTGCGCGGCAAGCGCTTCGGCAACGCCATCCTGGCCGCCTCCGACCTCCCGCTCCCGCTCCCCGAACTCACCCGCCGAGCCGCCTCCGACCCGCACCCCGCCCGCGTCGAACACGGCAGGCAGCTCCTCGACTTCACCGGCGGCGCCACCCCCGTGACGGACGAGGCGGCGGTGGCCTCCCCGGCCCCGCCGCCCTCGGTGTTCCGTTAGCCGCCCGGAAGTCCAAACCTCGGGACAGCAGCGGCAGATGGCGTTCGTACAGCTCCGCCTTCCCGGCCGTGGTGTTCGCCCGATGACGGTCCGCAGGGCGACGTCAGTACGTGCCCACCTCCACATGCGGCGGCCCGTCGTGCCAGGTGCAGAACACCGACACCCGGTCCGCGCCGCTGCTGAACTCCACCCGGATCCACGTCTGCGTCTTCCACACCTGCATCGACCAGCCGGTGCCCGGGGTCGCCGAGACGAGGGTCGCGCTCGATCTGCCCAGGTCGAAGACCGCCCGGCCGCCGTCGGTGTCGTAGGCCTTGACCTGGCCGGAGGCGGTGGCGGACCGCGTCGGGGTGGTGCCGCCGGGCGGTGTCCGGGAGGGGGTGGGGGTCGGTGATTCGGGTGATCCGCTCTTCGACGGGGACGGCCGTGTGCTCGGCGGAGCAGGCGGCTTCGAGCGCTGCGTGGTCGTGTCCGCCGCCGTGATCGGCAGGGCGCGCGGCGGGTCGTACGCCGTCCCGGCCATCACCGTGTGCACGCCCCACCACGACAGCGTGACCGCCGCGCCCGTAGCGAGCAGCCACGCCAGTACGTGTACGAGTCCTCTGCGCATGGCGGGCCATACTGCCTCAGGGGTACGGCCTGCGCACCAGGGGGTGTCTTCTGGATCATGCCGGCGACGCGGGGTCCCCGAGTTATCCACAGGCTCCGACCGGCCTCGGCCGTATGGCGTACGGTGCGGCGCATGGCAAGTGTGCTCGTGGTCGAGGACGACCAGTTCGTACGCTCGGCGCTCATCCGGCATCTGACCGACGCCTCGCACACCGTGCGCAGCGTCGGTACGGCACTGGAGGCGCTGCGCGAGGTCGCCCATCTCCGTTTCGACGTGGTCATCCTGGACCTCGGACTGCCCGACCTGGACGGCTCCGAGGCCCTGAAGATGCTGCGCGGCATCACCGACGTGCCCGTCATCATCGCCACCGCGCGGGACGACGAGGCGGAGATCGTCCGGCTGCTCAACGCCGGGGCGGACGACTACCTGACCAAGCCGTTCTCGGTCGAGCACCTGTCCGCGCGGATCGCGGCCGTGCTGCGGCGAGCACGCTCCGGCGGCGGGGAGGCCCCGCCCTCGCCCGTCATCCGGGTCGGCGGGCTGACCGTCGACCCGCTGCGCCGCCAGGCCGAACTGGACGGTGTCCGGCTCGACCTGACCCGCCGTGAGTTCGACCTGCTCGCCTTCCTCGCCGGCCGCCCCGGTGTCGTGGTGGCGCGCAAGGAACTCCTCGCCGAGGTCTGGCAGCAGTCCTACGGCGACGACCAGACCATCGACGTCCATCTGTCCTGGCTGCGCCGGAAGCTGGGGGAGACGGCCGCCCGGCCGCGCTATCTGCACACCCTGCGGGGCGTCGGCGTGAAGCTGGAGCCGCCCGTGCTCGCCGACGGGGAAGGGGAGCCGCCGCGATGAGATGGGCCCTGGTCAAGGTGTGCCTGGCGGTCACCACGATGGTCGTGGTCGCCTTCGCGGTGCCGCTCGGCCTCGTCGTCAAGGAGATGGCCCGCGACCGCGCCTTCTCCAACGCCGAGCGCGAGGCCGCCGCGGTCGCCCCCGCCCTGTCCATCACCACCGACCGGGACAAGCTGGAGCGGGTGGTGGCCTCCGCCGGCGCCGACTCCGGAATGGCCGTGCACCTGCCCGCCGCCGACGGCCGGGCCGCGCTCGACCTCGGCCGGCAGCGCGCCGCCCACCGCGACATCGAGGCCGTACGGAAGATGGGCCGCGCCTCCACCACCTCGGTCACCGGCGGCTCCACGCTGCTGCAGCCGGTCGCGCTCAGCTCCGGCGCGATCGCGGTCGTCGAGGTGTACGTCCCCGAGTCCGAGGTGGGCCACGGCGTCGGGACGGCCTGGACGGTGCTCGCCGGCGTCGGCCTCGCGCTGATCGTCGGCTCGGTCGCGGTCGCCGACCGGCTCGGGGTGCGCATGGTGCGGCCCGCGCAGCGGCTGGTCGAGAAGGCGCACGAACTGGGCGACGGCAAGCTGGGCGCCCGAGTGCCCGAGGAGGGCCCGAACGAACTGAGACTCGCGGCTGTCGCGTTCAACTCCATGGCCGACCAGGTCGTCCAGCTCATGGCGAACGAGCGCGAGCTGGCGGCCGACCTCTCGCACCGGCTGCGCACCCCGCTGACCGTGCTCCGGCTCAACGCGGCCTCCCTGGGCGGCGGTCCGGCCGCCGACCAGACCCGGGATGCCGTCGCCCAGCTGGAGCGGGAGGTCGACACCATCATCCGTACGGCCCGCGAGGCCAAGCCGCAGACCGCGGCCGCCGGCCCCGGCGCCGGGTGCGACGCGGCCGAAGTGGTCCGCGAACGCATGGAGTTCTGGTCCGCGCTCGCCGAGGACGAGGGCCGCAAGTGGCGGGTGGCCGGAGTGGAGCGGCCGGTGCGCATACCCGTGGCCCGCGCCGACCTGGCGGCCGCGCTGGACGCGCTGCTCGGCAACGTCTTCCGGCACACCTCCGAGGGCACCGCCTTCGCGGTCGACCTGCACAACGGCGAGGACGCGGTCATCGTCCTGGTCTCCGACGCGGGTCCCGGCATACCCGACCCCGAGGAGGCGATGGCCCGCGGCCGCGGCTCCGGCAGCGCGGGCTCGACCGGTCTCGGCCTCGACATCGTGCGCCGGCTCGCGGAGGCCACCGGCGGCGACGTCCGCATCGGCTCCTCGGTGCTGGGCGGCACCGAGGTGCGGATCTGGTTCCAGCTGGACGGGCGCAAGCCGGGGGGCAGGGGGCACCGGGGGGCAGTGCGGAGACGCCGATCGGGCAAATTGGTCTCGACCTTTAACCGTCCCCGATCCCTTCCTTAACGGCACCATAAGTTCCCCAACAGCCGCCCCTATCAAGCCGTTTGTCCGATTCCCGCTCGCTAGCGTGCTGCCGCACCTCTCCCCCGTGAACAGCGAAGGCAGGCACGCGCATGAGCACGCACCGGCGCAGGATCAGTGGCAGGAACAAGGCGATCGGCGGCCTGGTGGCAGCGGCCGTGGTCGGTGGCGGCGCGGTCCTGCTGACCGGCACGGCGAACGCGGCCGGCGTGAACGCCGCGTACACCAAGACCAGCGACTGGTCGACCGGCTACACCGCGCAGTACGTCGTCACCAACAACAGCGGCCAGGCGGAGAAGACCTGGACGCTGGAGTTCGACCTCCCCGCGGGCGCGAAGCTCGGCTCGCTGTGGAACGGCGAGTCGAGCGTGAGCGGGCAGCACGTCACCGTGAAGCCGGCCAAGTGGGACACCGAGGGCCTCGCGCCCGGCAAGTCGGTCACCGTCGGCTTCGTCGTCAACGGCGCCGCCGATCCCACCGGTTGTCGTATCGACAACACGAGCTGCTCCGCGGACGGCGGCGCGACCCCCGAGCCGAGCGGCCGACCGACCCAGACCCAGTCGCCGGCCCCGACCCCCACCCAGAGCGCGACTCCGACCCGGAGCGCCACCCCCACCCAGAGCGCGACGCCCACGCCGACCGGCAGCACCGGCAGCGGCACCACCGCCTCCGCCGGCTTCGCGCCCTACGTCGACACCTCCCTCTACCCGGCCTTCGACCTGCTCGCCGCGGCCGACGCGACCGGCGTGAAGAACTTCAACCTCGCCTTCATCACCGACGGCGGCGGCTGCACCCCCAAGTGGGGTGGCGTCACGGACGTCACCAGCGACGGCGTGGCCGCGCAGATCGGCTCCCTGCGCGCCAAGGGCGGTGACGTCCGGGTCTCCTTCGGCGGCGCCTCCGGCTCGGAACTGGCCACCACCTGCTCCTCCGCGGACGCGCTGGCCGCGGCCTACGGCAAGGTCGTCGACGCGTTCAAGCTGACCAAGGTCGACTTCGACGTCGAGGGCGGCGCGCTGCCCAACACGGCCGCCAACACCCGCCGCGCCCAGGCCATAGCCAAGCTCCAGGCCCAGCACCCGGGCCTGGACGTCTCCTACACCCTCCCGGTGATGCCCGAGGGCCTGACCCAGGACGGCGTGAACCTGCTCTCCAACGCCAAGTCCAACGGTGTGAAGATCGACACCGTCAACATCATGGCGATGGACTACGGCCCCTCCTACAGCGGCGACATGGGCACCTATGCCGAGCAGGCGGCGACCGCCACCCAGGCCCAGGTCAAGAGCGTGCTGGGGCTGTCCGACTCCGCTGCCTGGAAGGCGGTCGCGGTCACCCCGATGATCGGCGTCAACGACGTCTCCTCCGAGGTCTTCAAGGTCGACGACGCCACCCAGCTGGTGAACTTCGCCAAGTCCAAGGGCCTCGGCGGGCTGTCCATGTGGTCCGCGACCCGCGACAAGCAGTGCGACGGCGGCACCAAGCCCACCGCCGACGCGACGTGCAGCTCGATCACCCAGGACAAGTTCGCGTTCTCGAAGGCGTTCAGGGCGTACAACTAGTTGCGCGATGTGCTGATGCGTGCATAACGGGCCCGGCGGATCGTATTCGCCGGGCCCCGCCTCATTCATCCCTGCCGTTGCAACCCGGCCAATTCGAGTGGCAGTGGCGCGAATTGGGTCGCTATGATTCCCGAGCCGTTGTGCGCCGGCGGAGAATCGGGGGAGATCCATGGGGTCGATACGCACGCGTGTGGCAGCCCTGTTTCTGGCGGGGACAACCATATTCGCCCTGGTGGGCGCGGCGGGCTGCGATCAGCAGGATCCGTCCGTCTCCTTCACTCCGGATTTCGTGCCGGTGACCTTCACGCTCGACTCCGCGGGAAAGATCAGCGTTTCCGCGGGCAGGAACTTCGTGACACCGATCGGCACTTTCAGCGTGAACACCGGTGTTGAGCACCAGTTCGAAACCAGCCCTAAGGGATACCTCACCGCCGTCATCCGGTACATCGACAGAAAACTCGGACCGGTCGAATCCGGTTATCTGGTCCACACCGACCACAAGGTGGAACCGGCGCTCGACGGAGTCGCGCTGGCCCCGGCGAAAGGCATTCTCCGGGCCGACTTCACGCACCGGAAGTCCGGCGGAGAACTGAAGATCTCCGACACCCCGCAGAACACGCCGGTCCCCACCTCCTCGGCGTCCTCCTGCCCGGCCGGCGGGAGCGCTCCGGTCACCCTGCCGAAGGTGTCGGCCGGCGACTCCGTCGCGGACACGGTGGCCAAGCTGTCCGCCGTCTGCCTCTCGGTCCAGTACGCCACCGAGACGGCCGACCAGCCCGACGGCACGGTGACCCGAGTGGTGATTCCCACCGCGCCCGAGGGTTCCGTACAGCTGCCCCCGGCCGCCGCAGGGGATCCGGGCCCCGGTGACAAGGTCACCGCGAGCACCGAGCAGGCGGCCACGGTCTACGTCTCCGCACCCGCCGTCACCCCGAGCCCCTCGGCGAACGACGGCTCGCCCTCTCCGACCGGCACCTCCTCCCCGACGGACCCCCCCTCGCCGGAGGTCACGCCCGACGGCACCCCGGACGCCGTCCCCGCCGACACCACCGGTGTCCGCGCCGACGCGAGCGCGCCCGTCCGCTCGGCGCCGAGCCGCACGGGCGCACAGGTCGGCGGTGTCGCGGCCGGCAACGACTACCAGGCGCTGTGCGCCCAGCAGGGAGAGGAGGTCAGCGCCCACGGCAGGACGAGCGGAACCTGGCTCCGACTGACCCTGGACGACGGCACCACCGGCTGGGTCACGGCCACCGCCTTCGACGGCGACCCCGACACCCTCGTACCCACCTCCTGCTGACCTCGGAAGCTGCCTGCTCCCCGCCTCAGGCCGCTTCCTGCCCCTCCGGCCGGTGGTGATACTCGCCTCAGACGTGGGCCGTATGGTCGATTCGATCGGCGAGCATTTCACGGAGAGTCTCCGCTTCAGGGAAATTGAGTTCGTCGTAGATGGACAGTGCCGTGCGCCAGCAGTCGGCCGCTTGGCCGGACCGGCCCATTCTGTCGAATGCGCGGCCCAGGAGAGTCAGGACGCCGGCGCGACGCCACTCGCCCCCCGATCCGTTCAGCACCGCGAGTGACTGCTCCGCCGAGGAGGCTGCCAGTTCGGGGGATCCCACGGAGAGGTGGATCTCGGCCATACGGAAGAGAGTCATGCCCTCCCAGATCCGCTGTCTGCTGCTGCGGAACGTTTCGAGCGCCTGGCCGAGGAGATCGATCGCGGCAATCGTCTCGCCGGTGGCGGCCAGGGCGAGGCTCAGCGCATAGCGTCCGATGGCCCCCCGGAGGGCGTGGCCCATGGCGTCGTACATGTCCGTGGCCTGCCGGGCCAGGGACACCGCACTGTCGGGACGTCCGTTCAGCAGCCGCAGGCGTGAGAGGTTGCACAGCGCGGATGCCTCACCGGGCCGATCCAGACAGGCGCGGAAGCCCTTGATCGCGCGCGTGAGATGGGCCTCGCCGTCCTCGTACCGGTTCTGGTGCGTGGCGATCACTCCGCGGATGTCGGCCGCCCAGCAAGAGGTCAGGGGATCGGCCTCCGTGCTCAGCTCCGTCGCCCGCTCGGCGGCTTCGTCCGCGCGCTCGAAGTCGCCGGTCGTCACGCGGAGATGAGCCAGGGCGATCAGGACACGCGCCTCCGCGTGGCGATCGGATGCCTCGCGCGCGGCGTCGTACAGAGCCAGAGCCGTGGCCTCGTAGGCCCCGAGATGGGTCCCGGATTCGGCAAGATCCAGCGACACCCAGAGCGTGTCGACAGCGCGCCGGACGACATCCGGTCCGACGCACTGACGGGCGCATGCGAGCAGGGACACCGCCTCCGAGTACAGCCAGTCCAGTGCCTGTTGCCGATCACCGAATGCGAGCCCGGGGTACTCGGTGGCCTCGACATGATCCGCGAGCCGGTCCTTCGGCCGCTCGATCGCGTAGACGCCCGTCGCGGTCGCCAGATAGAAGTCCAGCAGCCGGGACATGGCGGTCTCCCGCTCGCTCGGCGGCTGCTCGTCCCGTTCCGCGCAGGCGCGTGCGTAGAGCCGGACCAGGTCGTGGTAGCGGTAGCGGCCGGGGGCGGTCGATTCCAGCAGGGACGTGTCGACCAGGGACTCCAGCAGGTCCTCTGCGTCGTCGACCCGGAGGCCGAGCACCGCCGCGGCGGCCGCCAGCGAGATGTCCGGGCCGTCGGCCAGGCCGAGGAGGCGGAAGGCGCGGGCCTGGGCCGGTTCCAGTTGGCCGTAGCCCAGTTCGAAGGTCGCCTTCACCGCCAGATCGCCGGCCCGCAACTCGTCCAGGCGGCGGTGTTCGTCCGCGAGTTTGGCCGCGAGGACGGAGACCGTCCAGGTGCGCCGGGCCGCCAGTCGGCACGCCGCGATACGGATGGCGAGGGGCAGGTAGCCGCACAGCGCCACGACGTCCAGGGCCGCCACGCGCTCGGACGCCACCCGCTCCTCGCCGACGATCTTCGTGAAGAGCGACAGAGCCTCGTCGGGGGACATCACGTCCAGGTCGACCAGCTGCGCCCCGGCCAGGTCCAGCATCCGGATCCTGGACGTCACCAGCGTCGCGCAGCCCTCCGAGCCGGGCAGCAGCGGCCGTACCTGGGCCGCGTCCCTCGCGTTGTCCAGCAGCACCAGCACACGCCGGCCACGCAGTACGGATCGGTACAGGGCCGTCCGCTCCTCGAGGGAGGCGGGTATGGCGGAGTCCGGTGTTCCCAAGGCCCGGAGGAAGGAGCCCAGAACGGCCTCCGGCTCTGCCGGACGTGCGCCGGCGCCCTGCAGGTCGACGTACAACTGGCCGTCCGGGAAGGCGGAACGCATCTGGTGGGCCACGTGGACGGCGAGGGTGGTCTTGCCCACGCCCCCGATGCCCCCGAGCGCTGATACGGCCATTACCCTGCCCTCCCCCGAGGCCAGCAACTCACCCAGCTCGGCCACGAACTGCGCCCGGCCGGTGAAGTCGAAGACGGTCGCCGGCAGTTGGGCCGGGCGCACCGGTACCCAAGCCGGCTCCGCCACCGACGGCGACGGCTCGGCCAGGGCCGGATCCGCCTGGAGGATGCGCTGCTGGAGGTCCCGCATCCCCGCCCGCGGGTCCACGCCCAGCTCCTCGGCCAGCAGGCGCCGCGTGTCCGCGTACACCGCGAGCGCCTCCGCCTGCCGGCCGCTGCGGTACAGCGCCAGCATGAGTAGTTCACGCGGTCGCTCCCGGAGCGGGTGCTCGGCCGTCAGGGCCGTCAGCTCCGAGACCGCCTCCGCGTGGCCGCCCTGCTCCAGGTCCATGTCCAGGCGGGACTCCAGCAACTGAAGCCGCCACTCCTCCAATCGGATCCGCTGGGCCTCGGCGTACGGGCCGGGTATGCCCGCCAGCGGTGTTCCGTCCCACAGGGTCAAGGCCCGGTTCAGCACGTCCCGCGCGTGGCACAGGTCCCCTGTGTTACGCGCCTTCTCTGCCTGGGTCGCCAACTCTTTCGCGACCGTGAGGTCGAGAGCGTCTTCCCGCGAAGGGCGGATCGCGTAGCCGCCCGACTCGCTCACCAGGACGTCGGAGCTCAGGGCCTTGCGCAATCTGGAGGCGTAGGTGCGCATCACGGCCAGCGCCTGCGACGGTGGCTCGGCGCCCCACAGGTCGTCGATCAGCTCCGCTGCGGTGGCCGTTTTGCCCTCGCGCAGCAGCAGGGCGGCGAGCAGGGCCCGCTGCTGGGGGGAGCCCACGGGCAGAGCTTCGGCTCCGCGCCAGGCGCGCACGGGGCCGAGAACGGCGAATCGCAGCTCCGCGCTGTCGACTGCCGTTCCATCCAACGCTGTTCGCCTCCCTGCACGTCAGGGTAACAACGAGTACGGAGTGGACGTATAGCGTTCGTATATCTCAACCTGAGACGCTGCGGAGGCAGCCTTCCGCGACTTGCCCAGTCCGGGTTCGGCTTGAGCGGGGGTTACCCAGGGGTGGCACCCTGGGCCCCTGCTCCATTGGCCGTTGTTTTGGCCCGCCCTGTGCGGAGCGTACCGCTATCGCAGTGTGCGCTGGGTCTTCGCACCCATGTCTTCTCCAACTCTGGCGTATGAACGCCGACTTGGGCTACGGTCATCTCACTCGCACATCACCGCAGTTGGGTTCATGTCCCCTGCCAAGGGACGCCTATGGCCTTCCTGCGCTGCGTGTCGAGACCGGACTGGGCATGTCGTCAGAGAGAAGAGCATTGCTATGCACGCGATGAGTCCCGCTGTGTGGCTCGCGGCCGGAGTCGTGGTGACTCTGGCCTATTTTGTATTGGTCGGCTATCTCGCCAGGGCGTTGAAGTCCACACAGCGCCTGCCTGTGGTGATCGCGGCCCTGACAGGGCTGATCGGTGCGCTGCCGGCCATCCTCTACGCGCTGTACTCCGCACTCAAAGTGATCGCGTAGAGCCCACCGGCCGGCTGTCCGCGCGGCTGCTGGGTGGTTCCTGTGAGTGTCGGCTCGGGTTCGGCATGTCCATGCCCATATAGTTCCGGCCGTATCGATTCGATCTTGGTTTGAATCTCGGGGGAGCTATGAAGTCCATCCGTCACACCCTTGTCACCGCCGTCCTGGCCTGCGCCGCACTTACCCTGACCGCCTGCCAGCCCACCGACACCACCGCCGAGGCCGACGGCACCGCGAGCCCTTCGGCCTCCGCGAGTCCTTCCGCCAAGGGCGGCGCCAAGGGGGACTGCCCGACCCTCGCCAAGGGCCACAAGTACGTCCTGGTCGAAAGCGTCTCCGGCGCCATGAACACCCTCACCACCAAGGACGCCGTGCAGCACTGCAGCTCCACCGAGGGCGCCTTCTACCAGGCGACCGGGAAGGAGCACGAGTACACCGTCGAGTCCGGCGACACCCCCGTCACGGTCCTCCATGTGAAGAAGAGCGGCCCGGCGAAGACGACCGCAGCGGGCGGCGGCCTCGAGCACATCCGCATCTGCGTCAACGGCACCGCGCAGGACACCGCCACGGCCAAGGCCGACACCAGCGACTGCTACGGCCAGAACTTCTTCGACGTGGCCGTGGGCAGCGACGGCAAGCTCACCGAGATGACCGAGCTGTACGGCTCCTGACCGGTGAGGCGCGGCACCCCCGGGAGGGGCGCCGCGCCTCTTCCCGCTAGTGGGCCTGCGCCGCCGGCAGCGCACCCGCCCGGGCCGCCTCGCCGTACCACCGCGCACTCGACTTCGGCGTCCGCTCCAGCGTCGCGTAGTCCACGTACACCGCCCCGAACCGCTTGTCGTAGCCGTACGCCCACTCGAAGTTGTCCAGCAGGGACCACAGGTAGTAGCCGCGCACGTCCGCGCCGTCGGTGAGGGCGCGGCGGACCGCCGAGAGGTGGCCGTGCAGGTAGGCGATGCGCTCGGGGTCGTGCACCCGGCCGTCCGGGTCGGGCTTGTCGTCGTAGGCCGCGCCGTTCTCCGTCACGTACAGCGGCAGGCCCGGCGCCTCCCGCGTGTACCGCATGATCAGCTCGTGCAGGCCCGTCGGGTCGATCGTCCAGCCCATCTCGGTGCGCTCGCCCGGGGTCTGGTGGAACAGCACGTCGTCGGCGGCCGGCCAGGGGGAGTGCTCGCTGGCGCCGTGGCCGTCCGCCCGCGGGCCCTGGATCTCGCCGGGGGCCGCCGAGACCAGGGTCGGCGTGTAGTAGTTCAGGCCGAGCGCGTCCAGCGGCACGTTGATCGCGCTGACGTCGCCGTCGAGGACGTACGACCAGTCGGTGACCGAGGCCGTCGAGGAGAACAGGGTCTCGGGGTAGGCCCCGTGCAGCATCGGGCCGTGGAAGATCCCGTTGGCCAGGTCGTCGATGCGGCGGGCCGCCGCCAGGTCGGCCGGGTCCTGCGAAAGGGGCCGTACCACGGAGGAGTTGAGGCTGATGGCGATCTGGTTGCGGGCCGGCATCACCGAGCGCAGGGCCGTCGCGCCCAGGCCGTGGGCCAGGTTGAGGTGGTGGGCCGCGCGCAGGGAGGCGGCCGGGTCGGTACGGCCCGGGGCGTGGACGCCGGAGCCGTAGCCCAGGAAGGCGCTGCACCAGGGCTCGTTGAGGGTGATCCAGTGCTCCACCCGGTCGCCCAGCGCCTCGCCGACGAGCTGCGCGTACTCGGCGAACCGGAACGCGGTGTCCCGCTCCGGCCAGCCGCCCGCGTCCTCCAGTTCCTGGGGCAGGTCCCAGTGGTAGAGCGTGAGCGCCGGCTTGATCCCGGCGGAGAGCAGCTCGTCCACCAGCCGTCGGTAGAAGTCCAGGCCCACCTGGATCGCCGGGCCCCGCCCGGTCGGCTGCACCCGGGACCAGGAGACGGAGAAGCGGTAGGCGTTCAGGCCCAGCTCCGCCATGAGCGCCACGTCCTCGCGGTAGCGGTGGTAGTGGTCGACGGCGATGTCGCCGGTCTCGCCGCCGGCCGTCCTGCCCGGCGTATGGCTGAAGGTGTCCCAGATCGAGGGGGTGCGGCCGTCCTCCCGTACCGCCCCCTCGATCTGGTACGCGGAGGTCGCGGCGCCCCAGAGGAAGGCGGGAGGAAAGGTCACGGACGTAACGGGTTCAGGCATGGAAGCGCTCCCATTGGGGTCGTGGAAGACCGACGATGTCAGTGGGGACGAGAGTGGGGAGAGGGCGGAGAGGAAGGAGGGGGCCGGGGCGGCGGTGGCCCGGCCCCCGCAGGAGGACGGTCAGCCCTTGATCGCGCCCTGCATGATCCCGCCCACGATCTGCTTGCCGAACAGCAGGAAGGCGATCAGCAGCGGCAGCGTGCCGAGCAGCGCCCCCGCCATGATCACCGCCTGGTCCGGGACATAGCCGGTGCCGAGCGAGTTCAGGGCCACCTGCACGGTCGGGTTCTGCTGGTTCAGGGCGATGATCGGCCACAGGAAGTCGTTCCACGCGAACACGAAGGTCAGCAGGCCGAGCACCGCCATCGCGGGCCGGGCCGCCGGAAACACCACGTGCCACACGACCCGGATGCTGCTCGCCCCGTCCACCCGGGCCGCCTCGATCAGCTCCGACGGCAGCGCCTGCACCAGGTACTGCCGCATGAAGAACGTGCCGAACGCGGTCACCAGGCTCGGCAGGATCACCGTCTGCAGCTGGTTGGACCAACCGAAGTCCGCCATCCACAGATACAGCGGTACGACGGCCAGCTGCGGCGGGATCATCATCGTGCCGATGGTCAGCAGCAACAGCAGACCGGAGAAGCGGAACCGCAGCTTGGCGAAGGCGAATCCGGCCAGCGTGGCGAACAGCACGGTGCTCACCGTGATCGTGCCCGCGACGAGTACCGAGTTGAACATCGCGGTGCCGAGGCCCGCCTGGTCCCAGGCCGCCTGCATGTTCTTGAACAGGTTGCCGCCGAACCACAGCGGCGGCGGGGTCTGGGCGAGGCGCCGGTCGGTGCGCGAGGCCGCGATCGCCGTCCACACCAGCGGGGCCAGCGAGACCAGCGCGAAGAAGGTCAGTACGACATACGTCACCGGGCCCGCGTGCAGCTGCTTGCCCGCGCCCATCACCCGGCGCCGCTTCACCTTCGCGGCGGGCAGAGTCACTTCACTGGTCGTCATTGGGACTTCCTCAGCCGTCGGGTGAGCAGCAGGTTGACCGCGGCGATGATCAGCAGGAGCAGGAACATCGACCAGGCGATCGCGGACGCCTTGCCGAGGTTGCCGATGATCCAGCCCTGGTCGTACATGTACAGGCCGAGCGTCTGGTACTGGTGCTCGGAGCCGCCCTTGGACCCGCTGACCCCGCCGAACAGCAGGACCTCACCGAAGAGCTGGGTCGCGCCGATGGTGGAGACGACGATCGTGAACAGGATTGTCGGCCGCAGCTGCGGGATCGTCACATGCCGGAACTGCTGCCAGCGGTTGGCGCCGTCGAGCGCCGCCGACTCGTACAGATCCGTCGGGATCGCCTGCATCGCGGCCAGATAGATCAGCGCGTTGTATCCGGTCCAGCGCCAGATCACGATCGTCGACACCGCGAACTGCGAACCCCAGTCCGACTCACGCCAGTTGACGGGATCGACCCCGACGAAGTGCAGGATCCAGTTGATCATGCCGCCGTCCCAGGAGTACAGCAGCGTGAACACCAGGGTCGCGGCGGCCACCGAGGTGGCGTACGGGGTCAGCATCACGACCCGCCACACGGTCGAGCCGCGCAGCCGGTAGTTCAGCAGGTGGGCGAGGCCGAGCGCGGCCAGCAGCTGCGGAACCGTCGAGATCAGACCGATGGTGAACGTGTTCTCCAGGGCGTTCCAGAAGAAGTCCGAGGACAACAGGTTCTTGTAGTTGTCCAGGCCCGCCCACGTCTGGTGGTCCAGCGCCGACAGCTGGACGTTGTGCAGCGAGTACCAGGCCGTGTAGAGCAGCGGGACCAGCGTGAAGGCCCCGAACAGGACGAAGAAGGGGGCGACGAACGCGTACGGCGACGCCTTCATGTCCCAGCGGTACAGCCGGCTGCGCCAGGAGTCGGCGCCCGCCGGCGCACCGCGACCGTGAGCGCCCCGGGCCGCGCCCGGCGAACTGCCGGACGCGGCCTCGGCGCTCGACGCGGGGTGCGCGAGGGCCTGCTTGGAGCTGGTCACTGGCCGAGCACGTCCTTGATCTCCTTGGACGCCGCGTCCCAGCCCTGCGCGGGCGACTTGCCCTTCTGCTCGACCTGGAGGATGCCGACGTCGCTGATCGCGTTGTCGATCGGCTTGTCCTTGGCGCCGAGGGGCTGCGCCGGGATGGTCTTCGCCGAGTCGGAGAAGATCTGGGTGAGCGGGGCTCCGGAGAAGTACGCGGTGGTGTCGGCGGCCGGCTTCAGGCTCGCGTACGCCGACGGGGTCGACGGGAAGCTCGCCTGCTTGGCGAAGACCTTGGCCTGCTGTTCGGGCGCGGTCAGCCACTTGGCCAGCTCGACGGCCTCCTTCTGGTGCCGGCTCGCCGTCGGCACCCCGAGGAAGGAGCCGCCCCAGTTGGACGCCGCCGGCGCCGCCGCCACGTCCCACTTGCCCTTGCCGGAGTCACCGGACTTCTGCTCGATGTAGCCGATCATCCAGGCCGGGCAGGCGAGGGAGGCGAAGGTGCCGTTGGCGAAGCCCTGGTCCCACGTCGGGTCGAACTGCTTCAGCTTCGCCGACATGGTGCTGGTCGCGACGCTCATGGCGGCGTCCCAGGCCTTCTTCACGCCCTCGGACTTGTCCCAGACGATGTTGCCGTCCTTGTCGTAGTACCGCTCGCTCGCGCCGCCCACGGCCGCGTTGTAGACGGAGGAGGCCGAGTCCACGAACTTGGTGCCCTTGGGTGCCTTCTTCATGTACCGCTTGCCGACGCCGACGTACTTGGACCAGTCGCCCTGCCACATCTCGGCGAGCTTGGTCCGGTCGGTGGGCAGCCCGGCCTTCTGGAACAGGTCCTTGCGGTAGCAGATGGCCATCGGGCCGATGTCGGTCCCGAGCCCGATGAGCTTGCCGTCCTTGGTGGTGGCCTGGGCGTTCTTCCAGTCCAGCCACTGGGACTTGTCGACGTCCTTGCCGAGGTCGACGAACTTGTTCCCCTGCGTCTGGACGGCCTCGGTGATGTTGCCGACCTCGATGGCCTGGATGTCGTCGGTGCCGGAGCCGGCCTGGAGGCGGGTGAGCACCTTCGGCCAGTACACGTCGGTACGGGTGGTGACGTTCTCCTTGATGTTGATGTTCGGATGGAGCTTCATGTACTCGTCGTAGAGGCCGGCCTGCTTGTAGCCGAAGACGCCGAAGGTCCCGATGGTCAGCGTGATCTTGCCCTTGCCACTGCCGTTGCCGCCGTCCGAGTTCGACGAGCCGTCGTCCGAGTCGTTGGCGCAGCCGGCCAACAGCCCTGTGGTCAGCGCGGCGACGGCCACGAAGGCCCCCAGCCTGCGGGACCGGCGGATGCTCGTGCGCATTGCGTCCTCCTGTTGCCTGACGTGCCGACCCCCCGGCCAACTGCATGGTTGGGCCCGTTTTACTCGCTGCGGCTCGGGCGGGGAACGTGCGGGACATGTATGTGTCAGGTACTGTGGGAGCGCTCCCACCAGTGATGTGTTGAAGAGTCGTCGGTTCGGGGCGGGGTGTCAAGGGAGCGGACGCGGAGGGATGCGTTCAGTTATCTGAGCGTTAACTGGCCCTCCCCGGACGTCCGGTGCCGCTCGCCGCTCTGGCCAGGACTGTTAGATTCCAGCCAGCCGGATGTTGGTGCGAGGGAGGCGGATCCCATGGCAAGCCACGGAGCGCGGAGCCGGAGCGGGGGGCGGCCCACGCTCGAGGAGGTGGCCGCCCGGGCAGGGGTCGGCCGGGGCACGGTCTCGCGGGTGATCAACGGCTCGCCCCGGGTCAGTGAGGCGACCCGGGCGGCGGTCGAGGCGGCGGTCGCCGAACTCGGCTACGTCCCCAACACGGCGGCCCGCGCGCTCGCGGCCAACCGCACCGACGCCATCGCGCTGGTCGTCCCCGAGCCGGAGACCCGGTTCTTCGCGGAGCCGTACTTCTCGGACATGCTGCGCGGTGTCGGCAGCGAACTGTCCGAGACGGAGATGCAGCTGCTGCTGATCTTCGCGGGCAGCGACCGGGAGCGGCAGCGCCTCGCGCAGTATCTGGCGGCCCACCGGGTGGACGGCGTGCTGCTGGTCTCGGTCCACGCCGACGACCCGCTGCCCGACCTGCTCGCCCAGCTGGAGATCCCGGCGGTGATCAGCGGTCCGCGCTCGGCGGCGGAGACGCTGACCTCGGTCGACTCGGACAACTACGGCGGCGGCCGCTCGGCCGTGGAGCACCTGCTCTCCCGGGGGTGCCGCAGGATCGCTCACATCACCGGCCGCCTCGACGTCTACGGTGCCCAGCGCCGCGTCGACGGCTACCGCGACGCCCTGCGGGACGCGGGCCGGGAGGTGGACGAACTCCTCATCGAGCCGGGGGACTTCACCGAGGAGGGCGGCCGCCGGGCGATGGCCACGCTGCTGGAGCGCTACCCCGACCTGGACGCGGTCTTCGCCGGCTCCGACGTCATGGCGGCGGGTGCCCGCCAGGTGCTGCGCGAGGCGGGCCGCCGGATCCCGGACGACGTGGCACTGGTCGGTTACGACGACTCGGCCATCGCCCGCCACATGGACCCTCCGCTGACCAGCGTGCGCCAGCCCATCGAGGAGATGGGCCGCGCGATGATCGACCTGCTGCTCACGGAGATCGCCGACCGCCGCCCGGCCGTGTCCCGGGGCCTGGAGCGGCGGCACGCGGTGCTGTCGACGGATCTGGTGGTGCGGGCGTCGTCGTGACGCCCGTCATGGTGCGGGGCTGCCCCTGACCAGGGGCAGTGGACGCCGGAAAACGAATCAGCCGGTGACCCGTCTTGCGACGGAGTCACCGGCTGATCACTCAGGGTGAGTGACGGGACTCGAACCCGCGACATCCTGGACCACAACCAGGTGCTCTACCAGCTGAGCTACACCCACCATGACCGGTCGCTGACTTTGTTGCTTCCCCGACCGGCCGAGAAGAAGTCTACAGGGTCCGAAGGGGTGCTCGCGCACAGGTTTTCGCGGGGACCTCCGATGCGGCCCTACTGCGCGGGCAGGACGTGCTTGGCGGCGATCGCCCTGGCGGTGTCGGAGTCCGGGCCGGGCTGCGGGACGAAGACGGCCTCACGGTAGTAGCGCAGCTCGGCGATCGACTCGCGGATGTCGGCGAGGGCGCGGTGGTTGCCGTTCTTCTCCGGGCTGTTGAAGTACGCCCGCGGGTACCAGCGGCGGGCCAGCTCCTTGATGCTGGAGACGTCCACGATCCGGTAGTGGAGGTAGTCCTCCAGGGTCGGCATGTCCCGCAGCAGGAAGCCGCGGTCGGTGCCGACGGAGTTGCCGCACAGCGGCGCCTTGCCGGGCTCCTTCACCCACTGCCGTACATACGCCAGCACCTGCTCCTCGGCGTCGGCCAGCGTCGTGCCCCCGGCCAGCTCGTCGAGGAGGCCGGACGCGGTGTGCATCTGACGCACCACCTCCGGCATCGTCTCCAGCGCCGAGTCCGGCGGACGGATGACGATGTCCACCCCCTCGCCGAGTACGTTCAGCTCGGAGTCGGTGACGAGGGCGGCCACCTCGATGAGAGCGTCGTCGGACAGCGAGAGGCCGGTCATCTCGCAGTCGATCCACACCATGCGATCGTTCATGCGACCACCCTAAAGCTGGCGTCGGCTTTTGGGATGCCCCGCGTCGGTGCGGGGCTCACTGGGAGCTGCCGCCCGCGGGCCGGGACAGAGCAAGACGGAGGGGGCGGGTGTGTGCCCGCCCCCTCTTACGCGCTCCTCGTTCAGTGGCCGGTGCGCGGCCCCGGCAGCAGGCTCACCGCGCCCGCGGTCTGGCGGCGGGTCTGCATCGGCACTCCGCTCTCCCGCTCCGGGTGCAGCACGGCGGGCGGGGCGCCCGTCGGGCCGTGGCCGGGCAGGCCGACGGGCGCGCCCGTCGGGCCGGACTGGGTCATCGGCGGCTCCGTGTCACTGGGCCGCTCGCCCTGCGGCCGCCGGGCGCGGTAGGCGGCCCGGTAGGCGGCGGGCGACGAGCCGAGCTGGCGGCGGAAGTGCCCACGCAGCGCGACCGGTGAGCGGAAGCCGCAACGGCCCGCCACCTCGTCCACGGAGTAGTCCGACGTCTCCAGCAGCCGTTGCGCCTGCAGCACCCGCTGGGTGATCAGCCACTGCAGCGGTGCGCTGCCGGTGAGCGAGCGGAACCGGCGGTCGAACGTACGGCGGCTCATGTAGGCGCGTGCCGCCAGTGTCTCCACGTCGAACTGCTCGTGGAGGTGTTCCAGCGCCCAGGCGACGACCTCGGCGAGCGGGTCGGCGCCGATCTCCTCTGGTAAAGACCTGTCGAGGTAGCGCTCCTGACCGCCGCTGCGGCGCGGCGGGACCACCAGCCGGCGGGCCAGCGCACCGGCCGCCTCGTTGCCGTGGTCCGTCCGCACTATGTGCAGACACAGGTCGATCCCCGCGGCCGTACCGGCCGAGGTCAGTACGTCTCCGTCGTCGACGAAGAGTTCGCGTGGATCCACGTGCACCGACGGATAGCGCTTGGCCAGCGTCGGTGCGTACATCCAGTGTGTGGTCGCCGGGCGGCCGTCCAGCAGTCCGGCCGCGGCCAGGACGAACGCCCCGGTGCACAGCCCGACGATACGGGCGCCCTCCTCATGCGCACGGCGCAGCGCGTCGAGCGCTTCCTCCGGCGGCGGTGAGGTGATCGAGCGCCAGGCCGGCACGACGACCGTCCCTGCGCGTGAGATCGCCTCGAGCCCATGCGGTGCGGTGAGTTCCAGGCCCCCTGTGGTCCGCAGTGGGCCTTCCTCGCCGGCGCTCACCAGCAGTCGGTAGCGCGGCACGCCGGCGTCCTGGCGGTCGATCCCGAACACCGACAGTGGAATGGAACTCTCGAAGATGGGGCCGCCGCTGAACAGCAGCACCGCGACGATCTCCTTGCGGCGTCGCCCGGAGAGTTTCCGGGCCACGGCTTCCGGTGCGGCAGTGGAGTCGTGGCTCATCCTGCTAAGCCCCCCTCGGTGGTCGCGGCTCCTCGGTTGTGTCGCTCCTGCACGTTTCCCCTCGGTCCTGCACGAGTCCCCCGCCGTAAGACAGTCAAGATCGAATCTACTGGCTACCGCGGTCTCACGGTGGCCGGTTAGACACGCCGGACATTGTCGACATGACAACTTGGCGTGAAGCATTCGATCACGAAGGGTTGCACTCGTGGGCCGTGCGGGGAAGTGCGCCTTGTCGCAGTGGCCAAACCGCGTAGGGTGCGCGGGTCCGCTCAGACCCTTTCCGTGCAGGTGGAACGGGGGTTGGGGGGTGGGTGGGACCCCCTCGAGGCGGTACTTGGAAGTTGGCCGAAAAGAAGCGTTCAGAGGCGCAAAAACCGGTCAGTCGACCGGTGTCTCCTCTTTAGTGTGACGTCCGCCTCTTTGCGCGGCGCAACGCTCGGACCGCCGCAGCAGGACGCGGCAGGCGGCCGTGACGGCGGCGAGGCCGAGCGCGGCACCGGCGGCGCCGGCGAGCGAGGTGCCGTACCAGACCAGGACCACGGGTACGAGGACACAGCTGAAGGCCGCCCAGCGGATCACGTCGCTCGTGGTGTCCGGGGCGGGGTGCGGGGCGGGGTGCGGGTCGGAGGTGGAGCGGGGTCCGGACATCTCGTACTCCCTGTGGCGGTGACTCACCGGGTTCAACGCCTGTTCGATCGGTCGGTCACCGGCCGTCGCGCCGGTCCTGCGCAAACCGCCTGTACGGGGCAGCAACCATTGCGTTACGGGCGCTGCTCGTGCATGCTCCGGGGAACCCCTGGGGACACCGGGGGCCGCTTACGGAGCGTGTGCGGGATCTGGGCAGAGGAGGCGTGCCGCCGTACCCTTGGGGGTATGGGGTTGGGAAGAGGAATCCCGGACACAGCTCCGCCACCCGATGTCACCCCCCACCCACAAAGGATCACAACGCCGAGACAGCCATGGCCGGTCACGAATTCTTCGAACCCGCGGACCGCAAGCGGCCCGTCGCCGATCCCACGGCGGCCGATCCCCTCGCGGCGGAAGAGTCAAGCCCTTCCTGCGATCCCGCCTTCAAGCACGGTGTGGTCGTCGGCTTCGACGGCTCGACGTCCAGCGAGCGCGCCCTCGCCTACGCCATCGGCATGGCCCACCGCTCCGGCTCGGGCCTGATCATCGTCCATGTGGCCAACCGGCTGCCCACCACGGTGTGGGCCGGCTGCGAGCCGCCCGTCTTCGTCGACGTGCCGGACCACCGCACCGAGGTGCTCGGTCTGGAGCTGGCCTGCGCGGACTATCTGGCCGAGGTGCCCTGGATCCTGGTCGAGCGCGGCGGCGACATCTGCCACGAGCTCGAAGAGGTGGGGCGGGAGTACGAGGCCGACGCCATCGTGGTCGGCTCGACGCACGGCATCGTGGGCCGGATCTTCGGCTCCGTGGCCGGCCGGCTCGCCAAGCGCGCGCAGCGGCCCGTCATCGTCATTCCCTGAGCTTCCGACACTCTGTCAACTTCTTTTGTGCAGCGCGAAACTACTCGTGCGTAGAGGTGTTTGTGCCCTTGTGAAGGGCATATATCGGTCACCGCGCAACTGCACATGCATGAAGGGAGCCCGCCGTGGACAACGACGTCTCCGCGGGAAGCGGAAACACCACCGTGGTCGGCCGACTCGCCCTGGGTGTCACCCTGTTGGCGTTCGGGCTCGGTACGACCGGTGTGATCGACGGCGTGGGGGCATCCGACGCCGTGTCACTGGCTCATTACGTGGGCGGCGTCGCCCTCTTCCTCGTCGGTCTCCTGGCCTTCCGCGCCGGTGACAGCGCCTCCGGCACCGGCTTCGTGGCCCTCGGCGCGCTCTGGTTCACCTGGGCCGTCGCGGGTCAGATGTCGGCCAACGCGGCCGGCCTCTTCCTGCTGCTGTTCGCCCTCGTGGCTCTCACCCTGACCCTCGCGGGCGGGGACACCCTGGGTCAGGTCATGCACGGGCTGCTGTTCCTGGCGATGCTGGTGCTCGCCGTCGCGGCCTTCGCCGACAGCTCCTCCCTCGCGAAGGTCGGCGGCTGGGTGGCCGCGGTCTCCGGGGCGGTCGCCTGGTACGCGGCGACGGCCGCGCTGGCCCACTGGCCGACGGCCCTTCCCGGGCGTGCCGCCCGCCGGGGGGTGACGGCCACCGGCTGATCCGCAGCGGCACTGAAAGGACCCCCACGTGACGGGTGGCACACGTGGGGGTCCGTTCTGTTGGTCGCGCCCGTGCGGGTGCGCGGGGGTTGCTCGCGCAGTTCCCCGCGCCCCTTAGGGAGTTACTCGACCGTTACCGACTTCGCGAGGTTCCGCGGCTTGTCGATGTCGCGGCCCAGGACCTTTGCCGTGTGGTACGACAGCAGCTGGATCGGGATGCCCATGAGGATCGGGTCCAGCTCGTCCTCGTTCTTCGGGACGACGATCGTCTCGTCGGCCTTCTCCTGGTGCTGGTGGGCCACCGCGAGGATCTTGCCGCTGCGGGCCTTGATCTCCTCCAGGGCCGCGCGGTTCTTCTCCAGGAGGTCGTCGTCGGGGACGATCGCCACCGTGGGCAGGGCGGGCTCGATCAGGGCCAGCGGGCCGTGCTTCAGCTCGGAGGCGGGGTAGGCCTCGGCGTGGATGTAGGAGACCTCCTTGAGCTTCAGGGAGGCCTCGCGAGCCACCGGGTAGCCCCGGACGCGGCCGATGAAGAGCATCGAGCGGGCGTCGGCGTACTGCTCCGCCAGCTTCTTGATCTCCTCCTCCTGCTCGAGGATCTCGGTGATCTGCCCCGGCAGCCTGCGCAGGCCTTCGATGATCCGCTTGCCGTCGCGGACCGAGAGGTCACGGGTGCGGCCGAGGTGCAGGGCGAGCAGGGCGAAGGCCACCGTGGTGTTGGTGAAGCACTTGGTGGAGACCACACAGACCTCGGGGCCGGCGTGCACGTAGATGCCGCCGTCGGCCTCGCGGGCGATCGCGGAGCCGACCACGTTGACCACACCGAGCACCCGGGCGCCCTTGCGCTTCAGTTCCTGGACGGCGGCGAGGACGTCGTACGTCTCACCGGACTGGGAGACCGCGATGTAGAGGGTGTCGGGGTCCACGACCGCGTTGCGGTAGCGGAACTCGGAGGCGGGCTCGGCGTCGGCGGGGATGCGAGCCAGCTCCTCGATCATCTGGGCGCCGATCATGCCCGCGTGGTACGAGGTGCCGCAGCCGAGGATCTTCACGCGGCGGATCTTGCGCGCCTCGCGGGCGTCCAGGTTCAGGCCGCCGAGGTGCACGGTGGAGAAGCGGTCGTCGATGCGGCCGCGCAGCACGCGGTCCACGGCGTCGGCCTGCTCGTGGATCTCCTTGTGCATGTACGTGTCGTGGCCGCCCATGTCGTAGGAGGCCGCCTCCCACTCCACGGTGGTCGGCTCGGCCGTCGTGCGGGTGCCCTCGGTGGTGTAGGTGCGGAAGTCGTCGGCCTTGAGGGTGGCCATCTCGCCGTCGTCCAGCGTCACTATCTGCCGGGTGTGGGCGACCAGGGCGGCGATGTCCGAGGCGACGAACATCTCCTTCTCGCCGATGCCGAGGACCACCGGGGAGCCGTTGCGGGCCACCACGATGCGGTCGGAGAAGTCGGCGTGCATCACCGCGATGCCGTAGGTGCCCTCCACCACGCGCAGGGCCTGGCGGACCTTCTCCTCCAGGGTCTCCGCCTGGGAGCGGGCGATCAGGTGGGTGAGCACCTCAGTGTCGGTCTCGGAGAGGAACTCGACACCGTCCGCCTCCAGCTTGCGGCGCAGGTCGGAGGCGTTGTCGATGATGCCGTTGTGCACGACGGCGACCTTCTGGTCGGCCGACATGTGCGGGTGGGCGTTCAGGTCGGAGGGGGCGCCGTGGGTGGCCCAGCGGGTGTGGGCGATGCCGGTGGTGCCCTTGAAGCGCGCGGGGACCTTGGCCTCCAGGTCGCGCACCCGGCCCTTGGCCTTGACCATCTTCAGGCCGGCCGTCTTCGGGGAGGTGACGACGATGCCCGCGGAGTCGTAGCCGCGGTACTCCAGGCGCTGCAGGCCCTCCAGGAGCAGGGGCGCCACGTCACGCTTCCCGATGTATCCGACAATTCCGCACATATATAGGTATTCCTCAGTCCGTGGTTCCTGGCTGGTTCTCAGCCGTAGACCATGCGGCGCAGCTGCCGGAGCGTCAGCTCCGGCGGTGCGACCGCCCGGTATTTCAGGTCCGCCTCGATCCGTTCGAAGATCTCCGTGTTCTGCAGGCCCTGGACCTGCAGTTCTCGGTGGCGGCGACGGACGTAGTCCTGCGTCGTCTCGTCGAAGTAGGCGAGCACGTCCTGTATCACCCGCAGCGCCTCGCCCCGGTTCAGGGGCGTGGACCGCGTCAGGTGATCGACAAGTTCCTCGTGCACCCGGTAGATCCTGGGCCACCGGCGCGAGTTTCGCAAGAATCGTGCCCGATTCCGGGCAAGTGCCTGTTGAAACTCTCATGGGGCTCTGTTCGCAAGCTGTCCATCCTGCGTCTTGTGCTGCGTCGCCCGGACCCACGAGTTTCAGACGCCATGGACATTCCTCGTATGGGAGTACCCGAGAAGCTTGCCGAGCGCATGAGCATGGCCGAGCAGCATGAGTACCTGCGCGCCAGATTCTCGCGGCGCACCATGATCAGAGGCGGCGCGGTCACTGTGGGCGCCGTCACGGGCGGCGCGTTCATGCCGGGCGGCACCGCCCAGGCCGCCGTACCGACCCGGCGCACCGCCTCCGCCGCCGAGGAGGTCGACGGCGCCCTCGTCGCCCCCTTCGGTCGCCACCTCGCCTACGGCAACGACCCGCGCACCGAGATGACCGTCTCCTGGCAGGTCCCGGTCGCCGTCAAGAACCCCTTCATCCGCGTCGGCGCCACCCCCTGGGACCTCTCCCGCAAGATCGAGGCCGAGGTCCGCACCCTCTACACCCCGGCCGGTGTCGGTGCGAGCGGCGACCACACGCAGTACTACCTGCACGCCCAGCTCACCCACCTGCGCCCCGGCAGGACGTACTACTACGGCGTCGGCCACGACGGCTTCGACCCGGCCGAGCGGCACCTGCTGGGCACCCTGGGCACCTTCACCACCGCCCCCGTCCGCAGCGAGCCGTTCACCTTCACCGCCTTCGGCGACCAGGGTGTCAGCTACCACGCCCTGGCCAACGACAGCCTGATCCTGGGCCAGAACCCGGCCTTCCACCTGCACGCCGGTGACATCGCCTACGGCGACCCGACCGGCGCGGGCAAGACCACCGACACCGGGTTCGACTCGCGCACCTGGGACCAGTTCCTGTACCAGACCGAGTCGGTCGCCAAGCAGATCCCGTGGATGGTCTCGTACGGCAACCACGACATGGAGGCCTGGTACTCGCCCAACGGCTACGGCGGCGAGGAAGCCCGCTGGACCCTCCCGGACAACGGCCCGGACCCGGAGAACCTCCCGGGCGTCTACTCCTTCGTCTACGGCAACACGGCGATCATCTCGCTGGACCCCAACGACATCTCCTTCGAGATCCCGGCGAACCTGGGCATTTCCGGCGGAACCCAGACAAAGTGGTTCGAAGTCCAGCTGAAGAAGTTCCGGGCCTGTGACGACATCGACTTCGTCATCGTGTTCTTCCACCACTGCGCGTACTGCACGTCCAAGGGGCACGCCTCGGAGGGGGGCGTGCGCCAGGAGTGGGTGCCGCTGTTCGACAAGTACCAGGTGGACCTGGTCATCAACGGCCACAACCACCAGTACGAGCGCACCGACGTCATCAAGGGCGGCGAGGTCACCAAGAAGCTGCCCATCGGCGGCACCGCCTACCCCGAGACCGAGGGCGTGGTCTACGTCACCGCCGGTGCGGCGGGCCGCAGCCTGTACGCCTTCACCGCCCCGGACTCCTACGAGGGCCACGAGAACGAGGTCGACTCCGTGTCCTCCTTCATCTGCCTCAAGGACGGCGCCCGGCAGCCCGAGACCGTCACCTGGTCGCGCGTCCGCTACCTGAACTACTCCTTCCTGCGCGTGGACGTCACCCCCGCGCCGACGGGCCGCTACACCACGCTGAAGGTCCAGGGCATCGCCGAGAGCGGTGACCGCATCGACCACTTCACGGTGGCCCGCAGGGCGAAGTAGGTTCCGGGACCAGGCGGTCCTCACATGCGCTTGAGGACCGCCCGCTTGGCCAGGGCGAACTCCTCGTCCGTCAGCACCCCCGAGCGGTGCAGTTCACCCAGCTCGCGCAGCCGTCGCAGCAGCGCGTCGTGGTCGTCCTCGGCGGGGGGCGCCTTCGTGAGCCGCGGCGGCTCGGGGCGTGCCTCCGTCTCGGCGGGCGGCGCCGACGGGTGCGGCAGCCGGGCCTGTACGGCGGCCGCGACCAGGGCCATGAGCGGGTCCCTCTTGAAGCCCCACAGCTCGACGGCGTTGGGGTCGTACTTCGGCGGTGCGGTGGCGGGCGCGCCGCGCACGGTGAAGCGCAGATGGCCGTTCTCCAGGCCCGCCGCCGGCTGCCACTCCACGGCCGTGATCTCGGCGAGCGGGATCGTACGGGGCCCGGTGGCGGCCTTCGCGTCCTCCGTCTTCCAGTTCCACTCCAGCCGCACCTGCTCGCCGTCGAAGCCCGCCGTGCCGTCCCCGGCCGAGGCGGACAGCGGCACGGACGGCCCGGGGACCAGATACTCGGCGACCGGTTCCGGTGAAACCCCGTCCAGCAGCAGGGCGCCTCGGACCTCGTCCGCGAAGTACTCGGCGACGCCGTACCGGTCGGACTCCACGGTCAGCTGATAGGGGTCGTGCGGCTCGGTGAGCCGGCCGCCGGTGGCGTGCAGCAGCGGGTCGGCGCCGTCGCGCAGCCGCAGCCTCAGCCGCCCGGACCTCTTGCCGTGCTCGAACGAGACCCCCGCCAACGCTCCCAGCGGTACGACGAGTTCACCCAGTGTGCTGCGCAGCAGGCCGGTGTTCCTGTCCCGGCCCGGGGTCAGCCTGAGGGCGTCTCCGTCGAAGACCCAGGTGCCGTCCTTCTGGATGATTTCCGCCATGCGGGGATTGTTTCACCGGATCTGCGGGAGAGTGGTCTTTACCACTCGTGAAGGGAGCGCATGTGAGACCGAACCACAGCACGACTCCCCGACTCACCCGCATCCTCGGATCCCTGCTGCTTCTGGCGGCGGCAGGCGTGTTCACCGTCGGCGCGGCACCCGTCCCGAGCGCCGCCGCGACGACCCCGCTGGACCGGGTGGTCCCCGCGCCCGCCTCGGTCAGGCCCGCCGGATCCCCGTACCGCATCACCCGTGCCACCCGGCTCCGCGTCGACGACTCGGCCGAGGTCCGCCGGATCGGCGCCTACCTCGCCGGCATCCTGCGCCCGTCCACCGGCTACCCGCTGCCGCTCACCGGGCAGGGCACCGGCGGCATCCGACTCCACCTGGCCGACGGTCCGTTCGGCGCCGAGGGCTACCGCCTCACCAGCGGACCCCACGGCGTCTCCCTCACCGCGCGCACCCCCGCCGGCCTCTTCCACGGCGTCCAGACCCTGCGTCAGCTGCTCCCGGCCTCTGTGGAGAAGAAGACCGTCCAGCCCGGCCCCTGGCGGATCGCCGGCGGCACCATCGAGGACCGCCCGCGCTACGGCTACCGCGGCGCCATGCTGGACGTCTCCCGGCACTTCTTCACGGTCGCCCAGGTCAAGCGCTACATCGACCAGATGGCCCTCTACAAGATCAACACCCTGCATCTGCACCTCAGCGACGACCAGGGCTGGCGCATCGCCGTCGACTCCTGGCCGCGCCTGGCCACCTACGGTGGCTCCACCCAGGTCGGCGGCGGCCACGGCGGCTACTTCACCAAGGCCGACTACCAGGAGATCGTCCGCTACGCCGGCTCCCGCTATCTGGAGGTCGTCCCCGAGATCGACATGCCCGGCCACACCAACGCGGCCCTCGCCTCCTACGCACAGCTCAACTGCACCGGCACCGCACCCCCGTTGTACACCGGCACCGACGTCGGCTTCAGCTCGCTGTGCGTGCCCAAGGAGGTGACGTACACCTTCGCGGACGACGTCATCCGCGAGCTGGCCGCGCTCACCCCCGGCCGCTACCTGCACATCGGCGGCGACGAGGCGCACTCCACCAGCCACGCCGACTACGTGAAGTTCATGGACCGCGTGCAGCCGATCGTCGCCAAGTACGGCAAGACGGTCATCGGCTGGCACCAGCTGACCGGCGCCACCCCCGCCCAGGGCGCCCTCGCCCAGTACTGGGGCGTGGACGGCACCAGTGCGGCCGAGAAGGCCCAGGTGGCCAAGGCGGCCCAGAACGGCACCGGGTTGATCCTGTCCCCGGCCGACCGGGTCTACCTCGACATGAAGTACACCAAGAACACCGGGCTGGGCACGAAGTGGGCGGGCTACGTGGAGGTGAAGCGCTCCTACGACTGGAACCCGGGCGCCTACCTCCCCGGAGCACCCGCCTCGGCGATCAAGGGCGTCGAGGCGCCCCTGTGGTCCGAGACGCTCACCAAGTCCGCCGACATCGAGTACATGGCCTTCCCGCGCCTCGCGGGAGCGGCCGAGCTGGGCTGGTCCCCGGCGGCCACCCATGACTGGGCCCGCTACAAGGCGCGCCTCGCGGCCCAGGGCCCGCGCTGGACCGCCCTCGGGATCACCTACTACAGGTCGCCCCAGGTGCCCTGGCCGACGGGCTGAGCACAGGCCGACGGGCACCGCGCAGGACCGTACTCCGGGGTGCCCGTCGGCCTGCGAGCCGTCAGAACCCGGCGATCGGGTTCCTCAGGTTCCCCACCAGCTGGAGCGCGCCCGACGGATCGGCGAGGTCCACCATCTGCCGGTTGTCGCGCAGCTGGAGCCGGTTCAGGCAGGACAGTGCGAACTCCGGCGCGAACATGTCGTACTGCGCGAACCTGTCGGCGAGTTCCGGCGCCGACTCCTGGTACTCACGGGTGACCTCCGCGACCGTGCGCCAGAAGCCGTCCTCCGCCAGGATTCCCTCGGCGGCCAGGTTCGCCGCGAGGAACCGGAAGAAGCAGTCGAAGACGTCGGTGAAGATCGACAGCAGCTTCTTGTCCTCGGGCACCTCGACGCGGATCCGCCGCACCCCCGGCGGCAGGACCGCGTCCGGGTCCATGACGGCGATCTCCTCGGCGATGTCCTTGTAGATCGCCCGCTCGACGACCCCGTCCCGCAGCACGAGGATCACGTTCTCACCGTGCGGCATGAAGACCAGGTCGTAGGCGTAGAAGCTGTGCAGCAGCGGGGTGAGGTAGGCCCGCAGGTACTGCCGCAGCCACTCGGCGGGCGCCAGCCCCGACCGCTCGATCAGCGCGCCCGCGAACGAGGCGCCCTCGTGGTCCACGTGCAGCAGGGCCGCCATCGTCGCGAGGGACTCGCCCTCCCGCAGCGACGGCACCGGGCTCTCCCGCCACAGCGCGGCCAGCATCTTGCGGTACGGCGAGTGGCGGTCGGTGGCCTGCTCGTACTCCAGATGCCGGTAGCCGACGGCCGCCCGCTCCCGGATGATCGTGAGGCCGGTCGACTTCAGCACGCTGTCGTTCTCGACGAGCTGGGCGAGCCAGTCGTTGATCGCCGGTGTCGCCTCCATGTAGGCGGCCGAAAGCCCCCGCATGAAGCCCATGTTGAGGACGGACAGGGCCGTCTTCACATAGTGCTTGTGCGGGTCGGAGGTGTTGAAGAAGGTCCGTATGGACTGCTGGGCCAGGTACTCGTCGTCGCCCTCGCCCAGGCACACCAGGTGCCGGCGGGCCACCTCGGCGGCGAAGGTGACGCTGAGCTTGTTCCACCACTGCCAGGGATGGACGGGTATGAGCAGGTAGTCGGCGGGGTCGAGCCCCTGTCCGGTGAGCGTCTCGTCGAACCGCTCGACGGTCCCGGCCCCCAGCTCCTGCCGGACGAAGTCCTCGTACTCGATCCCGGCCCCCGCAGTGAAGGCGGCCCGCGAGCGGTGCGCGGCCAGCCACACCAGTCGGACGGGGCTCGCGGTCTCCGGCGCGTACGACAGGTACTCGTGGATGCCGAAGCCGAGCCGCCCGTTGTTGGCGACGAAACAGGGGTGGCCCTCGGTCATCCCGGTCTCGATCGCCTGGAAGCCGCTCCGCGCCAGCTCGGCCGAGGTGACCTTCGGCTTGGTGAGCTTGTAGCAGGTGCCGGAGAGGGTGGAGGAGATCTCCTCCAGGTAGACGGGCAGGATCTCGTCGCTCAGCCCCAGCGCCTGCCTCAGCTCGATGAAGAAGTCCAGGGCCGCGAGGGGGAGTTCGGTGCCGGCGCGGAGCCGGGTGATGGACTCGGCGTCGACCTGCCAGTGGTCGAGACCGCGCACAGTGGCGGCGAACCGGTAGGCGGTGAGCCCGTCGTCGCTGCGCACGACGTACCGGTCACCTTCCTGCTCGGGCGTGATCAGCCGCTCGTGGGCGAACTCGGCGAGCGCCTTGCGGACGAGGAGGCGGTTGGCGGTGCCCCAGCGCTCCGGGGACAGATGGGCCACGGCGTCGGGGAGGCTCATGCGGCCACCGCCCTCTCGAACCGGTCCCGCGTGCAGAAGCTCAGCAGGGCCTTCTTCTCCGGCTTCTGGATCTCCCGCTCGGGCACGAACCCGACCGCCTCGTTCAGGGCGTGCACGGCCTTGTTGCGCACGTCCGGCTCGACGACGACCCGGGAGGTGGCCGGGTCCTCGAAGAGGTGCGCCATCACGGCGGTGATGACGGACCGCGTGAACCCGTGCACGGGCGTGCCGGTCGCGGGGGTGAGGAAGTGCATGCCGACATCGCCGGGCTGCGGCTCGTACAGCCCGACCAGCTCACGGCGGGCGGGGTCGTACTTCTCCATCAGGAAGGCGGGCACGCCGTCCCGCAGGCCGAGCAGGGCGTGGTGGTGCTCGTCGGCCGCGATCTCCGTGTAGGCGCGCTCGACGTCCTCCGGCTTCGCGTCCTGCATCATCCAGAAGGCCGCTTTGGGGTGGGTGACCCAGGAGTGGAGGAGTCCGGCGTCCTTCAGCGGCTCCACCGGGCGGAATGTGAAGGTCATACGGCAAACTCCTGGAACGCGATGGTCTTCTCGACCGGGTAGTACTCGGTGCCGAGCAGCTCACGGACGATGTACGAGTTCCGGTACGCACCCATGCCCAGGTCGGGGCTGGTGATGCTGTGGGTGTGCACGCCGGCGTTCTGCAGGAAGACGCCCCGGCCCGTGGTGTCGATGGAGTAGTTGCGGGCGACGTCGAAACGGCCGTGGCCGTCGAAGCGGAGGCGGTCGCGGATCGGGCCGAGGAAGGCCGGCGGCTCGTAGTGATAGCCGGTGGCCAGCACCAGGCCCTCGGTACGGATCTCGAAGTCCTTGCCCTGCTCGTCCTGGTGGAAGCCGAGCGTGTACGAGCCGTCCTCGTAACGGGCGCTGTTCAGCGAGGAGTTGGTGAGCAGGCGGGTGGGGACCGGGCGGTCGCCGCTCTCGACGTTCTTCTGGTAGAGCAGGTCGAAGATCGAGTCGATCAGGTCCGAGTTGATGCCCTTGAACAGGCCCTTGTGCTGCTTCTCCAGCCGGTAGCGGGTCTCCTCGGGCAGCGCGCGGAAGTAGTCGATGTAGTCCGGGGAGGTCATCTCCAGGGTCAGCTTGGTGTACTCCAGCGGGAAGAACCGCGGGGAGCGGGTGACCCAGTTGAGGTCGTAGCCGTGGACGTCGATCTCGCAGAGCAGCTCGTAGTAGATCTCCGCCGCGCTCTGGCCGCTGCCGACGACGGTGATGGACTTCTTGCCCTGGAGCTCCGCCTTGCGGTGCATGTACTGGGCGGTGTGGACGAGGTCGCCGCCCAGCCCCTGGCACGCCTGCGGAACATGGGGGACCGTTCCCGTGCCGAGGACCAGGTGCCGGGCACGAAACGTTTCCCCGGTCCGGGTGCGGACGACGTAGCGCTCCTCCTCGTACGTCACCTCGGTGACCGTGGTGTTGAAGCGGACGCTGCCGAGCTTGCTCGCCGCCCAGCGGCAGTAGTCGTCGTACTCGACCCGCAGGGGATAGAAGTTCTCGCGGATGTAGAACGAGTACAGTCTGCCCCTCTCCTTCAGGTAGTTGAGGAAGGAGTACGGCGAGGTCGGGTCGGCCAGCGTGACCAGGTCCGACATGAACGGGGTCTGGAGGTGCGCGCCGTCCAGGAACATGCCCGCGTGCCACTCGAAGTCGGGCTTGGAGTCGAGGAAGACGCCGTCCAGTTCGGCGATCGGCTCCGTCAGGCAGGCGAGGCCGAGGTTGAACGGGCCGAGCCCGATCCCCACGAAGTCGTAGGTCGTGCTGTGGGCTTCAGGACGCGCGGTCAAGGGACTCTCCCAGGTACTGCTCGGCGTGGCCGGCGATCAGGTCGAGGACGGCGGCGATGTCGGCCGGCGTCGTCTCGGGGTTGAGCAGGGTGAACTTCAGGTAGTGGCGGCCGCCGACCTTGGTGCCCGCCACCACGGCGTCGCCGGAGGCGAACAGGGCCTTGCGGGCGTACAGGTTGGCGCGGTCGATCTCGGCCGGGTCGGTGACGGCGGCCGGGATGTAGCGGAAGACGAGGGTGGAGAGCGAAGGCGCCACGACGACGTCGTAACGGGGGTCGGCGGCGAGCAGCGACCAGCCCTCCTGGGCCAGCTCGCAGACCTGGTCGAAGAGTTCGCCGATGCCGTCGGCGCCCATCACCCGCAGCGTCATCCACAGCTTGAGGGCGTCGAAGCGGCGGGTGGTCTGCAGGGACTTGTCGACCTGGTTGGGGATGCGCTCCTGCACCATGCGGCGCGGATTCAGGTACTCCGCGTGGTAGGTGGCGTGGCGCAGGGTGGAGGCGTCCCGGACCAGCACGGCCGAGGAACTCACCGGCTGGAAGAAGGACTTGTGGTAGTCGACGGTGACCGAGTCGGCGCGCTCGATGCCCTCGACGCGGTCCCGGTACTTGAGGGAGGCGAGCAGTCCGCAGCCGTAGGCCGCGTCGACGTGCAGCCAGGTGGTGAACTGCTCGCACAGCTCTGCGATCTCGGGCAGCGGGTCGATGGAGCCGAAGTCGGTGGTGCCGGCGGTGGCTACGACGGCCATGGGGACGAGGCCGTCGCGACGGCAGCGCTCCAGCTCGCGGGCGAGGGCGACGGTCCGCATCCGCTTGTCGCGGTCGACGGGGACGGACACGACGGAGTCCGCGCTCAGGCCGAGCAGTTTCGCGGACTTCTTCACGCTGAAGTGGCTGACCTCGGAGGCGAAGACGCGCAGTTTGGCGAGGGAGGCCCCTTCTTCCCACCCTGCCTGCCCTGGCTTCGACTCCTCGCGGGCGAGGAGCAGCGCCTGGAGGTTGGACTGGGTGCCGCCGGAGGTGAACACACCGTCGGCGTTCTCGCCCAGGCCGATGCGCGCGGTCGTCCAGTCGATGAGCTTGCGCTCGATGAGGGTGCCGCCCGCCGACTGGTCCCAGGTGTCCAGGGAGGAGTTGACCGCGGAGAGCACGGCCTCGCCGAGCACCGCCGGGATGACCACCGGGCAGTTGAGGTGGGCGAGGTAGCGGGGGTGGTGGAAGTAGACCGCGTCCCGCAGGTAGACGTGCTCCAGCTCGTCCAGGACCGCGGTGGTGTCGCCCAGCGGCCGGTCCAGGTCGATCGCGTCGATGCGGGGGGTGAGGGCGTCCACGGTGACGCCGGTGAACGGACGGTCGGTGGTGGCGAGTTTGGCCGCCACCCGCTCGACTCCTTCGGTCACGGAGCGGCGGTAGTGCTCCGCGGTGAGGCCATTGAGCAGGTGCGAGCGCATGTGGGGGTCCTCCGAGGGACAGTCCGTGCGGGGGATTAATTTAGGTTAGCCTAACCTAAGTTTCATGGGTCGAGGCGCGCCTCTGCCGTGACTGGCGTCACTCCAGGGGGAGTTACTCGCCGGCCGAGCGGAGCTGTTCCTCCGTCAGGCCCTGCCTCCAGTACCCGACGAAGGTGACGCGCCGCCGGTCGATCCCGCGCTCGCCGACGAAGTGCCGGCGCAGCTCCTTCACCCGGCCGGACTCACCGGCGATCCATACGTACGGCCTTTCGGCGGCTGCGAGTTGAGCGGTCTGTACGGCGTCGACGGCCATGGGGGACCCGTCATGCCGTACGAGCCATGTGATCTCCGCGTCCGCCTCGGTCGCCACGTCCTGGATGTCACCGGCGTGCGGCACCTCCAGCCAGGCGCGGACACGCGTGCCGGACGGGAGGGACTCGAGAATGGCGGTGGCGGCGGGCACGGCGGTCTGGTCGCCCCAGAGGACGACGAGGTCGGTGTCGGCCGGCGGCCGGAACCGGATCGCCCGGTTGTCGGCGATGGCCGGTCCGAGCAGCAGGACCCGGTCACCGGCGGCGGTCCGGGAGGCCCAGCGGGAGGCGGGCCCGGCGGGCGTGTGCAGGGCGAAGTCGACGTCGATCTCGTCGGGATCGCGGCGCAGGGACCGGAGGGTGTACGACCGCATCACGGCCCGCACGTCGTCCGGGAGTTCACGCCACCCCTGCCACCACCCTCCCCCACTCTCGGCTTCGCTCGAGCGGGGGGACCCCCGTCCCGGCTCCAGCGGTACGACGGGTTCGCTCTGGCCCGGATGCGGCAGGAACAGTGACAGGGACTGGTCACGCCCGTCCGAGTGGAAGGCGTGCAGATCGGCCCCGGCAAAGGTGACCCGGACCAGAGACGGCCCGAGCCGCCTCGTCCGTACGACCTGAAGAGAGAAGAAGCGGAACGGGGCGGCTACGGCCGTCGTCATAGGAGGCTCCTGAGGTTGCTGTTCAGGAAAGGGGCTTCAGCTGACCTTCTCGGCCTTCTCCAAGGCCTCCGCCAGATTCGTCAGCAGCGGCACGCACTTGTCGTACGACAGAATCGGCTCGGGCGACCGAGCGACGACCTGCCCCGCCTTGACCGCAGGCAGCTTCTTCCACGTCGCCTTGGTGATGTCGGCGGGCTGAATCGCCGAGGACCGGTCGTCCATCATGATGATGTCGGCCTGGTACTTGTCGACGTTCTCCCAGCTCAGCGACTCGTACCAGCCGCCGCCCTGCTTCTTCGCGCTCTCCGGCGGCTCCACGAAGTTCACGCCGAGGGCCTTGAAGTACTCCAGGTCGATGGAGAGGTCGGTGCCGGAGACGTAGAAGAGCTGGTCGCTCGCGGAAGCGGCCATCACCTTGATGCCGGGCTTGGCCTTGGCCGCGGCGCGCAGCCGGGCGGCCGCGTCCTCGAACCGCTTCTTGGCGTCCGTCACCTTGGCGGCCTTCATGTCGGCGCCCAGCGACTCGGCCAGCTCCCCCATGCGCTGCAACGCCTTGGTGAGCTGGCGGTCGTAGACGGAGATGCCGACGCCGGGGGCCAGCTGCGCGATCTTCTTCGCCGACTCCGCGGGGACGTACCAGAGGGTGCCGGCGTTGTCGAACATCGTCGTGATGAGCACGTCGGGCGCGAGGGCCGCGTACTTCTCGATGTTGAACTGCCCCCAGGTGTTGCCGAGGACCGTCACCTTGCTGATGTCCATGTCGCCGGCCTGGACGTCGGCCTTGCCGCCGGTGGTCTTCGTCGGGCCGAAGACGCCCTTGACCTGGATGCCGTAGTCGTACAGCGCGGCGCCGACACCGGTGAACGCGACGATGTTCGCCGGGACCTTGGCCAGCTTCACGGTCGTACCGCGGTCGTCCTTGAAGCTCCAGGGGCCGGACTTGCCGCTCTCGGCCGCCTTCCCGGAGTCCGCGTCCTTCCCCTTGCCGTCCCCGCAGGCGGCGAGCGCCGCACCGAGTCCGAGGGTGCCGCCCGCGGCGAGCAGGCCGCGGCGAGTGAGGTGGGTGGCGCGGGTGTTGGACATGGGTATGGCTGCTTTCGAACGGGGCGGAGCGCCCTCCGGAACAGTTCGAAGATAGGTTAGCCTAACCTCAGTACTTGTCCAGGAGGCGGTCCCGGTCGCTGGGACGCCCCTGCTCGCCCGTGCCCGGAGGGATGAGAGGCCTGTGGATCGAAGGCGTTCGGGGGGCGGGCGCGAAATTGTTCGCAGGGCCGCCGGTTGGACCGCACATGCGAAGGCCCTCTACGGCGAGCGTGAACCCCCCTCCTCTGCACGGCCGTTGACGCCCGGGCGCACTCACCCCCAACAACCCCAAAGACCCCCGCATCCTGTACTTCGAGGCCGCCCTCAGCGCCCCTGCGCACCCGAGGGGCGCTGAGGGCGGCTGAGGGGTGTCACACGGGCGTGCCGGGAATCGGGGCGAACCCGGTGCCGCACGCCGCCACCAGGTTCGACGCGTTGAACGGAGTGGCGGTCAAGCGGCAGACGGCCTCGTAGGACGCCCCGGTCGAGGCCACCAGGGTCACGTAGACGTCCTCGGGGCTTTCGTCGATCCCCACAGAGCTGCCCACCACGCAGGAGGGGGTGCCGGGGACGGCGTCGAGATTCACCCAGACACCCGGGTTCCGGCTGTCATTGAGGAAGGCGTCCCCCTTCTGGTTCGTTGCCACGTGGATCTCGGTCGGGCTGAACGACCCGAAGTCCTTGACTTCGGAACTGATGGTGCGTGACGACTTGCACTTTTCGCCACCGACGGGGCCGCTCTGGGCCACCGCGGCCGGGGCGATGAGAACCCCGGCGAGAAGGGCTCCGGTCGCCGCGGCGAGGCTTCTGCCGACCCAGGTGAAGCCTGTGGGCGATCCGGTGAGGCGACACAGGCCCCCACACTTGGTTTGCATCCGCTTTCGTTCCTCTCGGTTCCGAGCGCGAGGCCGCGTAGCGCCGAGGGGCGTCTGCTCACCCGTGCAGAGGCCGGGCAGAACCGTGGACTCCCTCGACGCGTTCGGCGGCAGTGGTCGGGTCGTAGATTCCACCGAGGCCGAGGCCGAGTCGCGCCGGTCCTGATTGCTACCCGGGAGGAGTAATGCTGCGCCTCGAACGGTCCCCTGCGCCGCCGAGGAAGCGTCAGGGCCGACGCGCCGGCGTCATCGCCTCCTTGACAGCGCCGGCAAGAGCGCGCCGCAGGCCTGCCCGCGCACGACGGTCGCTGTGCCGCCGCCCGTGAGCGGCATCCTCCTCGACATGATCGAGCCGCTGTTCATCGAGCCCCGGGAGAGGAGGCGACGGCCACTCCGTCGAGCGCACCGTCCCGCCCGATGCGGCGTGGTCACCCAGTTCTGGCGAAATTCCACGCCCGAACGCACCTGGCGGCGACGGCGTGCGGCCCAGCCCGGCGGCTGTCGTCCTCGACCTGGCGGCGGGGAGAGCATGTGATCCGCGAGGGCACGGGATCGGCACGGCTGTGTGGGCCGGACCGATTCCGCGATCGGGAGGCTGTCAGCCCACCAGCCCCAACTCCCGTGCGATCAGCATCCGCTGGACCTCGCTGGTGCCCTCGCCGATCTCCAGGATCTTGGAGTCGCGCCACATGCGGGCCACCGGATACTCGTTCATGAAGCCGTAGCCGCCGTGGATCTGGGTGGCCTCGCGGGCGTTGTCCACGGCGACCGTGGAGGAGTAGAGCTTGGCCAGGGCCGCCTCCTTCTTGAAGGGCTCGCCCGCGACCAGGCGGCTGGCCGCGTCGCGCCAGGCGAGGCGGGCCGTGTGGGCCTTCATCTCCATGTCCGCGATCTTGAACTGGATGGCCTGGTTGGCGCCGATGGGCCGGCCGAAGGCGTGGCGTTCCTTGGCGTACTTGACCGACTCGTCGACGCAGCCCTGGGCCAGACCCGTGGCCAGGGCCGCGATGGCGATGCGGCCCTCGTCGAGGATGCGCAGGAACTGGGCGTAGCCCCGGCCCTCCTCGCCCAGCAGGTTGGCGGCGGGCACCCGGACGTCCTGGAAGGAGAGTTCGCGGGTGTCGGAGGCGTTCCAGCCGACCTTCGAGTAGGGGGCGGCGACCGTGAAGCCGGGGGTACCCGACGGGACGATGATCGCCGAGATCCGCGGCTTGCCGTCCGGCTTGCGGCCGGTGACCGCCGTGACCGTCACCAACCCCGTGATGTCCGTGCCCGAGTTGGTGATGAAGCACTTCGTGCCGTTGATCACCCACTCGTTCGTGTCCGGGTCCAGGCGGGCCGTGGTGCGGGTGGCCCCGGCGTCCGAGCCGCCGTCCGGCTCCGTCAGGCCGAACGCGCCCAGGATCTCGCCCGCACACAGGCGGGGGAGCCACTCGCGCTTCTGCTCCTCGGTGCCGAAGAGGTGCAGCGGCATGGCGCCCAGCGAGACACCGGCCTCGAGGGTGATGGCCACGGACGAGTCGACGCGGGCCAGTTCCTCCAGGGCGATGCCGAGGGCCAGGTAGTCGCCGCCCATGCCGCCGTACTCCTCCGGGAACGGCAGCCCGAACAGGCCCATGCGGCCCATCTCGCGGACGATCTCGTACGGGAACTCGTGCCGCTCGTAGAAGTCGCCGATCTTCGGCGCCACGACATCGTGCGCGAACTCCTCCACGGTACGGCGGAGTTCCTCGAGTTCGGGGGAGAGGCGGTGGTCCACAGTGATCACTGCTCCTTGTGGGACAGGGCTCGGACGGTGCGGGACGGGCTGGGTCGGCCCAGGTGGGCGGCCATCCACACACTGGTGGCGACGAGACGGCCGAGGTCGACTCCGGTGTCGATGCCGAGACCCTGCAGCATCCACACGAGGTCTTCGGTGGCGAGATTGCCGGTCGCGGACTTGGCGTAGGGGCAGCCGCCGAGACCCCCGGCGGAGGCGTCGATCGTCGTGACCCCGTGTGACAGTGCCGCGTAGGTGTTGGCCAGTGCCTGGCCGTAGGTGTCGTGGAAGTGCACGCCGATGACGTCGGTGGGCACGCCCTCCTCGTTGAGCAGGGAGAGGAGTTCGAGGACGTGGCCCGGGGTCGCGACCCCGATGGTGTCCCCGAGGCTCAGTTCGTCGCAGCCCATGTCCGTCAGCGCCTTGCAGACGCGGGCCACCTGACGGAGCGGAACCGCCCCCTCCCAGGGGTCGCCGAAGCACATGGACACATAGCCGCGCACATGCCCGCCCGCGTCCTTCGCCTGCCGCACCACCGGGTCGAAGACGGCCAGCGACTCGTCCACCGTCCGGTTGAGGTTGGCCTTCGCGAAGGACTCCGTGGCGCTGGCGAACACCGCGATCCGGCGGGCGCCGAGCGCCAGCGCCCGGTCCAGGCCGCGCTGGTTGGGCACCAGCACGGGGAGTTCGGCACCGAGGTCGCCGACCAGCGGGTACAGCTGCTCGGCGTCGGCGAGCTGGGGCACCCACTTGGGGTGCACGAAGCTCGTCGCCTCGATGGTCGTCAGACCCGCGTCGGCGAGCCGGCGGATGAACTCCGCCTTGATCTCCGTCGGCACGGTCATCTTCTCGTTCTGCAGCCCGTCGCGCGCGCCGACCTCGTGGATCCGCACCCGCTGGGGCAGGTCCTGGGCCGGTACGACCATGGGCAGTCCGTCGGCGCTCATTCCGCCGCCACGCCTTCCTTGTCGTGTGGTGCGATCACGGCGAGCACCTGGTCCATGGCGACCGTCGCTCCCGGGGTCACGTCGATCTCGGCGACCGTGCCGGCGTGCGGGGCGGAGATGACATGCTCCATCTTCATCGCCTCGACCACCAACAGGCTCTGGCCCGCGCTCACTTCGTCGCCTACGGCGACCTTCACCACGGTCACCGTGCCGGGCATGGGCGCGGTCAGCGAGTCGGCGCCCGCGTGCGAGGCTCCGGAGAGGGAGGCCGCGACCGGGTCGTGGTCGCGCACCTGCCAGGCGTCGCCGTCCCGGCCGATCCAGTCGCCGGCCCGGTGGAAGGAGTGCCGGACGCCGTCGAGGGTGACGGACACCCGGTCGCCGGTGACGGTGTGGGCGCCGCGCGGGGCGTACGTGACCGGGTCGGTCGCGCGCAGGTCGAACGCGGGCCGCTTGGGGGTCCCGCCGAGGCGCCAGCCGCTCGGCACCGAGAAGGGGTCGGTCCAGCCTTCGGAGCGAGGCCGCAGCTCCTCCAGCCGTACAGCCGCCGCCGCCTCGTACACCTCCTCCGGGACGTCCGTGGTGACCAGCTCGTCCACCACCCGCTCGACCAGACCGGTGTCCAGCTCGCCCGACACCACGGCCGGATGGGCCAGCAGCCGCCGCAGGAAGCCCGCGTTGGTCTGCACGCCCAGCGTCACGGTCTCGGCGAGGGCGGCCCTGAGCTTGCGCAGCGCCGTCTCCCGGTCGGGGCCGTAGGCGATGACCTTGGACAGCATCGGGTCGTACAGGCTGCCCACCTCGGTGCCCTCGCTGAGCCCGGAGTCAGTGCGCACTCCGTCTCCCTGCGGCTCGTTCAGCAGCAGCACCGTGCCGCCGGACGGGAGGAATCCGCGCGCGGGGTCCTCGGCGCAGATCCGCGCCTCGACCGCGTGCCCGGTGAGCCGGACGTCCTCCTGCGCGAAGCCCAGCCGCTCCCCGGCCGCCACCCGCAACTGCCACTCGACCAGGTCGAGCCCTCCCGCGGCGCCAGCCGCACCAACGGACACAACCAGTTCCGTGACCGGGTGCTCCACCTGGAGGCGGGTGTTCATCTCCATGAAGTAGTACGACGACGGGTCGCCGCCCGGGACGATGAACTCCACCGTGCCCGCGCCCCGGTACCCGCACGAGCGCGCAGCCTGGACGGCCGCCTCACCCATCGCGGCCCGGGTCTCCTCGTCGAGGAGCACGCTCGGCGCCTCCTCGATGATCTTCTGGTGCCGGCGCTGCAGCGAGCACTCGCGCTCGCCGAGGTGGACCACGCCCCCGTGGCCGTCCGCCAGCACCTGGATCTCGATGTGCCGGGGGCGGTCGACCCACCGCTCCACCAGGAGCGTGTCGTCCCCGAAGGAGGCGCGGGCCTCGCGGCGGGCGGCGGCGATCTCCTCCTCCAGCCTGGTCACGTCCCGCACCAGGCGCATGCCCTTGCCGCCGCCGCCCGCCGAGGGCTTGAGCAGCACGGGGGTCCCGATCTCCCGGGCCGCGTCGGCCAGCTGGACGTCGGAGAGCCCGCTGCCGCTGGAACCCGGCACGACCGGCACCCCGGCCGCCTTCACCGTCTCCTTGGCGCGGATCTTGTCGCCCATCAGGGCGATCGCGTCCGCGGGCGGGCCGATGAAGACCAGCCCCGCCTCCTCGCACGCGCGCGCGAAGCCCGCGTTCTCGGCGAGGAAGCCGTACCCGGGGTGGACGGCCTGGGCGCCGGTGCGGGCGGCGGCCTCCAGCAGCCGCTCCACCGACAGATAGCTCTCGGCCGCGGGCGCCGGACCGATCCGTACCGCCGTGTCGGCCTCCCGTACGTGCCGCGCGTCCGCGTCGGCGTCGGAGAAGACCGCCACCGAGCGCACGCCCAGCGAGCGGAGCGTACGGATGACCCGTACGGCGATCTCGCCCCGGTTGGCCACCAGCACTGTGTCGAACACGGTTCCCCTCCTCACATCCGGAAGACGCCGAACTGGGGGTCACCCAGGGGCGCGTTTGCACAGGCCGTCAGGGCGAGTCCCAGCACCTGACGGGTCTCCAGCGGGTCGATCACGCCGTCGTCCCAGAGGCGGGCGGTGGCGTAGTAGGCGTTGCCCTGGCGCTCGTACTGCCGGCGGATCGGCGCCTTGAAGGCCTCTTCGTCCTCGGCCGGCCAGCCCTCGCCGCGCGCCTCCAGCTGGTCGCGCTTGACCGTGGCGAGGACGGAGGCGGCCTGCTCGCCGCCCATCACGGAGATCTTGGCGTTGGGCCACATCCACAGGAAGCGGGGGGAGTAGGCCCGGCCGCACATCGAGTAGTTGCCCGCGCCGTACGAGCCGCCGACCACGACGGTCAGCTTGGGGACCCTGGTGCACGCCACGGCCGTCACCATCTTGGCGCCGTGCTTGGCGATGCCGCCCGCCTCGTAGTCCCTGCCGACCATGAAGCCGGAGATGTTCTGCAGGAACACCAGCGGGATGCCGCGCTGGTCGCACAGCTCGATGAAGTGCGCGCCCTTCTGGGCGGACTCGGAGAAGAGGATGCCGTTGTTGGCGACGATCCCGACCGGGTGGCCGTGGATCCGGGCGAAGCCGGTGACCAGGGTCTGCCCGAACTCGGCCTTGAACTCGGCGAACCGGGAGCCGTCGACCACGCGCGCGATGATCTCGCGCACGTCGTAGGGGGTGCGGGAGTCCACCGGGACTGCGCCGTAGAGCCCGTACGGGTCCACCTTGGGCTCCGCGACCGGCGTGACCTCCCACGGGAGGGACTGCCGGGCGGGCAGGGTGGCGACGATGTTGCGCACGATCCGCAGGGCGTGCGCGTCGTCCTCGGCGAGGTGGTCGGTGACGCCGGAGATCCGGGAGTGGACCTCGCCGCCGCCCAGCTCCTCCGCGGTGACGACCTCGCCGGTGGCCGCCTTCACCAGGGGCGGGCCGCCCAGGAAGATCGTGCCCTGGTTGCGGACGATCACGGCCTCGTCGCTCATGGCCGGGACGTACGCGCCGCCGGCCGTGCACGACCCGAGGACCGCCGCGATCTGCGGGATCCCGGCGCCGGACATCCGGGCCTGGTTGTAGAAGATGCGCCCGAAGTGCTCGCGGTCCGGGAACACCTCGTCCTGCATGGGCAGGAAGGCGCCGCCGGAGTCCACGAGGTAGACGCACGGCAGCCGGTTGTCGAGGGCCACCTCCTGCGCGCGCAGGTGCTTCTTCACCGTCATCGGGTAGTACGTGCCGCCCTTGACGGTGGCGTCGTTGGCGACGACCACGCACTCGCGCCCGCTGACCCGCCCGATCCCGGCGATCACGCCGGCGGCCGGTGCCTGCCCGTCGTACATCCCGTCGGCCGCGAGGGGGGCCAGCTCCAGGAAGGGCGACCCGGGATCGAGCAGCGTGTCCACCCGGTCCCTCGGCAGCAGCTTGCCGCGCGCGGTGTGCCGGGCGCGGGCCTTCTCGCCGCCGCCGAGAGCCGCGGCGCCCAGCTTGGCGCGCAGCTCGTCGACGAGTGCGAGATGGGCTTGTTCATTGGCCCGCCAGGCCTCCGACGCGGGATCTGCCGCGCTCGTCAGCTCCGGTGCCTCCTGCATCCTGCGGTCCCCTCACCCAGTGGTCCTACTGTTAATGAGCGTTAACCATTTCCTCCAGGTTAACGACCGCTAACCTCGCTGTCTAGAATTGCTTGCATGGTCACCAGAACCGACGCTCCCACCCGTCGCGAGCAGATCCTCAAGGAGGCCGCCCGGCTCTTCGCCGAGCGCGGCTTCCACGGCGTCGGCGTCGACGAGATAGGCGCCGCGGTCGGCATCAGCGGCCCCGGTCTGTACCGGCACTTCCCGGGCAAGGACGCGATGCTCGCGGAGCTGCTGGTGGGCATCAGCGGCCAGCTGCTGACGGGAGCCAAGCGGCGCCTGGCGGAGGCGGACGGGGGAGCCGGTCCCGAAGCGGTGCTCGACTCGCTCATCGAGGGGCACATCGACTTCGCGCTCGACGACCGCCCCCTGATCACCCTGCACGACCGCGAGCTGGACCGCCTCCGGGACGCCGACCGCAAGCTGGTACGGCAGCTCCAGCGGCAGTACGTCGAGCTATGGGTGCAGGTGCTGCGCGAGGTCTACCCGACGCTGGCCGAGCCCGCCGCCCGCTCGGCGGTCCATTCGGTGTTCGGCCTCCTCAACTCGACCCCGCACCTGGGCCGCCCCGGCTCCCTGCCCGGGCGGCAGACCACGGCGACCCTCTTGCACCGCATGGCGCGAGGCGCGTTCTCGGCGGCGGGCAGCGACGGCTGACGCGCACTGCGGCGGCCGCGCCGCAGCGCTGGGGCCGCGTCGGCCGTGCCGGACGCGGCGCTCTCACTGGCCGGGTGCGCGGGCGTCCGGCGCGAACGGCCGGACGTCCTGGCCACAGACGGCGCCGCGGGGCGGCAGGGCGCCGGAGAGGAAATAGCGGACCTCGTGGCCGCCGACGCAGGCGCTGGGGTTCAGCAGCGTGGTGTGCCCGTAGCCCCGCACGGTGATGAGGCGGGCGTTGGCCAGATGCCGGGTCAGGTCCTCCGCCTGCTGGTACGGGGTGGCCGGGTCGAACGTGGTGTTGACCGTGAGCAGGGCAGGGGTGCGCCGGTTCCACGGTCCGGTGTAGCGGTCGGCCGCCCGTGCGGGCCAGGTGGCGCACGGCTCGGCGAGCCAGGTCCAGTACCGGCCCACGTCGCCCGACCGGGAATAGGCCTGCTGTTCGAAGGCGTGGTACCGGCGGGTGTCGCGGGGGACCGGACTCTCCGCGCACTGCACCGCGTACGGGGCCTCCACCTCGGGGTACTCGGGGGGCTGGAGCGCGCCGGACGCCCTGGCGGACGCGGATGCGCTGGCGGCCGGGGTGCCGCCGTCCCACAGGGTCTGGAGGACTCCGGCCAGTTCGGTCCACCCGGGATCGACGACGTACAGGCCCTCGACGACCGCCGCGACGGTGGCCGCGTAGGTCCACTCGCCCTGCGGGTGCGCGCTCAGGCGGCGCAGCAGCCGCTCGTACTTGTCCCTCGTGGCGCGCGGGGTGCCCGCGGAGAAGGCGCAGCGGTCCGTCGTGGTGCGGCCGCACAGGTCGAGGAAGCGGGCGAGGGTCTGCGCGGACCCGGTGTCGGCCTGCCGGCGCAGCTCCGTCGGCAGCGACGGGGACAGCCGCACCCAGGTGACGGGATCGACGGCGCCGTCCAGGACCATGGCCCGCACGTTGCCGGGGAAGAGGTTGGCGTAGGTGGCGCCGAGGAAGGTCCCGTAGGAGACGCCCAGGTAGTTCAGCCTCCGGTCGCCCACGGCGCGGCGCAGCAGGTCCAGGTCGCGGGCGGTGTCCGTGGTGGAGACGTGCCGGAGCAGATCCGGGAGACGTTGCTCACAGAGCCGGCCCAGTTCGGCGAAGACGGAGATCCACGACGCCCGCTCGCGGGCGCCGACGGGGAAACCGTCGGGCACCCGCGCGCTCCAGGCCGCGAACTCCTCGGCGCTGGTGAAGCATCGGACGGCCGTGGAGCGTCCGACCCCGCGGGGGTCCCAGCTGACGATGTCGAACCGCTCGCGCAGCTCCCGGGGGAAGGCCTCGTACGCGGCGGGAAGTGCGGCCGTTCCGGCCGTCGCGTTCCCGGGGCCACCGGGATTGAAGAACAGGGAGCCGACCCGGTGGGCCGGGTCGGTCGCCGGCCGCCTGATGACGGCGAGTTCGATCGTGCGCCCTTCGGGGTGCCGGTGGTCCAGCGGCACCTTCGCGGTCGCGCACTCGAACCCGGGCGCGTAAGGACAGGGACTCCAGGCCAGGCTGGGAGCGGCCGCTGCCGCCGCCGGGCGTCCGGCAGCGGTGGCAGTCGGGGCAGCCGTGGTCACGAGGCAGGCCACGGCCGCCATCGCGGCGACGGCGCCGCGCCACCAGGCCCTTCGGGGAGATGACATGCGTGCGGCCTTCCTTCGATCGCTGCCCGGCAGCTGTGCGACGCCCGCGGAGCGGACTGTTCGCAGCCTGCCCGTGCCCGGGAGGGCCGCGCCCGGTGGGCGGGCCGTACGGGCGCCGTGGCCCGGCCGGCCGGGTGAATCGCGCGGCTCGCCGCGGCCGAGCGGCGTGGCGGGGGTGACGAGCGTTACGCGGCCTCCTCTGGACGCCTCCGCCTACTCGCCGGTACGTTGCCATGAGCAAGCGCTTAGACATGCTCAGACATGCCGAAGTACGTGGAGGTGGCGGCGTGCGCCGTACGGTGTTCAACGAGGATCACGAGGCGTTCCGGGAGACCATCCGCGCCTTCATCGAGGCCGAGGTCGTGCCCGTCTACGACGAGTGGTTCGCCGCCGGCCAGGCCCCGCGCGAGTTCTACTACAAGCTCGCCGAGCTGGGCGTCTTCGGTATCCGTGTCGACGAGGAGTACGGCGGCGCCGGCATCGACTCGTACAAGTTCGAGGCCGTCCTGTACGAGGAGACCGCCCGCGCGGGCGTGTCCTTCGGCGGCTCCGGCGTGCACGTGCTGCTCGGCCTGCCCTACATCAAGCTGCTCGCCACCGACGAGCAGAAGAAGCGCTACCTGCCCAAGTTCGTCTCCGGCGAGGAGATGTGGGCCATCGCGATGACCGAGCCGGGCACCGGCTCCGACCTCGCGGGCATGAAGACCACCGCCAAGCTCTCCGAGGACGGCACCCACTACGTCCTCAACGGAGCCAAGACCTTCATCACCGGTGGCGTGCACGCCGACCGCATGATCGTCTGCGCCCGCACCGCCGCGCCCACCGCCGAGGACCGCCGTCACGGCATCTCCCTCTTCGTCGTGGACACCAAGGCCGAGGGCTACTCGGTCGGCCGCAAGCTCGACAAGCTCGGCCTGAAGACCTCCGACACCGCCGAGCTGGCGTTCGTCGACGTCAAGGTCCCCGTCGAGGACCTCCTCGGCGAGGAGAACAAGGGCTTCTACTACCTCGGCCACAACCTCGCCTCCGAGCGCTGGGGCATCGCCTTCGGCGCCTACGCGCAGGCCAAGGCCGCCGTCCGGTTCGCCAAGCAGTACGTCCAGGACCGCGTCGTCTTCGGCCAGCCCGTCGCCGCCTTCCAGAACACCAAGTTCGAGCTGGCCGCCTGCCAGGCCGAGGTGGACGCCGCCGAGGCCGTCGCCGACCGCGCCACGGAGGCCCTGGACGCCGGCGAGCTGACCCCGGCCGAGGCCGCCTCCGCGAAGCTCTTCTGCACCGAGGTCGCCCACCGCGTCATCGACCGCTGCCTCCAGCTGCACGGCGGCTACGGCTTCATGAACGAGTACCCGATCGCCCGCCTGTACGCGGACAACCGCGTCAACCGCATCTACGGCGGCACCAGCGAGATCATGAAGACGATCATCGCCAAGGACATGGGTCTGTAAGGTCACCGCAATCACTGGCCGGTACAACTAACGCCATGAGCCAGGCACTCCAGGACCTCCTCGAGCTGCTCGACCTCGAGCAGCTCGAGGAGGACATCTTCCGCGGCCAGTCCCGCTCCGCCGTCGTCCCGCGCGTCTTCGGCGGGCAGGTCGCGGCGCAGGCGCTGGTCGCCGCCGGACGCACGGTCCCCGCGGACCGGCCCGCCCACTCCCTGCACGCGTACTTCCTGCGCCCGGGAGACCCCGGCGCGCCGATCGTCTACAGCGTCGACCGCATCCGCGACGGCCGGTCGTTCACCACCCGCCGCGTCGTGGCCGTCCAGCACGGCAAGCCGATCTTCCACCTCTCGGCGTCCTTCCAGACGTACGAGGAGGGCCTCGACCACCAGGCCCCCGTGCCGCCCGCCCCGGACCCGGAGACCCTGCCCACCTCCCAGGAGCGGCTGCGCGGCTACGACCACCTGGACCCGGCGGTCGTGCAGAAGTTCATCGAGGCCCGCGAGGCGATCGACCTGCGCTACGTGGACGAGCCGCCGTACGGGAAGTTCGGCGAGCCGCGTGAGCCGCACAGCCAGGTGTGGTTCCGGGCCAACGGCAAGCTCGACGACGACCCCCTGCTCCATGTCGTCCTCGCCACCTATGTCTCCGACATGACCCTCCTCGACGCCGTGCTGCTCGCCCACGGGCGCGGCGGCTGGGCCGTCGGGGACGTCGTCGGGGCGTCCCTGGACCACGCGATGTGGTTCCACCGGCCCTTCCGTGCCGACGAATGGCTGCTGTACGACCAGGAGTCGCCGTCCGCACACGGCGGCCGGGGTCTCGGCCAGGCCCGTATCTACACCCAGGACGGGCGGCTCGCCATCACCGTCATCCAGGAGGGCGTGGTCCGCGTCCCCAGGTGAGCCGCGCAGCTGTTGAACGGGCGAACACATCCGGAGCGTAACGAAGTTGACGAACCGGATGTGGGCCGCGTCCCCGGCCGGAGAGCGGGTGCGACCAGGGTCCGCTCCGAGGCCCGGACGGCGCATGGTCGCTCGAAGTGACGAGTGACGCATGGGGTACTAGGCTCTTTGAGTGAAAGCCGCAGCGCACGGGATGCCCGGCCGACGAGGCCCCGTACCCGACGGACCTCAGCCGCGGAACCCGATGGCGCGACCGCGCACGGGTAGCCGCAGGCGTCGACATCGTTGGCATGCGTCGTGCCGCTCAACACATTGCGGTGACATCTGAAGACCGCGCCGCCTCTTCCCCCTTGTCGCGGCGTCGGCCATCACCTCGCGCCCCCTCTCCGGGAGCCGCGAGAGACGATGGAGATGGAAGGTATATCCCATGCGATCACAGCGCACGAGGCGTCTTGTCGCCATGTCCGCAGCCGGGGTGCTGCTGGCCGGCGGAGCCGCCATCGGCACGGCGGGCACCGCCTTCGCGGGCTCGTCCCACGACGACCACGGTTCCTACAGCAGCAACTGTGACGACCACGGCTGGTGGAACGACGACGACTGCGACAACGGTGGCGACCACGGTGGCTACGGTGGCGACCACGACAACGGTGACCACGGCGACCACGGTGGCGACCACGACAACGGCGACCACGGCGACCACGGTGGCGACCACGACAACGGCGACCACGGCGGAGACCACGGAGGTTACTGACCCGACCACGAACTGAACGCGAGTGCGGCCCTGCCGACAGGGCCGCACATCGCGCGCGGCGCGCCCGCGGGCGCCTCAGGCCAGGCCCGCCTCGGCCAGCAGATACGCCGTCATCGGGTCGTAGTAGCGCGGGCTCGGCACATGGTCGTCGAGCGGCACCGCCACCTGGACGGTGCCCTCGGACTCGGCGAGGAACAGCGCGGGGTCGTTGCAGTCGGCGTACCCCACGGAGTCGACGCCGTGCTGTCCGGCGTACCCGGCCCAGCCGTGGTCGGCGACCACCAGGTCCGGCAGCGGACGCCCCTCGCGCTCAAGTCCGGTCAGGACGGCCCGCATCGGCGCACCGGAGTGCGTGTGCCACAGCGTCGCTCCGTGTTCCAGGACGGCCACGTCCGCGAACTGCATGACGTACCCCTCCTCCGTCTGCAGCCCGTCCGGGATGACCACGATCTCGCAGCCGGCGGCGCGCAGCGCGGCGGCCGTGGCCCGGTGCACGTCCAGCAGGCCGCCCGGGTGGCCGGTGGCGAACAGCACCCGCTGCTGCCCGTCCGCCGCCTTGCGCAGCCGAAGTGCGAGGCGCTCCAGGGCGTCCAGGGTCAGCTCGGGGTCGATGGTGTCCTGCCCGTACCGGTACTCGGGATCGTCGTTGACGCCCACCCGTTCGGCCATGACCGCGAGCACGTCCTGCTCGTCCGACCAGCGGTCGCCCAGCTCCAGACCGAACCAGTAGTGACGGTCGCCGTTGGCCAGCTTGCGGTAGTGGGAGAGGTTGTTCTCGCGGGGTGTGGCGACGTCCCCCGCGATACGGGTCCTCACCAGGTGGTCGACGAGCTGGGCGCGGCTGGGTGTCCCGGATATCGGCATGCCTCCCATTGTGAGGGCAGCGGACCTGGCGCGTCCTCGGCATACCGCACCCTGGGACACGGCTCACTCACCCCTGGCGCAGCGCGAACCACAGCTCCATCCGGACGTCCGGGTCGTCAAGGTCCGTCCCGAGCAGCGTCGCGCACCGGGCGATCCGCTGCCGCACGGTGTTGCGGTGCACGTCCAGCGCCACCGCCGTACGGTCCCAACTGCCGTGCAGGGACAGCCAGGTACGCAGGGTCTCGGCGAGCGCGGGCTGCGCGGCGAGCGGGGCGAGCAGGGCTCGGGCGTGGGCCTCGGCGTCCGCCCGGGGCACCAGGTCCTCCAGGGCCGGCCGCGCGCCGTGCCGGACCAGCGGGCTGCGGGTGGCGCGGGCGCGGGCCAGGGCGCGGGCCGCCTGGGTGTCGGCGGCCGGCCACTCCCGCGGGCCGACGGCCGCGCTGATCCCGAGGGTCCAGCCCGGCTGCGGGACGGGCTCCCGCTCGGCGGGCACCAGCACCCGTACGACCTCCCGGGCGAGGTCGACCAGCGGCGACCCCAGCGCGGCCCCCAGGGCGGAGGCGGCCACGGCGTCCGGCGCCTGGGCCTCCGGCCGGGCGTGCACGACGACCCACCGCCCTTCTCCCACGAGCGGCGCCACGTCCTCCGGCGCCGAGCCGAGCAACAGCCGTACGAGCGCGGAGGACCGGGCGGCACCGGCGCCGCTGTGGTGCTCGCCGGTGAGCAGGGAGAGCAGCACGGAGGCGACGGAGGCGATGGTGTGGTCCCCGGGTTCCCGGCGCGAACTGGCCACGCCGAGCACGAACCCTTCCCCGGCGCCGAGCGCGTAGGCGGCGAGGTGGGTGTCGCCGTGGGTGTCGGTGGCGGAGGTGGGGACGGGGCGGGTGGTGGTGGCCGTGGTCGGCCGGGCGGCTGCCGGGTCGGTGGCGGAGAGCGAGGTGGTGGGGCGGTCGGCGGGGCGCTGGTTCGCCGAGGGGCGGGAGCCCGTGGGTGCGTCGGCATCCGCTCCACCACTCGTACGGCGGCCGGCCGGCCTGCTGCCGCCGCCTGCCGAGGCGGCGGCGCCGTCGGAGGACGGGCTGCCGGTGCTCGCCGAACCGGCCGCCCCAGGGGGCTGTACCTGCTCGCCGGCACCCGGCGGGCGTACCACCCCCGCCAGTGCCGCCAGCGCCTCGCGGGCCCCCTGCGCCGGCTCCCGGCCCGCCGCCGCGATCTCGGTGCCGTCGGGGCCGTAGAGGATCGCGTGGCCGCCCAGGCGTGCGGCCAGCTGACGCAGGACCGAGGGGACGGGGTCGGGACGGGAGGCGGCGGCCGCGAGGCTCTGCTGGGCCTCCGTGACCCGGCGCAGCTCGGCCAGGCGGGCCTGTGCCATCAGCTGCCAGACCGCGCGGGCCACACCCGAGAAGGTCGTCTGCGGCGGGACCTCCAGGAGCGGGAGGCCGTAGGCGTCGCAGGCGGCGACCAGGGCACGCGGGACCGTGTCGTGCACGGGCGCCAGGCCGAAGCCCAGGGCCGCCCCGCCCGCGGCCACGATCCGGGAGACGTAGTCGTCGAAGTAGGTCCCCGAGCCCGCCGCCTCCGGGACGTGCACCCCGGCCGTGAGCAGCAGCTCGCCGCCCAGCAGGTACGGGTACGGGTCGGCCATCTCCGAGGTGTGCGCCCAGTGGATCACGATGTCCGGATCGGGCGGCCCCGCGATCTGGCGCAGCGCGAGATCCTCGCGGGCCAGCAGGGCCGAGAGCGGTACGGGTGGGGTCGGTGGGACGGCTGGGGTGATCGCCTCGGCCATGGTGTGCATTTCCTCCATCCCGCCCCGTTCGTATGGATGAAACGTACACTTCGCAGTCGCTTTCCGGGCGCTTAGTGTCGAGGCAGCACGGCGGCCGCGGGTACGGGCCCCACATGGCCGCAGGGGGCGCCGGCCTCCGAACTCGTGTCCGAACCGGTCCCGGCTCGCCAGTAGAGTCGTACGGAAAGCAGTACATGCGCGGCGAAGCGCAGGAAAGAAGGCATTTCACCATGAGCAGCAACGAGACGCCCCGCGGCCCCGTCGACTCCTCCCGCATCCCGCGGTACGCCGGACCCGCGACCTTCGCCCGGCTGCCCCGCCTCGACGAGGTCGGCACCGCCGACGTCGCCGTCGTGGGCGTGCCGTTCGACTCCGGAGTCTCGTACCGGCCGGGCGCCCGCTTCGGCGGCAATGCCATCCGCGAGGCGTCCCGGCTGCTGCGCCCGTACAACCCGGCGCAGGACGCCTCCCCCTTCGCCCTGGCGCAGGTGGCCGACGGCGGCGACATCGCCGTCAACCCGTTCAACATCAACGAGGCCGTCGAGACCGTCGAGGCGGCCGCGGACGAGCTGCTCGGCACCGGCGCCCGCCTGATGACCCTGGGCGGCGACCACACCATCGCCCTCCCGCTGCTCCGCTCGGTAGCGAAGAAGCACGGCCCGGTGGCCCTGCTCCACTTCGACGCGCACCTCGACACCTGGGACACCTACTTCGGCGCCGAGTACACCCACGGCACCCCGTTCCGCCGTGCCGTCGAGGAGGGCATCCTCGACACCTCCGCGCTCTCCCACGTCGGCACCCGCGGCCCGCTGTACGGCAAGCAGGACCTCACCGACGACGAGAAGATGGGCTTCGGCATCGTCACCTCCGCGGACATCTACCGCCGCGGCGCCGACGAGGTCGCCGACCAGCTGCGCCAGCGCATCGGCGACCGCCCGCTGTACATCTCCATCGACATCGACTGCCTGGACCCGGCCCACGCGCCCGGCACCGGCACCCCGGAGGCGGGCGGCATGACCTCCCGCGAGCTGCTGGAGATCCTGCGCGGGCTGGCGTCGTGCAACCTGGTGTCGGCGGACGTCGTCGAGGTGGCCCCCGCGTACGACCACGCGGAGATCACGTCGGTGGCGGCCTCCCACACGGCGTACGAACTGACCACCATCATGAGCCGCCAGATCGCGGCGGCGCGGAAGGACGCGTAAGCGCAGTGACTCACGACCACGACCTGGTACTCCGCCCGACGGCGGCACAGATCTCGACCGCTCTGAACCCTCCCCCCGGGCGCAACGGCGGAGACCTGGTCGTGGAAACGCTGGCCGGGCTCGGCGCGACAACGGTCTTCGGCCTGCCCGGCCAGCACGCGCTGGGCATGTTCGACGCCCTGCGCCGCTCGTCCCTGCGCTATGTGGGCCTGCGGGTGGAGAACAACGCGGGCTTCGCGGCGGACGCGTACGGCCGCATCACCGGCGAGGCGGCCCCGCTGCTGCTCTCGACGGGCCCGGGAGCCCTGACCTCCCTGGCCGCACTCCAGGAGGCGGCCGCCGCTTCCGCGCCCGTCCTGGCGATCGGCAGCCAGATCCCGACGGCCGGGCTGGGCGGGGGCCGCCACGGCTACCTGCACGAACTCCCGGACCAGGCGGCCTCGTTCCGGGGCGTGGTGAAGTCGGTCCACACCGTCCGCGCCCAGTCCCAGATCCCCTCGGCCATCGCGGCGGCCTGGCAGTCGGCACTGACCGCCCCGCACGGCCCGGTGTGGGTGGAGATCCCGCAGGACGTGCTCCTCGCCGAGACCGCCCTGCCGGTGGTGACGGCGATGGACGCGACCCCGGACGACCTGGTCCCGCGCCCCGAACTGACGGCGGTGGCGGCGGACCTGCTGTCCCGTGCCGCCCGCCCGGCGATCATCGCGGGCGGCGGAGTCGTACGCGCGGACGCGTCGGGGAAGCTGAGGGCGCTGGCGGAGAAGCTGGACGCCCCCGTGGTCACCACGTTCGGCGGCAAGGGCGCGTTCCCCTGGGAGCACCCCCTCTCCCTCCAGTCCTGGCTGGAGGACCGCCACACGACGGACTTCCTGGAGGACGCGGACGTCCTCCTGGTGATCGGCTCGGGTCTCGGCGAACTCTCCTCGAACTACCACACGTTCAAGCCCCGGGGCCGGGTCGTCCAGATCGAGGCGGACCTCGGCAAGCTGGAGTCCAACCACCCGGCCCTCGGCATCCACGCGGACGCCCGGCTGGCCCTCCAGGCCCTGCTGGAGACGGTGGAGGAGCGCACGGACGAGTCGGCGCCGCAGCGGGTACGGGAGGTGCTCTCCCGGGTCACGTCCCGCATCGCCGCCCAGGAACTGTCCCTGGAACAGGACGTGTTGGCGTCGGTCCGCCGTGCCCTCCCCGCCGACTCCCCGTCCTTCTGGGACATGACGATCCTGGCGTACTGGGCATGGTCGGCCTTCGACGCGCAGGGCCCGAACACCATGCACTCCGCCCAGGGCGCCGGCGGCCTCGGCTACGGCTTCCCGGCGGCGCTCGGCGCGGCCGCCGCGGACCCCACCCGCCCGGTCCTGGCGGTCTCGGGCGACGGCGGAGCCCTGTACTCGATCGCCGAGCTGGCCACGGCGAAGCAGTACGACCTCCCCGTGACCTGGCTCATCGTCGACGACGGCGGCTACGGCATCCTCCGCGAGTACATGACGGACGCCTTCGGCGAGGCAACGGCCACGGAACTGACCCGCCCCGACTACGTGGCCCTGGCCGAGTCCTTCGGTGTCCCCGGGGTCCGTACGACCCCGGAGACCCTGGAGGAGGACCTGGCGAAGGCGCTCGCGTCCCCCGGCCCCTCGGTCGTCGTACTCCCCGCCGTACTGCGGATGTTCGCGCCCACGCACCTGGGCCAGGACGCCTGCGGCGCCTAGTCGGAGTTCTCCCGGACCAGCACCCCGGGCCCGTCGGGCGTCACGACCGGGACCCACGCCTCGTCGACCTCGGCGAGGCGGGTCTCGTCGAGGGCCAGCGGGCGGGGAGTAGGGGGATCAGGTAGCCCTCCTGCGCGTACTGGACGCAGCCCCGCCTCCCTGCACCTCGTGGACCACCCCGGTCTCCGCCGCCACGATGACGGACGCCCAGCCCTGGTCCGTGCCGGTGCCGTCCGGGTCGAGGAAGATGCACCGTCGGCCGCGTCAGCCACAGGGCGCCTCACTCGTCGTAGATCTCTCCGGTACCGGCGTCGAGGACCGTGTTCATCGGGTCGCAGCCGTTGCCGTTCTTGTCGGGCTTGCAGCGGGTGTCGTCGACGCTCACGGACCACACCACGCGCCAGGGGCCCTGCCAGCCCTTGGCGCGTTCGGTCCTCAGCTCGTCGGCGTGGATCTTCAGATTGCTGAGATCGGCACCGCTCTTCTTCCACTCCTTGGCGGCGATCTCCTCGGCCTGCTTCGCCGAGATCAGCCGGGCCGGAAGGTCCAGATGCCTGGGGCCGAAGTCGACCAGCATCCGGGAGACGCGGCCGGAGCGGTTGATCTGCACGTCGAGGCTGCGCGGCATCGCCACCCCGCGCTCCTTGAAGCGCCATGACGTGCGCCAGCCGAACTCGGCTTTCCGGCCGACGGGTTGCGTCTCGTGGAAGGAGGCCGCATCGGCCCAGGAGTAATGGGCCTTCATGTAGGAGCGGGCGATGCGGTACGCCTCCTGGGTGTTGTGGGGCGTGGTGGCGCCGGGGACCGGGAAGCTCGCCGGCGTCGGGGGCTCGGAGTCCTCGAAGCTCACGGTCAGGCGGCGTCCGCCGGGCCACATCAGCTCCGCGGGGAACGCGTCGGCGATCTGTATGGACATCCAGCCGTTGTAGCCGTCGATGCCAGGGCTGATGCGTACGTCGCCGACGTGGTACCGGTCGCCGAAGGCCTCACGGACGACACGCTCGGCGGCCTCCCGCTCGTCGCCGTGCGCGTCACGCACGCTGGAACCGTCCACGTGGTTCGCGGTGATCGCGGTCCGGAAGACGGCCGGCCCGGCCACGGCGCACACCACGGCCACGATCAGCGTGGGCTTGGCCCACGAACGCCACGCGACACGGCCCCGCACCAGCACCAGCCCGGCAGCCACGCCCAGGACGCCCCCACCGGCGTTCATCTCCACGTCGGCGCTGTCGCAGATACCGCTCACGAACGGGGCGAGGGCCTGGGCGAGTTCGATGAGACAGGGCAGCGCGAGGACACCGACGAGCACGGGAAGCGGACGCCGCAGCGCCAGGACGCCGAACAGGCCCAGCGGGACGAACATCGCCAGATTCCACAGACCCTGCGTGGTGTACAGCGGCTCGGTGATCTCATGGTTGATCACACACTCGGCCCGTCCCGCCTCGCCACCACGCAGCGCGAGGGTGACGCCGAGGACACCGGTCAGACAGAACGCCAGTGGCAGCCACCACACAGCGTGATCCACTTCGCGGCGACGGGCCACAGCCCACACGGCCAGCCCCACGACAGCGGCGACGACGGTGAGCCCGGCCAGAAAACCCATGTCGTCGCCGAAGACAGCTTCGAACAACTTGCTCTTTCCCCCGTGAAGCGCCTCCGGTCTCGCCGGTGGCGCGCGCTCCGACGACCTGGTCAGGGCCTCGGGCGTCAAATTGACCAAACTTTCGAAATCGACCCTAACTTACGGAAGTTGACACCGACGCACCTGACCGAAGGGGTGGGGCGAGCGGCCGGGGGGATCTACGGCCGTGTTCCTCGGGCGACGACCGGGTGGCCACCGTCGTGCGGCAGGACGACGGTGTACCGCCAGGGGCCGTCGTCGACTTGGGCCAGGCCGACCGACTCGCCGGCCCCGAGCGCCCGGGCGGTTGCCTCCGCGCCGTCGCACAACTCGTCGCCCCGCGCGTAGTGCTGCGCAAGGCTCGCGGACGGACCGTTGATCCACCGAACGACCCTCGCGCCGGTGCGCAGCGCGGAGAGCAGGTCGTCACGGGTGCTTCCCGGGGCGGCGGCCAGCACCCGGTCGTGCAGGCGTTCCTGCGTGGACGGCCGTGGCCGGGCCGCCGCCATCTGCCGGCGGCACTCTGGACGGGCGTGGCGGCCGTGGGCGACGAACAGGTGCCGGTAACGGACGATCCGCTGTTCCGGAATGCCGCACAGCGTCCCGCCGGCGTCCACGGCGTGTTCCGTTTCGGGAACGCCGTCGACCCTGCCGGCCCCGAACCGGGCAGGTTCGCGCGCCGTTTCGAAGGACCAACGGCCGTCCGGGGCATCAGACATGCGGACCAGCATGCCATGCCGGTCCACGGCCGCCCGGGATCAGCAGGCGCCCGCGCCCACCCCGTCGATGCGGCCGCCGAAGTCTCCGTAGTACTGGGAGCGCCAGTCGCCGTTGAAGACGTCCCGCTTCTCGGTCGGGTCCCAGTTGATGAAGCAGGCGCGGGTGGAGGCGACGAACGAGCCCACGTTGTCATGGAGGTTGGGCGGCATGTCGCGGTAGCCGCTGCGGGCCGTCCACTCCCAGTAGTCCCCGCCGAAGCCCTCCCCGCTCCAGAAGCACACCGAGCCGTCGGGACAGGAGGGCGCGGCGGCCTGGGCCGCGGCGGTCTGGGTGGGCAGGAGGAGGGCGGTCAGGGCGAGGGCGGCGGCCATGGACCAGGAGCGAAACTTCACGAGCCTCTCCAGAAAAGGGAGTTGGGACACCTCGGCGGTCGTGCCGGGCTGCCGCCATGCTCCTGTCCCGGATCGGGGACACGCCCGGGCTCAAGATCGACATCACTGGTGTGGGCGAACAAATAGAACTATTGACACCGTATGTTTTTCCGGCTCGGTCGAACGGCCCCTGACCGGGCGATGGTCACGGGCCGTTCGGCTGTGGAGCCGTGCTGCTCGTGTCAGCTGACGTCCGACGGGTCCAGGCGGTAGAGGGTCGACTGGTCGCTCTGCGAGGAGGAGTTCGAGGACGCGGAGTCAGAGGGCGAGGAGCTGGAGGACGAGGAGCTGGAGGACGACGACTTCGACGTCGTGCTCTTGCTGTACGCGCTCTCCTTCACCGCCGTGCCGTGCTTCTTCACCCACGACGTCACCTCGGAGCTGAGGCTGCTGCCCCCGCCGGGCCCGCCGCCCATGCCACCGCCGCCGACCTGGACGTAGTGCAGCTCGCCCCTCTTCACCAGCTCCTTGAGCTTGGCGACGGTCATCGCGTTGTCGGTGCCGGTGAAGCCCCACATGGAGATGACCGGCACGTTGCTGCTCAGCTCGATCTGCGCTGCGCTCTGCGAGTTGGACACCGCGAGCAGCCACTTGGCGCCGTCCTGGTGCTTCTTCAGGTACGAGATCAGCTCGCTGTCGGCCCCGCCCATGCCGCCGCCGGGCCCGCCGCCCATGCCGCCGCCGAAGCCACCGCTCCCGCCGGGCAGTTCGCCCTGCGGGGCGCCGCCCTCGGCCGTACCGCCGTTCGTACCGGTGCCGCCGGGTGGCGTACCGACCGTCTGGCCGTCGCCCCCGGGAGCCTGGCCGCTCTGGCCGCTCTGGCCGTTCTGCCCGCTCGGGGCGCCGGGCAGCTCGCCGTTCCCGCCGCCGGGCATCATCTCGCCGCCGGGGAAGCCGCCGCCCGCCCGGCCGTTCCGCCCGCCCTGCTGGGTGCCGCCCGGCAGCTCGCCGTCGCCGGGGCCGAAGCCGCCCGGGTTGCCGCCCGGCCCACCGCCGAGGCCGCTCCCCGTCGACGGCCCCGCCGTCGGGTTCGTACCGCCCATGCGGCCACCGCCCGACCCCGCCGGCACCGACCAGGCGTACGCCGCCGGACCGGCCACCGCCGCGACGACCGCCGCAGTGACGGAAGCCGCGAGCAGCCGCACCCGGTTGCCGCTCCGGAAGACGAACAGGCCCACGATCGCCGCCGCCATGACCACACCGATCACCGGCCACAGCCAGGTGTTCCAGCCGGAGGCCCGGCGCAGCAGCACGATGGCCCAGACGCCCGTGACGCCGAGCGCGACCGGGAGCACCCACACCCACCGCCTGCCGTCCCGGAACGCGCGCAGCAGCATCACGCCGCCGCCCCCGCACAGCGCCGCGATGCCGGGCGCGAGGGCGGTCGTGTAGTAGGGGTGCATGGTGCCCTCGGCCATGCTGAAGGTCAGGAAGTGCAGCACGGTCCAGCCGCCCCACAGCACCAGCGCGGCGCGGGTGAGGTCGGTGCGCGGGGCGCGGCCGCACAGGATCAGGCCGGCGACGAGCGCGACCGCAGAGAAGGGCAGCAGCCAGGAGATCTGCCCGCCGAGGATGTCGTTGAACATCCGGCCCAGGCCCGCGGAGCCGGAGAAGCCGCCGCCTCCGCCGCCCCCGCCTCCGCCGTTGCCCTCGCCGCCGAGGACCCGGCCGAGGCCGTTGTAGCCCATGATGAGGTTCCAGGCCGTGCCGTCCGTCGACCCGCCGATGTAGGGGCGCTCGGAGGCCGGGACGAGGGAGACCGCCGCCGCCCACCAGAAGCTGGACACCGCGAGGGCCACGCCCGCGAGCAGCAGGTTGACGATCCGCTTCACCAGCGGGAGCCGGGTCGCGTACAGGTACACAGCGAAGACCGCGGGCAGCGCGATGTAGCCCTGCAGCATCTTGGTGTTGAAGGCGAGCCCGAAGCAGACCGCCGAGCCGAGCAGTGGCAGCAGGCGGCCGCCCGTCACCGCGCGCAGGGCCAGGGCCGCGCCGCCGACCATCAGCAGGACCAGCAGCGTGTCGGGGTTGTTGTCCCGGTTGATGGCCACGGTGATGGGCGTCAACGCCAGGACCAGCGCGGCCAGTGCGGCCGCTCCGTGCCCCCACACCCGCTTCACGGACGTGTGCAGGATCCAGATCGTCGCCAGCGCGGCCACGATCATCGGTGCCATCATCTGCCAGGTGCCGAAGCCGAAGAGGCGGCAGGACAGGCCCATGACCATGAGGGCGAGCGGTGGTTTGTCGACGGTGAGGAAGTTGCCTGCGTCCAGCGAGCCGAAGAACCACGCCTTCCAGCTCTGCGTACCGCTGAGCACGGCCGCGCTGTAGAAGCTGTTGAGGCTGGAGCCGGAGAGGTTCCAGGAGTAGAGCACCGCCGCCAGGATCATGATCGCGATCAGGGCGGGCAGCGACCAGCGCGGCGTGACGGCCGGAGCCGTGGCCGCGGGCGGCGGGTCGGCGGTCACGTTCGCCGTGCGGGGGAGGGGATCGGTGGCTGAGGTCACGGCCGCATCGTGTCGAGCGGGGGTGGGTGCGCGCTGTGCCGCACCTTGCTCCTTCCTTTGAATGCTCCCCTCCCTGAAGGGAAGGGGATTCCTGGCTCAGGCTGCCTCCCGGAGCAGCGCTCCAGGAGGTCTTACGCCGTCCTGGCGAGGAACTTGGGGCGGAAGTCCTCGACCGCGATGGCGTCGTGGTCGTTCACGACGCGCTTGGCCCACTTTCGGGCGGTGTCCTGCCGCTGCCGGGCCACCTTCTTGTACGCCTTCGCTCGCAGTTTCTTGGCCTCGCGGTAGCCCTCCGAGGCCGCCTGTCCCTTCGCGGGTTTGCGGCGGGCCACCATCCGGTCGTACCGCGACAGTTTCTGCCGGGCCTTACGGCCGTGCTGGGGATGGGAGAGGTCGTGGCCGTCCGAGGTGGTGGTCGCGATCTCCTTCACGCCCCAGTCCATACCAATCACCGCGCCCGTCTCGGGGAGCGGCTGGACTTCGGTGGGCACGACGAACGATGCGTACCAGTGACCGAGGCTGTCCCGGTACACGCGCACGCTGGACGGGTTGGCGGGCAGGTCGCGGGTCACAGTCACCACGACCAGCGAACGCGTGCACACGCGTTCGCTTCCACCCGGCTCCGCCGGCGGTATTGAGGGCGCTGCGTGCCCCAGGAGGCCGGATGCGTAACGCTCTGCGCCGCCGTCGCAGGATGCGATTCCTCTCCGGCGCGAACGCCGGGGTGTCCTCTCGAGGATCAGGTGAATAGGCAAAGGGCGGGTCAACCCCGAACACGTGTGCAACTTTCGCTCGCCTCCGTGTGTCAACAGGGGTATGAATCCCCGCACTTTCAGCCGCACCGGCGCGCTCGCGGCCGCTCTCGGTGCTGTCGTGCTCATACCGGCCGTCACCGCCGCCACCCCGGCCGTGGCGGCGCCGCCCGCCGTCAGCTGCACCTCCGGCAAGGCCGGCCTAGCCGCCAAGCTGCAGAAGGACATCACGGCGGCGCTCGCGAACCGCAAGGGCACCGTCGCGGTAGGCCTGTACGACCGCTCCACCAAGACGACCTGCACTCTGCGTGCGACCAGCGCCTACGACTCGGCGAGCACGGTCAAGGTCACCGTCCTCGCCACGCTGCTGTGGGACGCGAAGAAGCACAACCGGTACCTGACGGACACCGAGCAGTCGCTCGCCACGGCCATGATCACCCAGTCGGACAACGACGCGACCAGCAAGCTGTGGAAGCAGCTGGGCCTGACGAAGATCAAGGGCTTCCTGTCCGCCGCCGGCATGACGAAGACCACGCCGGGCGCGGACGGTTACTGGGGTCTGACCCAGGAGAACGTCACCGACGAGCAGAAGCTGCTCAAGCTCATCACCGCCAAGAACAGCGTGCTGAGCGACAACTCCCGTGCCTACATCCTGAAGTTGATGGGCAAGGTCATCTCCGAGCAGCGCTGGGGCACGCCCGCCGGGGCGCCGTCCAGCGTGTCCGTGCACGTCAAGAACGGCTGGCTGCAGCGCTCCACGCACGGCTGGCGGGTGCACAGCCTGGGCACCTTCAACGGGGCCGGCCACGACTACATGATGAGCGTGCTGACGCAGGACAACAGCACCATGGACTACGGCGTCACCACCATCCAGAACGTGGCCAAGGCCATCCACAAGGACCTGGTGCCGACGACGTCCAGCACCGCCCGCTACACCCCGACCAGCACGCCGAGCGAGGCGTTCGTCGCGGTGCCCCCGCAGGGCTGACGCAGGACTGACACAGGACCGACGCGGGGCCGACGCTTCACGAGGCGGTCTCCCGCCGGTCACCGGAGCGCCCTACGGTGGCGCCCATGCGCCTGAGAACCGTACTCGCGACCCTCACCGCCGGCCTGGCGGCGGCCACCTGCCTGATCGCCGCCGGGCCCGCCGGTGCCGCCAACTCCGCGGACGGCAACGCCTGTTCGCCGACCGTCTCCATCGACCGCTTCTCCGACGCGCTCGACAAGACGACGTACCAGGGCACCTTCGCCGGCAACTTCTCCGCACTCGCGGTGGACCGGGACGGCTCCCTCGCCGCGCTGGAGGACCGCTCGTCCCTCTTCGGCCTGGACCCGAAGACCCTCCAGCCGACGTCGGCCGTCCACCTCGCCGACGAGAAGGGTGCGGACCTCGACTCCGAGGGGCTCGTCATCGACCGGGACGGCACCCGGCTGATCTCCTCCGAGACCGAGCCGTCCGTCCGCCGCTACTCCCCGGACGGGAAGATCCTCGACCGCCTCCCGGTCCCGTCCTCCCTCCTGGTCGCCCCGGCCGGCCGCGCCACCGCCAACCAGACCTTCGAGGGCCTGACGATGCTGCCCGGCGGCCGCACCCTGCTGGCCTCGATGGAGTACTCGATCTCGGGCGACGCCACCGGCATCGTCCGCTTCCAGACCTGGACCCGCCATCACGGCGGCTTCCGGCTCGCCGCCCAGTACGCCTACCGCACCGACGCCGGCCTCGGCGTCCCGGAGGTCCAGGCCACCCCCGACGGCCGCCTCCTCGTCCTGGAGCGCGGCTTCACCGCGGGCGTCGGCAACACCGTCCGCCTCTACGAGGCCGACCTCCGCCACGCCACGGACACCAGCACCGTCGAGAACCTGACCGGCCGGCCGGACGTCCACCTGATCAAGAAGACCCTGCTGACCGACCTCGTCACCTGCCCGACCCTGGGCGCCACGGCCAAGCAGCCCCAGCCGAACCCCCTCCTGGACAACATCGAGGGCATGACGATCACGGGGCGTGACCACACCGGCCGCCTGAAGGTCCTGCTGGTCAGCGACGACAACCAGAACCAGGCCCAGACGACCCGGTTCTACTACTTGCGGGTACGTGCCTGACGTCCGCTTCCGTTTTGTTGCAGAGGGATGAAATCCGTCCCCGCTGACGTTGGAGCCTTCCGGAAGAGCAGAACTGAACGGGAGGCACCGGCGTGGCAGCGCAGCGGGGATGGGCACGACGGCTGGCGGGCTACGCCTGGCGGTATCCGAAGGACGTCGTCCTCGCCCTCGGATCCTCCCTGGTCGGCATGGCCGTGATGGCCGTGGTCCCGCTGATCACCAAGGTGATCATCGACGACGTCATCGGCCACCACACCCGCTCCATGGCCCCGTGGGCCGGCGCGCTGCTCGGCGCGGCCGTCCTCGTCTACGCCCTGACCTACATCCGCCGCTACTACGGCGGCCGGCTCGCCCTCGACGTCCAGCACGACCTGCGGACCGAGATGTACGACACGATCACCCGCCTGGACGGCCGCCGCCAGGACGAGCTGTCCACCGGGCAGGTGGTCGGCCGGGCCACCAGCGACCTCCAGCTGATCCAGGGCCTGCTCTTCATGCTCCCGATGACCATCGGGAACGTCCTGCTCTTCCTGATCTCCCTGGCGATCATGGCCTGGCTGTCGCTGCCGCTGACCCTGGTCGCCCTGGCCGTGGCCCCGGCCCTCGGCTGGATCGCCCGGCGCAGCCGCACCAAGCTCCACCCCGCCACCTGGTACGCCCAGGCCCAGGCCGCCGCCGTGGCCGGTGTGGTCGACGGCGCGGTGAGCGGTGTACGCGTGGTGAAGGGCTTCGGGCAGGAGGAGCAGGAGACCGGGAAGCTGCGCGAGGTCGGGCGCCGCCTCTTCGCCGGGCGCCTGCGGACCATACGCCTGAACAGCAAGTTCACCCCCGCGCTCCAGGCCGTCCCGGCCCTCGGCCAGGTCGCCATGCTGGCCCTCGGCGGCTGGCTCGCGGTCCGCGGGCACATCACCCTCGGCACCTTCGTCGCCTTCTCCACCTACCTCGCCCAGCTGGTCGGCCCGGTCCGCATGCTCGCCATGGTGCTCACCGTCGGCCAGCAGGCCCGCGCCGGCACCGAGCGCGTCCTGGAGCTGATCGACACCGAGCCGACCCTGAAGGACGGCACGAAGACCCTCCCGGCCGACGCGCCCGCCACCGTCGAGTTCGACGACGTGTCCTTCGGGTACGCGCGCACTCCCGGCAAAACCAGCCCGGTGCTCGAAGGGCTCAGCTTCGAGATCCGGCCGGGGGAGACCCTGGCCGTGGTCGGCTCCTCCGGCTCCGGCAAGTCCACCCTCTCCCTGCTCCTGCCGCGCTTCTACGACGTCACCCACGGCGCTGTCCTGATCGGCGGGCACGACGTGCGCGAGCTGACCACGGACTCGCTCCGGGCAGCGATCGGACTGGTGCCCGAAGATTCGTTCCTCTTCTCCGACAGCGTCCGCAACAACATCGCCTACGGCCGCCCGGACGCCACCCAGGAGGAGATCGAGGCCGCCGCCCGCGCCGCCCAGGCGGATCGTTTCATCGCCGAGCTGCCCGAGGGCTACGACACCAAGGTCGGCGAGCACGGCCTGACCCTCTCCGGCGGCCAGCGCCAGCGCGTCGCGCTCGCCCGTGCCCTGCTCACCGACCCGCGCCTGCTGGTCCTGGACGACGCGACCTCGGCCGTGGACGCCCGCGTGGAGCACGAGATCCACGAGGCGCTCAAGCACGTCATGGAGGGCCGTACCACCCTCCTCATCGCGCACCGCCGCTCCACCCTGGGCCTCGCCGACCGCATCGCCGTCCTGGACGGCGGCCGGCTCGCCGACCTCGGCACGCACGAGGAGCTCCAGGAGCGCTCCGCCCTCTACCGCCGTCTGCTGACCGACCCGGACGAGCTGGGCGGGGTCTCCCCGGGCCACGCCCGCCCGGCCCAGCCGCAGGAGGACATGTCCGTCCGCGAGGAGCTGGACGCCGAGTTCGACGCCGAGCGCGGGGTCACCCCGCGGCTGTGGACCGGCGACCGTGAGGCCGAGAACGCCAAGGACGCAGCGCTGACCGGCACTCCGGCCACCCCCGAACTCCTCGCCCAGGTCAAGGCGCTGCCCCCGGCCACCGACACCCCCGACATCGACGAGGCCCGCGCGGTACGCCCCGAGGAGTCGTACGGCCTGCGGCGCCTGCTCCGCGGCTTCGGCGCACCCCTGCTCGTCAGCCTGCTGCTGGTCGCCGTGGACGCGGGAGCCGGCCTGCTGCTGCCGGTGCTGATCCGGCACGGCATCGACCAGGGCGTCACGAAGACGGCCCTCGGCGCGGTGTGGGCGGCCTCCCTGCTGGGCCTGTTCACCGTGCTGGTGCAGTGGGCCGCCCAGATCGGCGAGACCCGGATGACCGGCCGTACCGGCGAACGCGTCCTGTACTCCCTGCGTCTGAAGATCTTCGCCCAGCTCCAGCGGCTCGGCCTCGACTACTACGAGCGCGAGCTGACCGGCCGGATCATGACGCGGATGACGACGGACGTCGACGCCCTCTCGACCTTCCTGCAGACCGGCCTGGTCACGGCGTTCGTCTCGGTCGTCACCTTCTTCGGCATCATGGGCGTCCTGCTGGTGCTCGACGTCCAGCTCGCCCTCGTCGTCTTCGCCACCCTGCCCCCGCTGATCGTCGCCACCTTCTTCTTCCGCCGGGCGAGCGTGAAGGCGTACGAACTCGCCCGTGAGCGGGTGTCGTTGGTCAACGCCGACCTCCAGGAGTCGGTGGCCGGGCTCAGGATCGTGCAGGCGTTCCGGCGCGAGCGGGACGGCGGGCGGCGGTTCGCGGAGCGCAGCGACAGCTATCGCCAGGCCCGTATCCGGGGCCAGTGGCTGATATCCGTCTACTTCCCGTTCGTGCAGCTGCTGTCGTCGGTGGCCGCGGCGAGCGTCCTGATAGCGGGCGCGGGCCGCATCGAGGCGGCCACACTCACCACGGGCGCCCTGGTGGCGTACCTCCTCTACATCGACCTGTTCTTCGCCCCGGTCCAGCAGCTCTCCCAGGTCTTCGACGGCTACCAGCAGGCCACGGTCTCGCTGGGCCGCATCCAGGAACTGCTGCGCGAGCCGACCTCCACGAAGCCCGCCGACGAACCCCTCGAAGTCCGCGCCCTGCAGGGCGACATCGCCTTCGAGGACGTGCACTTCGCGTACGGTGCCGCCGACGAGGCCGAAGAGGCCCTGACCGGCATCGACCTGACGATCCCGGCCGGGCAGACGGTCGCCTTCGTCGGCGAGACGGGCGCCGGCAAGTCGACCCTCGTCAAGCTGGTGGCCCGGTTCTACGACCCCACCTCCGGCCGGGTCACGGCCGACGGCACGGACCTTCGCACCCTGGATCTGACCTCGTACCGGCACCGCCTCGGCGTCGTCCCGCAGGAGGCGTACCTCTTCCCGGGCACCGTCCGCGACGCCATCGCCTACGGCCGCCCCGACGCCACCGACGCCGAGGTCGAGGCCGCCGCACGGGCGGTCGGCGCGCACGAGATGATCGCCACGCTCGACGGCGGCTACCTCCACGAGGTCGCCGAGCGGGGGCGCAACCTCTCGGCCGGCCAGCGCCAGCTGATCGCGCTCGCCCGCGCCGAACTGGTCGACCCCGACGTCCTCCTTCTCGACGAGGCCACGGCCGCCCTGGACCTGGCCACCGAGGCCCAGGTCAACCAGGCCACCGACCGCCTGACGGGCCGCCGTACGACGCTGGTGGTCGCCCACCGGCTGACCACGGCGGCCCGCGCGGACCGGGTGGTGGTCATGGACCACGGCCGGGTGGTGGAGGACGGCACCCACGATGAACTCCTCGCCCTCGGCGGCCGGTACGCCGACCTGTGGCGGACGTTCGTGGGCGAGTCCGAACCGGAGGAGCCGGTGGGAGTGACCCGCTGAGGCAGGCGTCCGGTCGCCCGTCCTTCTGACGGCCGTGCAACCATCCGACACATGTCATGCGTCCGTACATCAGTACGGTCATCGGCCATGCATGGCGGCGGTACGGGGAGGACAACAGTGGACAGTGGTGCGATACGCCGGCGCCTTGCGATGGGTGCGGCCGTCCTGGCCGGGTCCCTCGGGCTCGCACTGGCGGTGCCCGGCACCGCCAGTGCGGCGGTGAACAGCTCCTGCGCCGGGCGCGAGGTGAGAACCCTGCCCTTCAGTACCGGCACGGTGCACGTCTTCGAGCGCAAGGGCTACGTCTGCGCCGTCACCACCGCCCGGAACCCCGGCGTCAAGCGCGTGATGTCGGTGAGCGTACAGGCCCGCGGCAACCGTCCGGTCGTGGACAAGGGCCGCTACAAGCACCTCGCGGGCCCGGTGACGGTCCACGCGGGCCGGCGCTGCGTGTGGGTGAAGGGGACGGTGGGCAGGGATTCGGTCAGCTCTGGCTGGATCCTGTGCTGACCCATGCCCCGAATCCTGTGCTGATCGCGAACACCACTCAATCCCCCCTGGTGTGACGGCAGTTGCTCCGATAGCTTCCGGCGCACATCTGTCTCACAGGGGAGAGTGCGCATGCGCAAGGCGCTCAGATGGCTGCTGGCGCTCACGGTGTTCATAGGCACGCTGAGCACAGCGGGCGCGGCCACCGCCGCACAGTCCGAGCCCACCGACATCAAGGACCGGCTCCTGTCGATACCCGGCATGAGCCTGATCCAGGAGAAGCCGTATCCCGGCTACCGCTACTTCGTCCTGAACTACACCCAGCCGGTCGACCACCGGCACCCGGACCGCGGAACCTTCCAGCAGCGCATCACCGTGCTGCACAAGGACGTGTCCCGCCCCACGGTCTTCTACACCAGCGGCTACAACGTCTCCACGAACCCGTCCCGCCGCGAGCCCACCCAGATCGTGGACGGCAACCAGGTCTCCCTGGAGTACCGCTTCTTCACGCCGTCCCGCCCCGACCCGGCCGACTGGTCCAAGCTGGACATCTGGCAGGCGGCGAGCGACCAGCACCGCGTCTACGAGGCCCTGAAGCCGGTCTACTCCGCCAACTGGCTGGCCACCGGCGGTTCCAAGGGCGGCATGACGGCCACCTACTACGAGCGCTTCTACCCCCACGACATGGACGGCGTGGTGGCATACGTGGCCCCCAACGACGTCGTCAACAACGAGGACTCGGCCTACGACCGCTTCTTCGCCGCCGTCGGCACCAAGGAGTGCCGGGACCGGCTGAACGCGGTCCAGCGTGAGGCCCTGGTCCGCCGAGAGGCGCTGGAGAAGAAGTACACCCGGTACGCCGCCGACAACCACTACACCTTCGACACCATCGGCGGCCTGGACAAGGCCTACGAGGCGGTCGTCCTCGACTACGTCTGGGGCTTCTGGCAGTACAGCCTGCTCAAGGACTGCGACTCCGTCCCGGCGAACGCGGCGACCGCGACGGACGACGCGATCTGGGACTCGGTCGACACGATCTCGGGCTTCTCCGCCTACACCGACCAGGGCCTGGAGCAGTACACGCCGTACTACTACCAGGCGGGCACGCAACTGGGCGCCCCCACCATCCACTTCCCGTACATCGAGCGAAAGTTGATCCGCTACGGCTACCAGCCGCCGCGCAACTTCGTGCCCCGCTCCATCCCGATGCGCTTCCGGCCGCTGGCGATGCGGGACGTGGACACGTGGGTCCGGCACCACGCGCACCACATGCTGTTCGTCTACGGCCAGAACGACCCGTGGGGGTCGGAGCGGTTCAGGCTCGGCGCGGGGGCCCGTGACTCGTACGTCTTCACGGCGCCCGGGTTGAACCACGGGGCGAACGTCGCGGGGTTGGTGGCCGAGGAGAAGGCGCTGGCGACGGCGCGGATCCTGGAGTGGGCGGGGGTCGCGTCGTCCGCGGTCCAGAAGAACCCGTCTGCGGCGAAGCCGCTGGCTCGGTTTGACGCGAAGCTGGATGCGCGGGGCGTGGAGAGGGAGCCGGCGTTGCGGCCGTGACGCGCCGGTCCGGCAGCTGATGACGGCGGGGTCCGGCGTGGCCGGGCTCCGCCGTCGTGGCTGATGGCGGGTTGGGCTGATGGCGGGTTGGAAGGAGACATCACACCGGCCGGGCGCACCCCACCGGCCGCCTCCCGCCCAACTCGACGTAGAGCACCGTCGACGCAGGGCACTCGGACCGCTCGGCGACCGCCTCCGCGACCTCGTACTCCGGCTTCCGGTGCCCCGAGCCGTCGCACGCCGTCTCCCGCACCTGACCCCCGCCCGAGTCGTACACGCAGTCGCCGGGCATCGTGCGGGGCCCGCCGCCGGCGCCCGGGTCGCCGGGGTGCGGGGGTTCCAGGTTGCGCATGCAGGCGTAGCCCCGGGGGATCGCGCCGTCGCCGTCCTCGTCGTCCTGCGGCCGCTGCTCGCTGATGTGCAGGACGAAGTCGGTGGTCGGCGGGCACAGTGGGCCGTCGGTGACCGTGCCGTCGTAGCGGGCGGCGACCCGGGCGGCAGCCCGCTCGCTGGTGCAGGGGACCTCCGTGAAGCTGGTGGTGCCGAAGGAGCTGCACTCGCCGACGGCGAGGAACTGGGCGCCGTAGCCGGAGGGCAGGACGGTGGCGGGCCGGGCGTTGCCCACCGGGGCGTCGGCCTGGCCCTGGCAGCCGCTGAGCAGGGTGGCCAAGGCCGCCATCAGGGTGACGAGGGCAGGGGTGGGCGGCAGTAGGCGGTACGCCACCCTTGCGGCACCCTTCCCGTGCATTGCCAATCCCCCAGACACCTCCTGCCCAGCGTGGCCCCGGTGCCGGGGCCACGTCAGGCGAACAGTAGGGTTTCATCCCTTTGGGGGTGTTGTGCCCGGTGTGTGACGTACGTCTAGTACGCCAGCCCGTGACCGAGCGGGTACAGCACCTGCGTCGGATCGTCCGCCCGCTGCACCGGCACCGGGAGCCTGCCGCGTGGGTTCACGCGTCCGGCGATCACCCGGGCGGCGGCGCGCAGTTCGACGTCGGTCCAGGAGTAGGTCGCCAGGTAGGCCTTGGCGGAGGGGAGCTGGGCCACGTCGTAGGGGTTGCGAACGGCGACGGCCACCACCGGGGTGCCGGTGGCCAGCAGTTGCTCGACCAGGGTCCGCTGGGTGCTGCCCGCCGTCACGTTGTACGTCCCGACGACCACCGCGTCCGCGTCCTGCGCCGCCGCCACCGCCTTGGCGATGGTCGTCGCGGAGGGTGCGGTGCCGGTGGGCAGGGCGGTGGCGGTGAAGCCCAGTTCGGTGAGGGCGGTGGCCAGGGCCGAGGTGGGCGGCCCGGTGGTGCCGGACGGGGAGGCCGGATCGGCGCCGACGACCAGGATCCTGGGCTCGGTGCGGGGGTCCAGCGGGAGGGTGTCGTCCTCGTTGACCAGCAGGGTCGTGGTCCGCTCGGCGATCCGGTCCGCTGTGGCCAGGTGGGACTTGGTGCCCACCGTGCGATCGACGCCGGACCGGGGGACGTACGCGCCGTCGAGCAGTCCGAGGCGGGCCTTCAGGCGGAGGATCCGGAGGATCGATTCGTCCAGGCGGGCCTCGGTCAGCTCGCCGTTCCGGACGGCGTTCAGCACCGCGTGCCAGGCCACGTCGATCGAGGGCGGGTTGAGCAGCTGGTCGACGCCGGCCTTCAGGGCCAGCACCGGCACCCGGTCGTCGCCGTACTTGGTGCGCACGCCCTCCATGCCGAGGGAGTCGGTGACCACGACCCCGTCGTAGCCGAGTTCGCCGCGCAGGATGCCGGTGAGGATCGGGCGGGAGAGGGTGGCCGGGTCGCCGGAGTCGTCGAGGGCCGGGAACTGGATGTGGGCGGTCATGATCGAGTCGATGCCCGCCTCGATCGCCGCCCGGAAGGGCACCGCGTCCAGCTTCTCCCACAGGTCGCGGCTGTGGGTGATGACCGGGAAGCCGGTGTGGCTGTCGACGGCGGTGTCGCCGTGCCCGGGGAAGTGCTTGGCGGTCGCCGCGACCCGGGAGGACTGATAGCCCCTCACCTCGGCCGCCACCAGGGCCGCCACCGCGTCCGGGTCGGCCCCGAAGGACCGTACGCCGATGACCGGGTTGGCCGGGTTGACGTTCACGTCGGCGTCGGGGGAGTAGTCCTGGTTGATGCCCATCGCGCGCAGTTCCGCGCCGGAGATGCGGCCGAGGGTACGGGCGTCGGAGCGGGAGCCGCCCGCACCGATCGCCATCGCGCCCGGGAACAGCGTGGCCGGCTTGCCCACCCTGCACACTATGCCGTGCTCCTGGTCGGTGGCGATGAGCAACGGCAGGCCGCGGGGCAGTTCCAGGGAGGCCCGCTGGATGCCGTTGGACAGGTCGGCGATCTGGTGGGGGTCGCGGGTGTTGTGGGCCCAGGTGAAGTAGATGATCCCGCCGACCCGGTACTTCTCGATCAGCTCGGCGGCCGTGCGGACCCCGATCTCCTTGAGGTTGGCGTCGATGTCGGCCTGGTCCGGGGCGGTCGCGGAGTGGCCGTAGACCCGCATCACGAAGAGCTGGCCGACCTTCTCCTCCAGGCTCATGCGGGAGATGAGGGCGCGGAGTGCGCGGTCGTTCGAGCCGGCGGCGTGGGCGGCGCCGGCCGGTACGGTCAGCGCGGCGGTGAGGCCCGCGGTCGCGGCGAGGACGGTCCGTCTGGACGGCCGTGCGGTGTTTCCCGTGCTTCCCGTGCTTCCCGTGCTGGTGTCGTGCACGTGCGCTCCTTCCAGAGGAGAACCGCTGAAGGAAACTTCCGAGGAGTCACCAATATCCAGGAAGTTTCTTTCCGTCAAGGGACTGCACAGTAAGCCAGCATGAGGCCGCCATCGGCGCTTGGGAGGGGGGCGCGCCGATGGCGGTGGGCTGTCGGGCGTGATGCGGCGGAGAGGGTGCGTCGGCGTTCGCGGCCTGCGGCGAGGGCCGACACCGCACCACGCACTCGTCCGGCAGCTTGCCGGTTGGACGGGCGGAGGGGGCGGCGGGTTCCCGTGACGAGGGGTCGGCGCAGTCCGCGCCGGCCCGCCCAGGCGGAGACGGCCGCCGCGATCTCGCCCGGCCGGTCCTCCGTGGCGTGCAGCTTCGGCGCGTCGGGGCCCTTGGCCGGCCAGGCGCCGTAGGCCTCGATACGGGCCACGAGGTCTGCGGGTTCGCCGCCCAGCGGCAGCCGGCGTGCCCACAAGAAGGCGATGCCGCGCCCCCGCTCCGGGTGCCGCGCGGCCCAGTCGAAGGCGAGCGCGCCGCGGAGTCGTGGGCATGCAGATACCGCACAGAGACATTATGTACATGGCTGGTATCCGGTGGGGTGCGGGCCGCCTGCGACGCGCGTGGTCCAGCCCCTGGACCTCCCGCCCGTCCGCCCGCGCGACGGACCATCATGACGGCCATGCCCGCAGTCGACATCCCCGGTTCCAAGTCCATCACCGCCCGCGCGCTCTTCCTCGCGGCCGCCGCCGACGGCGTCAGCACCCTCGTACGGCCCCTGCGCTCCGACGACACCGAGGGCTTCGCCGAAGGCCTGGTCCGGCTCGGCTACCGGGTGGGCCGCACCCCGGACGCCTGGCAGGTGGACGGCCGCCCGCAGGGCCCGGCGCTCGCCGAGGCCGACGTGTACTGCCGCGACGGTGCCACCACCGCCCGCTTCCTGCCCACCCTGGCCGCCGCGGGCCACGGCACCTACCGCTTCGACGCCTCCCCGCAGATGCGCCGACGCCCCCTCGGCCCGCTCACCCGGGCCCTGCGCGACCTCGGCGTCGACCTGCGGCACGAGGAGGCCGAGGGCCACCACCCGCTGACCGTCCGGGCGGCCGGGGTCGCGGGCGGGGAGGTCGTGCTGGACGCCGGCCAGTCCTCCCAGTACCTCACCGCGCTGCTCCTGCTGGGCCCGCTGACGCGCGACGGCCTGCGGATCCGGGTGACCGACCTGGTCTCGGTGCCGTACGTGGAGATCACGCTGGCGATGATGCGGGCGTTCGGCGTCGAGGTGGTCCGGGACGGCCAGGTCTTCGAGGTCCCGCCCGGCGGCTACCGGGCCACCACCTACGCGATCGAGCCGGACGCCTCGACCGCGAGCTACTTCTTCGCCGCGGCGGCCGTCACCCCGGGCCGCGAGGTGACCGTGCCGGGCCTCGGGTCGGGGGCCCTCCAGGGCGACCTGCGGTTCGTCGAGGTGCTGCGGCGGATGGGCGCCGAGGTGGAGGTCGCCGCGGACCGGACGACCGTACGCGGCACGGGAGTTCTGCGCGGCCTGACCGTCAACATGCGCGACATCTCCGACACCATGCCGACCCTCGCGGCCATCGCGCCCTTCGCCTCCGGCCCGGTCCGCATCGAGGACGTGGCCAACACGCGGGTCAAGGAGTGCGACCGGCTGGAGGCCTGCGCGGAGAACCTCCGCCGGCTCGGCGTGGACGTGGCGACCGGCCCCGACCGGATCGAGATCCGGCCCGGCACGCCCCTGCCGGACGTCGGGATCAAGTCCTACGGCGACCACCGCATCGTGATGTCCTTCGCGGTGACCGGACTGCGCACGCCCGGGCTGTCGTACGACGATCCCGGCTGCGTACGCAAGACGTTCCCCGGCTTCCACGAGGCGTTCGCGGCGCTGGCCGCGACCACCTGACGGGACGGTGGCCGTCCCCGCTGGACCGGAAGAAAGGGGTCGGAAATCATCGAACGCATGACCACGCACTCGTATCTCGTCCTGCACGGCTGGCAGAACCGCCGACCCGAGGACCACTGGCAGCACTGGCTCGCCGACCGGCTCACCGCGCTGGGGCACCGGGTCACCTACCCGCAGCTGCCCGACCCGGACGACCCGGACCTCGAGGTGTGGCTCGGCGAACTGGCCCGTCACCTGGAGGAGCTGGACGACTCGGGGGAACGGGTCGTCGTGGCGCACAGCCTTTCCGTCGTGCTGTGGCTGCACGCCGCAGCCCGGGGCATGAAGGAACAGCGGCACGCGGACCGGGTGCTGCTCGTCGCACCGCCGTCCGGATCCGTCCTCGTCCGGTACCCGGAGGTGGCGGCCTTCGCGCCGCCCGCCCTCGACTTCGCGCTGCCCGGCGCGACCCGGCTCGTCGCGGGCGACGACGACCCGTACTGCCCCGAGGGCGCCGACCGAATCTTCGGCGCGCCGCTCGGCATTCCCGCCGACGTCGTCCGGGGCGCCGCACACCTCGACCTGGACGCGGGTTACGGCTCCTGGCCGGCCGTGCTCGACTGGTGCCTGGACGGCTCCGCACCGCTCAGGGCGCGTCCGGTGCGGTAGGACCGTCCGTGCGGCTCAGGGCGCGTCCGGTGCGGTAGGACCGTCCGTGCGGCTCACGGCGCGTCCGGCGCAGCAGCACCGTCAGTCGACCCGGTGTCTCCCTGCCGCAGTTCGGGAGTCGTCGCCGCGACCGCCGCCACCGCCAGGACGCACATCACGCCGCCGCTGACCACGGCGGTCGCCCCGGAGCTCCAGCCGGCGACCAGGCCGCCCCGGACGTTGCCGAGGCTGGGGCCCGCCTGGCCGACGATCGCCTCGGCCGCCGTGACCCGGCCGAGCAGCGCGTCCGGGGTGAGGGTCTGCACGATCGTTGACCGGGAGACGACCGACGTGGCGTCCGCCGCCCCGGCCACGACGAGCAGGCCGAGGCCGGTCCAGGGGTCGGCCGACAGACCGAAGGCCACCAGGGCCGCACCCCAGGTGCCGGAGGCGCACAGCATCACCGTGCCCGGCCGGCCGAGCCGGGTCAGCGAGCCGGACAGCGCCGTGGCCGCGACGCCGCCCACCGCGAGGGCCGACAGGAGCAGGCCGAGGGTGCGCGGACTGTTCCCGAACCGCTCGGCGTTGACCAGCGGGAACAGGCTCACCGGGAAGGACAGCACGGTGGCGGCGAGGTCGGTGATCAGCGCGCCCCGCACCACCCGGTGCCCGGCCAGGAACCGCAGCCCGTCCAGCACCCCGTGCACCCCGGCCCGCGACGGCTCGCCCTCCGGCGGCAGCGCGGGCAGCCCGAAGGCGCCGTGGAAGGCGACACCGAAGCTGAGCGCGTCCAGCAGGTAGCAGGCGCCGATGCCCAGCCAGCCCAGCAGCACACCGGCCAGGGCGGGGCCGAGCAGGAACATCGCCTGGCCGGTGATCTGGTTGAGGGCGAGGCCGGCGGCCACCTGGTCCTTGGGCAGCAGCCGCGGCACGAAGACACCGGCCGCCGGGGCGCCGAGCGCACCGAAGCCCGACTGGACGGCGACCAGCACGAGCACCGCCACCACCGGGACATGTCCGGCGAAGCCCTGCACGGCCAGCAGCAGCGAGCAGGCGGCCTGGCCCACGGTGGCCGTCAGGTAGATCCGACGCCGGTCCGCCCGGTCCACCCGGGCCCCCGCGAACAGCCCGAACACCACCAGCGGCAACGCCTGCGCCAGCCCGACCGCACCGGTCCACGCCGTGCTGCGGGTCATGTCCCACACCTGGTACATGACCGTCACCAGGGTCATGGACCCACCGAGCAGCGACACGGTCCGCCCGGCCAGCAGCCGCCGGAAGACGGGCGAGGTACGCAGCGGCCGTACGTCGATGAGCGAGCGGGCGAGGCTCACGAGCGGGAACGGGGGCAGGCGAGGGCACAGGGTGCGGGCTGCGGAATCACCGGGGGAGGGTACGCGGGGGCCTCACGGCCCGGCCAGCGAATTATTCGGGGGCCGGGGCCGGGCCGGGGGGGCCGACGGGACACAGTTGTCCGGAGCCGGCCCGATCCGCCGGACAGGCTAGGCAGCCTCTCCCAGCAGCCGTACGAGATGATCCCGGCCCGCGCTCAGCAGACCCGGAAGCGGGGCCGCCGACTCGTACCAGCGCTTCTCGTACTCCCAGCACAGCCAGCCGTCCCAGCCGTGGCGGCACAGGACGTCCACGCACTCGGTGAGCGGGAGGACACCCGCGCCGAGCGGGAGCGGGGTGGTGTCGTCGGCCGAGGCGATGTCCTTGACCTGGACGTAGCCGAGGTGCGGGGCGAGTGCCGCGTAGCTGTCCGCGGGCTGCTCGCCGCCCAGCCAGGTGTGCATCACGTCCCACAGCGCCCCCACCTGCCGGTGGCCCACCGGCCCGAGGACGCGGATCGCGTCGGCGCCGGTGCGGTGCGAGTCGTGGGTCTCCAGCAGGATCCGGACACCGAGCGCGGAGGCGTCCTCGGCGGCGGCGCCCAGCCGCCGGGCGGCGATGGCGTCGGACTCCTCGCGGGGCCGGTCCGGGTCGGCGCCGGGGAAGACCCGGACGAACGGGGCGCCCAGGTCGTGGCCCAACTGGAGGAGTTGACGGATCTCGTCGAGGACGGGGGTGTCGTCGCCGGGCGCGGCGACGCGCGCGTACCCGGCGAGGCCCAGCACCTCGACCCCCGCCCCCTTGAACAGCGCGGCCGTCTCGGCCCGCTCGGCGGCGGTGAGGCCCGGGTGCACCGGCTCCTCCGGATGGGCGCGCAGTTCGACGCCGTGATACCCGTGCGCGGTCGCGAGCGCCAGGACCTCAGGGACGGGCAGGCCGGGGACACCGAGAGTGGAGAACGCCAGCTTCATGCTCGGACCCTACTCGTCACACGCCCGATCCGCGCAGATCCAACCGCCAGTCCTGCCCCACCAGATCCTTGCCGAAGGAGCGGTGCGGCCGCTCGGCGACGAGCACGAAGCCGTGCCGCTGGTAGAGGCGCCGGGCGCTGCTGAGCACGTCGTTGGTCCACAGCACCAGGTCGCGGTAGCCGACCCCGCGCGCGAAGCCGACGACGGCCCGCACCAGCCGGTCACCGATGCCGTGCCCGCGCGCGTCGGGCTCCACGAGGAGCAGCCGCAGCCGCGCGGTGGCGGGCACGTCGTCCCGCACGCACATGACACACCCCACCGGCCGCCCGTCCAGCTCCGCGATCCACACCCGCTCCAGATGCGGGTCGTGGTCCTGGGCGAAGTCGGCGACGATCTTCGCCACCAGCCCCTCGTAGTCGGCGTTCCAGCCGTACTCGGACGCGTACAGGGCGGCGTTGCGCTGCACGATCCAGCCGAGGTCACCGGGCAGCGGCTCCCGCAGAACGACCTCACCCGGCGCCCTCTTCCCGCTCCCGAGGACGCCCCGGATGGTCCGCATCGCCTCCGCCAGCCGCGGCCGGTCCTCCGGGGGCACGGTGTCCAGCAGCGCTCCCACCGTCTCCCGCGCCCGCTCGTCCAGCAGCGCGGCGGCCTGGCGCCCGGCCGCGGTGAGCGTGACGCTCCTGCGGCGCGGATCCGCCGCGGACGGCCCGCGCTCGATCAGCCCCGCCTCCTCGAACTTGTTGAGGATGCGGCTCAGATAACCGGCGTCCAGCGCGAGCCGGGTGCGCAGGTCGGCCGCGTCCAGCTGCCGGTCGTGCGCGAGTTCGTACAGGACCCGGGACTCGGTGAGGGTGTACGGCGCGTACAGGTGACGGCCGTAGTCGAGGGCGCCGATGACGCCGGTGTAGAAGCGGTTGAAGGCGCGGACGTCCTGGACGGTCATGATCGCCCCCGGATGCTTGACTCAGTCAGAGATACCGTTCCTCCGAGGCTAAGCCCGCTGCGCCGCGCCGTCCACCGCCGCGACTCCTACGACTTTGCGGCGGGCCGGAACACGTTGACCTGCACCCCGGTCTTCCCGGTCGCCGACGACACCAGCTCCCAGCACCGCTTGCCCCCGTCCGCCGGGAAGATCGACTTGCCGCCGCCCAGCATCACCGGCATCACCACGAGCTGCAGCTCGTCCACCAGCCCCTCGGACAGCAGTGCCCGCACCAGCGTGGGGCTGCCCATCATCGCCAGATCCCCACCCTCGGCGGCCCGCAGCTCGCGTACCTTCCCGACCGCCTCCGCGACCGGCACCCGCACGGAGTTCTCCCAGGTCAGCTCGTCGTCCCCGAGCGTGTCGGAAACGACGTACTTCCGCAGCGAGTTGAGCCGATCGGCAAAGGGATCCCCGGCCCGCTCGGGCCAGGCGGCCGCCATCGTCTGATACGTACGACGCCCGTACAGCAGCGCCTCCGCCTGCTCAAGACCCGCGGCAAAGGCCCCACCGACCACCTCGGGATCGAAGAACGGATGCGACCAACCCCCGTGCGCGAACCCGCCGTCGGTGTCCTCCTCGGGCCCGCCGGGGGCCTGGACGACACCGTCGAGGCTGATGAACTCGGTGACTACGAGACGCATGTCGATACTCCTTGGCCGGCGCCCTTGTGACGTACGGCAGTGAAGACCGCCCCCACGCCGAAAAGTAATCGGCGCGCACACGCCGGACTCAGAACGGGGTCTCCCGTACCGCGACAGCGTCGACACCTGCGGCCCGCAGCTTCCGCGCGAGCAACTCCGTCTCCGGAAGCGTCCCGCCGTACTCCCCGGCCACCACCTGCTCCACGAGGGCCCGGATCTCCGCCGGCCCGACGCCGAGTCGCTTTCGAAGCACGTGCATGACGGCCTGCCTCTGCGCCGAGGCCTCCAGCCGCAACAGGGTCCGCCCGTGCTCCGTGAGCATCCGCTCCCGCATCTCGGCCGGCAGGTCCCTCCCGCACACGGCCATCGCGCTCCCGCACGCCGGGCACGTCGTCTCGGTGTCCCACCGCAGCGAGTCGTCGTCCAGCAGCACCTGTACGCCGTGCCACTGCGCGGTGGCACGGTAGGACGGGCAGGGCACCGGGCCCTCGAGGGACTCGACGATCACCGGCACCTTCTCCGCTCAGCCTCGCGGCACCCCGGTAGACCCCCGCACCATCAACTCCCCCCGCACCGAGGCGATCCCGCCAGGCGGCGGCTCCTCCCGCCCCATCGCGATCCGGCCCGCCCGGGCCCCCGCCTCCGACAGCGGCAACCGGACCGTCGTAAGGGACGGCACCGCGTCGATGCTGAACGGCAGGTCGTCGAAGCCGGCCACGGACACGTCCTCGGGGATCCGCAGCCCCGACTCCCGCAGCGCGGCGCACGCGCCCAGTGCGACGGAGTCGTTCGCGGCCACGATCGCCGTCAGGGACGGGTCCCGGCGCAGCAGTTCCAGCGTGGCCTCGTAGCCGGACCGGCGGTCGTAGCGGCCGTGGACCGTCCAGCGAGGGTCATCCTCGATGCCCGCCGCCGCCAGCGCGGCCCGGTGGCCCTCCAGGCGGTGCCGGGTGGTGGTCCGCTCCTCGGGGCCGGCGATGTAGCCGAGCCGGCGGTGGCCGAGGCCGATGAGGTGGTCGGTGAGGGCGCGGGCGCCCCCGCGGTTGTCGAAGGTCAGCGCGATGGCCTCGGTGTCCGGCGCCGGCGGCCGCCCGCACAGCACCACCCGGGTGCCGGCCTCCGCCAGTTTCCGCAGCTTCGCCGCCACCGCCGCGGCGTGCGGCGCGTTCTCCACGGCCCCGCCGGTCAGCACCACGGCCGCGGCCCGCTGCCGCTGCAGCAGGGTCAGGTAGGTCAGTTCGCGCTCCGGAGAACCGCCGGTGTTGCAGACGACCGCGAGGCGTTCGCCGCCCGCCCGGCCGCCCGGGCCCCCGATCTCCCCCTGGATCGCACTCGCCATGATCCCGAAGAAGGGGTCCGCGATGTCGTTCACGAGGATGCCGACGAGGTCGGAGGTGGCCGCGGCGAGTGCGCTGGCGGGCCCGTTGAGGACGTAGTCCAGCTCGTCCACGGCCCGCAGCACCCGCTCCCGCGTGGAGGCGGCCACCGGGTAGTTCCCGTTCAGCACGCGCGACACCGTCGCGGGGGAGACCTGCGCGCGGGCCGCCACATCCGCCAAGGTCACCGTCATCTGTCGTCCTCCGGTCGCGCATCTGGTCGCGCATTGGTGCTCATACGTCCACGTAGACAGGCCGGGCCCGGCCACGGTTCCCGTCCGGTGTCGAGCAGACCTTAAGGCCAACCAGCCGAGTTGTTCGCCCCCTCGAACAACTCGAAGAGGACACGGTCTTGTACAGACCACAGTTCAGAGGCTAGCTTCTCTGGATAGAAAGCGCTTGCTGCACTGCGCTGGACGCTGGCGACGCTGCTGATGCCGACCGGGGCGCCCAGCGCCCACGAAGGGGACTGACGTGACACGCAAGACGGTGCGTATCGCCATGAACGGCGTGACCGGGCGCATGGGCTACCGCCAGCACCTCGTCCGGTCGATCCTCGCCCTGCGCGAACAGGGCGGCCTCGACCTCGGCGACGGCACCGTGCTGTGGCCCGAGCCGATCCTGCTCGGCCGCCGCGAGCACGCCCTCAGGGAGATCGCCGACCGGCACGGCCTGGAGCACGTCTCCACCGACATCGACGCCGTCCTCGCCGACCCGGCCGTCGACATCTACTTCGACTCCCAGGTCACCTCGGCCCGCGAGGAGTCGATCAGGAAGGCGATCGCGGCCGGCAAGCACATCTACACCGAGAAGCCCACCGCCACGGGACTGGCGGGCGCCCTGGAGCTGGCCCGCCTGGCCCAGGAGAAGGGCGTCAAGCACGGCGTCGTCCAGGACAAGATCTTCCTCCCCGGCCTCCTCAAGCTGAAGCGCCTGATCGACGGCGGCTTCTTCGGGCGGATCCTGTCCGTCCGGGGCGAGTTCGGCTACTGGGTCTTCGAGGGCGACTGGCAGCCCGCCCAGCGCCCCTCGTGGAACTACCGCGCCGAGGACGGCGGCGGCATCGTCGTCGACATGTTCCCGCACTGGGAATACGTGCTCCACGAGCTGTTCGGCCGGGTGACCTCCGTCCAGGCCCTGGCCACCACCCACATCCCGCAGCGCTGGGACGAGCACGGCAAGCCCTACGACGCGACCGCGGACGACGCCGCCTACGGCATCTTCGAGCTGGAGGGCGGCGCGATCGCCCAGATCAACTCCTCGTGGGCGGTCCGCGTCAACCGGGACGAGCTGGTGGAGTTCCAGGTGGACGGCACCGAGGGCTCGGCGGTCGCCGGCCTGCGCAACTGCCGTGCCCAGCACCGCGGCGCGACCCCCAAGCCGGTCTGGAACCCGGACATCCCCGCCACCGAGGTCTTCCGCGACCAGTGGCAGGAGGTGCCGGACAACGCCGAGTTCGACAACGGCTTCAAGGCCCAGTGGGAGCTGTTCCTGAAGCACGTCTACGCCGACACCCCGTACCACTGGGACCTGCTGGCCGGCGCCCGCGGCGTCCAGCTCGCCGAGCTGGGCCTGAGGTCCTCGGCCGAGGGCCGCCGCATCGACGTACCGGAGATCGCCCTGTGACCATCCGACTCCCCGGCCCCGCCGGCGCCCTGCGGACGTACGAGCCCCGGACCGAACCGCTCGCGCCGACACCCGGCACCCCCTTCACCTCCCGCACGGTCTTCTCGGCGGCCCACGTCGTCGCTGACCCGTACGCCGACGTGTCCCCCGACTCACCCGCCGCCCTCGACTGGGACGCCACCCTCGCCTTCCGCCGCCACCTGTGGTCCCACGGGCTGGGGGTCGCCGAGGCGATGGACACCGCCCAGCGCGGGATGGGCCTGGACTGGGCGGGCGCGGCCGAGCTGATCCGCCGGTCCGCGGCGGAGGCGCACAGCGTGGGCGGCCGGATCGCCTGCGGCGTCGGCACCGACCAGATCGCCGGCGGCACCCTGGCCGAGATCCGCGCCGCCTACGAGGAGCAGCTGGCGGTCGTGGAGGAGGCGGGCGCCCAGGCCATCCTCATGGCGTCCAGGGCACTCGCGGCCGCCGCCCGGGGCCCCGAGGACTACCTGGAGATCTACGGCCATCTCCTCCGCCAGGCCGCCGAGCCGGTGATCCTGCACTGGCTGGGCCCGATGTTCGACCCCGCCCTGGAGGGCTACTGGGGCTCACCGGACCTCGACGCGGCCACGGGCACCTTCCTGGAGGTCATCGCCGCGCACCCGGACAAGGTCGACGGCATCAAGGTCTCGCTGCTGGACGCCCAGCGCGAGGTGGACCTGCGCCGCCGCCTCCCGCAGGGCGTGCGCTGCTACACCGGTGACGACTTCCACTACCCCGAGCTGATCGCGGGCGACGAGAAGGGCTTCAGTCACGCCCTGCTGGGCATCTTCGACCCGCTGGGACCGCTGGCGGCCGAGGCGGTACGGGTCCTGGACACGGGGGACACGGACGGCTTCCGCGCCCTGCTCGACCCCACGGTCGACCTCTCCCGCCACCTCTTCCAGGCCCCGACCCGCTTCTACAAGACCGGAGTCGTGTTCCTGGCCTGGCTGGCGGGCCACCAGTCCCACTTCACGATGGTCGGCGGCCTCCAGTCGGCCCGCTCCCTGCCCCACTTCGCCCGCGCCTACGAACTCGCCGACGGTCTCGGCCTGTTCCCGGACCCGAAACTGGCCGAGGAACGCATGAAGAACCTGCTGTCGCTGTACGGGGTGAACCAGTGAGCACCGGACTCGAACGCTTCTCCGTCAACCAGATGACGGTCAAGCAGCTGTCTCTTCCCGAACTGGTCGCCGCGTGCGTTCAGTTGGGCGTACCGGGCGTGGGCCTGTGGCGCGAGCCGGTCCAGTCGTACGGCGTGGAGGCGACCGCCAAGCTGGTCCGTGACGCGGGCCTGACGGTGACGACCCTGTGCCGGGGCGGTTTCTTCACGGCGATCGACCCGGCCGAGCGGGAGCAGGCCCTGGCCGACAACCGCCGGGCGATCGACGAGGCGGCCACGCTCGGCACGGACACGCTCGTCCTGGTCTCGGGCGGCCTGCCCGCCGGCTCGCGCGACCTGCACGGCGCCCGCGAACGCATCGCCGACGCGCTGGCGGAGCTGGGCCCCCACGCCGAATCCCACGGCGTACGTCTCGCCATCGAACCCCTGCACCCCATGTACGCGTCCGACCGCTGCGTGGTCTCCACCCTCGCCCAGGCCCTGGACCTCGCCGAGCGCTTCCCGGCGCACCAGGTGGGCGTGACCGTGGACACGTACCACATCTGGTGGGACGACCGGGCCCCCGCCCAGATCGCCCGGGCGGGCGCGGCCGGCCGCATCCACACCTTCCAGCTCGCCGACTGGACCACCCCCCTGCCCGAGGGCGTCCTCAACGGCCGCGGCCAGATCGGCGACGGCTCGATCGACATGCGGGAGTGGAAGGGGTACGTGGAGGCGGCCGGTTACACCGGGCCGATCGAGGTCGAGCTGTTCAACGAGGGGTTGTGGGCCCGGGACGGGCGGGAGGTGCTGGCCGAGACGGCGGAGCGGTTCGTGACGCACGTCGCCGGTTGAGCGCCGAGGGGCCCCCGCCCGTGTGGCAGGGGCCCGACACGGCGATCCTCAGCTCTCGTTGTGGCAGTTGTACGGGTTGGGATCGTCGAAGTCGTGCCCGGCGAAGCAGCTCTTGAAGTCGTAGCCGTTGGGCTTGAACAGGAACGCCATGTCCTCGGTGTTGTTCCAGATCAGTTGCCGCTGCCCCAGTACAGGTGACCGGCGGTGTTGGTGCCCCGGCCGGTGTGCAGCTCGACCGTCTTGCCCGCGCCGATCTTGTACGACGGCAGCACGTAGCGGTGCCCGGCCGCGTCCTCGACCGACCAGCCCTTCAGCTGCACCGCGGAGGAGGTGCCGTTGTGGATGTTGATCCACTCGTTGTTCGGGCTCGTGTTCGAGCGGGTGTCACTGCCCGGGCTGTCGTCACCGTGCCGAACCACGCCTCCGCGAGCGAGGGCAGTGTCTCCTCGGCAGGTACGGGCAGTTCCTTCAGGTACCAGGGGAGATCGCTGTACACGTGCAGCAGCGTGTACGCGAGCAGTTGGGACGGGTCGAGGGGGTGGCCGTACGCCCCGGTGAGCCGGGCCAGCAGGTCCGGATCGGCGCGGGTGACGAACAGGCCGACGCCCACGAAGTCGTACGCGCGGTCACCGATCATGGCCGGTTCGAAGTCGAAGAGCCCGGTCAGGCGCCAGCCGTCGGGATCGACGAGGAAGTGCTGCCGCATGACCTCGGTGTGCAGCAGGGAACGGTGCGGGGCGCGCGGCAGGGAGACCGAGGCGAGGAAGTCCGGGATCTGCTCCAGCCAGGCGTCCGGCAGTCCACGGGCGCGCTGCCGTGCCACGGCACTGGTGGCCTGGCGGTCCAGGAAGGCGCCCCAGTCTCCGGGGCCGAGGACGTCCGCGAGGGGGTCGCAGTCGAGGGAGTGCAGCACCGCCAGGGTCTCGCCGATCTCGGTGACCAGCCGCTCGCGGTGGCTTCGCGGCATCCGGTCCCACGCTTCGGCCAGGTTCTCGCCGTGGAGGCGGGACATCAGGACGTACCGCCAGCCGTTCTCGTAGGTGCCGAAGTCACGCACCTGCGGTGTGGGCACCGGCAGCCGGCCCTGGAGGTGGGTGAGGACGCGCCCTTCGGCGACGCCGTCCCCTGCGGAGGCTCCGGGGAACAGCTTGAGAACGTGCTCGTCACCCACCGCGTAGACGGGCTGTGAGCCGTCCGGGAACCGAGTCAGCGGTGCGCCGGCCAGACCGAGGCGGGCGCAGAGCTCCTCCACACCCGGGCGCATCACCGTCTCGTCGGGGACGACCGCGTCCCATTCCTCGTCCGTTTCCACCGGAGGCAGCATGACCGGGACAGTAGGTCGGCGGATTCCAGGGAGCAACGGGATTTGACGGCCTCGCAGGGCCGGCAAGAAATCTCGCGGGGCCGTACAACCCTTCCCCCACCTGGTGTGTCGTACCGTGCGTCAGAACTTCTGGGGGGATTCCGGGGGGGGGAGGATCTGGGGGGTTCTGGCACGGAGGGGAAAGCCGAGGGGGCGTACCCGGTCGACGGACCGGGTACGCCCCCTCGAAACTTCACGGCTTCGGTGACTTCAGGGCCTCATACGTCAGGGCCTCAGAAGAACACCCCGCACCGCAGCAGCACGTTCGTGTACGGCCGTGGCTCCCCGGTGCGCACCACCAGCCGAGCGCCGGCCGACAGCTCCTTCAGCCGCTCGTGCGGGACCAGCGTCAGGCCGGGGAAGTGCCCGTCCAGCAGCCCTTCCAGCACCTCGGCGAAGGACGGGACACCGGCACGAAAGGCGAGATCCACCACCCGTGGGCCGTCCGGTATCGGCATGCCCACCGTCGCACACCAGCACCTCGTCGCCGTGCCCCAGTTCGGCCGGCGCACCGGACGGGTGACGGTTGAGAATGCCCGCCCTCTTCACAGCGAGTCGACCTCCGCGGCCGTAGGGTACGACTCCTGCGCGCCCCGCTTCGTCACCGCCGCCGCACCGACCCGGGCCGCGTGGGCCGCGGCCTCGGCCAGGGCGGAACCCGAGCCCAGCTTCCAGGCCAGGGTCGCCGTGAACGCGTCGCCCGCCCCCGTCGTGTCCACCGCGTCCACCTTCACCGACGGCACCCGGGTCACACCGGAGGAGTCGCACACCAGCGCCCCCTGCGCGCCCAGCGTCACCACCACCGAGCGCGGGCCCTTGGCCAGCAGCAGCCGCGCCCAGGCCTCGGGCTCCTCGCTCACGACGGAGTCGCCGAGGAGCACCCGCGCCTCGTGCTCGTTGACGATCAGGGGGTCGCAGGCGGCCAGCACCTCCGTGGGCAGCGGGCGCGGCGGGGACGGATTCAGCACGAACCGGCTGCCCTCGGCGAGGTTCCGTACGACCTCCACGACCGTCTCCAGCGGGATCTCCAGCTGCGCCGACACCACCCGCGAGGTGAGGAGGAGGCTGACGGCGGCCCGGACGTCGGCCGGGGTCAGGCGGGCGTTGGCGCCGGGGGACACCACGATGCTGTTGTCCCCGGAGGGGTCGACGGTGATGAGCGCGACGCCCGTCGGCGCTCCGCCCACCAGCACGCCCACCGTGTCCACACCTGCCGTCCGCTGCGAGTCGAGCAGCAGCCGGCCGTGGGCGTCGTCGCCGACCCGGGCCAGCAGGGCCGTACGGGCCCCGAGCCGGGCGGCCGCGACCGCCTGGTTGGCGCCCTTGCCGCCCGGGTGGACGGCGAGGTCGCCGCCGAGCACCGTCTCGCCGGCGGCCGGCCGCCGCTCGACGCCGATCACCAGGTCGGCGTTGGCCGAACCCACGACCAGGAGGTCGTAGTCGTACATGGAATTGACTCCCCAGAGATGACCTGAGGCGGGCGGTCGCCACCAACTGTGCCCACATGCCCGCCCGTTCGCTGTTGTGAGCCGCTGAAGCTACCGCTCTCAGCCGCTGAAGCACGCCACGTTGTCCTCGGCGATGACGCCCCGGCCGCCCGCGATGACCGGGATCCGCGCCTTGTCGGCGGCCTTCACCGAGTTACTCGCCGCGTCCGGGTCCACCGGGTTGACGATGATCGCACCCAGGTTCGAACTGGTGCAGTTCTGGAGCTGGTTGGCCCGCTGGGAGGCGTCGTTCCGGGAAGGACTTGCGTAGGCGCTCGAAGCGCAGCAACTCGTCCGGGTCGGCGGCTGGTGGCTGGGATATTGGCCGCAGTTGGCCATTGTGTCCCCCGTGCGGATGAACGAGGTCGGTTCTCGTGATTGTGCGGATGCTTGGAACGCATGACCGGTGGTGGGGTCTGAGTTCTAGGTGACTGGGGAGGAGGATCGCCGGTGGCGCGTGGGCGGGGGAAGAGGCAGCAACTGCGTACGCCGGCTGCTCCGTTCACCGTGGCTGCGCCGTCGGGGGCGCGGATTTCGGGGCCGGCTGCGCGTGGACGCGGTGGATGAGCAGGTGCTGCGCCTGGTGGGCGAGCACCTCGGGCATCATCAGCGGGCCGACCTGGCTGAACGCGTCCCACTCGAGCTGACTGGTTCCACAGCTACCCGGGACGGTCGGCTGCGCGCCGCAATCAGCGACCTGATCGCCCTTGCCCACGAGCGCGGCTGTGCGGCGATCGCCATCGAGGACCTGGGCTTCGCCGAGGCCCGCGCCACCGGGCGGGAGTCCATGGGCCGGGGCAGGCGCGGCGAAGCGTTCCGCCGTACGGTGGCCGGGATCCCCACCGCCCGCTTCCGCGAACGGCTGCGTGGCATGACGTATCACGTCGGCCTGGTGGTGGTCTCGGTCGACCCGGCCGCCCACCCAGGACAGCGGGGAATGGTTGAGTACGTCGCTGATGACCAGGCCGAGGGCGTGGGTCTGACCGGTACCAAGGGCGCGGGCGACGGCGTTCGGGCGGTAGCCCAGCCGCTCGACGGCTACGGAGGGGTGGAATCGATCACACGGTCGTTAATAAAGTCCTCAACCAGTTGCTGAGCTCGGATCGTGATGTCAGTCCCCGCCGGTACCGTCGGATCATGGCTCAACAGGCGGGGAACTCGACGGGCGAACGGCGGCTCGCCGTGCTCGAAGGCGTGCTTGAGCGGATCACGTACGCCAACGAGGAGAACGGCTACACGGTCGCCCGGGTCGACACCGGCCGCGGCGGCGGCGATCTCCTCACGGTGGTGGGTGCCCTGCTCGGCGCCCAGGTCGGCGAATCCCTCCGCATGGAAGGCCGCTGGGGCTCCCACCCCCAGTACGGCAAGCAGTTCACGGTGGAGAACTACACGACGGTCCTGCCGGCCACCGTCCAGGGCATCCGCCGCTACCTCGGATCCGGGCTGGTCAAGGGCATCGGCCCGGTCTTCGCCGACCGCATCACCCAGCACTTCGGTCTGGACACCCTCCAGATCATCGAGGAGGAGCCGAAGCGGCTGATCGAGGTGCCCGGCCTCGGCCCCAAGCGGACGAAGAAGATCGCCGACGCCTGGGAGGAGCAGAAGGCGATCAAGGAGGTCATGCTCTTCCTCCAGACCGTCGAGGTCTCCACGTCCATCGCGGTGCGGATCTACAAGAAGTACGGCGACGCGTCGATCTCGGTCGTGAAGAACGAGCCGTACCGGCTGGCCGCCGACGTCTGGGGCATCGGCTTCCTCACCGCCGACAGGATCGCCCAGTCGGTCGGCATCCCGCACGACAGCCCGGAGCGGGTGAAGGCGGGCCTCCAGTACGCGCTGTCCCAGTCCGCCGACCAGGGCCACTGCTTCCTGCCGGAGGAGCGGCTGATCGCGGACGCGGTCAAGCTGCTCCAGGTCGACACCGGGCTGGTCATCGAATGCCTCGCCGAGCTGGCCGAACCGGCACAGGACGGCGCGGATCCCGGGGTCGTACGCGAGAAGGTGCCCGGACCCGAAGGGGATGCGGAGCCCGTCACCGCCGTCTACCTCGTGCCGTTCCATCGCGCCGAACTCTCCCTCTCCGCACAGCTGTTGCGCCTGCTGCGGACGCCGGAGGACCGGATGCCGGCCTTCCGGGACGTGAACTGGGGCAAGGCGCTCGGCTGGCTGAAGTCCCGTACCGGAGCCGACCTCGCCCCCGAGCAGGAGGCCGCCGTCCGGCTCGCGCTGACCGAGAAGGTCGCCGTGCTCACCGGCGGGCCCGGCTGCGGCAAGTCCTTCACGGTCCGCTCGATCGTCGAACTGGCTCGCGCCAAGCAGGCCAAGGTGCTGCTGGCCGCCCCCACCGGCCGCGCCGCCAAGCGGCTCGCCGAACTGACGGGCGCCGAGGCCTCCACGGTCCACCGGCTGCTGGAGCTGAAGCCCGGCGGCGACGCGGCCTACGACCGGGACCGCCCGCTGGACGCCGACCTGGTCGTCGTGGACGAGGCGTCCATGCTGGACCTGCTGCTCGCCAACAAGCTGGTGAAGGCGGTGCCGCCGGGGGCCCATCTGCTGTTCGTCGGTGACGTCGACCAGCTGCCCAGCGTCGGCGCCGGGGAGGTGCTGCGCGACCTGCTGGCCGGCGGGAGCCCGATCCCGTCCGTGCGGCTCACCCAGGTGTTCCGGCAGGCCCAGCAGTCCGGCGTCGTCACCAACGCGCACCGCATCAACGCCGGGCAGCATCCGCTCACCGACGGCCTGAAGGACTTCTTCCTCTTCGTGGAGGACGACACCGAGGAGGCCGGCCGGCTCACCGTGGACGTGGCCGCCCGGCGCATCCCGGCCAGGTTCGGGCTCGACCCGCGCCGGGACGTCCAGGTGCTCGCGCCCATGCACCGTGGCCCGGCCGGCGCCGGCACCCTCAACGGTCTGCTCCAGCAGGCCATCACGCCCGGCCGGCCCGACCTGCCGGAGAAGCGGTTCGGCGGCCGGCTCTTCCGCGTCGGCGACAAGGTCACCCAGATCCGCAACAATTACGAGAAGGGAGAGAACGGCGTCTTCAACGGCACCGTGGGTGTGGTCACCTCGCTCGATCCGGTCGACCAGCGGCTGACGGTGCTGACGGACGAGGACGAGGAGGTTCCGTACGAATTCGACGAACTGGATGAACTGGCACACGCGTACGCGGTGACGATCCACCGTTCACAGGGGAGTGAATATCCCGCCGTGGTGATCCCCGTCACCACGGGAGCCTGGATGATGCTGCAGCGGAACCTCCTGTACACGGCGGTGACACGGGCCAAGCGGCTGGTCGTCCTCGTCGGTTCACGCAAGGCGATCGGACAGGCGGTGCGCACGGTCTCGGCCGGACGGCGCTGCACGGCACTGGACTTCAGGCTCCAGGGCTCCTGACCGGCCCCTGAGCAGGGGCGGCGACAGAGGCGGAGAGCCGCATCACAAAAAATGATCGATCAAACGAGTCGTAAAGGTCACAGAGCACTTCCAGATGCCGGTCGGAGGGGGCAGGATGAGCAGGTTGGCGGCACTGAGTGCCGCCGATAGGCCCAATGGTCGACCCCGAGTGCACTCTCCTGAGCCAAATGGGGGATGGTAGAGACAGTCAGGGCACCTCGAAGATGAGGCACTACGTCGGTGAGGGAAGACGTGAGCGACAACTCTGTAGTACTGCGGTACGGCGACGGCGAGTACACCTACCCGGTGGTCGACAGCACCGTCGGTGACACGGGCTTCGACATCGGGAAGCTCCGCGCCCAGACCGGTCTGGTGACTCTGGACAGCGGTTACGGCAACACGGCCGCCTATAAATCCGCCATCACCTACCTGGACGGCGAGGCGGGCATCCTCCGCTACCGCGGCTACCCCATCGAGCAGCTCGCCGAGCGCTCCACCTTCCTCGAGGTGGCGTACCTGCTCATCAACGGTGAGCTCCCGACCGTCGACGAGCTGAGCACGTTCAAGAACGACATCACGCGGCACACCCTGCTGCACGAGGACGTCAAGAACTTCTACAAGGGCTTCCCGCGCGACGCGCACCCGATGGCCATGCTGTCGTCGGTCGTCTCGGCGCTGTCCACCTTCTACCAGGACAGCCACAACCCGTTCGACGAGAAGCAGCGCAACCTCTCCACCATCCGCCTGCTCGCCAAGCTTCCGACGATCGCGGCGTACGCGTACAAGAAGTCGATCGGTCACCCGTTCGTCTACCCGCGCAACGACCTCGGCTACGTCGAGAACTTCCTGCGCATGACCTTCTCGGTCCCGGCGCAGGAGTACGACCTGGACCCGGTCGTCGTCTCCGCGCTCGACAAGCTGCTGATCCTGCACGCGGACCACGAGCAGAACTGTTCGACCTCCACGGTCCGCCTGGTCGGCTCGTCGCAGGCCAACATGTTCGCGTCGATCTCGGCCGGCATCTCCGCCCTGTGGGGCCCGCTGCACGGCGGCGCCAACCAGTCCGTCCTCGAGATGCTGGAAGGCATCCAGGAGAGCGGCGGCGATGTCGACTCCTTCATCCGCAAGGTGAAGAACAAGGAGGACGGCGTCCGTCTGATGGGCTTCGGCCACCGGGTCTACAAGAGCTTCGACCCGCGCGCCAAGATCATCAAGGCCGCCGCGCACGACGTCCTCTCCGCCCTCGGCAAGTCCGACGATCTGCTGGACATCGCGCTCAAGCTGGAGGAGCACGCGCTCTCCGACGACTACTTCGTCTCGCGCAACCTCTACCCGAACGTCGACTTCTACACCGGCCTGATCTACCGCGCCATGGGCTTCCCGACCGAGATGTTCACGGTCCTGTTCGCCCTCGGCCGCCTGCCGGGCTGGATCGCCCAGTGGACCGAGATGATCAAGGAGCCGGGTTCCCGCATCGGCCGCCCGCGCCAGATCTACACGGGCGTGGTGGAGCGCGACTTCGTTCCGGTCGAGGAGCGCTGACACCTGCCGGTGGGGGGTGCCGATTTGGTGGTGCCCCGCCGGTGGGCACCGCGTTTCCCGTGATTTCGGGCCGGCCTGCCGGGTGCTGTCGGCATGGGGCGCGGTGGCGCTGGGCCTGCGGCCGGGGGTCCGGGGGTTGTCCCCAGGGTCGGCACGGCCACGGGCGTGGTGGAGCGCGACTTCGTTCCGGTCGAGGAGCGCTGACGCACTGAGTGTGAGGGCCTGCCCGCCGGGCGGGCCCTGGATCAGTGCTGAGCGGTGAACCAATGCTGAGCGGTCGCGACGCGAGCCGCTGCTGAGCAGGAAAACAGAAGGCGCCCTGAGCCGTCAGTCCCCCCACGGGCCGACGACCAGGGCGCCTTCCCATGTCCCGGTGCGGATTCCCCCCACGGGATCCGGCCGGGCGCTCGGAGAGGACAGCGCCTGAATCGCTGTCTGAGCACAACGAGCAAAACCCGTCGTACTCCAGTGATGCGGTGCGATCTGCCGGGACAACGCACGCTGGGAGGGCCGCTCAAAGCTTCCCGGTGTGCGTGTGCCCCGGCAACGCATCTCTGAGGAAGTCCCCCAAGACATCCCCAGATGCCAGTCAGCGCCCCCCAAGACGCTGTACTGACATCGCCAACTTAGACCTTCGAACCCCTTCGATGGTTACGTTCGCATCACTGTGATCTGCGTCTCTTGCATATGTCCCTTAGATGCGCAAGAGCCCCGATACGGCGATCGAGGCCCAAGCGTAAGGATGATGCGCGAGCCTTGTGAAGAGCTTATGTGAGGCGCGCGCCCGACTCTAGAGGGACTCTTACTTCAGCTCCACCTAACCCCCGGTAACCCCGGGGTACTTCAGCGGAAGCGGCGCAGTCGCAGGCTGTTGGTCACCACGAAGACCGAGGAGAAGGCCATCGCCGCCCCCGCGATCATCGGGTTCAGCAGGCCCGCGGCGGCCAGCGGCAGCGCGGCCACGTTGTAGCCGAAGGCCCACACCAGGTTGCCCTTGATCGTGGCGAGGGTGCGCCGGGAGAGCCGGATGGCGTCCCCGGCCACCCTGAGGTCCCCGCGCACCAGCGTCAGATCGCCGGCCTCGATCGCCGCGTCCGTGCCGGTGCCCATGGCGAGCCCCAGATCGGCGGTGGCGAGTGCGGCCGCGTCGTTGACGCCGTCACCGACCATCGCCACGGTGCGTCCCTCGCGCTGCAGCCGTCGTACGACGTCCACCTTCTCCTCGGGGAGCACCTCGGCGATCACCTCGTCGATGCCGACGGTGTGCGCGACCGCCTCGGCGACCGTCCGGTTGTCCCCGGTGAGCAGCACCGGCGTGAGCCCGAGGGCGCGCAGCTCGCGCACCGCCTCGGCGCTGGTCTCCTTGACCGCGTCGGCGACGGCGAGGACTCCGCGGGCCTGTCCGTCCCAGCCGACCGGGACGGCCGTACGGCCCTCCTGCTCGGCCTGCCGCCCCGCCCGGGCCAGCTCCTCCGGAAGCGCGCCGAACAGTCGCCCCACGGCCACCTCACGGCCTTCCACACGCCCGCGTACGCCCCGCCCGGGGACGTTCTCGAAGTGCTCGACCGCGGGGAGCGTGCCGGCCCTCCCCCGCTCTCGGCTTCGCTCGAGCGGGGGGACCCCCATCTCGGCGCCCGCGGCGATCGCCCGCGCGACGGGGTGCTCGGAGGCGTGCTCCAGGGCTCCGGCGAGCCGCAGCACCTCCTTCTCGTCCTCGCCGTCGGCGACGTACACCGCCTGGAGGGTCATCCGGCCGGTGGTGACCGTGCCGGTCTTGTCCAGGACGACGGTGTCGACGCGGCGCGTGGACTCCAGCACCTCGGGTCCCTTGATGAGGATGCCGAGCTGGGCGCCCCGGCCGGTGCCGACCATCAGCGCGGTCGGCGTGGCGAGGCCGAGCGCGCACGGGCAGGCGATGATCAGCACGGAGACGGCGGCCGTGAACGCGGCGGAAGTGTCCCCGGTGGCCGCCAGCCAGACGCCGAAGGTGCCGAGCGCGACGAGGATGACGACCGGGACGAAGACGGCGGAGATCCGGTCGGCGAGCCGCTGCACCTCGGCCTTGCCGTTCTGCGCGTCCTCGACCAGCTTCGCCATCCGGGCGAGCTGGGTGTCCGCGCCGACCCGGGTCGCCTCCACCACCAGTCGGCCGCCCGCGTTGACCGTCGCGCCGGTGACCTGGTCGCCGGGGCCGACGTCCACCGGCACCGACTCGCCGGTCAGCATGGCCGCGTCCACCGCGGAGAGACCCTGGACGACCGTGCCGTCGGTGGCGATCTTCTCGCCGGGCCGTACGACGAACCGGTCGCCCACGGCCAGTGAGGCCACCGGCACGCGCACCTCGCGCCCGTCCCGCAGGACGGCGACGTCCTTGGCGCCGAGCTCCATCAGGGCCTTCAGGGCCGCGCCCGCACGGCGCTTGGAGCGGGCCTCCAGATAGCGGCCGAGGAGGATCAGCGCGACGACTCCGGCGGCGACCTCGAGGTAGATGGTGGAGGCGCCGTCCATGCGCGAGACGGTGAGGCGGAACTCGTCGTGCATGCCGGTCATGCCCGCGTCGCCGAAGAACAGCGCCCACAGCGACCAGCCGAACGCGGCCAGCGTGCCGACCGAGACGAGGGTGTCCATCGTGGCGGCGCCGTGCCGGGCGTTGGTCCAGGCGGCCCGGTGGAAGGGCAGGCCGCCCCAGACGACGACCGGCGCGGCGAGCGTGAGCGAGAGCCACTGCCAGTTGTCGAACTGCAGCGCGGGGATCATGGCGAGCAGGACGACAGGGGCGGCGAGCAGCACGGAGACGAGCAGGCGGTGCCGCAGGGCGGTGAGCTCGGGGTCGTGCTCGGCGGCCTCCCGGACCTCGGGTCCGGGCTCCGGGGGCGCGGGCTCCTCCGCGGTGTAGCCGGTCTTCACGACGGTCGCGATCAGGTCGGCGACCTGGACGCCCTCGGCGTAGCTGACCTTCGCCTTCTCCGTCGCGTAGTTCACGGTGGCGCTCACGCCGTCCATGCGGTTGAGCTTCTTCTCCACCCGTGCGGCGCAGGAGGCACAGGTCATCCCGCCGATGAGCAGCTCGACCTCGGACGTGCTGCCTATCTCGCTCGCTGTCTCTGTGGTGGTGCTGGTCATGTCCGGACTCCAGACATCGGACCGGACCGTGCGGATCCAGTATCAGCTGGTCGGCACGGCCCGATCGGTGAAGGGTTTCGGGGCTCGCGCCCGGGATTCGGGGCGGGCCCGGTCGCTCGGGTCGTGCGCTCAGGCCCTGCCGGCCAGCTCGAAGCCCGCCTCGTCCACGGCGGCGCGGACGGCCTCGTCGTCGAGCGGGGCCTCGGAGACGACGGTCACCTCGCCGGTCGACGCGACGGCCTTGACCGAGCTGACGCCGGGAAGCTGGGAGATCTCGCTGGAGACGGAGCCCTCGCAGTGGCCACAGCTCATGCCGGTCACCTTGTAGACGGCGGTGACGGAGCCCGAAGTGTCGGTCTGGGCGGTCATGTTCGTTACTCCTCGTCGTGGCGTGTGGGGCCGGTGGGGCCCACGGGGGAGCCCCACGCTTCTCAGGCTATACCCCTAGGGGGTATTTCTCCAAGAGGTCCGCCGGTGTGCCAGTGACCGCACCCAGGTGATGCCGAGTACGGCGACGAGCATCAGGCCGCCGACCGAGAACAGCGTGAACAGGTGCTCCTGCGCGGCGCCGGGCCGCGGGATGTACCCCTGCGCGAACAGCTCCGGCGCCAGGCCGGTGCCCGACAGCCGGGCCACCAGCCAGATCGCGATGCCGTGCGTGGCGTCCCACAGGGCGTGCAGCACGGAGACGCCCAGCCAGGCGCCGACGACCGGCGTGCCGAGCCGGAAGTGTCCGTTCGGGCGGCGGCGGGCGAGCAGGACGCCGCCCGCGATCGCCGTCCACAGGCCGTGCCCGAAGGGGGCGAGCACCCCGCGCAGGATCTCCGTCTCCAGCAGCGCCCTGAGGCCGATGCCGTCGGCGGAGACGGCCGCGTCGAACGCGTACCCGCAACTCTCCAGAGCGGCGAAGCCGAAGCCGACGGCGGCACCGAGGACCAGCCCGGCCCGCATCCCGCGGATGCCCGGCTGCCGGCGCAGCGCGAACGCCAGCGCACCGAGCTTGGCCGCCTCCTCGATCAGGCCGACGCCGGTGAACATCCCCAGGGAGGGGCGGAGCAGGTACGACTCCATCAGCGAGGCGCCGAGCACGCCGAGTGTGCCGCCGGTCAGGAAGCAGCCGAGGATCGCGCTGACGCCCAGGTCCCGGCCGTGCCGCTCGTACGCCCACAGCACGAAGACGACGGGGACCAGGAAACCGCCGAGCAGGATGAGGGTGGGCAGCAGCGTGGTGCTCCGCATCGCGTACGTCGCCAGTGCGGTCAGCGCCCACAGGGTGAGCCCGCCGCCCAGGCAGCGCTTCCACAGGCCCGCGCCGATGCGCGGGTACGGCGGCGGGGGCTGCTGAGGGCCGGGAATGCGGGCCCGGGGCGTACCGGGCGGCGGCGAGTGGGTCACGTCGGTCCCCTAGGGCTCCTGCTGGGCGATTCATCCGCACTCTAGGCAGATGCACCCAGGGGCGCAGTCCGGGGGCCGCCGTGGGATCACCCGCGGCCGAGCCGGTCGCCCACCAGAGGCTGCAGGTAGCGGATCAGGACGTCCTTGATCTCCTGGACGTAGGCCGTCCGCTCGGCGCCCTCGTGGGCGAGGACCAGCTCCAGGCCCGCCTTGTAGATACCGAGGCAGACGTGGGCCGTGCGCGTGACGTCGGCCGGGTCGGCCTCGGGCAGGAGGGAGCCGAGCAGACCCTCGATGCGGCCGATCACCGTGGCGTGCAGCTGGTCGTGCGCCTCGGCGATCCGGCCGGGTACGTCGGGGCCGTGCATCAGCGCGAAGAAGACCGGGTGCTCGGTGTTGAAGGCGATGAACCGGTCGACGGCCGCGCCGATGGCCTCCTCCAGCGGGGTGGCGGGGTCGACCGGGGTCAGCACCTCGCCGTACGTCTCCCGCATCTCGTGCATGAGCCGGTCGCCCAGCTCGATCGCGAGCGCCTCCTTGTTCGGGAAGAACTGGTAGAGCGTGCCCGGCGAGACGCCCGCCTCGCGGGCGATGGCGTTGGTGCTGGCGGCGGTGTAGCCGGTGGTGCAGAAGACCCGGGCGGCGGCCTGGAGGAGCTGCGCGATACGGCGCTCGCCGCGCGCCTGACGGCGGCGTGGCTGCTCCTTCTCCGAGGTGTCGGACACGCGTTATCCCCAGCCCTTCGAAGGTGATTGACAAACACGAGCGGCCGCTCGCATTCTTGAGAAACGCGAGCGATCTCTCGTGTTTGCCAGTTTATGGCAATGACCGATCCATGCTGCCTGCCTGCACGGACATGGATCAGGGTGAAGGGGACACCGCACGATGACCGAAGTCAACAAGGCGCCGCACCCGGGGGACGGACCGCCCCGCGTCGGGGGCTGGACACGTTTCGTGACCGCACGCCCGCGCCTGTCGCTGCTGGTGGCCCTGGTGCTCACCGCGCTCGCCGTGCTGGCCGGCAGCGGGGTCGCGGACCGCCTGGGCAGCGGCGGCTGGGAGGACCCGGCCGCCGAGTCGACGTACGCGACCAAGGCGCTGGAGCGCGAGTTCCCCGACTCCCAGCCCAACCTGCTGCTCCTGGTGGACTCCGGCCGCGCCACCGTCGACGACCCGGCGGTCGCCGCCCAGGCCCGCGATCTGACCGAGCGGCTGGCCGGCGAGCAGGGCGTGACCGGCGTCGGCTCCTACTGGCAGTCGAAATCGCCCGCCCTGCGTGCCAAGGACGGTCACGAGGCACTGATCGCCGCCCGCATCACCGGCGACGAGAACGCGATGGGCAAGACCCTGGACCGCATAGCGCCCCACTACCGGGGCACGCACGGCCCGGTCCGGGTGAAGGTCGGCGGCATCGTCGCGGTACGGCACGAGATGCAGACGATCATCAAGGAGGACCTCACCCGCGCCGAGATGATCGCCCTGCCCATCACCCTCGTCCTGCTGGTGATGGTCTTCGGCAGCGCGATCGCGGCCCTGCTGCCGCTGGGCATCGGCATCGTCGCCATCCTCGGCACCAACGCGGTGCTGCGCGGCCTGACGTCCTTCACCGACGTCTCCGTCTTCGCGCTGAACCTCACCACGGCCCTGGGCCTCGGCCTCGCCATCGACTACGCCCTGTTCATCGTCCGCCGCTACCGCGAGGAACTCTCCACCGGAGCCGACCCGTTGACCGCCGTCGGCACGACCCTGCGCACAGCCGGCCGCACGGTCCTGTTCTCCGCCCTCACCGTCGCGGTCTCCCTCGCCGCCATGATGGTCTTCCCGCAGTACTTCCTGCGGTCCTTCGCCTACGCCGGCATCGCCGTGGTCCTGCTCGCCGCCGCGGCCGCGCTGATCCTGCTCCCGGCCGCTCTGCTCCTGCTCGGCCACCGGGTCAACTCCCTCGACCTGCGCCGCCTCTTCCGCCGCGGTCGCGAGCCGCAGGCCGCCGGCACCGCCTGGGCCCGCGCCGCCACGCTGGTGATGCGCCGCGCCCCGCTCTTCGCGCTCGGCACGACCGCCCTGCTGGTACTCCTCGGACTGCCCTTCCTGGGCGTCAAGTTCGGCACCGCCGACGACCGCCAGCTGCCCTCGGGCGCCGAGTCGCGCGTCGTGCAGCAGCACATCCGGGACGGCTTCCCGGGCAGCCCCGGCGGCGGCCTCGAGGTCCTCGCCGAGGGCAAGGCCACCAAAACCCAGTACGCCGCCTACAAGCAGCGGGTGGCCGCCCTGCCCGAGGTGGTCGGCGTCGACGGCCCGCTGGTCAAGGGCGACACGGCCTACTTCACGGTGCAGCCGAAGGGGGAGGCCGTCGACAGCGCCGCCCAGCGCCTCGTCGGTGACCTGCGCTCGCTCAAGGCCCCCTTCGACACCAAGGTGACCGGCACGGCGGCCGTCCTGGTCGACTCCAAGCACGCGATAGGTGAACGCCTGCCCTGGGCGGGCGCGTTCATCGCGATCGTCACCCTGCTGCTGGTCTTCCTGCTCACCGGCAGCGTGCTGATACCCCTGCAGGCGGTGGTGCTCAACGCGCTCAGCCTGACGGCGATGTTCGGCGCGGTGGTCTGGGTGTTCCAGGACGGCCACCTCTCCGGCGCGCTCGGCTTCACCAGCCCCGGCTCGATCGAGACCACCCTGCCCGTCCTGATGTTCTGCGTGGCCTTCGGCCTCTCCATGGACTACGGCGTGTTCCTGCTCTCCCGCATCAAGGAGGAGTACGAGCGCACCGGTGACCACGACGAGGCGGTCCGCCACGGCCTGCAGCGCACCGGCGGGCTGATCACCGCCGCGGCGGTCATCCTCGCGGTGGTGATGGTCGCCATCGGCACCTCCCGGGTGACCAACACCAAGATGCTGGGCCTCGGCATCGCCCTCGCGGTGCTGATGGACGCGATGGTCGTCCGCAGCCTGCTGGTCCCGGCGATCATGCGGCTCACGGGCCGCGCCACCTGGTGGGCCCCGGCCCCCCTGCGCCGCTTCCACCAGCGGTTCGGACTCAGCGAGGGCGAACCGGCCGTGCCGGCGGAGAAGGAGAAGGAACCGGCAGGGGTGTGAGACGGGTGGCGTCCATGGCAGGGTGAGGCGCATGAGAGCCGTGGTGTTCGAGCAGTACGGGGAGCCGGCCGAGGTGCGGGAGGTGCCGGACCCGGAGCCCGCCGAGCACGGGGTGGTGGTGCGGGTCGAGGCGACCGGGCTGTGCCGCAGCGACTGGCACGGCTGGATGGGGCACGACCCGGACATCACGCTCCCGCACGTGCCGGGGCACGAACTCGCCGGTGTCGTGGAGGCGGTGGGCGCCCGGGTCACCGGCCCGCGGCCCGGCGACCGGGTCACCGTGCCGTTCGTCTGCGCCTGCGGCGCCTGCCCCTCCTGCGCGGCCGGCGACCAGCAGGTGTGCGAGCGCCAGACCCAGCCCGGCTTCCACCACTGGGGCTCCTTCGCCCAGTACGTGGCCCTCGACCACGCCGATGTGAATCTGGTCGCGATCCCGGACGGGATGGCGTACGCCACGGCCGCCGCCCTCGGCTGCCGCTTCGCCACCGCCTTCCGCGCGGTGGTGCAGCAGGGCCGGGTGGCGGCGGGGGAGTGGGTCGCGGTGCACGGCTGCGGCGGGGTCGGGCTGTCGGCGGTGATGATCGCCGCGGCCTCGGGAGCACGGGTCGTCGCCGTCGACGTGTCGCCCCGGGCCCTGGACCTGGCGCGGAAGTTCGGGGCGGCAGAGTGCGTGGACGCGGCCGCCGTGCCCGACACGGCGGCCGCCGTCCGGGAACTGACCGGCGGCGGCGCCCAGCTCTCCCTCGACGCCCTCGGCTCGCCCGCCACCTGCGCGGCCTCCGTCGACTCCCTGCGCCGCCGGGGCCGGCACGTCCAGGTGGGCCTGCTGCCCTCACCGGACGGCACCACCCCCGTCCCGCTGGCCCGCGCCATCGCCCTGGAGCTCGAACTCCTCGGCAGCCACGGCATGGCCGCCCACTCCTATCCGAGAATGCTGGAGCTGGTCGGGTCCGGGGTGCTGCGCCCGGACCTGCTCATCACGCGCACGATCGCGCTCGACGCGGTCCCGGAGGCCCTGGCGGCGATGGGGACGGCCCCGGGCGCGGGCGTGACGGTCATCGAGCCGTGGAGCTGAGCGCTGCCCACTCGCGGTCCAGGATCGACATGATCACCTCGTCGGTCCACTCGCCGCCCTGCCGCTGCACCTCCCGCCGGACCCCCTCGACCACGAACCCGACCTTCTCGTAGACGTGCAGGGCCCGGTGGTTGTGGGCGTAGGCACCCAACTCGATGCGGTGCAGGCCGAGTTCCCCGAAGCCATGGGCGACGATCAGCCGAGCCGCCTCGGTGCCGATGCCGCGGCCACGGCCCTGGGGGCCGATCAGCGTGCGGAAGGTGCAGCTGCGGGCGGCCGGGTCGTACTCGTACAGGACGACCTCGCCGAGGACCTCGCCGGTCGCGGGGTCGGTGACGGCCAGGTCGAGACGGTCGGGGGCGGTGGCCCGGGAGCCGTACCAGGACCGCACCCGCTCCGGGGTCAACTCGGTGGACGGGTCGTAGGTGAAGCGGACGACCTCGGGGTCTTCGATGATCTCCCACATGGCCTCGGCGTCGGCCTCGGTGAAGGGACGCAGGACGGTCTTGTGGCCGGTCAGGACGGGTTTGACGGAGAAGCTCATGAGGCGACTGTGCCCCACGCGGCAGGTGGGGCACAGGTGGTATTCCGGCAGACGGGTCGGGAAGACGGGTCCGGAAGGCAAGGCCGGAAGGCCACTTTGGAAGACCGTGCCTGAAAGGCCCGGTCCGGGAGGTCAGTCCATTCTTCGGCCCCGGTTGCCCGGCCGGGAGGCGACCCAGGCGCGGACGGTGTCGGCGTACCAGTAGGGCTTGCCGCCCTCCACGTGGTCGGGCGGAGGCAGCAGGCCGTGCTTGCGGTAGGACCGTACGGTGTCCGGCTGCACCCGGATGTGCGCCGCGATCTCCTTGTAGGACCAGAGCCCTCGGTCGGTCATGAGTTGCACCTCCCCGCGCGCGCCGCGGCGGCGGCCGGGGGACGGCCGTCGGGGGAGCCGGGCGCTGCGCTGGCGATCACCAAGCCTGTGCCCGGTGAACGACGCAGAGTGACTGTGGGAAAGCGGCTGTTGACCTGGTGTGACCGATAACCCGCATAGGCGCGACATGTGTGACAGGAAGGGGATGTTTGTGACACGCCCGCAGCAAAAGGTGTACGCCCGTGCACGGGAAGGCGGACCGGGACTCCTCCCCAATTCTCGGCTTCGCTCGAACCGGGGATACCCCTATCGCTGAGCCCGGTCCGCCGGCTTCCCCGCACCTCCGACGGCTCCTCGCTCATCGGGCCGAGGCCGATCCGCTCACGGAAGAGGTTCTCCAAGTGCCGTACGCGCCGGCCGACTTCCTCTGCCAGGCGGGGGGCCGGTATCGCGCCCCGGCTGTGCCGCAGCAGCGACCAGGCGCGCACCACCCGCGCGGAGCCGGGAACGCCGGCCCGGGACCAGCGCGGCAACACGTCGTCCAGCAGGGCGAACCGCTCGGGCCGGCCGGGCGACGCGGCAAGCGCGGCAGCCAGTTCACCCACCCTGGTGCCCGGCGGATGCGGCAACTCGTCCGGAGCCAGGGACCGGTTGGCGAGTTCGTACTAGGGCGTCGGCCGTCGACGACGGAGGCCGGGTTCGCCGGGGCCGCCCGGCCCGCGAGACACGCACGGGCTCCTAGAAGCCGAGCAACAGCGTGGCCGCCCCGATCGGCGTCTCCGGCCGCCGTGGCCGGTCGAGGGGCATGCGTATCCCGCGACAGCTGATCACACCGGGCCGCAACGCCGGACGGGGCTGTGCGAGAACGACCTCCCGTGAGACTCGTCCGCCATGCGCCCTCCTGCACTGCGCCGATGGGCGCTCATGCTACGAGCGGTAAAGGCAACCCCCCCAGGGGCGTGGGGCTGCTCGATATGCGGCTCCGCCGCGTGGGCGCGACAAGCCACGCACGTCCCGCGCCCGCGCACCCGCAGAACCCGGCACTCCCGCAGGCGCTCTCACGCCCCGCACGACCGGAGAAACGCCCGAGTCCGCCGAGCGACAGGCAGCGGAGCGTCCGGCTCACACGGGTACATGTCCTGCTCGACGATCCCGAACAGATCCACACCCAGCCTCTGTGCAGCCTCCAGCACCGGCCCCAGCGCAGGCACCCCGGAGGGCGGCTCGCACATCACACCCTGCGCGACCGCCGGCCCGAACGGCGTGCCCTTCGCCCGCACGTCGGCCAGGATCTCCGGGTCGACCTGCTTCAGGTGCAGATATCCGATCCGCTCGCCGTAGGTCTCGATCAGCTTGACGCTGTCCCCGCCGCAGTAGGCGTAGTGCCCGGTGTCCAGGCACAGCGACACCAGGCCGGAGTCGGTGCCGTCGAGGAAGCGGGTGACGTTCTCCTCGCTGTCGATGTGGGTGTCGGCGTGCGGGTGGACGACGATCGACAGGCCGTACCGCTCCCGCACCTCGTGCCCGAGCCGCTCGGTCAGCGAGGTGAGATTCCGCCACTGCTCGGGGGTCAGCGTGTCGGGCTCCAGCACCTCGCCGGTCTTGTCGTCCCGCCAGAAGGACGGGATGACGACCAGGTGGCGGGCGCCCATCGCCTGGGTGAGGGCGGCGATGTCGGAGACGTGCGACCAGGTCCTGTCCCAGACGGCCGAGCCGTGGTGCAGGCCGGTGAAGACCGTGCCGGCCGACACCTTCAGGCCACGCCGGGCGGTCTCCTCGGCGAGCACCGCCGGGTCGGTCGGCAGATAGCCGTAGGGGCCCAGCTCGATCCACTCGTAGCCCGAGTCGGCGACCTCGTCGAGGAAGCGCTGCCAGGGGACCTGTCGCGGGTCGTCCGGGAACCAGACGCCCCAGGAGTCGGGCGCCGATCCGATCCGGATACGGGAAAGTGAGGAGGGTGGCAACGACGTCATGGCCGTCAGCGTGCGGGGCGGTGGAAAGCGGTGTCAAGGTCTGGTCCGAATGTCTGGACAAAACATTGACAGGGCTCGGCTAACAGGACTAGAAAGCCGGGGAGAGCCGTGACGAAGGGAAGCCGATGGCGTACGACCTGATCACCATGGGGCGGATCGGAGTGGACCTCTACCCGCTGCAAACCGGTGTCCCGCTCGCCCAGGTGTCGTCCTTCGGCAAGTTCCTCGGCGGGTCGGCGACGAACGTGGCGGTGGCCGCGGCCCGGCTAGGCCGACGGACCGCCGTGATCACCCGCACGGGTGACGACCCGTTCGGCGCCTATCTGCACGAGGCCCTGCGCGGCTTCGGCGTCGACGACCGCTGGGTCACCCCGGTGCCCGGACTGCCCACGCCGGTCACCTTCTGCGAGGTCTTCCCGCCGGACGACTTCCCGCTGTACTTCTACCGGCAGCCCAAGGCGCCGGACCTGGAGATCGACGCCCACGACCTGGACCTGGACGCGATCCGTGAAACACGCATCTTCTGGGTCACCGGCACCGGCCTGAGCGAGGAGCCCAGCCGTACGGCGACCCTGGCGGCCCTCGCCCACCGCGCGAAGTCGGGCACGACGGTCTTCGACCTCGACTGGCGGCCCATGTTCTGGAACGACCCGGCGTCCGCCCGCCCCTTCTACGCCGAGGCCCTGCGCCACACCACGGTCGCCGTCGGCAACCTCGACGAGGTGGAGGTCGCCACCGGAGTGCGCGAACCCCACGCGGCGGCCCGCGCGCTGCTGGACGCCGGGGTCGAGGTGGCCGTGGTCAAGCAGGGACCCAAGGGCGTCCTCGCCGTCAACAGCAAGGGCGAGTCCGCCGAGGTCCCGCCGCTCCCCGTCGACGTCCTCAACGGACTCGGCGCCGGTGACGCCTTCGGCGGCTCCCTCTGCAACGGCCTGCTGGAAGGCTGGGACCTGGAGACGATCATGCGACACGCCAACGCGGCCGGTGCCATCGTGGCCTCCCGCCTGGAGTGCTCCTCCGCGATGCCCACCCCCGACGAGGTGGCCGCCGCGCTCGAGGCCGGAGCGGTCCTGTGAGGGCGGGCAGGGTGGCAGGCGCCCACCACGAGGGCGGGGACGGCAGCCGGCAGCCGCGCGTCGACGTGGCCGAGCTGGTCCACACCCGCACCCACCACCCCGAGGCGATCGCCGAGGCCGCGCTCCGCCGGGCCCGCCGCCCGCTGCTGAATGCGAGCGGTCGCCTGATGATCGTCGCCGCCGACCACCCGGCCCGCGGCGCGCTCGGTGTCGGCGACCGCAAGCTCGCCATGGCCAACCGCGCCGACCTGCTGGAACGCTTGTGCCTCGCGCTGTCCCGGCCCGGCGTCGACGGCGTCCTCGCCACCGCCGACATCCTGGACGACCTGCTCCTGCTCGGCGCCCTCGACCACAAGGTCGTCATGGGCTCGATGAACCGCGGCGGCCTCCAGGGCGCCAGCTTCGAGCTGGACGACCGCTTCACCGGGCACCGGCCCGAGGACATCCAGCGGCTCGGCTTCGACGCCGGCAAGCTGCTGCTGCGCATCGACTACGACGACCCGGGCTCCCTGACCACCCTGGAGTCCACCGCCCGCGCCGTCGACGCGATGGCCGCGCACCGGCTCCCGATCTTCGTGGAGCCGTTCATCAGCCGGCGCGGCCCCGACGGCAGCGTGCGCAACGACCTGAGCGCCGAGGCGGTCACCAAGTCCATCGCCATCGCCTCCGGTCTCGGCGGCTCCTCGGCCTACACCTGGCTGAAGGTGCCGGTCACCGAGAACCCCGACGACATGGCCCGGGTCATGGAGACCTCGACCCTGCCGGCCGTGCTGCTCGGCGGTGACATCGGGGACTCGCCCGAGGAGCAGGTGGCCGCGTACGAGAAGTGGCGCGGCGCGCTGCAACTGCCCACCGTGCGCGGCCTGGTGGTCGGCCGCTCGCTGCTGTACCCGGCGGACGGCGACGTGGCCGCCGCCGTGGACACCGCCGTAGGACTGCTGTGAGGGCCGCATGACCAGCACCGAACTGCACCTGCCCCGGGGCGCCACCGCGAACGCCCAGTACGCCGTCGACATCGACCCCGAGCGGGCCGGATGGACGCACAGCAGCCTGCGCATCGTGGAGTTGTCACCGGGCGGTACACATACGTTCACCACCGGGGACAGTGAGTGGATCGTGCTTCCGCTGCAGGGCGGATGTACCGTGCAAATCGCGGGAGAAGAAATCCAACTCCTGGGTCGGGAAAGCGTGTTCGCGGGGGTCTCCGACTTCGCGTACGTGCCCCGGGACGCCCAGGTCCTGATCGCCTCCGGCGCGGGAGGCCGCTTCGCCCTGGCAGGAGCGAAGTGCGAGCGACGACTCCCCGCCCGCTACGGCCCCGCGCCGGAGGTCCCCGTCGAGGAGCGCGGCAGCGGCACCTGCGCCCGCAGGGTGCGCAACTTCGCCGCTGCCGCCCGCGCCGGAGGCGCTGATGGACAGGGTTTCGACTGCGACAAGCTGATCGCCGTCGAGGTGATCACGCCCGGCGGCAACTGGTCCTCGTACCCGCCGCACAAGCACGACGAGCACCGGCCGGGCGAGGAGTCCGAGCTGGAGGAGATCTACTACTTCGAGATCGACGGCCCGAACGGTTTCGGCTATCAGCGCGTATTCCCCTCGCGCGAGGGCGGGACCGACGTCCTCGCCGAGGTCCGCTCGGGTGACGCCGTCCTCGTCCCCGACGGCTGGCACGGCCCGTCGATCGCCCAGCCCGGGCACGACATGTACTACCTGAACGTCATGTCCGGTCCGGGTGAGACGCGGGAGTGGCGGATCTGCTTCCACCCGGATCACGCAGAAAGCACAGGGGGGTACCGATGACGACCTCGACGACGAGGCTCACGGTCGCGCAGGCACTCGTCCGCTTCCTCGCCGCCCAGTACACGGAACGCGACGGCCGGCGGCAACGGCTGATCGGCGCCACCTGGGGCATCTTCGGGCACGGCAACGTGGCCGGCCTCGGCCAGGCGCTGATCGAGTACACCGACGTCATGCCGTACCACCAGGGCCGCAACGAGCAGTCCATGGTGCACGCGGCGGTCGGCTACGCCCGGCAGTCGAACCGCTTGTCCACCCACGCGGTGACCACCTCCATCGGCCCGGGCGCGACCAACCTGGTCACCGGCGCCGCGCTGGCCACCATCAACCACCTCCCGGTGCTGCTGCTGCCCGGCGACGTCTTCGCCACCCGCCCCGCCGACCCGGTCCTGCAGCAGCTGGAGGTGCCGTACGCGGGCGACGTGTCGGTCAACGACACCCTGCGCCCGGTGTCCAGGTACTTCGACCGGATCACCCGGCCCGAGGCCCTGATCCCGAGCGCCCTGCAGGCCATGCGGGTCCTCACCGACCCCGTGGAGACCGGCGCGGTCACCCTCGCCCTGCCGCAGGACGTGCAGGCCGAGGCGTACGACTGGCCGGAGGAGTTCTTCGCCGAGCGCGTGTGGACCGTACGACGCCCCGGCGCGGACCCGGCCGAGCTGGCCGAGGCGGTCCGGGTGATCCGGGAGGCGCGCAGGCCCCTCGTCATCGCGGGCGGCGGAGTCCACCACAGCCGCGCCGAGGAGACCCTCGCGGAGTTCGTGGAGGCCACCCGGATACCGGTCGCCTCCACCCAGGCAGGCAAGGGTTCGCTGCGCCACGACCACCCGCAGGACGTCGGCGGCGTCGGCCACACCGGCAGCGCGACCGCCGACGAGCTGGCCCGCACCGCGGACCTGGTGATCGGCGTGGGCACCCGCCACACCGACTTCACCACCGCTTCCGGCACCCTCTTCGAGAACCCGGACGTGCGTTTCCTCAACCTCAACATCGCGCCCTTCGACGGCCACAAACTGGCCGGGCTGCCGCTGGTCGCGGACGCCCGCAGCGGCCTGGGCGAGCTGACCGAGGCGCTGGAGATGCACGAGCACCGGGTCGCCGACTCCTACGTCACCGAGTACACCGAGGACAAGGAGCGCTGGGAGCAGCGCGTGGAGGCCTGCTTCGAGGCGGACGAGCCGGACATCAGGCCGACCCAGCCGCAGGTCCTCGGCGCCCTGGACGCCCTGGTCGACGAGTCCGACATCATCATCAACGCGGCAGGCTCGCTCCCCGGCGACCTGCACAAGCTGTGGCGGGCGCGCTCGTACGACCAGTACCACCTGGAGTACGGCTACTCCTGCATGGGCTACGAGATCCCGGCCGCGATCGGCGTGAAGCTCGCCGCGCCCGAGCGGAACGTGTGGGCGCTGGTCGGTGACGGGACGTACCTGATGATGCCGACGGAGATCGTGACCGCCGTGCAGGAGGGCATCGCGATCAAGATCCTGCTCGTGCAGAACCACGGGTACGCCTCGATCGGGGGTCTGTCGGAGTCCGTGGGCGGCGAGCGGTTCGGCACCGCCTACCGCTTCACCTCGGACGACGGCACCTTCACCGGTGCCCCGCTGCCCGTCGACCTCGCCGCCAACGCGGCCAGCCTCGGCATGCGCGTGCTGCGCGCGAAGACCGTACGGGACCTGCGCGCGGCGCTGGCCGAGGCGCGGGCCGCCGACACCGCAACATGTGTCTACGTGGAGACCGAAACGTCCGACACTGTGTCGGGCGCGCCTCCGGCGCAGGCCTGGTGGGATGTTCCTGTGGCCGAGACCGCGACCCGATCGTCCGCGGTCAAGGCACGTGAGCTGTACGAACGGCACGTCTCGACCCGACGCCGCCATCTGTAAAAGGAGTTTCTGGGCATGACGAAGATCGTCAACCACTGGATCGGCGGCAAGACCGTCGAAGGCGCGTCGGGTACGTACGGGCCGGTCACGGACCCGGCGACCGGCGCGGTCACCACCAAGGTCGCGTTCGCGTCGGTCGACGAGGTGGACGCCGCGGTGGCCGCCGCGAAGGACGCCTTCGTGACCTGGGGCCAGTCGTCGCTGGCCCAGCGCACGTCCATCCTCTTCAAGTTCCGGGCGCTGCTGGACGCCAACCGGGACGCCATCGCGGAGCTGATCACCGCCGAGCACGGCAAGGTGCACTCCGACGCGCTCGGCGAGGTCGCCCGCGGCCTGGAGATCGTGGACCTGGCCTGCGGGATCAACGTCCAGCTGAAGGGCGAGCTGTCCACGCAGGTCGCGAACCGCGTCGACGTGGCGGCCATCCGGCAGCCGCTCGGTGTCGTCGCCGGCATCACGCCGTTCAACTTCCCGGCGATGGTCCCGATGTGGATGTTCCCGATCGCCATCGCGACCGGCAACACCTTCGTACTGAAGCCGTCCGAGAAGGACCCGTCGGCCTCCCTCAAGATCGCCGAGCTGCTGTCCGAGGCCGGTCTGCCGGACGGCGTCTTCAACGTCGTGCACGGTGACAAGGTGGCGGTGGACCGCCTCCTGGAGCACCCGGACGTCAAGGCCGTCTCGTTCGTCGGCTCGACCCCGATCGCCCGCTACATCCACACCACCGCCTCCGCCAACGGCAAGCGCGTGCAGGCCCTGGGCGGCGCCAAGAACCACATGCTGGTCCTGCCGGACGCCGACCTGGACGCGGCGGCGGACGCGGCCGTGAGCGCGGCCTACGGCTCCGCGGGCGAGCGCTGCATGGCCATCTCGGCCGTCGTCGCGGTCGGCTCGATCGGCGACGAGCTGGTGGAGAAGATCCGCGAGCGCGCCGAGAAGATCAAGATCGGCCCCGGCAACGACCCGGCCTCCGAGATGGGCCCGCTCATCACGAAGGTCCACCGCGACAAGGTGGCCTCCTACGTCGAGGGCGCGGCGGCCGAGGGCGCCGAGGTCGTGCTCGACGGCACCGGCTACACGGTCGAGGGCTACGAGGACGGCCACTGGATCGGTATCTCGCTGCTCGACAAGGTGCCCACGTCCGCCAAGGCCTACCAGGACGAGATCTTCGGCCCGGTGCTGTGCGTGCTGCGCGTGGACACGTACGAGGAGGGCGTGGCCCTCATGAACGCCTCCCCGTTCGGCAACGGCACCGCGATCTTCACCCGGGACGGCGGGGCCGCCCGCCGCTTCCAGATGGAGATCGAGGCCGGCATGGTCGGTGTGAACGTCCCGATCCCGGTCCCGGTCGGCTACCACTCCTTCGGTGGCTGGAAGGACTCGCTCTTCGGCGACCACCACATCTACGGCAACGACGGAACCCACTTCTACACCCGCGGCAAGGTCGTCACGACCCGCTGGCCGGACCCGTCGGAGGCCCCCGCCGGCGTCGACCTCGGCTTCCCGCGCAACCACTGAGGGCTGTACAGCCCCTTGTCAGGCCGTCCGGTATCCGGACGGCCTGACTTTTTTTTGACGCGTCAGCTGCGATTCTCGTTTTGGCGGGATCAAACGGATAGCGAAGGGGTTGACGGTAAATGACCTTGGAAAGCAAGGTCAGATTCCACTGGGGCTTGATGGATGCGCCTACAGGGCGTTGCGGCCTGTGAAAGTGATGCCGCATAAGTCTTGTCGGGGATGCGAATTCCGAAGGTAAACGGCCATTGACGCAGCGGTTTTCGTCGGGGTTCTCTATGCAGCGCCGGGAGCGGACGAGACGAACGCAAGACGAGCCGCCGGAGGCGATAGCGCTCCCGACCCCACCCTCAGCCACACGAGTCGATCGGAACCGCCGCATGACCGACACGCTCCGCCCTGTCGAGACAGCCGTCATAGACGCTTCCGGGGCCCCTGACAGCCCCCAGAAGCTCAAGCGTTCCATCGGCGTCGTCGGCGGCACCCTGCTGACGCTCTCGTGCGTCACGCCCGCCTCCACGCTCTTCGTGGTCGTCCCCGACCTCTTCGGCTCCCTCGGCACCGCCACCGCCCTGACGATCGCCATCGGCTCCCTCCTCTGTATCGCCGTGGCGTTCTGCTACTCCGAGCTGGGCACCCTCATCCCCAGCGCGGGCGGCGAGTACGCCATGGTGTCGACGATGGCCGGGCGGCTCGCGGGCTGGCTCGTCTTCGTGCTGTCCCTGCTGGTCGTGATGATCGTCCCGCCGGTGATCGCGATGGGCACCGCCGACTACCTCGCGCCGATCGTCCACCTCGACCCGGCGATGACCGGCGCGGGCGTGATGCTCCTCGCCACCCTGGCCGGCCTGCTCGACCTGCGCGCCAACGCCTGGATCACCGGCATCTTCCTGGTCCTGGAGGTCATCGCCGCCGGCGTCGTGGCCCTGCTGGGCTTCACCCACGGTCACCGCGGTGTCGGCAGCCTGGTCTCCATGCAGGTCGCGGGCTCGGACGGACACACGGACACCGTGACCGCCATGCTGGTCGTCTCCGGCCTCGCCATCGCCCTCTTCGTCACCCAGGGCTTCTCGACCGCCGTCTACCTCTCCGAGGAGCTGGAGCACCCGCGCCGCAACGTCGCCCGCACGGTCCTGGCCACCCTCGCCATCTCCACCGTGATCATCCTGGTCCCGGTCGCCGCCATCACCCTGGGCGCCTCCGACCTCAAGGAGCTGACCGGCGGCGACATCAGCTCCATGGTCACCGCCTGGTCCAACTCCGCGGTCGGCACCTTCGTCAGCCTCTGCGTGGCCCTCGCGATCATCAACGCGGGCATCGTCATGGTCATCCAGAACTCCCGTGTCCTGTTCGCCTCGGCCCGCGACAAGGCCTGGCCCGAGCCGGTCAACAACGTCTTCTCCAAGCTCGGCCGCTTCGGCTCCCCCTGGGTGGCCACGCTCGCGGTCGGTGTCCCCGGCGCGCTGCTCTGCTTCGTCAACCTGGACACCCTGTACGGCGTGACGGGCGTCTCGGTGACCGGCATGTACCTGCTGGTCGCGGTCGCCGCCCTGCTGGCCCGCCGCGGCTCCCACAAGCACACGCCGGCCTGGCGGATGCCGCTGTGGCCCGTGATGCCGGTCCTGCTGATCGCGGTCCTCGGCTACATCCTGACCCAGCAGGAGGCCGCCTACCTGCTGTGGACCGGCGGCATCACCGCGGTCGCCACCCTCTACTGGGCCTTCTACCTCCGCCCGCGCCAGGCGACCCGCTGGCTGGTGTCGATCCCGGAGGACGCGCAGGCGTAACGAACTCGCCCCGCGTCCCCACGTCTCCGCGTCCTCGCCGCCCGCACCGTGCCGGGCGGCGAGGACGTCGTCGTACCACGCCTGAAGTACGCCGGGGCGGACCCGTACTCCCCAGGGATGGCCCCGGGTTCAGCCCGGCGGCCGCATCCGTTGTCGGAGGCGGACCGTACCGTTGAGGCATGGATCTTCGAAGGCCCGCGTTGCGCGGGCTGCTGAAGGGGCCGCGGCGGCCGTGCCCGCCGCAGCGCGTCCCGGATCGCCGCACACTTGCGCATCCACGCCAGGTCGTCGATGGCGAGCCCGCCCCGCCCGGTCACCACGGACGCGTC
>NZ_JBSFHY010000006.1:0-294755 GCF_053597295.1 Streptomyces sp. NPDC001450
GGAACAACTCCCAGAGCCCGTCCGGCACCAGACGTTCGACCATCAACACACAGCCAGGCTACCGGTTCCTCCAAATGAGATGACCTCTTAGACGCAGAGCGGGAACGTGGCGCTCAGGCGCAGGAGAGAGCGCAGCGTCCGGCGCGCGCCAGGGCAAGCGTCCGGCGTCTGCGAGGGCAGGCAGCGTCCGACTCGAAGCGGCCCGGGTTTCCGAACGAGCCCAGGGCCCGCCGTTCTCGGCCCAGCCGGTCCCTGACCGCCGGGACCGCCGCCTCCGCCGCGCGCTCAGGCGCGGCGCGGGCGCGCGGCGTCCGGGGCGCGAAGGCAGCGTCCGCTCAAGACAGCCTGCGTTCCCGAAAGAGCCCGACGGACCGCCGTCTCAGCTCGCGCCGCCAGGCGTCATCGTCCGCAGCCGGTCCCTGATGGCCCCTACCGCCGCCTCCGCGTTGTCCACGGTGATCGTGAAGGTGTGGCCGTCCCACAGGCGCAGCACGACGCCCTCGCCCCGGCGAACGACGACCGCGGTGCCCTTCTCGGGGCGCCAGCGGTAGCCCCAGCCGCCCCAGTGGCGCGGGGTGACATGGGCGGTGAAGTCGGCGCCGGCGACCTCGGAGAGCGGGATGCGGCGGCGCGGCACGCCGATGTGACCGCAGCGCACCTCGACGCAGTCCTTGTCGAGCTTGAGGTCGACGTGCACGAAGGCGAGTGTGCCGAAGAGCACCAGCAGACCGGCGGCGATGCAGCCCACGACGGACATCGCCAGCGGCGCGACGCCGGAGTTCCAGGCCGAGTCCACGGCCAGCTCGATGCCGAGCGCCATGCAGGCCGCGCCGCCCAGCGCCAGCAGCCACTGCACCCGGTTGGTGGCACGCCCGGTCCAGACGTCGGGGTGCGAGGTGTCCTCGGCGTCGCGGTGCTCCCTCATGTTTACGAGGTTACTCAGGTTTCGCTCCGCGGGTACCGGCTCGCGGAGGGTCACTGTTCCGGGCGGCGCCCCCGGTGGAGACGGCCGCCCCAGGTCACCGCCGGTCGGCGAGCGGACCGGCGGCGGGCAGCAGCCGTCCTTCGGCATAGTGCAGCGCGGCCGCGGGCAGCGCGCCCTCGCGGCCGCTCAGGAGCACCGTCAGCGTGCCCTCGGCCGGAGCCTCGGGGGCGGGCTGTTCGCCGAGCCGCCGCAGGGCCTGCGCGGCCACGGCGCCGGCGGAGCCGTGCAGCGCGAGCGGAGCGGCACCGGGGCGCTGGACGGCGGTGCGGATACGTTCCGCCACCAGCTCGTAGTGGGTGCAGCCCAGGACCACGGTCGTCACGTCCTCCGGGGTCAGCGCGGCCGCGGCGGTGATCGCCTCGTCGATGGCCGCCTCGTCCGCGTGCTCCACGGCCTCGGCGAGCCCCCAGCAGGGCACCTCGGTGACCCGGACGCCGTCGGCGAAGTCCTCGATGAGACCGCGCTGATAGGGGCTGCCGGTGGTGGCGGGCGTGGCCCAGATGGCGACGGGGCCGCCGCCTGCGGCGGCCGGCTTGATCGCCGGGACCGTGCCGATCACCGGGACGCCGGGCTCCAGGCGCGCGCGCAGGGCGGGCAGGGCGTGCACGGTGGCGGTGTTGCAGCCGATGATCAGGGCGTCGGGCCGATGGGCCGCGGCGGCCTCGGCGACGGCCAGGGCACGTCGGGTGAGGTCCTCAGGCGTGCGCGGCCCCCAGGGCATGCCGTCGGGGTCCAGGGAGAGGACGAGATCCGCGTCGGGGCGCAGGCGCCGTACCGCGCCGGTGGCCGCCAGCAGGCCGATTCCGGAGTCCATGAGCGCGATCTTCACCCGGCCACGATAGACGATGCGGCCTTGCCCACTGGTCCGGTGGGGCAGACTGCGCCCGTGAGCGCGATCGTGTGGACCACCGTCGTATCCCTCGCCGCCTGGTGCTGGCTGCTGCTGTGCCAGGGCTTCTTCTGGCGCACGGACGTCCGGCTGCCCCCGCGCCGGGAACCAGCCGCGTGGCCGTCGGTCTGTGTGGTCGTACCGGCCCGTGACGAGGCCGGCGTGCTGCCCGCGAGCCTGCCGTCGCTGCTCGCGCAGGACTATCCGGGGCGGGCGGAGGTCTTCCTCGTGGACGACGGGAGCACGGACGGCACCGGGGAACTGGCCCGCGAGCTGTCGCGGCGGCACGGCGGGCTGCCGCTCACGATGGACTCCCCCGGTGAGCCGCCCGCGGGCTGGACGGGCAAGCTGTGGGCGGTGCGGCACGGCATCGGCCTCGCACGCGCGCGTGATCCCGAATATCTGCTCCTGACGGACGCGGACATCGCGCACGCGCCGGACAGCCTGCGGGAGCTGGTGGCGGCGGCCCGCACCGAGGGGTTGGACGTGGTGTCGCAGATGGCGCGGCTGCGCGTGGAGAGCCTGTGGGAACGGCTCGTGGTCCCGGCGTTCGTCTACTTCTTCGCGCAGCTGTACCCCTTCCGGTGGATCGGCCTGCAGGGGTCGCGGACCGCGGCGGCCGCCGGCGGCTGTGTCCTGCTGCGCGCGGACATGGCCGAGAAGGCGCGGATCCCGGACGCCATCCGGCACGCCGTCATCGACGACGTCGCCCTCGCGCGCGCGGTCAAGGGCGCCGGCGGTCACATCTGGCTCGGGCTGGCCGACCGGGTGGACAGCGTGCGTCCCTATCCGCGGCTGCACGACCTGTGGCGGATGGTCTCGCGCAGCGCGTACGCCCAGTTGCGGCACAACCCGCTGCTGCTGCTCGGCACGGTCGCCGGGCTCGCCCTGGTGTACCTGGTGCCGCCCGCGGCCGTGGTGGCGGGCGCGATCACGGGCAGTGCGGCGACCGCGGTCGTGGGCGCGGCCGCGTGGGCGGTGATGACGGGGACGTACGTGCCGATGCTCCGCTACTACCGGCAGCCGCTGTGGCTCGCACCGCTGCTGCCCTGCACCGCGTTCCTCTACCTCCTCATGACGGTCGACTCGGCCGTGCAGCACTACCGGGGGCGCGGGGCGGCCTGGAAGGGCCGCACGTACGCCCGTCCGGACGCCGTGCCCGACGAGGGCTGACCTGGGGGCTACTTGCGCCCTGGCGTCCAGTTCATGCCCCACCCGTAGGCGCGGTCTATGGTCCGCTGCGGGCTCACTCCCCGCTCCGGCACCAGGTAGCGCGCCTCGCGCTGGACGACGAGGTCGCCGCCGGTGTTGGTGATCAGGGCGAGCGCGCACACCGTGGAGGGGACCGTGCACTCGTCCAGTGAGAAGTCGATCGGGGCGCCGTGCTGGGGCTGGAGGGTGACCGTGGCGTGCAGGTCGGCGAAGGAGGCCGCGCCCTCGTAGACGGTGACGAAGACCAGGATGCGCCGGAAGTCCTGTTTGTGGTCGAGATTGACGGTGAGGTTCTCCCCGCTCGTCACGGCGCCCGTACGGTCGTCGCCGTCGAGGTGGATGTACGGCGGCCGGTTCAGGGACCCGAAGGCGTTGCCGAGTGCCTGTACGACGCCCTTGCGGCCGTCGGCGAGCTCGTACAGGGCGCACAGGTCGAGGTCGAGGTTCCCCTGGCCGCCGCCCCATCGGCCGCCCCAGCCCGGGAACTGCTTGCGCACCTGCCAGTTGAGGTTGACCCGCATGGCACCGGAGGTGCCGCCCTGCTTGGCCAGGGAGACAGAGGGGGCCGCCTTGGTGAGGGTGACCTTGGAGAGGCGGACCGGTGCGGCCGCAGGGCTTGCCGCCGCAGGCGGCGGGAGGGGCACGGGAGCGGTGGTCGGCGGCGGCGGGGTCGCCGCAGGCGGGACCGGTGGTGCGGCGGGGGGCGCGGGAGGCGGCGCGGCGGCCGTGCGAGGCGGCGTGCTGTGCTGCGGTTCGTCGACGGTGATGCCGAAGTCCGTTGCCAGGCCTTCGAGTCCGCTGCTGTAGCCCTGGCCGACGGCGCGGAACTTCCAGCCGCCCTGGCGACGGTAGAACTCGCCGAGCACGAAGGCCGTCTCCACGGTCGCGCCGGGGCTGTCGAAGCGGGCGACCGCGTCACCGGCGGTGTCGGTCACTTCGATGTAGAGGTCCGGGACCTGCCCGAACGTCCCGCCGTCCGCGGAGGCCGCGAGGACGACCCGCTCGATCCCGCTCTCCACGCGCGCGAGGTCCACGGAAAGGGTGTCGGTGACGCGCCCGCCGGCGGTCCGCTTGCCCTCGTGACGGACCGCGCCGGAGGGGTGCGCGGGCTGGTTGTAGAAGACGAAGTCCCCGTCGGAGCGGACCTTTCCGGCCGCGAGCAACAGCGCCGAGGCATCCGCGTCGGGCACCCCGGGTCCGGAGCGCCAGCCCAATTCGACGCGCAGGGCCGTGGTCGGCACCGGCGCATTCGATCCTTTCGGCATTGACATGTCCGCCCCCATCGCGTGTCGGCGTCCCGGACGTGCCCGGGCTCCCGGGATCATCCCTACCCGCCCAACCTATTCCCGGGCGCGGGGAACTCCCACGAGCGGCACAGGAAGATCGCCGGTCAACCGCCGGTAACCCGACAGGAACTCGGCATTTACAGGATCCAAACGTTGAACGGCGTCCATTTTTGCCAAGTTCGCTCGGATTGGGGATCCCGAGTCACTGCCGACACGGAAAACAACCCTCTTATCGGTCTCCCCAACCAGCACATCGTGGGCTTAACTTATGTGCCATGACCTCCCCCCGCTCCACCTATGGCGGCGGCTACTACTCCGCCTCCTTCCCGGACACCCCGATCTACGACTCGCTCGTGGCCGAGCGGGGCACCCCGCAGATCGCCCCGATCCGGGTCCCCGCCGCGTACGACACGGGCAGCAGCCTGCCCGCGCTGCCCTCGGCGCTGCCCGCCCTCCCGGCGGCCCCGTCCCCGCACGTCCCCGCCTACGGCTATCCGCAGGTCCAGCCCGCCCCGCTGCAGCAGGCGCCCACGGCGTACATCCCGCAGCAGGCGAGCGCGCCCCGCGGCTATCCCGGCCCGCAGGCCCCGCAGCCGCCGCGTCCGATGGCGGCCGGCACGGGCTACGAGGCCATGCGCCCCGCCGCGCCGCGGCCCGCACCGGCTCCTTACCAGGACCCGTACAACAACCAGCAGTACCGCGGCTACTGACCGGCGCGCCCCGGCTGTCGGTGCCACCTGGCACGATGGCGTCATGGGGAACGCCGAACTGCAGTCGATCCACGTCCATCCGGTCAAGGCGTTCCGGGGTGTCGCGCCCCGGGAAGCCGTGGTGGAGCCCTGGGGGCTGGCCGGAGACCGACGCTGGGCTCTGATCGACGACGGGGGAAAGGTCGTCACACAGCGCGAGGAGCCGCGTCTCGCGCTGGCCGCCGCCGAGCCGATGCCCGGCGGCGGCGTTCGTCTGTCCGCGCCCGGTCAGGAGCCGCTCACGGTCCTCGTCCCGGAGCCGGGGGCGACGGTGCCGACACACGTCTTCGGCACGAAGGTGGAGGCGGTCCTGGCCTCCGAATCGGCTCATGACTGGTGTTCTGCCCATCTCGGTGCCGATGTCCGTCTGGTCCACATGGACGATCCGGCCACCCGGCGTCCGGTCGATCCCGAGTACGCGCTGCCGGGCGAGACGGTGAGCTTCGCCGACGGCTACCCCCTGCTGGTCACCACCGTCGCCTCCCTCGACGCTCTGAACTCCCTCATAGCCCAGGGCGATGACCCCGCCGAGGGCCCGCTGCCGATGAACCGTTTCCGGCCCAACGTGGTCGTCGCGGGCACCGAGGCCTGGGCCGAGGACGACTGGTCGCGGATCGCCGTCGGCGAGGTGGTCTTCCGGGTCGCCAAGGCGTCCGGGCGCTGCGTCGTGACCACGACCGACCAGGACACCGCCGTACGCGGCCGCGAGCCCCTGCGCACGCTCGCGCGGCACCGCAGGGTCGGCACGCGGCTGCTCTTCGGCCAGAACCTGGTGGCCCTCACGCCCGGCACGATCCGGGTCGGGGACCCGGTGCGGGTACTGACGTAGCGAATCGGCTCGGCGGGCGGGGAACCCTGGGGCGGGGCCCGGTCGTTGAGCCGACGTGAGAATTTCGTGAGAGGCCCCGGGCCTGGAGTGAGCTCGCTCTCTCTTGGTCCGGGCCGGGGGTGGGCAGCTCCGTCGGGGGTTATCACGGAGCGGAAGGGGGTGGGGGGACGTGCGAGCAATCCGCGGCCTGTGGCGCTGGCGGCGCAATCCGCTGCGCCGCACGACCGACCTGGCCGAGGCCTGGGTGGCCCTCGTGGCGCTGGTGCTGGTCACGGTGGCCGCGCCCGTGATCGGCTCCCTGGTCGGCGTGGCCGCCCAGGACTCCCTGCAGCGCTCCGCGCGGGAGCAGCAGCACTCCCGCCACCTCGTCACGGCCACCGTGGTCCGCGGCCTGGGCAGCGCCCCGATGGAGACCGACCCCGACACCAGCGCCGCACACGACGTCCGCAGCCGCGTCCTCGCCGACTGGACGGCACCGGACGGCACCCGGCAGCACGGACCGGCCCTGGCGAACCTCAAGTCCCCGCACCCGGGCGACCGCTTCAGGCTCTGGACGGATCCGCACGGCCGAATAACGAGCCGCCCGCTGGACTCCCCCACGGCGACGACGCACGCGGTGCTGGCCGGATTCGGCGCGGCCCTGCTGGCCGTGGGCCTGGTCGAGAGCGGCCGGCGACTGGTCGTCTGGCGCATGGTCCGCCGCCGGTACGCGCGTTGGGACCAGGCCTGGGACCGGGCGGGCCCGGACTGGGGCAAGGCGGGCACCGGCAGCTGACGGCCTTTCCGGCTCTGGTCAACCCACCACCCGCGCGCACGCTACGGTGGACCGGCCGACTCGCCTTCGGCATCAAAACCCGCGTACTACGAGGTGGGGGCACAGCAACGCCATGGCACAGGGCACGGTCCAGGTGACGCACACCGGTACATCGCGGTGGCGGCGCCGCACGGGTGAGTACGCTTCGCTCGCCGCCGCCCTGGAGGCCGCCGCCGATGGTGACGTCCTCACCATCGCCCCCGGCACCTACCGGGAGAACCTCGTCGTCCAGCGGTCGGTGACCCTGCGCGGGCCGGAGGGCTCGCCGGGCTCGGTGCGGATCGCGCCCGTGGACGGGGTGCCGCTGACCGTGCGGGCCTCCGCGGTGGTGCAGGACCTGCACGTGGAGGGTCAGGACGTGGCAGCGCCCGCCCTGTTGGTGGAGGACGGCACGCCCGAGCTGATGGACGTGCGGATCGTCACGCGGTCCGCCGCGGGCATCGAGGTGCGGGGCGGGGCGCGTCCGACCGTGCGGCGCTGCACCGTCGACAACCCGGCCGGCATCGGCATCGCCGTTCTCGACGGCGGTGGCGGGGTGTTCGAGGAGTGCGAGGTCGTCGCGGCCGGGCAGGCCGGCGTGGCGGTGCGTGGCGGCGCCCATCCCCGCCTGGAGCGGTGCCGGGTGCACCACGCCTCCGGCACCGGGCTGACCGCGACCGGGGAGAACTCCGCACTGGAGGCCGTCGGTTGTGAGGTGTACGAGGTCCGAGGCTCCGGGGTGCAGGTCACCCAGCGGGCCACGGCGCACCTGACCGACTGCGACGTGCACCGCACCACGGCCGACGGTGTCACGCTCGACACGGACGCGGTGCTCACGCTCGCGGACTGCCGGATCCACGACATCCCGGAGAACGCGGTCGATCTGCGCTCCCGTTCGGTGCTCACGCTGACCCGGACAACGGTGCGTCAGTTCGGGCGCAACGGCCTGTCGGTGTGGGACCCGGGCACCCGGGTGGACGCCAACCAGTGCGAGATCTTCGACAGCACCGGCGACTATCCGGCGGTGTGGGTGAGCGACGGTGCCACCGCGGTACTCGAGTCCTGCCGGGTGCACGACGTGCCGGACGCGCTGTTCGTGCTGGACCGCGGCTCGCGCGCGGACGTCGTGGACAGCGACCTGTCCCAGGTGCGCAACACGGCCGTGTCGGTGAGCGACGGCGCCACCGCGCAGCTCGACGACTGCCGGATCCGGGAGGCGGCCACCGGCGCCTGGTTCCGCGACCACGGCAGCGGCGGAACGCTCAACAACTGCACCGTGGACGGCACGCAGACCGGTGTGATCGTCACCAAGGGCGCCGACCCGACCATCGAGCGCTGCACGGTCGACTCGCCCGCCGAGGCGGGTTTCTACGTGTCCGCCGGCGGCCGGGGCAGCTTCCTGAACTGCCGGGTCAGCGGCAGCGGCGGCTACGGCTTCCACGTGATCGACGGCTGCCGTACGACGCTGCGGAAGTGCCGTACGGAGCGGTGTGCGCGCGGCGGTTACGAGTTCGCCGACGCGGGGCCGGACGCGGGGGCCGGGACGGGCCCGCTCGTGGAGGACTGCACCAGCGACGAGAGCGGCAGCCTGAGGCCGCCGTCGGTCCGCGAGACGGCCGTACAGACCTCCTCCCCCTCGCCCGGGCTGCTCGGCGCGATCCCCGGGCAACGCGCCACGGAGCAGGAGCCGCTCGTCGCCGCGGTCGAGCCGGAGAGGCCGGCCCGGACGTCGAAGGACGTGCTCGGTGAACTGGACGCTCTGGTGGGCCTGGAGAGCGTCAAGCGCGAGGTGCGGGCGCTGACCGACATGATCGAGGTGGGCCGGCGCCGGCAGGAGGCCGGTCTGAAGGCGGCCTCGGTCAAGCGGCACCTGGTCTTCACCGGCTCCCCCGGCACCGGAAAGACGACGGTCGCCCGGCTGTACGGCGAGATCCTCGCCTCCCTGGGGGTGCTGGAGAAGGGCCACCTGGTCGAGGTGTCCCGGGTCGACCTGGTCGGCGAGCACATCGGCTCCACCGCGATCCGCACCCAGGAGGCCTTCGAACGGGCGCGCGGCGGTGTGCTGTTCATCGACGAGGCGTACGCGCTGTCCCCGGAGGACGCCGGGCGGGACTTCGGCAAGGAGGCCATCGACACGCTGGTGAAGCTGATGGAGGACCACCGGGACGCGGTGGTGGTGATCGTCGCCGGCTACACGGCCGAGATGGAGCGCTTCCTTTCCGTCAACCCCGGTGTCGCCTCCCGCTTCTCCCGGACCATCACCTTCAGCGACTACGGCCCCGAGGAGCTGCTCAGGATCGTGGAGCAGCAGGCCGACGAGCACGAGTACCGGCTGGCGCCGGGCGCTTCGGAGGCCCTGCTGAAGTACTTCACGGCGATCCCGAAGGGCGCCGCGTTCGGCAACGGCCGTACAGCGCGCCAGACCTTCGAGGCGATGGTGGAACGGCACGCGAGCCGTGTCGCGCAGCTGGAGGACCCCAGCACCGACGACCTGACCCTGCTGTACGCGGAGGACCTGCCGGAGCTGCCCTGAGGGCTCACTCCGGCGCCCCCGGCACCAGGCGCTGCCCCGGGAGGTCCGGGTGCAGACGGGCCAGCAGCCGGGCCCTCTCCCGCGCGAAGGCCGGGTCCGCCTGGTAGTCGCAGTGGCCGAGGATCGGGGCCGGCAGCGGCTGCTGGGGCGTACGGCCGTAGGCGAGCGGGTCCCTCAGGGGCTGGTGATCGACCTCCGGGCCGCAGCCGCCGGGGAGGCGGACCGGGCCGCCGATGGGGTCGGTGCGGCGGTGGAGGTTGCGCCAGCAGGCGACGTCTCCGTGCAGGGCGGCCAGGGCCCGCGGGCCGAAGTGGGCCGGGAACCAGCGGCCGTACAGGCGCTCCAGCGGGGAGCCGTAGGTGAGCAGGGCGACCCGCTTGCGTACGGACGGGGTCAGCTGCCAGGCAGCGGCCGCGGCCAGGACGCTGCCCTGGGAGTGGCCGGAGAGGACCAGGCGGCCGCCGGTGTGCCGGGTCCAGGTCGCCATCCGCCAGGTCAGGTCCGGCACGGCGCGCTCGGCGTAGCAGGGCGGGGCGAAGGGATGGGCGGCGCGCGGCCAGAAGGTGCCGACGTCCCACAGGATGCCGACGGTGCGGCGGGCGGAGGCGTCCCGGTAGGCGCGCCGGGCCCAAGTGACGAACAGGAGGAAGCCGACTCCGACCAGCCAGGAGCCGAGCGCCTGCGAGGTCTCGGCCACGGCCTGGACGATGTCGTAGGTCCGTCGGGCCGCGCCCTCGGGTGGCTCTCCGGTGGCCAGGGCGCCGGCCAGCGCGGCGGCGCCGATCAGCAGGGTGGTGGCGGCGAGCACGGCGACGACCAGCGGTGCCCGGTCGGTGAGGGTGGCCAGGGCGCGGGCCCGGGCGATGGCGCGGGTGCGGGACGGGTCCTCGGGCTCGCCGGGGTGCTCCTCGCGTACCCGGTCGCGTTCGGCGCGGGCGAGCCGTGCGGTGCGCAGTGCCAGGTGGGCGGCGACGGCGAGCAGCACCGCGAGGATCGGCGGGATCGCGGACGCCTGCCAGGTCAGCAGCACCGGGGGCCCGTCGAGCAGAGCCCGGGTGCCGTCCAGCCAGTCGGCGACCCGCTGCGCGACACCGCCGGACATCACGCCGCCCAGTGCGCAGGCGAGCAGCGCGACCGCCGGCCCGCCGAGGCCGCGCATCCCGGCGCGCGGGTCCGGGTGCCGTCGGTACAGGTCGTGGGCGACGACGGCGAGGACGACGACGAGCAGGCCCTGGGCCGGCATGAGGGCGCCGAAGGCCGGGTCCCCGGGCAGCCGCCCGGCGGACCGCCAGCCGGGGCGGGACCAGCCGGCGTACACCGCTGTGAGCAGCAGCAGGCCGAGGGCGCCGAGCGGCAGGCGGCGTACGAGGTGGCGGTCGAGCTGCTGGTCGAGGCGGTTCTCGCTGCGGCCCCGGCGGCAGACCACGCCCACCGCGGCGGCCGCGCAGCCGAGCAGGGCCGCGGGAAGGATCCAGCCGAGGACGTCCAGGGCCGCGGGGCCGCCGGAGCGGTGGTCGAAGCGGGCCGCGGGCGTGAGGACGGCAGCGGCGACGGTGAGCAGGCCCGCCGCGGTGTGGGCCGCGCGCAGCCGGGCGACCAGGCGCCGGCCGTACCAGAAGCCGGGCCGGGCCAGGGCGCTGCCGTCGGTCTCCGGCTCGGGGTCGCGGGACATCGGCCGGTGGGACTCGTAGGCGCTCCAGGTGCGGTGCGAGAGGTACCACAGCAGGGCCGTGAGCGCGGCCGGGACCGACGCGGCCAGGGCGAGCCGGCGGCCGGGCAGACTCCACCACCCGTCACCGGAGGCGGCGGGTGAGAGGAAGCCCAGCCAGGAGTGGCGGCCTGCGCAGGCGGTGACGCCCGCGCACTGCCAGGCGACCAGGTCGAGGGCGACCTCGCAGGCCGCGGCCACCAGCAGCACCGTGAGAGTGAGGGCGACCAGGCGCACGAGGAGGCCGTAGAGCCGGACGGTGCGTCCGCGGCCGTCGGCGGCGGGGCGCATCCAGTGGGCGAGGTTGACCACCATGAAGGGCAGTAACAGGAGCCATAAGGCGCGGCTGCCGTCCCCGGAGGTGAGGTTGCACCAGACGTACGCCTCCTGCACCGGCTCACTGGGCGGCGCTTGCCCGGCCGGGGAGTCCGCGGTGTGATCGGCGCGCCGGAAGACCGCCGCGGTGTCGTCGCCGGTGATCCGGACGGTGCGCGGGTCACCGAGCATCTTCTCCGGGGTGGTGCCGCCGACTCCGTGCACCAGGAGTTCCAGCTCGGGCCCCGCCTCCGTGGCCTGCGCGGTGGAATGGTCCGTCTCCCGCGCGGCAATGCGTTCCTTCGCACGTTCCACTGTTCTCGCACTTCCCCCGTGACGCGCCTCATCGCATGTGTCCGTGCGCGCATCAGGATCTCCGTTTCGGGGGCGTCCTACACCTCTCGTCACGGAATCTCCCCGATCCGTGTGACTACGGGCGGGAGACGTGATGCCCGGATGTGCCCGAATGGCATGAGCGCGTCGTAACCGGTAGTGGCGCAACCGGTGCCCTCCCGTGAAAAGATGGGACCGCCGCGCACCTAAGACGAATGGAACGTCCAGGTCGGAGCAGGTGCGGCGGGCCTGTCGGACGGATTGCGGCGAAAGGACCGGAGCGTACGTGAGCGAGAATCAGAACCTCCTCGCGGAGCAGCGCCGCGCCCTGATCGTGGACGAGGTCCGGCGCCGGGGCGGTGTGCGCGTCAATGAGCTGACCCGCAAGCTCGGTGTGTCGGACATGACCGTGCGCCGCGATCTCGACGCGCTGGCCCGCCAGGGCGTGCTGGAGAAGGTGCACGGCGGCGCGGTCCCGGTGGTCGAGGCGAGCACCCATGAGCCGGGCTTCGAGGCCAAGTCGGGTCTGGAGCTGTCCGCCAAGGAGGACATCGCGCGGGCCGCCGCCCGGCTGGTCACCCCGGGTACGGCGATCGCCCTGTCCGGCGGTACGACGACCTACGCGCTCGCGCAGCACCTGCTGGAGGTGCCCGATCTGACCGTGGTGACGAACTCGGTGCGGGTCGCGGACGTCTTCCACGCGGCGCAGCGCACCTCGGGGCAGCGGCAGGGCGCGGCCACGGTGGTACTGACCGGCGGGGTGCGCACCCCGTCCGACTCGCTGGTGGGCCCGGTGGCCGACCAGGCGATCGCCGCGCTCCACTTCGACCTGCTCTTCCTCGGGGTGCACGGGATATCGGTCGAGGCGGGCCTGTCCACGCCCAACCTGGCGGAGGCCGAGACCAACCGGCGGCTGGTGCAGTCGGCGCGCCGGGTCGTGGTGGTGGCCGACCACACCAAGTGGGGCACGGTGGGCCTCAGTTCGTTCGCCGCACTGGAGCAGGTGGACACGCTGGTCACCGACGCGGGCCTGCCCACCGAGGCGCGGACGGAGATCTCCGAGCACCTACGGCGGCTGGTGGTGGCGGGCGAAGCGGAAGAGGACGAGGACGAGGACATCTGACAGGGCGTCAGCTAGGCTGCCCGGTGCAACACCCCGCTTTCCCGAGGGACTTCACCAGGGGGTTCGTCGCCATGGCTCACCGTCTGCGCCCGGTGGAGATCGATTTCGTCGAGACCGCCCCCGTACGGCTCGTGTTCACCCGGGACGTCGCGGCCGCTCCCGACGCGGTCTTCCACGCGCTCGCCGAGGACGTGCCCGGCTGGCCGGAGTGGTTCTCGGCGGTGTCCTCGGCCCGGCCGGCCGAGGGCGGGCGCGAGGTACGGCTCCGGGGCGGCATCCGTTTCGAGGAGTCGGTGCTCGTGGCGAAGTCGCCCGAGGTGTACGCCTACCGCGTCGACGTGACCAACACCCCGGGGGCCCGCGCCTGGATCGAGGAGTGGCGGCTCACCCCGGCCGGCACCGGGACCCGGATCCGGATGGCCTTCGCCCTGGACGGTACGGCCGCGTTCCGCCTCGTGTGCCGCCTCGCCCGCCCGGGGGTGGGCCGCGCGTTCCGCGACGCCGTCACCGCGCTGGACCGACGGCTGGGCCGGTGACCAGCACCTCCTGACCTCCCCCGCGCCTCGCGATCGGCGCGGAGCGTGACCGGTTCGCCGCGCCCCGGCCCGGCAGTCCTCGGATGCGACCGACGCGGGCCGCACTCATGCTGGAGAGGGCCGAGCAATCCGGACAAACGCGAGGGATTCCTTCATGACTGCCCAGCCCGCCATCGGCGACGTCGTTCTGGAGCCCGCCTCCCAGGAACTGGCCGACGCCACCTCCCAGCCGCCGTTCCTGTACGAGATCGGCGTGGAGAAGGCCCGCAAGGTGCTCGACGACCTCCAGGCGCAACCGATCGAGAAGCTCCCCGTCGACGAGGAGTGGGTCACCGTGCCCTTCGACGTCGAAGGCGTGCGGGCGCGCATCGTACGGCCGCCGGGCGTGGCAGAGCCGCTGCCGGTGGTGCTGTACATGCACGGGGGCGGCTGGATCCTCGGCAACGCGGACACCCACGACCGGCTGGTGCGCGAACTCGCGGTCGGAGCCCGGGCCGCCGTCGTCTTCGTCGAGTACACGCGCTCGCCCGAGGCGCAGTACCCGGTGGCCCTGGAGCAGGGTTACGCGACCGCCCAGTGGATCGTCCACCACGGCCCCGCGCACGCGCTCGACCCCTCCCGGCTGGCGGTGGCGGGCGACTCGGTCGGCGGGAACATGGCCGCGGCCCTGGCCCTGCTGGCCAAGGAGCGGCGCGACTTCCGCATCGTCCACCAGTCGCTCTACTACCCCGTCACCGACGCCGGGATGGACACGCCCTCCTACCGGCAGTTCGCCCAGGGCTACTTCCTCACCGCCAAGTCGATGGAGTGGTTCTGGGACGCCTACCTGCCGGAGCCCTCCCAGCGCTCGGCCATCACGGTCTCACCGCTGCGGGCGAGCCTGGAGCAACTGGCCGGGCTGCCGCCGGCGTACGTGGTCGTCGACGAGGCCGATGTGCTGCGCGACGAGGGCGAGGCCTACGCGGCCAGGCTCCGGGCCGCGGGCGTGCCGGTCACGACGGTCCGCTACGCCGGGATCACGCACGACTTCATGATGTTGAACCCGCTCAGCGGCACGCGCGCCGCGCGCGCCGCCGTGGCCCAGGCCGTCGCGGTGCTGCGCGAGGCCCTCGGCACCGACGAGGCGTAGAGCGCGCGCCTGCCTGCTGCTCAGTCCGGCCACACGCCCGTGGCCAGCAGGGACTCGATCGCCTCCGTGTAAGGGGCGATGTCCAGGCCCTGCTCCTCGAGCCAGGTGTCCGAGTAGTACTTGTCGAGGTAGCGGTCCCCCGGGTCGCACAGCAGGGTGACCACACTGCCCGTGCGCCCCTGGGCCACCATCTCGGAGACGATCTTCAGTGCGCTCCACAGGCCCGTGCCCGTCGAACCGCCCGCCTTGCGGCCGATGGCCCGCTCCAGAGCGCGTACGGCGGCCACGCTGGCCGCGTCCGGGACCTTCATCATCCGGTCGATGGCGCCGGGCACGAAGCTCGGCTCCATGCGCGGCCGGCCGATGCCCTCGATCCGGGAGCCGCAGTCACAGGTGACGTCCGGGTCACCGGTGGTCCAGCCCTCGAAGAAACAGGAGTTGTCCGGGTCGGCGACGCAGATGCGGGTGTCGTACTGCATGTAGTGGACGTAGCGCGCGAGGGTCGCCGAGGTGCCGCCGGTTCCGGCCGTGGCCACGATCCAGGCCGGCTCCGGGAACCGCTCCAACTCCAGCTGACGGAAGATGGATTCGGCGATGTTGTTGTTCCCGCGCCAGTCGGTGGCCCGCTCGGCGTAGGTGAACTGGTCCATGTAGTGGCCGCCGGTCTCCACCGCGAGGCGGGCGGACTCCTCGTACATCTTCCGGGAGTCGTCCACGAAGTGGCACTGTCCGCCGTGGAACTCGATCAGACGGCACTTCTCGGCGCTCGTCGTGCGCGGCATGACCGCGATGAAGGGCACACCGATCAGCTTGGCGAAGTAGGCCTCGGAGACGGCCGTCGAGCCGCTGGACGCCTCGATCACCGGGCGGCCCGGGCGGATCCAGCCATTGCACAGACCGTAGAGGAACAAGGAGCGGGCCAGCCGGTGCTTGAGGCTGCCGGTGGGATGCGTCGACTCGTCCTTCAGGTACAGGTCGATGCCCCACTGCTCGGGGAGCGGGAACTTGAGGAGGTGCGTGTCGGCCGAGCGCTGGTTGTCGGCCTGGACCTTGCGGACGGCTTCTTTGAGCCAGTCGCGGTAGGCGGCGTCGCTGCGGTCGACGTCGAGGGTGGCGCCGGTCCGGGTCTGTGGGGTGGTGCTCACGGCGGGGCTCCTTAGGCTGGGCACCGACAGCGCTTCGCGCGGCCGACACCTCGATCATAAGCACCTTCCACACCGCTTCTCACCTGCATAAACGCATCTTTGAGCCACCCAAAGACAGGCTGGGGCACACCCGCGCGCGGCAGTCGGGGGCGCATTGGCGCGAGTGCTCCGGCACCCGTCACGCGTGCCCCGTGCGTACTGGTGCTCCAGGCCGCATCGGGGCAGACTGCACCGGACGGGACGATCGTCCCGAACAGGGGCGCGCACGGGATCGGCAGAGCCGGTACGGCCCCGGGCGGTACGACCGGACACGGGCCGGATCCGGACCCACGCGGGCCGGTGTCCGGCGAGCGACGCACAAGGGGGCGGCGAAGGATGGCGGAGCCGGAGTTCACAGCCACGGGCGTGCGGATAGGCAAGCGGATGCGTTCGCTCACCCGGGCCGGAAAGGTCCGGATCAGCGACGGCAGGGTGGAGTTGCTCAACAGCTACGGCAGCGAGATCGACAGCGCACCCGTGCAGGCGGTGCGCGCCTCCAAGCCGTGGTTCGCCCCGGAGGACCGGGCACTGGCGGACCTCAACGGCAACCGGTACCTGCTGACGCTGGGCGAACAGGACCCCGCTCCGGGCGAACCGGGGCCACCCGCGGCGCGACGGTTCATCGAGGCGGTGCGCCGGGCGGCCGGACGCGGCACCTGAGCCTGACCCGACCTGCGTCTGACCTGCGCCCGGTCGCTGCGAGTTGCGGGAGCGCATTCGCTGCGTCACGCTGGTCTCACGTCACTCTGGGTTTACCGGCGATAACGCTGCGAACCAGCCCGCCGGCCACGACAGCAGGCGGACGTTTGGACGCAAGCACCCTGCTGGATCCGTTGTTCTCCGTGTTCCTCCGGTTCCTCCGGACCTCACATCGGGGAGTCGCAGCCGTGATCAGTCACCCAAGCAGGCACTGCATGGTGGAGCTCCAAGCCCTGCCGTCGCGGATCGGTCAGGTCCGCAGAATCGTATCTGCACAGTTGCGCTACTGGCATTTGGACCCGTTGATAGACCGGGCCGCCCTCGGTGTGACCGAATTGCTCAGCAACGTCCACCGGCATGCCCGGCCCGACAAGTCGTGCACCGTCGAGCTGGAACTTCTGGTCGACCGGCTCACGGTCTCGGTGCGCGATCACGATCCGCGCCTGCCGGTGGTGGCCGACGCGACGGACGTCGCTCCCCTGGCGACCTGTGGGCGGGGCCTGGCGATGGTGGCCGCGATGAGCGAGAGCTGGGGGGCACGCCCGGACGGCGACAACGGCAAGGTCGTGTGGTTCACGCTGCCCGCCCCGTCCACGGCCCAGCGGCAGCCGGCCCGCTCGCCCCGCCCCGTGGCCGAGCCGCAGCCGGTACCGCGGCTCACCGAGGTGCAGTCGGCACCGGCCCCGGTCGCCGCTGCTCCGACCCCCGTGGTGGCCCACGCCTCGGCCGCGGCACCCGCTCCCGCCCGGTCGGCCGTCCCCGGCTGACCGGGCGGTGAGCCGGTCACCTGCCGCGGTGGCTTCCGCCGCACTTCCGTGGGGAAGCGCCACACGGCGTCTCACTCGGTGGCGATCGCCCGCAGTACGTCCAGGCGGGCGGCTCGGCGGGCCGGGCGCAGGCCCGCGAGGGCGCCTGCCGCAAGGCCGACCAGGACGACCACGGCGAGCCGGGCGGGCGGGAGGGCGAAGACGAAGGCCGTGTCGCTCGCGCCGTCCGAGGCCTTGACCAGGACCCAGCCCAGGAAGCCGCCCAGGGCGAGCCCACCGGCCGTGCCGAAGGCGGCGACCAGGACCGACTCCCAGCGGACCATGGCCCGCAGCTGGGCCCGGGTCTGGCCGACGGCCCGCAGCAGGCCCAGTTCCCGGGTGCGTTCGTGGAGCGCGAGGGTCAGCGTGTTGGCGATGCCCAGCAGCGCGATGACCACCGCGAGGGCGAGCAGGGCGTAGACGAGCGTGAGCATCATGTCGATGCCGCCGGCGGAGGACTGCGCGTACTCCTCCCGGGTCTGCACCTCGGGGTTGCCGTACCCGGCGGCGACCTTCTGCACGGCCGCCTTGCCCGCGTCCGCGCTCACGCCGCGCCGGAAGGTGACGGCGATCAGCGTGTCGGCGTCCTGGGTGCGGTGCGGTGCCCAGGCGGCGCAGGTGATGACGTAGTCGCCGGCGAGTTCGGACCGGCCATAGACGGCACGGACGGTGAAGTTCAGTGTCCTGCCGTCGGTGAAGGTGAGCCGAGCCGTGTCGCCGGTGTGCAGGCCTCGGCGGTCGGCCTCCGCACGGGTCAGCGCGATGCCGTCGGTGCCGAGGTCGCGCAGGGACCCGGTGACCGTGCCGAGGTCGAAGGTACGGGCGAGCGCGGCCGGGTCGGTCACGGTCAACGCCCGCCCCTTGCCGTCCACTTCGGCGACCCCGCGGCCGAGTCCCACGGCGGTGTCCACCTCGGGCAGCCGCTGCAGGGCCGGGGCGATCCGGGGGCTGAGCCCGCTGCCGCCCGCGCCGAACGAGGGTGTGCTGACGGCGACGTCACCCGCGAAGGACCGGGACACCGTCTGGTCCATGGTGGCCTTCAGCGAAGCGCCGAACACGGTGAACAGGGACACGACGGCCACGCCGATCATCAGGGCGCTCGCGGTGGTGGCCGTCCGCTTCGGGGTGCGCAGGGCGTTGCGCCGGGCGAGGGCTCCGGTGACACCGCGGACCCGGTCCAGGGGTGCGCCGAGGAGTCGTACGGCCGTGGTGGCGGCGACCGGACCCAGCACCACGAAGGAGGCCAGGGCCAGCAGCGCGCCGAGTCCGGCCGGCCACACGGACGGTGAGACGAGCACACCGGTGAGGGCCGCCGCGAGAGCCGCTGCACCGAGGACCGTTCCGGCGAGCGCGCGGAAGCGGGACGCGCCGGAGGAGTCGACGGCGGTCTCGCGCAGCGCGGCCAGCGGGGCGGTGCGGCCGGCGCGCAGGGCGGGCAGCAGCGCGGAGCCCAGGCAGACCACGATTCCGACGGCGAGCGGCAGGGCCATCGACAGCGGCTTGATCACCAGGTCGCCGTCGGGGAAGGGGAATCCGATCGCCGGGAACAGCGCCTGGAGCCCGGCGGCGATGCCGATCCCGCCCGCGAGCCCGGCGGCGGAGGCCGTGACGGCGACGACGCAGGCCTCCGTGAGCGCCGCGGCTGACACCTGACGGCGGGAGGCTCCGAGGGCGCGCAACAGGGCGTTCTCGCAGGTGCGTTGGGCGACCACGATCGCGAAGGTGTTGTGGATGGAGAAGGTGGCGACGAGCAGGGCGACGCCGGAGAAGACGAGCAGGAAGGTCGTGAAGATCGTCAGGAACTGGCTGGCGATCATGTCGTTGTTCTCCCGCGCCGAGTCCTGGCCGGTGATGTCCTCGACTCCCTCGGGCAGTACGGGAGTCAGCCGCCGGACCAGTTCCCGCTGGCTCACTCCGGGGCCGGCCCGCACCTGGATGCTCGCCGCCTGGCCCGGCCGCGCGGTGAGGTACTTCTCGGCATCGGCCCGGGTCATGCCGGTGAAGGTCACCTGAGCCATGCCGTCCTGGCCGCCGAAGGTCGCGAGGCCGACGATGGTCACCCGGACCGGGTCCGGGGTGCGCAGGGTGGTGGTGTCACCGATCCTCAGGCCGCCCTTCTTCGCGGCTCCCCGGTTGACCACGACCTCCCCGGAGCGCGCGGGGAGGCGGCCCTCGGCGAGCTGGTACGGGTTGAGCTTCGGGTCGGCGATCCAGTTTCCGGCGAGGGTCGGCGGGCCCTGGCCGCCGACGGGTTTGCCGTCGGCGCCGACGAGTTGACCGGCACCCTGGATGTTCGGCGCGGCGGCCGCCACTCCGGGGACCCGCTCGACGGTCCCGACCAGCGAGGTGTCGACGGGCCGTCGTACGCCCTGGGCCTCACCGGGCGTGGTGATGGCGTCGGCGCCGCGTACGACGGCGTCCGTGCCGCTGGTGGCCTCGCCGAACATGGAGCCGAAGCTCGCGCGGAGCGTGTCGCCCATGACCAGGGTGCCGGCCAGGAAGGCGACACCGAGGAACACCGCGAGGAACGTGCCGGCGAAGCGTCGCCGGTGCGCGCGCAGCGAGGTGAGACTGAGCCGGAGCGACGCGTTCATGAGCGCACCTCGAAGGCCTTCATGCGGTCCAGGACCTTGTCGGCGGTCGGGGACGCCATCCGGTCGACCAGCCGGCCGTCGGCGAGGAAGAGGACCTCGTCGGCGTGGGCGGCGGCGACAGGGTCGTGGGTGACCATGACGACCGTGCGTGCCGTCTGCCGCACGGCGCGGCCCAGGAGGGCGAGGACCTCACCGCCGGAGCGGGAGTCGAGGTTGCCGGTCGGCTCGTCGGCGAAGACGACGTCCGGGCGGCCCGCGAACGCCCGTGCCACGGCGACGCGTTGCTGCTGTCCGCCGGACAGCTCGGAGGGCCGGTGGTGCAGCCGGTCACGCAGCCCGACGACGTCCACGAGCGCGTCGATCCACTCCCGGTCGCCCCGCTTCCCGGCGAGGTCCAGGGGCAGGGTGATGTTCTCCGCGACGGTCAGCGTCGGCACCAGGTTGAACGCCTGGAAGACGAAGCCGACCCGGTCCCGGCGCAGCAGGGTCAGGCGGCGGTCGTCCAGCGCACCCAGCTCGGTGTCGCCGATGTAGGCGGCGCCCGAGGTGAGCGTGTCGAGACCGGCCGCGCAGTGCATCAGGGTGGACTTGCCGGAGCCCGAGGGGCCCATGATCGCGGTGAAGCGGCCGGCGGGGAAGTCGACGTCCACCCCGTCCAGGGCGTGTACGGCGGTGTCGCCACCGCCGTACACCTTCACCGCGCCCACCACGCGGGCCGCCGTACCGAGGGCGGTCGTGGTCATGCCGCTCCGCCCTTGCCGATACGGCCGAACTGCTCCTCCAGGACGGAGAGCCGGCGCCAGTACTCGTCCTCGTCGATCTCGCCGGCGGCGAAGCGACGGCCCAGGACCGCGAGCGGCGAGTCGCCCGCCGGGCGCGAGCCGTCCATGGGCCGCCAGGGGCCGCCGCGGCCGCGCCAGACGGTGCGGCGCAGGAAGGTGACGGCGCCGATCACGACGACCGCCCAGATGAGCGGGAAGAACAGGATCCATGGGCCGGGTCCGCCGTCCCAGTTCGCCAGGGTCTGCATCTCGGTTCAACTCCCTTGTCGGCAGGGTCTCGGGGTGATGCCACGAGACTCCCTCCGTCAGGGGGCCGGGTCGTCGTGCGGCCGGCGGCAGTGCGCGTACCTCCGCGGGAGTACGACCGTGGCACACGGCTGCTCCCTGGGGACTGGCGGATTGTAACTACTAGTATGTACAGTCATCTCATGAGCACCTCGGAACGACTGATCGAGTCCACCCGCGAGCTGCTGTGGGAGCGTGGCTACGTGGGCACGAGCCCCAAGGCGATCCTGGAGCGCGCCGGGGCCGGCCAGGGCAGCATGTACCACCACTTCAAGGGCAAGCCGGACCTGGCGCTGGCGGCGATCCGGCGGACCGCCGAGGAGCTGCGGGCCACCGCCGAGGGCGTACTCGACGGGCCGGGCACGCCGTACGAGCGCATCGAGGCGTACCTGCTGCGCGAGCGTGATGTGCTGCGCGGTTGTCCGATCGGCCGGCTGACCATGGATCCGGACGTGATCGCGAGCGACGAACTGCGTGCGCCGGTGGACGAGACGATCGCGTGGATCCGCGGGCGGATCGCCGGGATCGTCGAAGAGGGCAAGCGGCAGGGGCAGTTCGCGCCCGGACTGGACGGCGAGGAGATCGGCGCGGCCGTCCTCGCGACCGTGCAGGGCGGCTACGTGCTCGCCCGCGCCTCCGGCTCCCCCGCCGCGTTCGACACCGGCGTCCGTGGCCTGCTCTCCCTGCTCGCACCCCGAACTCCCTGACTGGAGAACAGATTTCCGTGCACATCACCAGACGGCGTCCCGAGAGCCTGCAGGGTCCGGCGGAGAACTTCACCGGCTCGGTGTGGCTGGACGAGATAGCCGCCCCCGCCGCCCCCTCCCACCTGCGCATGTTCAACGTCCACTTCGCGCCCGGCGCGCACACCGCCTGGCACCGGCATCCGCACGGCCAAGTGCTGCACGTCCTGGAGGGCGAGGGGCTGGTGCAGCGCGGTGGCGGTGAGGTGGAGGAGATCCGGGCGGGCGACACGGTGTGGATCGAGCCGGGCGAGTGGCACTGGCACGGTGCCGCGCCGCGCACCTTCATGAGCCACCTCGCGGTCGTGGAGGCCGCGGCGGACGGCACGACGACCGAGTGGCACGAGCACGTGAAGGACTACCCCGCCTGAGACAGGCGACCGACTCCCGGCCCGAGAAGGGAACCACGACATGCACGCCATGCAGTACGAGTTCACCCTGCCCGCGGACTACGACATGAGCATCATCCGCTCCCGCGTCGCCCGTGTCGCGCATCGCCTGGACGACTGGGACGGCCTCGGCATCAAGACGTACGTGCTGCGCGAGCGCGGGGTGCACGGCTCGCCGGTGAACCAGTACGGGCCCTTCTACCTCTGGAACACCATGGAGGGCATGAACCGCTTCCTCTGGGGAGGCGCCTTCCAGGGGCCGGTCGACGACTTCGGGCGGCCGGAGACACGGCAGTGGACGGGCCTGGCCTTCGAGGAGGGCACGGCCGCCGGCTCCCCCGCCGCGTTCGCCGTGCGGCGGCGCCAACCGGTTCCGGACGGCGTGGAGTTGGCCGCGTTCATGGCGCACGCGGCGCGCGAGACCGGGCGGCTGGCCGCGACGGACGGGGCGGTGCTGGCGGCGGCCGCCGTGGACACACGCGCGTGGGAGGTGGTCCACTTCTCGCTCTGGGAGCACGCCGCACCCAAGGCCGAGGGCGACGTGTTCGAGGTGCTGCATCTGTCGGCGCCCGGGCGGGGTGACCTGCCGCGCGGGCGGCAGTGGTGAGTACGGTCCGTACGGTCCTCGGTGACATCGGCCCCGAGGAACTGGGCGTGTGCGACGCGCACGACCATCTCTTCCTGCGCAGCCCGCGGTTGCCGGGGCGGGAGCTGGACGACGTGTCCGCCGCGCGGGCCGAGCTGACGGCGTTCCGGGCGGCGGGCGGAGGGGCGGTCGTGCAGTGGACGCCGTACGGCATGGGCCGGCGGACGGCGGACCTGCCGGGGCTGTCCCGGGCCACAGGTGTGCACGTGGTCTGCGCGACAGGACTGCACCAAGCGGCGCACTACGCCCCGGAGTCGCTCGACGGGCTGCGCGGCGGACTGTCCGGGCTGTTCGTCACCGAGCTGACGGAGGGCATCGGCACCTCGGGGGTCCGGGCCGGGCTGATCAAGGTGGCGGGCGGCTTCCACGGCCTCGACGGGCACGCCCGCCGGACGATGACCGCGGCGGCCGAGGCCCACCACGCCACCGGTGCGCCGATCGCCGTCCACCTGGAACTGGGCACCGGCGCACTGGACGTGCTCGACCTGCTGTGCGGCGCGTCGGGCGTGCCCGGGCACCGGGTGATCCTCGGACACCTCAACCGCTTCCCCGACCCGGTGGTGCAGCGGCAGGCCGCCGAGTCGGGCTGCTGGCTGGCCTTCGACGGGCCCTCCCGCGCCCACCACACCACCGACTGGCGGATGCCGGAGGCGGTCCGTGCCCTCGCGGAGGCCGGGTACGGGGACCGGCTGCTGCTCGGAGGCGACACGGTGGTCTCCGGGGCACGGTCGGTGGACGGCGGGCCCGGGATGCCGTACCTGCTGAGCCGGGTGCGGCCGCGGTTGGCGCAGGCGGTGGGTGCGGAGCTGGTGGAGCGCATCCTCAGCGAGCATCCGGGGCGGGCGTTCGCGGTCGACTGGAAGTGACCGCGCGTGGCCCGATCATGTCGGTCCCTGGCCCTCGGGACGGTTCCGGCGCCGGCGGCAGCCCGGAGGATGGGAGTCGGCGCCCCCTGCCCGAGGAGATGAGACCGCCATGGCCCTGGAGATGCGCGACCGTTGCGAGCGCTGCGAGACCACCGATCTGCCCGCGGACGGCCCTGCCCGCATCTGCTCCTACGAGTGCACGTTCTGCGTGGCGTGCGGCGAGGCGATGGGCCAGGTCTGTCCCAACTGCGGCGGGGAACTGGTGGCGAGGCCCCGGCGGGTTGCCGTCGCCCGGCGACTGTGAGCCGCGCGTCTCACACCATTTCGGGTTGCGGTTCCGGTCGCGGCGCCGGTGCGGCCTTCGGTTCCCACGGTCTGGTGGTTCGTACGTAGCCGTAGACCACCGAGGTCATCGCCAGAACGAGAAGCGGTCCGAACGCCCACGGATGACGGGCCATCTGTACCGGCAGACAGCGGTACGACACCAGGAGGGCGGCGAAGACCGTCGCGCCGTAGGCGACCAGCTGGATTCCCGACCGCTCCCAGCCACGGTCGTGCGAGCGCAGAGCCGCCTCGATCGTGAGCGTGAACACCACACCGGCAAGGATGTCCGCGCCGTAGTGGTAGCCGAAGCCCAGCGTCGCGCCGAGCGTCCCGATGAGCCAGAAGGCGCCTGCGAACTGCAGAATCCGTGGGCCCTTGCGGGAATGGATGAAGATCGCGGTGGCCCACGCCGTGTGCAGGCTCGGCATGCAGTTGCGGGGGGTGATCTGGTCGAACGTCATCGGGTGCGGCGCGGCCACCGGCGGCGTGTCCGGCCACAGGTCGGCCACCGCCCAGTGCGCGCCGCCGGTGCCGAAGGCGCCGGGACCGTAGGCGAAGACCGGTCCGACCACCGGGAAGATCATGTAGATGGCCGGCCCGAGGAGGCCGATCGCCAGAAACGTGCGCACCAGATGATGGCGCGGGAAGCGGCGTTCGGCCGCCACGTTGCGCAGCTGGTACAGCGTGACGACGACCGCGGCCACCGCAAGCTGGATGTAGACGAAGTCGAGAACATGGGCGCCGACCGGGCCGGTGGCCCTGACGATCCGGCCTGCCAGCCACGACGGGTCGCCCAGCGCGTGATCGGCGGTTGCCACGTACTGGTCGAGCACCAAAGGGCGGGTCTTCGACGTGATGAGCAGCCAGGTGTCACCGGTCTTGCGGCCGGCCACCAGCAGCAGGGCCAGTCCGACGCCCTTCAGCAGCAGGACACGTTCCCGGCCGGTACGGCGCGTGACAGCGATGACCGCACAGCCCAGAATCACCCACAACGCACCGTTGCCGAAGGGGTGGCCGTCGGTCGCCTTGTCGCCGACGGCCCACCGCACCAGAAAGAAGACGACGTCGATGCCGATCGCGGCACCAGCCGCGATGAACCGTTGCCGCCGGGTGAGCACCACCGTCATCAACGCCAGACTGGCGTACAACAGCGGCCCCGACTTGGGGCGGTACACCACCTCTTGCACCTGGGTGGTGATCGGCCCCGGCAGGCCGTAGCGACGTGCGGCGATCTCCAGCGTGATGAGGAATCCGAGGACTGCCACACCCGCCGCGGCCCACAGCATCGCCCGTGGTTGACGCCACGCCGTGGACTCAATTCTGCGATTCTGTCTGGATATCAATTATTTGGCCGATTTGTTAGGTTTTATTTAAACAGGCGACAAGGGCGATCACCGTGAGTTCGAACATGTTATCGGCGCGGGTGAGTTTCGCTGGTCACGGGTCACGGCAAATCCCGTACGATGCGCTGTCGTGGCAATACAGAATCCCTGGGGAGCACCGTACGGCAGCCCGCAGCCGCTGCCGAACATCCCGGCAAAGGACTTGCGGCCTAGGCGCATCTGGTACCTGGTCGCTGCACTGCTCGGGCTCGTACTGGCCGGTGTCGGCATCGCCTTCATCGCGGTGACGGTGAAGAACACGGTTGACTTGATCGACACCGCCCGGAGCTTCTCCAGCGGCGACTCCCGGACCATCCACCTCGTCCAGGGCAAGACCAAGGCGATCTACGTCTCCCAGTCCGGGAAAGGTCAGGTCAACTGCCGGATCCCGGGCCTGGAGTCCGGCTCGATGACCCAGCCGGACAGCACCTTCCACATCACCATCGGGTCCCGCACCTGGGAGCGCGTCTTCGAGGTGAAGCCCGCAAGCAGCGGCGACTACACGGTCACGTGCACCTCGGAGCTGCCGGCCGAGTTCGCGGTGGGAGACAAGCCCCGGGTGGGAGCGACGATCGGCAGCATCGCCGCGGGGGTCGTGTGCTTCCTCGCCGCGTTCGCCACCACCGTGACCATCGTCGTCGTCACCGCCGTCCGCCGCAGCCGCCACCGTCGACGGCTCACCGCCATGTGGGCTCCGCCGCCGCAGTGGGGCGCGCCGCCCTACGGCCCCAACCCGGGGCCACCGCCCACTGTTTGAGTCGGACGGTGCCGCGTCTAGGCACCCCCGGCCAGCGCCCCCAGCGGATCGTCCAGTACCGGCTGCCAGGCCAACTCCGCCGCGCCGACCAGGCTGTTGTGGTCCAGGGTGCAGGGCAGGATGGGGACGCCGCCGCTCTGGCCCCACAGGCTGCGGTCGGCGACGACCGCGCGCAGGCGTTCGGGGTCGGCGTCGAGCAGGGTGCGGTGCAGGCCGCCGAGGATGATGCGGTCGGGGTTGAGGATGTTGACCAGACCGGCGAGGCCCAGGCCGAGGCGGTCGATCAGAGCCTCGACGGCGGTGCGGACGGTCGGGTCGGCGTACTGGGTGCGCAGCAGGTCGTTGGCCTGCTGGAGCAGGGAGACCTCGGGGCCCGGCTCACGGCCCGCCTCGATGAGGAGGGCCAGCGGGTCCGCCTCGACGTCCAGGCAGCCCCGGCCGCCGCAGTGGCAGGGGCGGCCCTCCGGGTTGACGGTGAGGTGACCGACCTCCAGAGCGAGGCCCGAACTGCCCGTGTGGAGGCGGCCATCGAGGACCAGGGCCCCGCCGACGCCCCGGTGCCCGGTGGCCACGCACAGCAGGTCCCGCGCGCCCCGGCCCGCGCCGTGCCGGTGTTCGGCGAGCGCGGCGAGGTTGACGTCGTTGCCCGCGAAGGCAGGGCCGGTGATGCCCGCGTCGCGTACGCACTCGGCGAAGATCCGGCGGACCGGTGCGCCCACCGGCCAGGCCAGGTGGAGGGGGTTGAGGGCCAGGCCGTCGGGTTCGGCGACGGCGGAGGGGACGGCGAGTCCGGCGCCGACGCAGCGGCGGCCCGTGGTACGGAGGAGTTCCGCGCCGGCCTCCACCACGGAGCCCAGCACCTTCGCCGGGTCGGCGTCGACGGTCTCGCAGCCGGGCGCCGTCGCCACGATCCGCCCGCCGATGCCGACCAGCGCGGCCCGGAACCCGTCGGCGTGGACCTGCGCGGCCAGCGCGACCGGGCCGTCCTCGGCGACCTCCAGCCGGTGCGAGGGGCGCCCCTGGCCACCGGCTGCCGCGCCCGGCCGGGCGTCGACCCGGATCAGCCCGAGCGCCTCCAGCTCCGCGGCCACGGCTCCGGCCGTCGCCCGGGTGACCCCGAGTTCGGCGGTGAGCACGGCCCGGGTCGGCGCCCGCCCCGTGTGCACGAGCTCCAGCGCGGGTCCGAGCGCTCCGCGCCCCCGGTCCAGCCGCACCCTCGAGGTGGTCCCTTCCCCCGTCTTCCGGGGGTCCGCCTTGCCGCTCATGAGGGTGAGTCTCCCATGATCCGCAGCTGTCGTGGCCGTGCGGCGATCTAGAGCCCGCTCACCCGCAGGGTGATGTTCAGCCGCCCGGCGAGAGCCAGTTCCGGCGGCGCCGTACCGGGGTGCACGCGGGGCACGCCGTGGTGGGCGAGCCGGGAGGGTCCGCCGAAGACGAACAGGTCACCGCTGCGCAGGTCCACGTCGGTGTACGGCTTCGTACGGGTCTGCGTGTTGCCGAAGCGGAAGACGCAGGTGTCCCCGAGGCTCAGCGACACCACCGGCGCGTCCGACCTCTCGTCGGCGTCGCGGTGCATGCCCATGCGGGCGGTGCCGTCGTAGAAGTTGACCAGCGCGATGTCGTACGGCTCGGCCGGGACCGCCTGCGGGCCGAGCGCGTCGGTCACCGCGCTGCGGCCCAGCTCTTCCAGCCAGGCCGGGAAGGGCTTCACGGGGGCGCCGTCGCCGTCGACAGCCGTGCGGGCGTAGGCGTACGGGTACCAGTGCCAGCCGAGGCAGACCTGCCGGGCGGTCATCGTGCCGCCGCCGGGCGTGCGGACCGTGCGCAGCCCGGCAGGGGGGCGCGCCCAGTCGCGGCAGGCGGCCAGGAGCGCGCGCTGCCGCTCGGCGTCGAGCCAGTGCGGGACGTGCACGGCGCCCGGTGCGACCTCGGCCCGCTCCCGCGGAAACAGTTCCACGTCCATGCGCTCCATCCTGCCCGAGGCCCGTCCGACCGGCCCTGAGCTGCGGCTCGGCTAGCCTGGGGGACGATGAACGACCGTATGACGACTCCGTGGGGCGAGTTCGAGCTGTCCCGTTTCCCCGAGGATCCCCGCGACCGGCTGCGTGCCTGGGACGCCTCCGACGCGTACCTGCTGCGGTACCTGGCCGAGGAGGGGGTGCCGCTCACGGGCACGGTCGTGGTGGTCGGCGACCGCTGGGGCGCGCTGGTGACGGCGCTCGCACGGCACCGGCCGACGCAGATCACCGACTCCTTCCTGAGCCAGGAGGCGACCCGGGCGAACCTGGCGCGAGCCGGGGTCGAGCCCGGTGCCGTGGGCCTGCTCACCACCCAGGACCCCCCGCCGGAGCGGGTGGACGTGCTGCTGGTGCGCGTGCCGAAGAGCCTGGCCCTGCTGGAGGACCAGTTGCTGCGGCTCGCTCCCGCCGTGCACGCGGGGACGGTGGTCGTCGGCACCGGGATGGTGAAGGAGATCCACACCTCCACGCTGCAGCTGTTCGAGCAGATCCTCGGGCCGACCCGGACCTCTCTCGCGCAGCAGAAGGCCCGGCTGATCTTCTGCACCCCGGACCCGTCCCTGGAGCGGCCCGCCAACCCGTGGCCGTACAGCTACGCGCTCCCGGACGGTGTCGGCGCGGTCTCCGGGCGGACGGTCGTCAACCACGCGGGCGTCTTCTGTGCCGACCGGCTCGACATCGGCACCCGGTTCTTCCTGGAGCATCTGCCGGGCGGGACGGGCGGCGGGCGCGTGGTGGACCTCGGCTGCGGCAACGGCGTCGTCGGTACGGCGGTGGCGCTGGCCGATCCGCAGGCCGAAGTGCTGTTCGTGGACGAGTCGTTCCAGGCCGTGGCCTCGGCGGAGGCGACGTACAAGGCCAACGGGGTGCCCGGGCACGCCGAGTTCCGGGTCGGGGACGGGCTGGCCGGGGTGGCGTCCGGCAGTGTGGACGTCGTGCTGAACAACCCGCCGTTCCACTCCCACCAGGCGACGACGGACGCGACGGCGTGGCGGATGTTCACCGGGGCGAAGCGTGCGCTGCGCCCCGGCGGCGAGCTGTGGGTGATCGGCAACCGGCACCTGGGGTACCACGTCAAGCTGAAGCGGCTGTTCGGGAACAGCCAACTGGTGGCGAGCGACCCGAAGTTCGTGGTGCTGAAGGCCGTCAAGCGGGGCTAGTACCGGGTTCTCGGCCGAGGACGCCGATGATGCGGGTGACCTCCCGGGCCATCGCCTCCCGGCCCACGCTGAGGTACTTGCGTGAGTCGACGGCCTCCGGGTGGGCGGCGAGGAAGGCGCGGATGGCGCTGGTCATGGCCGCGTTGAGGGCGGTGCCCACGTTGACCTTGGCGATGCCGCCCGCGACGGCGGCGACCAGGCCGTCGTCCGGCACGCCGGAGGACCCGTGCAGGACGAGCGGGACGGTCAGCGCGGCGGACAGCCGTTCGAGGAGGCCGTGGTCGAGGGCGGCGGTGCGGGTGGTCATGGCGTGCACGCTGCCGACGGCCACGGCGAGGGCGTCGACCTCGGTGTCGGCGACGAAGTCGCGCGCCTGGCCGGGATCGGTACGGGCGCCGGGCGCGTGGGCGTCCAACGAGGGCCGGCCGGATCTCCCCCACCCACCCTGCCCGGCCTTGCCACCGATCTGACCCAACTCGGCCTCGATCCACAGCCCTTGGGCATGCGCCCAGTCGGCGGCGGCCCGGGTCGCGGCGAGGTTCTCGGCGTAGGGCAGGCGGGCGGCGTCGTACATCACAGAGCTGAACCCGGCGTCGGGCGCCTGGCGCAGCAGGTCGTCGCTCTGCACGTGGTCGAGGTGCAGCGCGACGGGTACGTCGGCGCGTTCGGCGGCGGCGACGGCGGCGCGGGCGAGAGGCAGAAGCCGTCCGTAGCGGAACTTGACGGCGTTCTCGCTGACCTGGAGGACCACGGGTGCGCCGGCGGACTCTGCGCCCGCGATGACGGCCTCGACATGTTCCAGAGTGATGATGTTGAAAGCGGCTACGGCGGAGCGGGCTTCGGCGGCACCGCCGACCAGCTCGCCGGTGGTCACGAGGGGCACGGCTTGGCTCCCTTCCGGGGCGCGGGTCAGTCGGCGAGGATCACCGAGCGGGTGAGGTGGCGCGGCTGGTCGGGGTCGAGGCCGCGGTGGGCGGCGACGGCGACCGCGAGGCGCTGGACGCGGACGAGTTCGGCGAGCGGGTCGAGTGTTCCCTCGACCCACAGGGCTCCCGTGGTCCGCACCTGTTCGGCGAGTCCGGCGGGCGCTTCGCCGAGCATCCAGGTCGCGGTGCCCCCGGTGGTGACGCTGATCGGTCCGTGCCGGTACTCCATCGCCGGGTAGGCCTCGGTCCAGGACAGCGAGGCCTCCCGCATCTTCAGGCCGGCCTCGCTGGCGAGACCGACGGTCCAGCCGCGGCCCAGGAAGGTGAACTGGGTGCGGTCCACGAGCCCTTCGGGCAAGGGAGAGGCGAGGGCCGTGCGGGCGTCGGCGACGACGGCGTCGGTGTGCAGGCCGAGGTGTGCGCGCAGGAGGGTGAGGGCGGTCGTCGCGAACCGGGTCTGGACGACGGAGCGTTCGTCGGCGAAGTCCAGCACGACGAGGTCGTCGGCGGCCGTCATCACGGGGGTGGCGGGATCGGCGGTCAGGGCCGTCGTCCGCGTGCCACCCCTCAACTGCTTGAGCAGGTCCAGCACTTCGGTGGTGGTGCCGGAGCGGGTGAGAGCGACGACCCGGTCGTACGACCGCCCGCGCGGGAACTCGGAGGCGGCGAACGCGTCCGTCTCCCCCTGCCCCGCGGCCTCACGCAGAGCGGCCACGGCCTGCGCCATGAAGTACGAGGTCCCGCACCCGACGATCGCGACCCGCTCCCCCGCACCCGGCAGCGCGTCGGCGTGCCGTCCCGCCTCCTCGGCCGCCCGCATCCAGCACTCGGGCTGGCTGTTCAGCTCGTCCTCGACATGGCTCATGCCGCACCCTCCGCTTACTGATTGTTCCTGCAAGATATAGCGAGCTTTCGAGCACAATCAAGCATCCGCGGGCAGGCGGCGGTGCGCTAGGGTCGCCGGAGAGACGGAGAACGGAGGCTGCGGATGTCCCGGGACGCCCGCTGGAAGGCGCTGCTGGAACTGCTCGTCGAGCGCGGCCGGCTGGAGGTCGAGGAGGCGGCGGCCGAACTGGAGGTGTCGGCGGCGACGATCCGCCGGGACTTCGACCAGCTCGCCGAGCAGCAGATGCTGGTGCGCACCCGGGGCGGGGCGGTGGTGCACGGGGTGTCGTACGAACTGCCCCTGCGCTACAAGACGGCCCGCCGCGCCTCCGAGAAGCAGCGGATCGCCAAGGCGGTGGCGGATCTCGTGGCACCGGGCGAGGCGGTCGGGCTGACCGGCGGCACGACCACCACGGAGGTGGCCCGCGCGCTGGCCGTACGTGGGGACCTCGGCACCGGCTCGCCGGCGCTGACCATCGTCACGAACGCCCTGAACATCGCCAACGAGCTTGCGGTACGTCCGCAGTTCAAGATCGTGGTGACGGGCGGGGTCGCGCGCCCGCAGTCGTACGAACTCATCGGTCCGCTCGCGGACGGCGTGCTCGGCCAGATCACGCTCGACGTCGCCGTCCTCGGCGTGGTCGCGTTCGACGTCACGCACGGCGCGGCGGCACACGACGAGGCGGAGGCGGCGATCAACCGGCTGCTGTGCGAGCGCGCCGAGCGGGTGATCGTGGCCGCGGACTCCAGCAAGCTCGGCCAGCGGGCGTTCGCCCGTATCTGCGCGACGGAACTGGTCGACACGCTCGTCACCGACACGGCGGTGGCGCAGGACACCGTGCGCCGCTTCGAGGAGGCGGGCATCCGCGTCCTCGCGGTGTGAGTCAGAAGCCGCTGCGGTCGGCGCTCACGAACCCCGCGCCGCGCTGGTCGTTGCAGCCGGCCACCGCCCGGTCGACCGGGTCGGGCCAGGCCTGCTGGGCCTGGAGCGCCACGCTCACGAGGGTCAGCAGCAGGTCGACGTCGCTCGCGGCGTCGAGCCTGAGGGTCACCCACTGCGAGCCCGGCACGATCCGGATGGCGCCCGTGTGCTTGAGGTCCCTGGCGAACCGCCGGATGGCCCGGTCGGTCAGCCGTAGATCGACATCACGGTCGGAGTGGAAGTGGGCGATCTCGCCCTGGGCCGAACACACGGCCTGTCCCAGGCCGCAGCTCGGGTCGGCCGGTCTCAGGTCCGGCCAGGTCGCCAGTTGCGCGAGCGCGCGCGAGGCCAACGTCATGGGCCCATCATGGCCTGCTCACCCGTCCGCAACCAGGTCGTGAGCAAGCATTAACCGAGCCGTGTCCATGACCGTTTCGGACGCCCCCAGGCGTGTCCCATCGCGAACTGGGCCTGCCCGACGCCCCGTTGACCACGTCGGACCGCACGAGGAGCCGGAAATCCTCCCTGGTCAGAGGCGCTTCAGGGGCACACTCCACCTATCGAACTCGGTATGACGAACAGCCTCACGTGTGACAACCCGCGCGCCTGTTCTCATTCTTCGGAGCCTCGGCGGGTGATGGCCAGCCACTCCGGCGCCTGCTCGGCGTCGCTGTAGTTGTCGTGCCAGTTCCACCATTCGTAGGGCGGGGTCTGGGGATAGCCCTCGGGCGAGTCCTCCCAGGTCTCCTGCCGTCCGAGGGCGGTCATGTCGAGATAGCTCCAGGTGCTCCCCATCGCCTCGTCACCACGGGAGTTGATGAAATAGGTGCGGAACACGTTTTCACCGGCGTGGATGAACGCGTTCGTGCCGTGCCACTCGTCCACACCGAAGTCGGCGTCGAAGTCGTCGGTCAGCGAGTACCAGGGAATCGTCCAGCCCATCCGCGCCTTCACCCGCTCGATGTCCGGCTGCGGCGCGCGAGAGGCGAAGACGAGGGTGGTGTCGCGGGCATTCAGATGAGCCAGGTTGCCCACGTGGTCGGCCACCATGGAGCAGCCGCGGCAGGCGTGGTCCGGCCAGCCGAACACGCCGGGCTCGAAGAACGCGCGGTAGACGATCAGCTGACGACGGCCGGCGAACAGGCCGAGCAGACTCACCTTGCCGTCGGGTCCGTCGAACTCGTACTTCTTCTCCACGGCCAGCCACGGCATCCGCCGGCGCTTGGCGGCCAGTGCGTCCCGGGCATGGGTCAGCTGCTTCTCTTCCACCAGCAGCTGCAGGCGCGCAGCCTCCCACTCTTCCGGCGAGACGATCGGAGGTGCCTTCATGACGGCGTTCACCTTCCAGGGAATGACCCGGGCGCCACTGCGGGCCCCGTGTCTCCAGGGTCGAACGCCACCGACGCGTTCGCATCTCCGGCAAGGTGAGGGAATTTCGAAGGAAGATTCGCAGGCAAAGAGGAATACCCACTCCTCGCCACTCTCAACGTATAGCGCACTGGGGGGCTTGCGGCAAGGCCCTGGTCGTGGCGCAGAATCGCTGGCCGAGGTCACAACCTGCGGAAACGGGAGACTCACAAAGTATGCGTGCTTTTGCCGAGGCCGGGCCTGACGCCGAGGTCGGAGCTGGTATCACGAACCCCCTGACCACCAGCGCGTTCGGCCTTCCCGACCGGCTCGCCCCGAAGGCCGACCCGGCGTTGATCGCCGGCGACGAGCGGCACTTCGCGGCCGTCACGGAGAGTCTTGAGCAGGCGATCGCCGAACTGTCCGACCGGCTCGACGACTTGCGCAAGGCGCCCGGTGGCAAGGGCCGGCAGGCACTGGACCGGGACCTGGAGATCCACCGGCTGACCGCTCGCCTGCGCACCCTGCGCCGCTTCGGCCTGGACCTGTGCCTCGGACACATCGTCAGCGCGGGCGACCCAGAGCCCGTGTACATCGGACGACTCGGACTCACCGACAGCGCGGGCCGTCGGCTGTTGCTCGACTGGCGCTCCCCCGCGGCCGAGCCGTTCTTCGCGGCGACCCACGCCAACCCGATGGGTCTGGCGAGCCGTCGCAGGTATCGCTGGACCGGCGGCCGGGTCAGCGACTACTGGGACGAGGTGTTCGTCACCGACGGGCTCGAAGGGCGTGCCGCGCTCGACGACCAGTCCGCCTTCATCGCCAGCCTGGGCAGCACCCGGTCGGCCCGGATGCGGGACGTGCTCGCCACCATCCAGGCCGACCAGGACGCGATCATCCGGGCGGGCTCCCGCGGCGCTCTCGTCGTCGACGGCGGTCCGGGTACGGGAAAGACCGTGGTCGCTCTGCACCGCACGGCACACCTCCTCTACTCCGACCCTCGCCTCGGTCACCGTCGGGGCGGCGTGCTGTTCGTCGGTCCGCACCAGCCGTACCTGAACTACGTCGCCGACGTCCTCCCCAGCCTCGGCGAGGAGGGCGTGCGGACCTGCACCCTGCGGGACCTGGTCACCGAGGGAGCCGGGGCGGCGGTCGAGAGCGATCCGGACGTGGCGCGGCTGAAGTCGACCGCGGGCATGGTGGAGGCCGTGGAGACGGCCGTCAGGTTCTACGAGGAGCCGCCCGGCGAGGGGATGACGGTCACGACCGACTGGGCCGACGTCCGGCTGAGCGCGGACGACTGGGCGGAGGCGTTCGAAGCAGGAGGAGCGGGTGCGCCGCACAACGAGGCGCGTGAGCAGATCTTCGACGAGCTGGTCTCGATCCTGCTCGACAAACTCGGCCGTGAGGACGTCACGCCCGACCGGCTCCGCACGGCGCTGCGGCGCGACGAGGAGCTGGTCACCGCCCTCCACCGGGCCTGGCCGCTGCTCGAAGCGGCCGACCTGGTCGGGGACTTGTGGTCGGTCCCCGCCTACCTGCGCAGGTGCGCGCCCTGGCTCGGCCCCGACGACGTACGCAAGCTGCAGCGCAAGGACGCGCCCCAGGCCTGGACGGTCTCCGACCTGCCGCTCCTGGACGCCGCACGGCAGCGGCTCGGGGACCCGGAGGCAGCGCGGCGCAAGCGCCGCCAGGAAGCCGCTCTCGCCGCCCAGCGCGAACGTATGGCCCAGGTCGTCGACAACCTGATCGCGGCCGACGACGACGGCGAGGGCCTCATGACCCAGCTGCGCCGAGAGGACTTCCAGCGCAATCTGGTCGACGAGTCCGAGCTGCCCACGCTCGACCCGGACCTGCTCGCAGGACCGTTCGCGCACATCGTGGTGGACGAGGCCCAGGAACTGACCGACGCGGAGTGGCAGATGCTGCTGCTGCGCTGCCCGTCCCGGAGCTTCACCATCGTCGGGGACCGCGCGCAGGCCAGGCACGGGTTCACGGAGTCGTGGCGGGAACGGCTCCAGCGCATCGGACTCGACCGGATCGACGTGGCCTCGCTGAGCATCAACTACCGGACGCCGGAAGAGGTCATGACGGAGGCCGAGCCGGTCATCCGGGCCGCGCTTCCGGACGCCAACGTGCCGACCTCCGTACGCAGCACCGGCGTCCCCGTCGTCCATGGATCCGTCGCGGACCTGGACTCGGTCCTCGACGCCTGGCTCGCTGAGCGCGCCGACGGGATCGCCTGCGTCATCGGCGATCCCACGTTCCGGGCGACGTCCCGCGTCCGGTCGCTCACCCCGGAGCTGTCGAAGGGGCTCGAGTTCGACCTGGTCGTCCTCATCGACCCGGAGAAGTTCGGCGAGGACATCGAAGGAGCGGTCGACCGCTACGTCGCGATGACCCGGGCGACGCAGCGACTCGTCGTCCTCACGAGCTCCTGACGTCGGCCGCCGAGGAAGTCGTGCCGTTCAACGACCCGAACGGCACGACCTCGTCGTGCAGGGTTCGGGGCAGCCCGAACAGCGAGAGGAGGCTGTTGTCGCAGAAGCGGGTGGCGGCGGAGATCCGTCGCCCTCCCGGCGAAAGCGACGCTGTTCGTCCACGACCGTGCTGGTGGTTCGCCCGTCCTCGTCCTCCCAGAGAATTTCCGCTGGGCCCACCTCGTTGACATCGGCGGCTTCACCGCGGTGATCAACATTCCGGAGCTGCCGCTGTCGCTCCGAGCAGTGCAGGAAGACCCGTGGCCCCACGTAGCGCAGTAGATCGGACATGTGGTCACCGGGCCCGTCACCAAGATCGTGCCGTTCGGCGTCTTCGTCCGCATCGAAGACAGGCAGGACGGCTTCGAGGGGCTGGTGCACACCGGCGAGCTGGATGAATCGCCCGAGGTCGTCATCGCGGTCGGTGACGCCCTCACTGTGAAGATCATCGATGTCGATCTCGCGCGCCGTTGCACCAGGATGTCTGCCAGGGGCCACCATGCTCGTTCTGGATGGCGGGGCCGTCGCCGGTGAGGCAGACGGGGCAGTAGCGGCAGGTGGTGCCGAACACTGCTGACTCCTGCTGACTCCTGTGGCACAAGGGGTGCCGGGTCCTCTTCCCGACCACGGACCGGCACCCCACCCAGTCTGCGTTTATGTCGTGAACAAACAAAACCCGGATGCCCAGCGAGAACACACCGCAAAGCACGCTTAGGATCCGGTCATGGCAGACATACCGGATGAATTGATCAAGCTGGAACGTTCCGCCGAAGAGGAGCGGGCCAGACTCGCCGGCCTGACCGGCGACGAGTACGACGAGCAGTGGCGCCGCTGGCGCACGGCATCGGAGGCCGTACAGGCGGCGATCACCACGCACGCCCAAGCGACCGGGGCCAGCCGGTACGACGTGGAACAGGCGGTGAAGTGCGCGGTGCGGCATGCGCAGGAGGATCCGGCTGTCGAGTAATGCGCGCCATGCGCCCCCGGGCATCACCGTGTGCGCAGCGCTGCGAGGCGATCTGTCTTGGTCAGCTGCGCCGGCCTTGATGAGGACGTGACGCCATGCGTGGGTCACGGAAGTCGCCGCTCGGGTTCGGATCCGAAGCGGTCGAACTCATCCTGACGCCCGTCGCCCTGGCCGCCACGGCCAAGGCCGTCAAGTGCCTGGCCGGGGAGATCCGGCTCAGTGGCTGACACCTCGCGGCCGGACGCCCCGCCGCCGTCGGGCCGTCGGCCAGCACAGACACGCTTGCCGGGTAGCGCACCCCGTCAAACCGCCTGCTGGTCGTTGAAGGCGACGACGGCGGTGGGGAGTTCGCCCTCGTCGAGCAGGCGCCGGGCCGCGCGCTCCCCGGACCGCTCGGTGTTGCAGCCGGACAGGATCCGGATGCGCTCCGCAAGGCCGCGCCGACGCATGACGTCCCGGTAGCCGCGGCAGCGGTCGGTGGCGATGACGCCCTTGCAACTGGCGGGCCCTACCGACCAGCTGCACCTAGGGTTTCGAAAGTGCTGGTCACAGCCACTCGTTGATGGCGGCGACCAGTACGGACGCCGCGTAGCGGACGGCGAGCTTGTCGTGTCTCGTGGCGACCGCGCGGTGGCGCTTGAGGCGATAGAGGCGATTGATTCCGCAATCCACCGCGTGGGGCTCTTTGTAGTCGACCTTGTCGAACTTCGGCGGCAGGCCACCGTGCGAACCGCGCTTCTTGCGGTTGGCGGGGTAATCAGGGCGTCCGGCGCGCTGTCCTCGAAGTCCTGCCAAAGACCGGGCGCAGGGTCCACGGCCATCGGCCAAACGACAGGTAGAGCAACTCCGGCAGCTGAACCTGCCGGAGGGGTTCTCGCGCTATGGGCTCGAGGTGCCTGTCAGCGGATAGGCCGCTACCGTCGAAAGAGGTGAGGTCGCGATTCAGGACACGTCCCGCGACGCGCTCCCGCAACGTTGGGCCTGCTGCCGGTAGACGTGCGTCCCTCGCTTTAACGTGGCGACCTCGACGACAGCGCCGCATCGGTCTTCGAGCGGCACCATCCAGCCATCGCCGGACCCCACGCTTCGGCGTGAGGCCGCGGGCATCCCTTTCGCGCTGGGACAGCGCGAGAACGTGGAAGAAAGAGCAGAACCATGCGAGTACATCGCGCCAAGCGTGCCTTCGCCTGCGTCGCGGCCGGCTTCCTGCTGGCCGGCGGCACCGCAATCGGAGTGGCGGGCACGGCCGCAGCAGCCGCCCCCGCCACGACGACCGTCTCGGTTCCCGCGGGTTGCTCGTGGCACAGCGGCTGGTACGACAGTGACCACCACTGGCACCAGGGCTATTGGGACTGCAACTCGAACGGGAACAACCGCTGACCTGCCCGCCGTCCGAGCGAGTGGCCGCTGGTACGACTCACCCTCAGGCTCTGCCGGGCGTTCAGCGGTCACCAGGGCGTGCGCCGGCCTGTGCATCCAGTACAGGGTCAGCGGAAACACAGCATGCAGACCTGCAGACACCCACGTATCGACGCTGGCCAGCGACTCAGAGGTGAGGACCCCCGCCACCTTGACGGACACAGCGACGGCCACGGCGAACAGGACATCACGGCGTGACCGGACAGCCCGGACAAGGGACAGGTCAACGGCCACCGGAACGGCGTAGGACGGCCAGCCGGGTACTCCGTGCCGCGCCGTGGCGGGAGAAGTTCCGGAATCTGACGTGCCGTCAGTCGGCCTCGGCCAGCATCCGGGCCAGCACCGCGCGCTGTATCGGCCGTACCTCGCCGTGCAGCGCGCGCCCTTTGCCCGTCAGCATCACGCGCACCCCGCGCCGGTCCTCCGGGCACATGGCCCGCTCGACGAGGCCCTCCTTCTCCAGGCGGCCGATCAGCCGGGACAGGGCACTCTGGCTCAGGTGGACCCGTTCCGAGATCTCCTGGACCCGGTAGGCGCTGCCGCCGTCCGCCGCCGCACACTCGGCGAGCAGGTCGAGGACCTCGAAGTCACTGGCGCACAGGCCGTGTCCGTGCAGCGTCCGGTCCAGCTCGCACTGGGTGCGGGCATGCAGCGCGAGGATGCCCCGCCACCGCTCCACGAGCGCCTGCTCAGCCCTGTTCGCCGCCATGGGCGCACCGTAGCAGAGAATCAAGATTGTTGCATTGGAATTAAATGCATTTGCATCCGATGCATACGCATGTAGTGTCGTCGGCATGACCTCTCCGCTCACCACCCCCGCGGCCCCGTCCTCGACGGTTCGCTGGACTCCCCGGCTGTGGGGCACCCTGCTGGTGCTGTGCGCCGCGATGTTCCTGGACGCGCTCGACGTGTCGATGGTCGGCGTCGCGCTGCCGTCCATCGGCTCCGATCTCCATCTGTCCACGTCGACGCTGCAATGGATCGTCAGCGGCTACATCCTGGGATACGGAGGCCTGCTCCTCCTCGGCGGCCGCACCGCCGACCTGCTTGGCCGACGCCAGGTGTTCCTGGTGGCCCTCGGTGTCTTCGCGCTCGCCTCGCTGCTCGGCGGGCTCGTGGACTCGGGCCCGCTGCTGATCGCCAGCCGCTTCATCAAGGGCCTTAGCGCGGCCTTCACGGCACCGGCCGGCCTGTCGATCATCACCACGACGTTCCCGGAGGGCCCGCTGCGCAACCGCGCGCTCTCCATCTACACCACCTGCGCCGCCACCGGCTTCTCGATGGGCCTGGTCCTCTCCGGCCTGCTCACCGAGGCGAGCTGGCGCTTCACGATGCTGCTGCCCGCGCCCATCGCGCTGATCGCGCTCGCCGCCGGTCTCAAGCTGCTGCCGCGCAGCGCACGCGAGAAGACCCACGCCGGCTACGACATCCCGGGCGCCGTCATCGGCACCGCGTCGATGCTGCTGCTGGTCTTCACGGTCGTGCAGGCGCCCGAGGCCGGCTGGGCCTCCGCCCGTACGCTGCTGTCCTTCCTGGCCGTCGCCGTCCTGCTGACCGCGTTCGTCCTGGTCGAGCGGCGCTCACCGAGCCCGCTCGTCCGGCTCGGGGTGCTGCGCTCGGGCAGCCAGGTGCGCGCCCAGCTCGGCGCGGTGGCCTTCTTCGGTTCGTATGTCGGGTTCCAGTTCCTGACGACCCTGTACATGCAGTCCCTGCTCGGCTGGTCCGCGCTGCACACGGCGCTCGCCTTCCTGCCGGCGGGTGCGCTGGTGGCGGTGTCCTCGACGAAGGTCGGCGCGATCGTCGACCGGTTCGGCACCCCGCGGCTGATCGCGACCGGCTTCGCGCTGATGGTCGCCGGGTACGCGCTGTTCCTGCGCGTCGACCTGGACCCGGTGTACGCGGCCGTCATCCTGCCGTCGATGCTGCTGATCGGCGCGGCCTGCGCGCTGGTCTTCCCCTCGCTCAACATCCAGGCCACCAACGGGGTGGAGGACCACGAGCAGGGCATGGTCTCCGGTCTGCTCAACACGTCGGTGCAGGTGGGCGGGGCGATCTTCCTGGCCGTCGTGACGGCCGTGGTGACCGCGGCCGCGCCGGCCGACGCCACCCCGCAGGCCGTCCTCGACAGCTACCGGCCGGGCTTCATGGTCGTCACGGGCATCGCCGTGGCCGGCCTGCTGATCACCCTCACCGGGCTGCGCAGCCGTCGCGCCCAGCCGTCGATCGTGGTCGCCGGATCCACCGTGAAGGAGGCGGAAGCGGAGCGCGTGGCGGTCCGTGACTAGGGGGAACGCCTCCAAGCGTGCGCCCGGCGGGAGTTGGTTGTCCCGCCGGGCGCACGTCTGTGAAACTGGCCGGATGGACACATACGGGGGACGGCGTAACAAGGCCCAGCAGGACGCGGCCACGGTGGAGATCGGATACGCGCTGGTCAGTGCCACCTTCGCGGCAGCCGTGGTGTTCGGGGCCATCGCCGGGCCGGCGCTGCTCTTCGATCTTCCGCAGCTGCTCGGTGCCGCCCTGCTACGGCTCGGCCTGACGGTCGCTGCGGTGGTCTTCGTGGCCCGGGTGGTGAGTGTGCTGGTCCGCTTCCGGCGGGAGCGTCAGCCGAGCCAGCCGGGCCGTACCAGTCCCGACTCGTAGGCGAGGACGACGAGTTGGGCGCGGTCCCGGGCGCCCAGCTTGACCATCGTGCGGCTCACGTGGGTCTTGGCCGTGAGCGGACTGACCACCAGGCGGCGGGCGATCTCCTCGTTGGACAGGCCGATGCCGACCAGCGCCATCACCTCCCGCTCCCGCTCGGTGAGCTGGGCGAGCGTGTCCGCGGCCGCGGGCTCCTTGGAGCGGGCCGCGAACTCGGCGATGAGCCGGCGGGTGACCCCCGGGGACAGCAGCGCGTCCCCCTCCACCACCGCCCTTACGGCGCGCGCGAGTTCGTCCGGCTCGGTGTCCTTCACCAGGAATCCGGAGGCGCCCGAACGGATCGCCTCGAAGACGTACTCGTCGAGTTCGAAGGTGGTGAGCATGACCACCTTCACGTCCTTCAGCTCCGCGTCCCCGGAGATGCGGCGAGTCGTGGCCAGGCCGTCCAGTCTAGGCATGCGGATGTCCATCAGGACGACGTCGGGCCGCAGTTCGCGTACCCGGCGCAGGGCCTCCTCGCCATCGGCCGCCTCCCCCGCGACCTCGATGTCCGGCTGTGCGTCGAGCAGTGCCTTGAAACCGGCCCGCACGAGCGACTGGTCGTCGGCGAGCAGTACCCGGATCACTGGTCCTCCCTGGTGCGCAAGGGCAGTACGGCGAGCACCCGGAAGCCGCCGTCGGCGCGCGGGCCCGCCTCGATGGTGCCGCCCAGCGCGGCCGCCCGCTCCCGCATGCCGGCCAGCCCGTTCCCGCTGCCGCCGGCGTCGGCTCCGGTCGCGGGCCCGTCGTCGTCGATGCGCAGCCGGAGTTCGCCGCCGTCGTGCTCGAACCGCACCCGCGCGTGCCTCGATCCGGAGTGCCGTACGACGTTGGTCAGGGCCTCCTGCACGATACGGAAGACCGCGAGGCCGGCGCCGGGCGGCAGGTGCGGAGCCTCACCCTGGACGTCGACCGTCAGTCCGGCGGCCGCCGCCTGTTCGACCAGTTCCGGCAGCCGGTCGAGGCCGGGCGCGGGGGCGCGCGGCGCGGCGCCCGGTGCACGCAGGGTGTCGAGCACCTGGCGCACCTCGCCGAGGGCCTCCTTGCTGGCCGCCTTGATCGTGGTGAGCGCGGCGCGCGCCTGTTCGGGGTCGCTGTCCAGCAGCGCGAGGCCCATGCCCGCCTGGACGTTGATGACGGAGATGCTGTGCGCGAGTACGTCGTGCAGCTCGCGGGCGATCCGCAGCCGCTCCTCGTCGGCGCGCCGCTTGGCGGCCTGGGCGCGGTCCGCGCGCTCGCGCGCCCACTGCTCGCGCCGTACCCGGGCGAGTTCGGAGAGCGCGACGATGGCCAGCACCCAGGTGGCGACGACGAGCTCCTGCCCCACGCTCGCCGCCGTGTCGCCCTCGGGCGGAAGCCGGCGGTAGAGCCAGAGCGCGACCAGGGCGTGCCCGGCCCACAGCAGGCCGACGGCCGCCCAGGCGGCCCGCCGGTGCCCGGCGACGACGGCGCTGAAGCAGCTGACCGCGACTGTCAGGAAGACCGGGCCGTAGGGGTAGCCCGCACCCAGGTAGACCAGGGCCGCCGCCGCCGTACCGAAGACGACGGCCACGGGATGGCGGTGCCGCCACAGCAGCAGGAGCGAGGCCACGAGCAGCAGCACGCGCGCGTACCCGTCGAGCTGCTCCCGGTGGGGCTGCGAGTGTGCGGCGAAGTTCGAGCCGACGAGGACGAACGCGGTGACCAGCGCCGTGGAGCGCCAGGGCAGGCGGGCGGGGTGCGACTCCGGTTCGTCGGGCCTGTTCCCCCACGGGGGCCCGTACCGCCACCAGTGCGAGGGACCGCCTCCGCGCTGCTCTTCCATGCCCGCCACGCTAGACGCCGGCGGCCCGTGCGGACGTCAGCCGGGCGAGGTGATCACGGATACTCCCCGGGGAGTACGACCGCTCAGCGCCCGCCGGCCAGCCCCTCCACCTCGGCGGTGAACAGCAGCTCGGGGTCGAAGCCCATGCCCGTGAAGTGGCCGGCGAGTTCCAGGGAGAGCATCCCGTGCAGACGCGTCCAGAAGGCCAGGGCCCGGCGCAGGACGTGCGGCGGGGCAGGGTGGTCGCCGGCCCACTGGCGGTGGTCGGCGAGGTGGGTCTCGAGCACGTCGGGTGACGCGGTCCCGGGCTCCTCGGCCGCGCACGCGTCGAGCAGGGCCGCCATGATCTCCCGGGCGATCGCGGTGGTGTCGTCCGGCGCCTGGTAGCCGGGGACCGGTGTGCCGTAGACGAGGAAGTAGCGCTGGGGGTCCTCCAGCGCCCAGCGGCGCAGCGCCCGGGCCAGGCCGGGCAGCCCCGAGCCCGTGCCGGCCGCGGCGCGGAAGGTGTCCGCCAGGCTGCGGTAGGCGTCCCGGACCAGCTCGGTGATCAGGTCGTCCCGGCCGCCGAAGTACCGGTAGAGCGCCGGGCCGCTCATGCCCAGCTCCTTGGCGATGGCGTTGAGGGACAGCCCCGACGCCCCCGCCGTGGCGATCTGCTCCCAGGCCCGCGCCTTGATCTCCGCCCGCACCTGGCTGCGGTACCGCTCCCGGGGACTTGCCGCGCCTGCCGCCATCGCCCTCACGCTCCTCGTCTTCGGGGTTTCAACCTATCACTGACGAGAGAGGGCGTAACGAACATGTGGGCGAGAGCTTGACACCGGAGAAAGGGAGCGTCATTTTAGTTATAGCTTCTAACTCAAGCGAAGCGCTCTAGCACCCCTTCTCCCGTCCGGAGGTCGTCATGGAAGGCGTCACCATGGAAAGCAAGGAACTCGTCGAGGTCGTCCTGCCGGGCACGGTGGAACCCGAGGAGCTGCAGCTCCGACGCCGGGACATCCCGCTGCCGGGTGCCGGGCAGATCGTGGTGCGGGTGGAGGCCACCGGGGTGTCCTTCGCGGAGCAGCAGATGCGCCGTGGCCGCTACTACGACCAGCCGCCGTTCCCGTTCGTGCCCGGCTACGACCTGGTCGGGACGGTCCTCACCGCCGGCACCGGCGTCGCGCCGGGACTCGTCGGCAAGCGGGTGGCGGCACTGGTCAAGGTGGGCGGCTGGACCAGCCACGTGGTGCTCGACGCGGGCGACGCGGTGGAGGTGCCGGCCGGGATCGGCGCGGCGGAGGCCGAGACACTGGTGGTCAACGGGATCACCGCGTGGCAGATGCTGCACCGCAAGGCCCGGGTGCGCAGCGGCGGGACGGTCCTCGTCCACGGCGCCAACGGGGGTGTCGGCACGGTCCTGGTCCAACTGGCGCGCGCGGCGGGCCTGAAGGTGATCGGCACGGCCTCCGCACGCCACCACGAGGCCCTGCGCGAGCTGGGAGTCACCCCCGTCGACTACCGCACCGAGAACGTTCCGGCACGGGTCCGGGAACTCGCCCCCGGCGGGGTCGACGCCGTCTTCGACCACCTCGGCGGGCGCAGCGTCACAGACTCCTGGCGGCTGCTCGCCCCCGGCGGGACCCTCGTCGCCTACGGCAGCGCCACCACCCGGGACGACACGGGCTCCAAGCAGTGGCCCGTCCTGAAGATCCTCGGCCGGGTGTGGTGGTGGAACGCGCTGCCGAACGGCCGCCACGCGTACTTCTTCAACGTCTGGGCGGGTCGCGCCCTGAACAAGGAGCGCTTCCGGAGCCGGCTGCGCACCGACCTCACCCAGGTGTTCCACGCCCTGGAGCGCGGCGAGGTCACCGCGCGGATCGCCGCCCGGCTGCCGCTCACCGAGGTCGCGCAGGCGATGCGACTGGCGGAGTCCGGCACGGTGACCGGGAAGGTCGTCCTGATTCCCGGGGCATAGGTGAGGCCGGGAGCAGGGCTCGGACCACGACTGTCAGGAGCGGAGTCCCACACCGTGGGCGAGCCGGGCGGCCGCGTACCGGAAGAAGGTCTCCCGGTCCTCCACGACCCGGTGGAACTGCCCGAACAGCTCGAACCCGACCAGACCGAACAGCTGGGCCCAGGCCGCCACCAGCGCCACGGCCGCCTCGGGAGGCAGGTCGGGTGCCAGGTCCGCCGCCATGCGCTCGGCCTCGGGGCGTACCTCGGCCGGCAGGGGCAGGTCGGCGAGGCCGGGACCCCCGTGGGCGTCACGGACGACGCCGATGAGGAGCAGGCCGACGCGGGAGGCCGCCGGGACGGTGGTCTCGGGGGCGGCGTAGCCGGGGACGGGCGATCCGTAGATCAGGGCGTACTCGTGCGGATGGGCGAGGGCCCAGGTGCGCACCGCCTCGCACACGGCCGTCCAGCGCCGCACGTGGTCCGCGTCGGCGACCGCCCCGTGGGCCGCCTCCGCCACCTCGCCGAGGGAGTCGTAGGCGTCGATGATCAGCGCGGTCAGCAGCTCGTCGCGGCTGGGGAAGTAGCGGTAGAGCGCCGAGGAGACCATGCCCAGTGCGCGAGCCACAGCCCGCAGCGAGAGCTTGGCCGCACCTTCCGCCGCGAGCTGCCTGCGCGCCTCGTCCTTGATGGCGGCGGTGACTTCGATCCTGGCCCGCGCGCGGGCGCCCTGTGCGGTGCTCATGCCAGCAGTGTGCCACGAGGGCAGAGCGGTGCACACAAACGAGAGCGCCGAACAAAAACGAGAGCGGTGCTCTTGCATTGGCGTGCCCGTCTCCCCCACACTGGAGTCAAGCGAGAGCACCGCTCTCCCAACAGTGGGGGTCCGTCACCATGTCGTCGTCTTCGCCGTACTACCTGAAGAGCAGCCCGCTGACCGTGCGCATGAACAGGATCGTCGCCTGGCTCGCCCGGCACGGGCTCAGCATCGCGGGCTCCGCCGAGCTGTCGGTGCGCGGCCGCAAGAGCGGCGCTATGCAGCGCGTCCCGGTCAACCCGCACACCTACGAGGGCGAGCAGTACCTGGTCTCGGCGCGCGGCCACTCCCAGTGGGTGCGCAACATGCGGGCCGCGAACGGCGGGGAGCTGCGGGTGGGCCGCAAGGTGCGCGGGTTCACCGCGCTGGAGCTTCCCGACGAGGAGAAGCTCCCGATCCTGCGCGCCTACCTGGAGAAGTGGGGCTGGGAGGTCAAGGACTACTTCGCGGGAGTCACGGCCAAGTCGACCGACGACGAGATCCTCGGGATCGCCCCCGACCACCCGGTCTTCCGGATCACCGTCACGAAGTGACGGGGTCCTCCGCCTCGATCGCCGGCCCCCGGTCCAGCGCGGTCAGGGCACGCTGGGCGATCGGGTGCGCCCGGACCAGCTCGCCCAGGGACGTCGAGCCCTGTGTGATGTCCTTGAAGGCCCGCCAGGCGGGGCGGAAGCCGGTGAGGGCCGCGTGGAAGATGCCGGGACGGCGCTCGAACGCGGCCAGCATGCGCTTGCCGACACTCATCTCCACGCCGAGCCCGGCCTTGATCGCGAACGCGTAGTTCAGGGCCTGGCGACGGGTGTCGACGGCGTCGTGCGCCTCGGCGATCCGGACCGCCCACTCCCCCGCCAGCCGGCCCGAGCGCAGCGCGAAGGAGATGCCCTCGCGGGTCCACGGCTCCAGCAGGCCCGCCGCGTCCCCGCAGACCAGCACCCGGCCGCGGGAGAGCGGCGAGTCGTCGGCACGGCAGCGCGTCAGATGCCCGGAGGAGATGCTCGGCTCGAAGCCGGCCAGCCCGAGCCGGGCGACGAAGTCCTCCAAGTACCGCTTGGTGGCGGCGCCTTCGCCGCGCGCCGAGATCACACCGACCGTCAGGGTGTCGCCCTTCGGGAAGACCCAGCCGTAACTGCCCGGCATGGGGCCCCAGTCGATGAGCACCCGCCCCTTCCAGTCCTCGGCGACCGTCTCCGGGACCGGGATCTCCGCCTCCAGGCCGAGGTCGACCTGGTCCAGCTTCACCCCGACGTGCGCCCCTATGCGGCTGGCGCTGCCGTCGGCGCCGACGACCGCGCGGGCCAGGACCGTCTCCCCGCCCTGGAGCACCACGGCGACCGTCCGCCGGTCCGGCACCGCGGAGCCGTGCTGCTCGACGCGCTGCACCGTCACGCCCGTCCGCAGTTCGGCGCCCGCCTTCTGGGCGTGCTCGACCAGCTGCTGGTCGAACTCGGGCCGGTTGATCAGCCCGAACAGCATCTGCTTGGAGCGGCGGGTGCGGGTGAAGCGCCCGTTGTTCGAGAACGTCACCGCGTGCACACGGTCCTGGAAGGGCAGCTCGAAGCCGGGCGGCAGCGCGTCGCGCGAGGGGCCGATGATGCCGCCGCCGCAGGTCTTGTAACGCGGCAGCTCGGCCTTCTCCAGCAACAGCACGCGCCGCCCCGCGACCGCTGCCGCGTAGGCGGCCGAGGCCCCCGCGGGTCCCGCGCCCACCACGACGACGTCCCACACCCGCTGCACGTCGTCCGCCGAAGAGTTCTCGCCGCTCACGATGGTCTACTGCTCCGATCAAGCCGCTGCCGCACCTGTCCCCCGCATCCTACGGCGACCGTCGTCGCAGGCCACTGTGGGAGGATCGGTCTATCCAGCCGTACAACGTCGCACCCACGAGGAGCGTGCCCATGTCGTCGAATCCGGTCGCCGAAACCGTCGCCTCGCTGCTGCCCCGGGCGAAGGCGGAACTGACCGAACTGGTCGCCTTCAAGTCGGTGGCGGACTTCGCGCAGTTCCCGAAGAGCGAGAGCGAGGGCGCCGCGAACTGGATCGCCGACGCGCTGCGCGCCGAGGACTTCGTGGACGTGGCCGTCCTCGACACCCCGGACGGCACGCAGTCGGTGTACGGCTACCTGCCGGGGCCCGAGGGCGCCAAAACGGTTCTGCTCTACGCGCACTACGACGTGCAGCCGCCGCTGGACGAGGCCGGCTGGGATACCCCGCCGTTCGAGCTGACCGAGCGGGACGGCCGCTGGTACGGCCGCGGGAGCGCCGACTGCAAGGGCGGTGCGATCATGCACCTGCTCGCGCTGCGCGCCCTGAAGGCGAACGGCGGCATCCCCGTGCACGTGAAGGTGATCGTCGAGGGCTCCGAGGAGCAGGGCACGGGCGGCCTGGAGCGGTACGCCGAGCAGCACCCCGAGCTGCTGAAGGCGGACGCGATCGTCATCGGCGACGCGGGCAACTTCCGCGTGGGCCTGCCGACGGTGACCACCACCCTGCGCGGCATGACGCTGGTGCGGGTCCAGATCGACACCCTCGCCGGCAACCTGCACTCGGGCCAGTTCGGCGGCGCCGCCCCGGACGCGCTGGGCGCCCTGATCCGCGTCCTGGACTCGCTGCGGGCCGAGGACGGCTCGACCACCATCGACGGCCTCGACGCCGCGGCGCAGTGGGGCGGTCTCGAGTACACCGAGGAGCAGTTCCGCAAGGACGCCAAGGTGCTGGACGGGGTCGGTCTGATCGGTGACGGCTCGGTCGCCGACCGCATCTGGGCCCGCCCGGCCGTCACCGTCCTCGGCATCGACTGCCCGCCGGTGGTGGGCGCCACCCCGTCGGTGCAGTCGAGCGCCCGCGCCCTGATCAGCCTGCGGGTGCCGCCGGGCGTCGACTCCGCCGAGGCCACCAAGCTGCTCCAGGCCCACATCGAGGCCCACACGCCGTGGGGCGCCCGGGTGAGCACCGAGCAGATCGGCCAGGGCCAGCCGTTCCGCGCCGACCCCTCCAGCCCGGCCTACCGAGCCATGGCCGACGCCATGGCGGTCTCCTACCCGGGCGAGACCATGCAGTACGCCGGCCAGGGCGGCACCATCCCGCTGTGCAACACCCTCGCCTACCTCTACCCCGAGGCGGAGATCCTGCTGATCGGCCTGAGCGAGCCGGAGGCACAGATCCACGCGGTCAACGAGAGCGTGTCCCCCGAGGAACTGGAGCGGCTGTCGGTCGCCGAGGCGCTGTTCCTGCGCAACTACGCGGCGGGCTAGGCTCTGTCGTCAGATTCCCGTCGTCCGCCCGCAGGGCGGGCCCGGCGGCGGCGATGGGTGCCCCCGCGCGAGCGTGGGGGAGCGTGCGATCGCAAGGCGCCGGAGCGCCCTCGATGGGGGTGCCCCCGCTCGAAGCGAAGTCGAGAGTGGGGGAAGAGCCACCTGGGCGGTTCGGCAACTCGGCATGGGGGTCCCCGCGCGAGCGAAGCCGAGCGTGGCGGAGTGCGTGCCAGACGCCGCCGGCGCGGGAACTCGACAACAGGGCCTGCTTCTGCCGACGGCAGAGCGCCCTCGCCCGACGGCGGGGGCGCTGCCTAGCGTCGGCACATGGACGTCATCGAACTGCTCCCCCGCCTCCACCTCCTGCGCTTCCCGGTCGGCCAGGCCTACCTCTGGCACGACGGCGCGGAGTCCACGCTGATCGACACGGGGGCGATCGGCGCGGGCCCCGCGATCGCCGACGCGCTCACCGCGCTGGGCCGCGCCCCCGGGGACGTACGACGGATCGTGCTGACCCATTTCCACGAGGACCACGCGGGCGGAGCGGGCGAGTTCACCGCGCTCAGCGGCGCCGAGGTACTGGCCCACGACCTGGACGCACCGTTCGTCCGGGGTGAACTCCCGGGCCCGCCGCCGCGGTTCGAGGGCTGGGAGCTGCCGGTCCACGCGGAGGTGTCCCGGCACCTTCCCCAGGGCGAGCCCGTGCGCCCGCGGAGCGTCACTCCCGTGTCCGACGGTGACGTGCTCGACTTCGGCGGCGGTGCGCGGGTGGTCCATGTGCCGGGGCACACGGACGGCAGCATCGCGCTGTTCCTTCCCGACGAGGGCGTGCTGTTCGCGGGTGACACGGTGGCGGCCTCGCCGGTCGACGGGGCGGTGATGCCGGGCGTGTTCAACCTCGACGGGTCCCAACTCCGTCGCTCTCTCGGTCGGTTGGCCGCCCTCGACGCGGACGTGGCCTGCTTCGGGCACGGTGACCCGGTGGTGGGCAGGGCTTCGGCCGCACTTCGGAGAGCGGCGGACAGCCACCCGCCCACCGGCTGATCATGGGGGCATGACCTCCGCCGAACGCCTCGCCGCGCACACCCGCATCGCCCGTTCCCTCGCCCCGCTGGACGACCGGGAGCTGGTTGAGCTGGTCACGGCGGGCGAGCCGCTCGGCACGGGCATCGGCGGCAGAGCCGTACGCCTCCTGGTCGACGGCCGGCCGGTGTTCGTCAAGCGGGTACCGCTGACGGACCTGGAACGGCTGCCCGGGAACGAACGGTCGACAGCCAACCTGTTCGGCCTGCCGCCGTACTGCCACTACGGCATCGGCAGCCCGGGATACACCGCCTGGCGGGAACTGGCCGCGCACATGCTGACCACGGAGGGGGCGCTGGCCGGAGGCTTCCCGGGCTTCCCGCTGCTGCACCACTGGCGGGTCCTGCCCGACGAACCCCAGTCCCTTCCCGGCGAACTCGCCGACGTGGAGCGCGCCGTGGCCTACTGGGGCGCGGGCGTGCGGGAGCGCCTCGAGGCAATGCGGACGGCCTCCGCGAGCCTGACCCTTTTCCTGGAGCACGTCCCGCACACCCTGCACGACTGGCTGGACGCCGAACTGCGCACGGACCGCGCCGATTCGGCGTGCACCTGGGTGGCGGAGGGTCTGACGGAGCTGACCGACGCGCTGGAGTCGTACCGGCTCCTGCACTTCGACGCCCACTTCCGCAACATCCTGACCGACGGCCGCAGGCTGTACCTCACCGACTTCGGCCTCTCGCTCGGCTCCTCGTTCCAACTGGACGCCGACGAGCGGGAGTTCCTCGCCCGGCACCGGCACTACGACCGCGTCTACACCGCCTACCACCTGGTGATCTGGCTCGTCACCGCGCTGTACGGGTACGGCCGGGAGGAGCGCGAGGAGTACATCCGGGCGCTGGCCGCCGGTGCCCGGCCCGAGGGCATCCCCCGCGCCGCCGCCGAGCTGCTGACCCGGTACGCGCCCGTCGCCGCCGCCATGGGCGACTTCAGCCGGCCACTCGTGCGGGAGAGCCGGCTGACCCCGTACCCGGACGCGGAGCTGCGCCGCGCCTACAACAATTCGATGCTCTCGGCGTAGTGGCAGGCCACCGGGTTCCCGCCACCCCGGTCGGCGAGGGCCGGCACCTCCGCCACACAGGCCGTGCGCTCGCTCTCGGTGAGCCGGCCGGCGATCTTGGGGCAGCGGTGCGGCAGCGGGTGCGGAAGCGGCAGCCGCTCGGCGCGCGGGTCAGGCGGCCTGTCCGGCGACCGGCACGCCGGCCTCCAGATAGAGCGCGTCGCCGCGCTCACGGGCCCGCAGCGCCCAGCGCAGCCGTTCGTAGCGGACCGGCGGCAGCATGTCGGCGGCCTCCTGTTCGGTCGCGAAGCGCCAGGCGCGCAGCTCCGGCCCCGGCAGCAGCACCCGGGCCGCCGCGGCGGAGTCCAGCCGGCCGCCGTCGAAGAGCAGGCGCAGCCCGCCGAAGCCGGGGGGCACGGGCCGCTCCCAGTCCACGACGAGCAGCCGGGGCACCTCGCGCAGCCGTATGCCGGTCTCCTCGGCGACCTCGCGCATGCCGGCGCGGGCGGGGGCCTCACCACGCTCGACGACCCCCCCGGGGAACTCCCAGCCGGGCTTGTAGGTGGGGTCGACGAGCAGCACCCGGTCCTGCTCGTCGAAGAGGAGCACTCCGGCGGCGAGGGTCTCGGCGGTGGGTTCGGGGGTCTGCACGATGTCACAGGGGGGTACGGCGCCGCTGCCGACGGCATCGGCGATGCGCACGGCGGTCTCGTACGGGGTGAGGGTGCTGGTGTCCACGAGGTGGGCGTCGGCGGTGAGCCAGGCGGCGAGGGCGGCCCGGTAGGGCTCGATGTGGTCGTACGCCCACTGCCGCTGCCGTATCTCGCCGTCGGGCAGGTCCGGCGGGATCTCCCGCCCGGCTATCCGCTCGCGCAGGATCGTTTCCGCCGGGGCGAGGAGCAGATGGCGTACGGGGATCCGGCGGGCGGCGAGGCCGCCGAAGATCTCGTCGCGGTACTCCTGGCGCAGCAGGGTCATCGGGACCACCAGGGTCCCGCCCAGCTCGGCGAGCATCGCGGCCGCCGTGTCGATCACGAGCCGGCGCCAGATCGGCAGGTCCTGGAAGTCGCCGACCTCGGAGAGGCGCTTGGGCGGCAGCAGGTGCGAGAGCGCTCCACCGATGACCTCGGGGTCGAAGAGCGCGCTGTTCGGGATCAGTTCGATCAGTTCCCGTGCGGTGGTGGTCTTCCCCGCACCGAACGCGCCGTTGATCCAGACGACGGTCACGGACTCCCCCTCTTCTGTTGGCCCCCTGTGGCTTGCCCGCTCCACCCTGCCACGGAAACCACATCCAGTTGAGGGCGCGCACACGCGCGTGCCGGTGCCCCTCGCGTCGGGACACCGGCACAGGGTCCGGGCACCGGGCCGGGCTACTCCTGCCCTTGCGCGTGGTCGTCCACGGCGAAGCTGTCCTGGCTGACGATGTGGTCCACGTGGTCGAGGGTGCCGGAGACGTTGAGGTCACCGAGCGGTCCCTTGTCCGTGGCGTGCGAGGGGGTGACGGCGGCCACGACGAATCCGGTGGCGAGAGTGGCGAGGGCGAGCATGCTGCGCTTCTTCATGACCTGGAACAACTACTCAACCGCCCGGGGGTCACGCAAATCACGGCGAATCCGTTGCGTGGATCGACGGTGCTCCGGCGCGGCTGCGACCGGTCCTCCTCGTCGTCCCGGAACACCAGCCCCGGCAAGGTCACGAAGCCGGTGAACCCCATGCGCCAAGGGGCCGGGAGCGGCGGTCCCGGCGGAAACCCGTGGCCGCGGTGATCACTGCGCCGGTATCGTCCGTGTCCCGGCCCGCCGGAGGCAGGCGGACCACGACCAGGAGAACGACGGCCATGACCAGCCCCCGCCCGACGACCACCCTCTGGCGCCCCACCGGCCCCAAGGAGCTGGATCTGGTCCGGGAGCTGGCCTGGAGGGCCTGGCCGCCGCGGCTGCCCGAGCAGCCGATCTTCTACCCGGTTCTCAACGAGGACTACGCGATCAGGATCGCCCGGGACTGGAACGTCAAGCACGACGGCGCCGGGTTCGTCACGCGCTTCGAGGTCGACACGGAGTTCCTCGGCCGCCATCCCGTCCGACAGGCCGGCGGCGAGACGATCCTGGAGCTGTGGGTGCCCGCCGAGGAGCTGGACGAGTTCAACGCCCACATCGTGGGCCGGATCGAGGTCGTGCACGAGTTCCGGTGACGCCGCGGAAGGCCGGGCGAACCAACAGAACCGAACGTCCGACCTCTCCACCATCCCTCAAAATGCCCTGCAGTCAAGGGGGGTGACGGAGTATCGAACAACTTCGGCGCACCTCTTCCAACACAGTCCGACACGTCCTACCGTAAGCGCGCACCGATGACACGTACATGCCGTCATTCCACCTTGCGCGAGTCGGAGGAACGTCAACGATGCGTCACCCTCACACCCGCACCACCCGCCGAAGAGTGGCCGGAGCGCTCACCGCAGGGCTGCTGTGCACGGCGGGCCTGGCCACCCCCGCCGTCGCGGCCCCCGCCCGGCACCCCGTCGCCGCACCCTCCCTGGCCGACGGCCTCGCCCTCACCCCGCCCATGGGCTTCAACAACTGGAACTCCACGCACTGCCGTGCCGACTTCAACGAGGCCATGGTCAAGGGGATCGCGGACCTCTTCGTGGACAAGGGCCTGAAGGACGCGGGCTACCGGTACGTGAACCTCGACGACTGCTGGGCCCTGCCGAACCGGGACGCCAACGGCAAGCTGGTGCCGGACCCGGCCCGCTTCCCGAACGGGATCAAGGCCGTCGCCGACTACGTCCACGGCAAGGGACTCAAGCTCGGCATCTACACCAGCGCCGGCATCAAGACCTGCAACAGCGCGGGCTTTCCGGGTGCGCTCGGCCACGAGTACAGCGACGCGCGGCAGTTCGCCGACTGGGGCGTCGACTACCTCAAGTACGACAACTGCAACAACCTGGGCGTCGACGCCAAGCTGCGCTACCGGACCATGCGTGACGCCCTCAAGGCCACCGGCCGGCCCATCGTCTACAGCATCTGCGAATGGGGCGAGAACAAGCCCTGGGAGTGGGCGTCGGACGTCGGCCACCTGTGGCGGACCACCGGTGACATCAGCGACAGCTGGGGTTCGATGGTGTCGATCCTCAAGCAGAACCTGCCGCTCGCGCCGTACGCCGGGCCCGGCCACTGGAACGATCCCGACATGCTGGAGGTCGGCAACGGCGGAATGACGGACACCGAGTACCGCTCGCACTTCTCCCTCTGGTCCGTCATGGCCGCACCCCTGCTCATCGGCACCGACCTGCGCAAGGCCTCGCCATCGACCTTCGGCATCCTGGACAACAAGGAGGTCATCGCCGTCGACCAGGACCCGCTGGGCAAGCAGGGCACGGTCGTCTCCTCCACGGGCGGACGCTGGGTGATCGCCAAGGAGATGAAGGACGGCAGCCGGGCGGTCGCTCTGTTCAACGAGTCCGGCTCCGCCCAGCGGATCGCCACCACCGCGGCCGCCGTCGGCCTGCCCGACGCCCCCGCCTACACCCTGCGCGACCTGTGGCAGCACCGCAGCTACAACACCGTGGGCACCCTCGCGGCCACCGTCCCGGCCCACGGCACGGTCCTGCTGCGGGTGGCGGCCGACCCCGACTGGGCCGCCAACCCGCCCGCCGTGGAACTCGGCCTGGACGGAGACCCGTTCGTGGAGGCGGGCACACCGGCCACGCTGACCACCGCCGTCACCGACCTCGGCCGGACATCCGCGCGCCGGGTGTCGGTCTCACTGACCGGCCCGGGCGGTTGGACCGTACGCGCCACCTCGGCGACCACGGCCGCCGCCCTCGCCACGGGCAAGTCGCTGCGCACGGGATGGCGGGTGACCGCGCCCGCGGGGACACCGACCGGTTCCTACGGCCTCACCCTCAAGGCGAGTTACCGCTCGCCCACCGGAGAGAAGGTCACCAGCACCCTCCCGCTGACCGCGTCTGTCGTGCTGCCGCCGCCCACCGGGACGTCGTACCTCAGCGATCTGCCCTGGCTGTCGGCGACCAGCGGCTGGGGGCCGGTCGAGCGCGACACCAGCAACGGGGAGAGCGCCGCGGGCGACGGTCACCCCATCACCCTGGACGGTGTCGCGTACGCCAAGGGGCTCGGCGTCCACGCCGAGAGCGAGGTCTCCTTCTACACCGGCAAGGCCTGCGAGAAGGTCACCGCGGACGTCGGCGTGGACGACGAGAAGGGCACGAAGGGCACCGTCGCCTTCGAGATCTGGGCGGACGGCACCAAGGCCGCTTCGACCGGCGTACTGACCAACACGCAGCCCGCCCAGCCGCTCACCGCCGACGTCACCGGCGCCCAGGTCGTCCGCCTCGTCGTCACCGACGGCGGTGACGGCATCGACTCGGACCACGCGGACTGGGCAGATGCCCGGCTGAGCTGCTGACCGCGGCTCCGGACACGGACGCCGGCCTCAGCTGCTGGCCATGGCTCCGAACACGGACGCCGGGCTCAGTCGCCGAGCCGACCTCAGATCCAAGCCGCGGTCGCATCCGGCCCACGAGCCTGCGCGGCCGCGGCGGCGCCGACCAGGTCCGCGTCCATGCCCACCTACGGGGCGTGACCGCCAGGCGCCGTGCCGCCCTCAAACCCCCGACAGTCGCGTCCGGCCTACAAGCCGACGCAGCCAGCGACACCCGCCAGCCCCGCAACCGCACCCACCCGCACCGACGCGCCCCTCAGCCACCAAACCGCCCTCAAACCCCCGCCACAGACGCATCCGGCCCAAGAGCCAACGCAGCCGCGGCGGCACCGACCAGGCCCGCATCCGTACCCATCTGCGCGGGCGTCACCGTAAGCCGCTGGACGAAGGAGAGGGTCGCGTAGTCGGCGAGAGCCTTGCGCAGGGGGGTGAGGAGGATGTCGCCGGCCTTGCCGACGCCCCCGCCGATCACCGCGATGTCGATCTCCACCAGGGTCGCGGTGGCCGCGATCCCGGCGGCCAGGGCCTGGGCGGCCCGCTCGAAGGAGGCCACGGCGACCGGGTCGCCCTGCCGGGCGGCGGCCGCCACCGCCGCGGCGGAGGTGTCGCCGTCCGGGCCCGGCCGCCAGCCCTGCTCCAGGGCGCGGCGGGCGATGTTGGGGCCGCTGGCGATCCGCTCGACGCAGCCGCGCGAGCCGCACGGGCACGGGTCGCCGTCCAGATCGACGCTGATGTGCCCGATGTGCCCGGCGTTGCCGGTCGGGCCGGGATGCAGTTGCCCGCCGAGGACCAGGCCGCCGCCGACGCCGGTGGAGACCACCATGCACAGCGCGTTGTCGTGGCCGCGGGCGGCGCCCTGCCAGTGCTCGGCCGCGGTGATCGCCACCCCGTCGCCGATCAGCTCGACCGGAAGCCCCCCGGTCGCCGCGCGCACCCGCTCGACCAGCGGGAAGTCACGCCAGCCCGGCACGTTCACGGGACTGACGGTGCCCGCCGAGGCGTCCACCGGGCCCGCGCTGCCGATGCCTATCGAGCCGGCGCGTCCCCACAGGGGCGACCCGGCGAGGTCACCCAGCACCTCCTCGACGGCCCGCATGACCGTTTCGCCGTCCTGCTGCGCGGGCGTAGCGCGCTGTGCGCGCGCCTGGATCCGTCCGTGACCGTCCACCAGCGCGCCGGCGATCTTGGTGCCGCCGATGTCCAGGGCCGTCACGAGGTCGGTGTACATCAGTGTCAGATCTCCCCGTTGAACCTTGAAAAACCAGAAAATGGCAGGCCGGTCCAGCGGTGGGGGCGCAGGCCGGAGACAGCGATGGACAGTCTCTCGCGCATCTGACAACGTTGTCCAGGCTCTATGCTCGACGCCACATCCTCATACAAACCACGGATCTACGCAGCACCCCCGTGGAAAACCCGGACGACAGGACAGGACGCCGCATCGTGCCCGAGACCAGCCGCCGCGCAGACCGCCCCGCAGACCGCCACTCCGGGTCGCGTTACGGCAACCGTCCCACGATGAAGGACGTGGCCGCGCGCGCCGGGGTGGGCCTTAAGACGGTGTCCCGCGTGGTCAACGGCGAGCCCGGCGTCACCCCGGACACCGAGCGCCGCGTCCAGGAGGCGATCGACGCGCTCGGCTTCCGCCGCAACGACAGCGCACGCGTCCTGCGCAAGGGCCGCACGGCCAGCATCGGCCTGGTCCTGGAGGACCTCGCGGACCCGTTCTACGGCCCGCTGAGCCGCGCGGTCGAGGAGGTGGCCCGAGCCCACGGCGCCCTGCTGATCAACGGCTCCAGCGCCGAGGACCCGGAGCGGGAGCAGGAACTGGCGCTGGCCCTGTGCGCCCGGCGGGTGGACGGCCTGGTGGTGATCCCGGCCGGGGACGACCACCGCTACCTGGAGCCGGAGATCCGGGCGGGCGTGGCCACCGTGTTCGTGGACCGCCCCGCCGGGAAGATCGACGCCGACGTCGTGCTGTCCGACAACTACGGCGGTGCCCGCGACGGCGTCGCCCACCTCATCGCGCACGGTCACCGTCGGATCGGGTTCATCGGCGACATGCCCCGCATCCACACCGCGGCCGAGCGTCTTCGCGGCTACCGGGCCGCCATGGAGGACGCCGGGATACCGGTCGAGGAGCGGTGGATGTCGCTCGGGGCGACGGATCCGGTGCGGGTGCGCCGGGCGGCCGAGGAGATGCTCTCGGGCCCCTCCCCCGTCACCGCGATCTTCGCGGGCAACAACCGGGTGACGGTCACCGTGATCCGCGTTCTCGCCGAGCAGCCCCGCCCGGTCGCCCTCGTCGGCTTCGACGACATCGAGCTGGCCGATCTGCTCCAGCCGGGCGTCACGGTGGTCGCCCAGGACGCGGCCGCCCTCGGCCGGACCGCCGCCGAGCGCCTCTTCCGTCAGCTGGACGGCACCCACGTCGCGCCCGAGCGCATCGAGCTGCCGACCCGGCTCGTCGCTCGCGGCTCGGGCGAGCTGCCGCCCGCGGACTGAGCCGCCCGTGACCGGTGACGTCGGCCGCACCCTGGCGGAACTCGGCCTCCTGGAGGCACCCCGTGACCATCCGCTGACCTATCCGGGCGCCTGGCCCGCCGACTCCGGGCTGTTGCACGGTGACCGGATGCTGCCGCTGGACCGGCTGGTGCACGGGGACCGGACGCCGGTCCTCGCCGTCGGCTCCAACGCCTGCCCGGGCCAGCTGCGCCACAAGATGGACGAGTCCGGGATCGACTCGGCCATCCCGATGGTGCAGGCGCGGGTGACCGGCATCGACGTGGGCGTCTCCGCCCATGTGAGCCCGCTGGGATACGTGTCCGCCTCTCCCGTCAAGTCCCCTCGCTGCTTACGGAAGTTGTTCGTCATCTGGCTGGATCCGCGGCAACTGGCGGTGATCGATGCCAGCGAGCCGAACTTCTGGCGGGCCTGGCTGCCCGCACCGGACGTGCGGATCGAGCTGCCGGACGGCTCGGCGCTGACCGGCGCGTACGCCTACGTCAACCGGCACGGCGTGCTGCACGACGGCACAGGCGTGCCCCGCCGGCATCCCGGGCAGCGCCCGCTGCTCACCCAACTCCTCGTGGCGTCAGCCCTGTTGCGCGAGTGGTTCGGGGGCACACCGGAGGAGTTCTGCACGCGGGCCCGCGGCGACGCCACGCTGTGCGCGCGGGGCACCCGGCTGTTCGCGGAGCACGCGTGGGTGACGGAGTCGGGGCTGGAGCCGTACGCACACGGCCGGCGGCAGGCCGCGCCCGGCGCCGGGGGTCGCCGTCGGCGCCCTCGGCCCGGTGCGTGACGGGCAGCTCCCGCCGCGGCCGTCGGCCATGTCGCGTGCGGCCGACGGCTGCTCGGGCGATGCCCACCGCCTGGGCGACGCCGCCGTTGTTGTTCTTCGCGTCGCCGAGGGCCTTGCCGTCGATCGTCTTGTCGTCGGATGTGATCCAGCCGAAGTCGGTGTCGTTCGGTCCCGGCGGCGTCTCCCCGTTGTTCGCCACGGTCTTCCGGTATTCGCCACGGTCTTCCGGTCGTGCCGCACGCCCAGGTTGTGGCCGATCTCCCGCGGGAGTGCAGGGACACCGTGTCCTCGGGCTTCTTCGGGTCGTGCCCGTCCCAGTAGACGGCGCCGTCCGCGTCCTCGTGGCATCGGCGCGCAGCACGGCGGTGCGCACCGCCCAGGGTTCGTCATGGTCGGACCCGCCGTCTGCGGGCGGCGTGGCCATGGCCAGGGGGGAATGTGCCGCGTGATCAGCGTCTGATCGCGTCGTGCCGTCGAGCGCGGGGTCGCGGGAACGATGTCGCCCGGATGTTCATCCGGTCAACCGCCTGCGGACCCGGCCAGGGTCGCGCGCCGCCTGGGCCGCTGCCCGGACGCGCGGCCGCCCCGTCGCCCTTCTCTGCGGGCACCGGGGCGGCTCTCGTCCTGTCGCTGGACGCTACTTCGCCGAGGCCGTCAGGTTTCCGCGCCGGGGCGCCGCGAAGCCCTCCAGGTCGGCCCGGGTCAGGCCGCTGAGGCGGGCGACCTCGGCGATGTCGAGGGCGCCGCAGTCCAGGCCGCGCAGCAGGTAGCCGCTGAGGGCCTTGGCGGTGGCGGGCTCGTCCATGACGTCGCCGCCGGCGCGGTTGGCGTAGCGGGCGAGCCGTGCGGCCGCCTGCTCGAAGCCCTCGCGGTAGAAGGCGAAGACGGCGGCGTAGCGGGTCGGGATGTGGCCGGGGTGCATGTCCCAGCCCTGGTAGTAGGCGCGGGCCAGCGCCCGCCGCGTCAGGCCGTAGTGCAGGCGCCAGGCGTCGTGGACCTTCGCCGTCGGGCCGACCGGCAGCACGTTGGTGGAGCCGTCCGAGACGCGCACGCCGGTGCCCGCCGCGGCGACCTGCATGATCGCCTTGGCGTGGTCGGCGGCGGGGTGGTCGCTGGCCTGGTAGGCGGCGGAGACGCCGAGGCAGGCGCTGTAGTCGAAGGTGCCGTAGTGCAGGCCGGTGGCGCGGCCCTCGGCGGCCTGGATCATGCGGGCGACGGTCGCGGTGCCGTCGGTGGCCAGGATGGACTGGCTGGTCTCGATCTGGATCTCGAAGCCGAGCCGCCCGGACTCCAGGCCGTGCACCTTCTCGAAGGCCTCCAGGAGGCGTACGAACGCGCTGACCTGCTCGGCGTACGTCACCTTCGGCAGGGTCAGCACCAGTCCCTCGGGCAGGCCGCCGGCCTCGATCAGGGCGGTGAGGAAGACGTCGAGGGTGCGGATGCCCCGGTCGCGTACCGCGGCCTCCATGCACTTCATGCGGATGCCCATGTACGGGGCCGCAGTGCCGTTCTTGCAGGCCTCGGCGATCAGACGGGCGGCGCGGGCGGCCGTCTCGTCCTCCTCGGCGTCCGGGCGGGGGCCGTAGCCGTCCTCGAAGTCGACGCGCAGGTCCTCGATCGGCTCGCGCTCCAGCTTGGCGCGGACGCGGGAGTGGACGGGCTCGGCGAGGTCGTCGGACAGGCCGAGGACGGCCGCGAACGAGGCCGCGTCCGGGGCGTGCTCGTCGAGGGCGGCGAGGGCCTGGTCGCCCCAGGAGCGGATGGTGTCGGCGGCGAAGGCGTCACCGGGGACGTACACGGTGTGGACGGGCTGCCGGGTGCCGGGGTCTCCGGGGTAGCGGCGCTCCAGTTCCGCGTCGACCGGCGCGAGGGAGGCACTGATCGCCTCGCTGACGGTGCCCGCGAGGCTCGTCGCCACCTTCTCCTGCTGACCCATCCCACACCCTCCATATTTCCGCTCTACGGAATCAACAATCCGTAGAATGAAGTTATCCGGGGACCTTCGAGATGGTCAACACCATGTCCATGGGACGCCACTCCGACACCTTGCCCTGTTCACGTCCCTCCCTTCAGGGCGCGGTGCCACACTTTCCCTCGCACGACTCGTCCGGCTGTTCCACCGAAGGAGCCTCCGTGCCGAACCGCAGCCGAGTCACGCGCCGTCGGGGCCTCAAGGCCGCACTGGCCGCAGCCGTCACCACTCCCAGTACAGCACTGCCCGCCCCGTCCGCCTCGGCCGAGGAGCACCGGGCCCGCCCCCTGGGCGTCATGTCCTTCAACCTGCGTTTCGCGAGCACCACCGAGCCCAACAGCTGGACCGTGCGCAGACCGGTGATGAGCGCACTGCTGCGCCGCGAGGACTCGCATGTCATCGGCACCCAGGAAGGCCTCTACCAGCAGCTGCGCGACATCGACGCCGACCTGGGACCGCACTACGACTGGATCGGGACCGGCCGCGGGGGCGGCAGCCGCAGCGAGTACGCGGCTATCTTCTACGACACCCGGCGCCTGTCCCCGGTCGAGCACTACACGTTCTGGCTCTCCGACACCCCCGAAGTGATCGGCTCGAACACCTGGAAAGCCGCGTTCCCCCGCATCGTCACCTGGGTCCGCTTCCACGACCTGCACGACGGCGGACGGGAGTTCTACGTCCTGAACACCCACTTCGATCACGCGCGCCAGTCCGCGCGCGAACACAGCGCCGCCCTCATGGCCCAGCGGATCGCCGGCCTCGACCGCTCCCTGCCGGTCGTGGTGACCGGCGACTTCAACGTCGCCGCGCACAGGAACCCGGTCTACGGCACGATGCTCGGCGCCGGTCTCGTCGACACCTGGGAGACCGCCGCCGAGCGCAGCGCGCTGTACGGCACGTTCCACGGCTACAGGCCGCTCGTCCCGAACGGCGACCGCATCGACTGGATCCTGTCCACGCCCGGGGTCACGACTTGGCGGTCGTCGATCGACACCTTCTCCAGGAACGGCCGGTTCCCGAGCGACCACCTGCCCGTGCGGGCCTGGGTCACCCTGGGATGAGCAGAGGCCCCCGTGACCGGCGCGCGGTCACGGGGGCCTCGTACAGCCTGGCGGCGATCAGCCCTTGCGGGTCTTGATCTCCTCGGTGAGCTGCGGGACGACGTCGAAGAGGTCGCCGACGACGCCGTAGTCGACCAGGTCGAAGATCGGGGCCTCGGGGTCCTTGTTGACGGCCACGATCGTCTTCGAGGTCTGCATACCGGCACGGTGCTGGATCGCGCCGGAGATGCCGTTGGCGATGTACAGCTGCGGCGAGACCGACTTACCGGTCTGGCCGACCTGGTTGGTGTGCGGGTACCAGCCGGCGTCCACCGCGGCACGCGAGGCACCGACGGCCGCACCGAGCTGGTCGGCGAGCGCCTCGATGATCGGGAAGTTCTCCGCACCGTTGACGCCACGGCCACCGGAGACCACGATCGCGGCCTCGGTCAGCTCCGGACGGCCCGTCGACTCACGGGCGGTACGGCCGGTGACCTTGGTGCCGGTGGCCTTGTCGGAGAAGGACACGGCCAGGGCCTCGACGGCGCCGGCGGCCGGGGCGGCCTCGACGGCGGCCGAGTTCGGCTTGACCGTGATGACCGGGGTGCCCTTGATGACACGGGACTTGGTGGTGTAGGACGCGGCGAACACCGACTGGGTGGCCACCGGGCCCTCGTCGCCGGCCTCCAGGTCGACGGCGTCGGTGATGATGCCGGAGCCGATGCGCAGCGCCAGGCGGGCGGCGATCTCCTTGCCCTCGGCGGAGGACGGGACCAGCACGGCGGCCGGGGAGACGGCCTCGTAGGCGGCCTGCAGGGCGTCCACCTTCGGGACGACCAGGTAGTCGGCGTACTCGGACGCCTCGTGCGTGAGCACCTTCACCGCGCCGTGCTCGGCGAGCGCGGCGGCGGTGTCGGCCGCGCCGTTGCCCAGCGCGACGGCGACGGGCTCGCCGATGCGGCGGGCGAGGGTCAGCAGCTCCAGCGTGGGCTTGCGGACGGCACCGTCCACGTGGTCGACGTAGACGAGAACTTCAGCCATGGGAATGGATCTCCTTGCGGATTACGAAGTCTGAGGGGCGGTCAGGCTGTCGAGCCTTAGATGAACTTCTGGCTCGCGAGGAACTCAGCGAGCTGCTTGCCGCCCTCGCCCTCGTCCTTGACGATGGTGCCGGCCGTGCGGGCCGGACGCTCGGCCGCGGTCTCGACCTTGGTCCAGGCGCCGTCGAGGCCGACCTCCTCGGCGTCGATGTCCAGGTCGGACAGGTCCCAGGACTCCACCGGCTTCTTCTTGGCCGCCATGATGCCCTTGAAGGACGGGTAACGCGCCTCGCCCGACTGGTCCGTGACGGAGACGACGGCCGGCAGGGAGGCCTCCAGCTGCTCGCTCGCGGCGTCGCCGTCGCGGCGGCCCTTGACCGTGCCGTCCTCGACGGAGACCTCGGAGAGCAGGGTGACCTGCGGGACGCCCAGACGCTCGGCCACCAGGGCCGGGACGATACCGGCGGTGCCGTCGGTGGAGGCCATGCCGGAGATCACCAGGTCGTAGCCGGCCTTCTCGATCGCCTTGGCCAGCACCAGGGAGGTGCCGATGGCGTCGGTGCCGTGCAGGTCGTCGTCCTCGACGTGGATGGCCTTGTCGGCCCCCATGGACAGCGCCTTGCGCAGCGCGTCCTTGGCGTCCTCGGGGCCGACCGTCAGGACGGTGACCTCGACGTCGTCGTCCGAGTTCTCGGAGATCTGCAGCGCCTGCTCGACCGCGTACTCGTCCAGTTCGGAGAGCAGACCGTCCACGTCGTCGCGGTCGACGGTCAGGTCATCGGCGAAGTGCCGGTCGCCAGTGGCGTCGGGCACGTACTTCACAGTGACAACGATCCTCAAGCTCACGCCGGCTCTCCTACTGCATCGTCATTTCCGGGCTGCCTCTTGCAGGCAGCATAGGCGCCTCAAGCGGCCGATCCCGGTCGGGGCGTCCGCGCGCTCCGACCGAAATATTACTCGTCAGTACACCCAGTTCATGCCCGCTAAGCAAGCGCTTTGAACTGTGACCTTCGCAACGCAGCGTAACCGGAACTCGACGGCTTCGCAGAGTGGGAGCGGCGTGATCAATCCCGCAGGCCGTTGAAGCGGCCCTGGTGGTAGAGGAGGGGACGCCCCGCGCCCGTGGAGTCGCCGAGGACCACCTCGGCGAGCACGATGCGGTGATCACCGGCCGGTACGCGGCCGATGATCCGGCAGACGAGCCACGCCAGCACGTCGTCCAGGACGGGTACGCCGTTCGGGCCCTCCCGCCAGGCCGTGGGCGCGCCGAAGCGGTCGGCGCCGCTGCGGGCGAAGGTGGCGGCCAGGTCGCTCTGGTGCTCGCCGAGTATGTGGATGCCGACGTGCTCGGTCTCGGCGACGGCGGGCCAGCTGGAGGCGCCCGTGCCGATACCGAAGGAGACCAGCGGGGGTTCGGCGGACACGGAGGTGAGGGACGTCGCGGTGAAGCCGACCGGGCCCGAGGCACCGCGCGCGGTGATCACCGCGACACCGGCGGCGTGCCGGCGGAAGGTGGAGCGCAGCAGGTCGGGCGAGGCGAGCTGGAACTGGAAGGTGCCGAGGTCGGGCGAGGCCGTCATGGAGTTGTCCTTCTGCGAGGGGGGACATGGAGGTCCCCCCGCTCGAGCGGAGCCGAGAGTGGGGGAGGGTCCGGTGCTGTTCAACAGCGCGGACAGCGCGCGCTCGACGTGCGGACCAGGGCGCCTTCATGAAGGTGTCCCCGCCCGAAGAGAAGGAGTTCGGTCGGCATAGGGTCAGGCTGACGATAGGTGGCGCGCACAGTCAAGTTCGTTCCAGGATCTGGGAGAAGCCTCACCGTGCTCCCGAGGGGCCTCACACCGCCTCCCCCAGGGCCGCTATCACGTCCGCCTTGCGGGGCTGTCCGGTGGCGCGTCGCACCACCCGGCCGTCCGCGTCGAGGACCAGCACGGTGGGCGTCTTGAGGATCTCCAGCTCGCGTACGAGCTCCAGGTGGGCCTCGGCGTCGATCTCGACGTGGGTGACGCCGGGGACCATTCCGGCGATCTCACCGAGGACACGCCGGGTGGCCCGGCAGGGCGCGCAGAAGGCGCTGGAGAACTGCACGAGCGTGGCCCGCTCCCCCAGTTCGCCGCCCAGCTCGGCCGCTCCGATCCGCCTGCCGTCGTCCCGCCCGCGCACCCGCACTCTCCCACTCCGCCGCTTTGCCAGTCCGGCCATCATCCGCACCAGCATTCATGAGACCGCAAAGATTCCCGCCTTCCGGTGGAGTCTCCGTCGCGGATCGCTAGGCCGACGTGACGAGGATCTCGCCGCCGCGGGGCACCAGGACTGGCTACCTGTCCGTTCTTCGGGCACGATCTGCGAGACGCCGTAAACCTACGGCTGCGTAACTTTCCCGCCGGGAGCCCCCCTTTCCCGAGCAGAGCAGAAAGGGCCCACCCCGCCCATGGCAGAGCTGGTCTACCGTCCCGTCGTCGGTCTCGCCAAGACGCTGTTCAAGGCCTGGGACCTGAAGATCGACTGCCAGGGGTCGGAGAACATCCCGCGCTCGGGCGGTGCCGTCCTGGTGAGCAATCACATCAGCTACCTGGACTTCATCTTCAACGGCCTGGCAGCCCTGCCGCAGAAGCGCCTGGTGCGCTTCATGGCGAAGGACTCCGTCTTCCGGCACAAGGTGTCCGGGCCGCTGATGCGCGGGATGAAGCACATCCCGGTGGACCGCAGGCAGGGCGAGGCGGCCTACGCGCACGCACTGGACTCGCTGCGCTCCGGCGAGGTCATCGGGGTGTTCCCGGAGGCCACGATCTCGCAGTCCTTCACCCTGAAGAGCTTCAAGTCGGGCGCGGCCCGCCTCGCCCAGGAGGCGGGCGTCCCGCTCGTCCCGATGGCGGTGTGGGGCACGCAGCGGCTGTGGACCAAGGGGCACCCGCGCAACTTCAAGCGCAGCCACACCCCGATCACCATCCGGGTCGGTGAGGCGGTCGAGGCCCCGCGCGACCAGTACGCGGGCGCCATCACCCGCCGCCTGCGCGAGCGCGTCCAGGAGCTGCTGGACACCGCCCAGCGCGCCTACCCCGCACGCCCGAAGGGCACGGAGGACTCCTGGTGGCTCCCGGCCCACCTCGGGGGTACGGCACCCACGGTCGAGCAGCTGCGGGCAGCCGAGGCGCACTGACGGCTGATCCCCGCGCCACTCATGGCCGGGAGATCGGCGAGTGTGACGAGGTGCCGGTCAGGCGGGGGCGCCGACCGACGCCGGAGCGTACACATCGACACGGGCGCCGGGGCTGAACTTCTCGAGTAGCCCGGCGAGTTCGGTGGCCGCCGCCTCCGCCTCCGAAACCGGCATCGGGGCGAGGGTCTCCAGCAGGAAGAGGCCGGAGACCGTCTCCTCGGTGAGGCGGGTGCGCGGGCCCTGGCGCCAGTTCCAGCGGCGGCAGGTCACACCGGCCGCGTCGCGCCAGACGACCTCGCCCGCGTCGGGGTGTTCGACGACCTCCTCGCCGCCCGCGACCGTCACGAAGTCCTCCTCGCCCGTGGCACGCACGAGCCGCATCTCGCCCTGGATGCGGTCGATGTCCTCGCCGCCGACGGGGATCAGGTGGGCGACGCTGATGGCGTTGTAGAGGTCCACGAGCAGGTTGATCCGGGGCAGGCCGCCGTCGGCGAGAGCCCGCTTGGCCAGCGCCTCGGCCGAGTTGCGGGTGCGCGACGGCTTGGAGCCGAAGGCGGTGTACGTCTCCCGCCAGGCGGCCATGTGCGGGTCCTCGTGCGGCGCCCGCCCGTCCAGGCGGGCGGCCAGCCGGCGGGCCGCCTCGTCCAGCAGCGCCGAACTCGCTTCGGTGCTGGGCCCGTTGACGAGGTCGTACGCCTCGATCACGACGTGGGTGAAGCCGGGCGCGAGCGCGCGGACGTCGTCGGACACGGTGAGAGTGAGCGTCATCTGCCTCGCCTCAGAGAGTGCTGGGGAGCGTCTTCCACAGGGCCGACCGGTCCCGGGCCGCTTGCAACGCACTGAGGACGACCGGGTGCGGTTCAGCATACAAGGCCGGGTAGTCCACCTCATTGGACGCCGGGTCGGGGATCCAGGCCAACCGCTCGCCCTCCAGGGAGAACCGGGCGTCCACACCGGGCCTGTTGCCTCGCGGGTCCTGCCGGTGCCATGCCCCGTGGAAGCGTACGGCGACCAGGCCGTGCACGGCGTGGCCGCTGCCGTCGTCGTGCATGAGCCGCTGGTAGCACAGGGCCGTGGGGATGTCCTCGGCCCGCAGCAGGGCCGCCAGGGCGTGCGCCTTGGCGTGGCAGATGCCCGTGCGCAGCTCCAGCACGTCCGAGGCACGCCAGGTGACGCGGGGGTCGTCGGCGTCGGCGGAGTGCGGGATGGTGTCGCGAACGAACTCGTAGGCGGCGCGCGCATAGGCATACGAGTCCGCGACCCCCTCGGCCAGCCTCGCGGCTGTCTCCCGCACCACGGGGTGGTGATGGTCGATGACCTCGTCGGCGGCCAAGTAGGCGGACAGGTCGGCGGTGTTCTGGATCAGCTCCATGGCCGCAGAGCATAGGAATGCGATCACCCGACAGTCAATGACTTTTCAGGTGACCGCATACCTATGCACCTTCGGGGGCTAGCGCGCCATCTCCTCCTTGAGCGCCGCCACGAACGTGTCGACGTCCTCCTCCGTGGTGTCGAAGGAGCACATCCAGCGCACGACACCGGCGGCCTCGTCCCAGAAGTAGAACCGGAACCGCTTCTGCAGCCGCTCGCTCACGTCGTGCGGGAGCGCGGCGAAGACGCCGTTGGCCTGCACCGGGTAGAGGATCTCCACGCCGTGCACCGCGCGCACACCCTCGGCCAGGCGCTGCGCCATCTCGTTGGCGTGGCGGGCGTTGCGCAGCCACAGGTCCTTGGCGAGCAGCGCCTCCAGCTGGACCGACACGAAGCGCATCTTGGAGGCGAGCTGCATGGACATCTTGCGCAGATGCTTCATGCGGCCGACGGCGTCCTGGTTGAGGACCACGACCGCCTCGCCGAACAGGGCGCCGTTCTTCGTCCCGCCGAGCGAGAGGATGTCGACGCCGACCGCGTTGGTGAACGTCCGCATGGGCATGTTGAGGGACGCCGCCGCGTTGGCCATCCGGGAGCCGTCCAGGTGCACCTTCATGCCGTGCGCGTGGGCGTGCTCGCAGATCGCCCGGATCTCCTCGGGCGTGTAGAGCGTGCCCAGCTCCGTGCTCTGAGTGATCGAGACGACCTGCGGCATCGCGCGGTGCTCGTCCTCCCAGCCCCAGGCCTGCCGGTCGATCAGCTCGGGCGTGAGCTTGCCGTCGGGCGTGGGCACGGTGAGCAGCTTCAGGCCGCCCATGCGCTCGGGGGCTCCGCCCTCGTCGACGTTGATGTGCGCGCTCTCGGCGCAGATCACCGCGCCCCAGCGGTCGGTGACCGCCTGGAGCGCGACGACGTTCGCGCCGGTGCCGTTGAAGACCGGGAAGGCCTCCGCGGTGGCCCCGAAGTGGCTGCGGATGATCCGCTGGAGGTTCTCGGTGTAGTCGTCCTCGCCGTACGCCACCTGGTGGCCGCCGTTGGCCAGAGCCAGGGCGGCCATCACCTCCGGGTGCGCCCCGGCGTAGTTGTCACTGGCGAAACCGCGGACCTGCGGGTCGTGGTGGCGACGTGCGTCGGTCTTGGGAGGGTTCACGGCTTCTCGGTCAGCCACAGACGCTTTCCGTTCACTTCGGCGGCGGACTTGCCCCAGACGCCCTCGACGGCCTCGGCCAGGTCCTTGACGTCCGTGAAGCCCGCGAACTTCGCGTTGGGGCGTTCGGCGCGCATCGCGTCGTGCACCAGCGCCTTCACCACCAGGATGGCAGCCGCCGAGCGCGGACCCTCCTCGCCCCCGGCCTTGCGGAAGCCGTCGGCCATGGCGAGCGTCCAGGCCTCCGCGGCGGCCTTGGCCGCGGAGTACGCGGCGTTGCCCGCGGTGGGCTTCGACGCGCCGGCGGCGCTGATCAGCACGTACCGGCCGCGGTCGCTGCGCTGCAGGCCGTCGAAGAAGGCCAGGGAGGTGTGCTGGACGGTGCGGACGAGCAGCTTCTCCAGCAGGTCCCAGTCGGCCAGGTCGGACTCGGCGAAGCTCGCGCTGCCGCGCCAGCCGCCGACCAGGTGGACCAGGCCGTCGATGCGGCCGTGATCCTTCTCGATGCGCGCCGCCCACTCCCGGGTCGACTGCAGGCTGAGCAGGTCGACCGTCTCGCCGGTGACCGTGGCACCGCCGCCCGCGTAGCGGGCCGCGTCCACGGCCTCCGCCAGGCGCTCGGGGTTGTTGTCGGCACCGACGACGACCGCGCCGGCCTCGGCGAGCCGGACCAGTGCCGCGTGCCCGGCGGGTCCGCCCGCGCCGGCCACCGCGATCACCGCACCGCTGAGAGACCCGTTGTTCCCCACGTTCTTCCCCTCTTGAACAGTGTTCTGGACGCGGCCGCTCACGCGGCGAGCCGCTCGGCGCTGTCCGCCGTGATGCCCTTGGTGGAGGCGATCACATTCTTCAGCTTCTTGGACAGTGCCTCAAAGAACATGCTCAGCGGAAACTCGTCCGGAAGCACGTCGTCCACGAGCTTGCGCGGCGGCTGGGTCAGGTCCAGGGCGTCGGGACCCTTGGCCCACTTGGAGCCGGGGTGCGGGGCGAGGTAGGTGGAGACCAGCTCGTAGCCCGCGAACCAGTGCACGAGCTTGGGGCGGTCGATGCCGTCCCGGTACAGCTTCTCGATCTCGGCGCACAGCTGGTTGGTGACCTGCGGGGCGCGCTCCCAGTCGATGGTGAGCTTGTTGTCGGTCCAGCGGATGACGTCGTGCCTGTGCAGGTAGGCGAAGAGCAGCTGGCCGCCGACGCCGTCGTAGTTGCGCACCCGGTCACCGGTGAGCGGGAAGCGGAACATACGGTCGAAGAGCACCGCGTACTGCACGTCACGGGCCTGCGGGACGCCGTCCGCCTGGAGCTTCACGGCCTCCTTGAAGGCGGTGAGGTCGCAGCGCAGCTCCTCCAGGCCGTACATCCAGAACGGCTGGCGCTGCTTGATCATGAACGGGTCGAACGGCAGGTCGCCGTGGCTGTGGGTGCGGTCGTGGACCATGTCCCACAGTACGAAGGCCTCCTCGCAGCGCTTCTGGTCGTGGACCATGGCTGCGATGTCCTCGGGCAGCTCCAGGCCCAGGATGTCGACGGCCGCGTCGGTGACCCGGCGGAAGCGGGCGGCCTCGCGGTCGCAGAAGATGCCGCCCCAGGAGAATCGTTCCGGCGCCTCACGTACGGCGATGGTCTCCGGGAAGAGGACGGCCGAGTTGGTGTCGTAGCCGGCCGTGAAGTCCTCGAACTTGATGCCGCAGAAGAGCGGGTTGTCGTAGCGGGTGCGCTCCAGCTCGGCCAGCCAGTCCGGCCACACCATGCGCAGCACGACCGCCTCGAGGTTGCGGTCCGGGTTGCCGTTCTGCGTGTACATCGGGAAGACGACCAGGTGCTGCAGACCGTCCGCGCGGCCCGCCGCGGGCTGGAACTCCAGCAGGGAGTCGAGGAAGTCCGGCACCTGGAAGCCGCCCTCGGCCCAGCGGCGCAGGTCCTTGACGAGGGCCTCGTGGTAGGCGGTGTCGTGCGGAACCAGCGGGGAGAGCTGCTGGACCCCCGCGACGACACGCTCAACGGCCGCCTCGGCCTCGGCCCGCTGCGGGGCACCCTCGGCCTCGAAGTCGATCGATCCGTCCTTCGACTGCCATGGCCGGATCTGCTCCACGGCATCCTTGAGCTCGGGCCAGGCCGGGTGCTCAACAACCCTGGTCAGCGAAGGAACCTGTCCCTCGGTACCCGCCTGCACAAGAATTTCCGTCATGTCCCATCCTCCACGGGAGAACCTCGCGTATGGACACCGTATGCATACCCCGTTTCTCCCAGCAAGAGGCAGCTCGGGAAATTATTCTGCCGAGCCGCATGGTCACCGACATTTTTCCTGTCTATAACCGTGACGACGGTCACTTTCGTCACGAGCGCGGGGGACGCGTGACCACGGAGTGACAGATCGGATCCAGCCGGTCAATGCCGTTGGAGACTCGCCCACCCCCGGGTGACCGCACAGGCGCGTCCGAGCCATGTGCCACATGCGCCGCGACCCGATCCGCCGCGCAGGTACGGGTTCATCGCGGGAGCAGGCCATTAGGCTGCGACCTTGCCGCGCGGACGACGACGTCCCGTCGGGTTCGCGGGCGCCGAGCCGCCGTCGACGGAAGCGAGTTGAACCTTGAACTTCCTTACCATCGGTCACCGCGGGGTCATGGGTGTCGAGCCCGAGAACACCCTCCGTTCCTTCGTCGCCGCGCAGCAGGCCGGCCTCGACCTGATCGAACTCGATCTCCATCTGAGCAAGGACGGCGCCCTGGTCGTCATGCACGACGCGGAGGTGGACCGCACGACCGACGGCACCGGCCCGATCGCCGAGAAGACCCTCGCGGAGCTGCGCGCGCTGGACGCGGGCCGCGGGGAGCGGGTGCCGGTCTTCGAGGAGGTCCTGGAGGCGGTGAAGTCGCCCTTGCAGGCGGAGATCAAGGACGTGGCGGCGGCCAGGGCGCTCGCCGAGGTCATGCACCGGTGCGACCTGGTCTCCCGGGTGGAGGTGTCCTCGTTCCACGACGAGGCGGTCGCCGAGATCGCCCGGCTGGTGCCGGGCGTGCGCACCGCGCTGATCGCGAGCCGCTACGGCACCGACGTGGTGGAGCGCGCCACCGAGGTGGGTGCCGGAACCGTCTGCCTCAACATCCGCCGGCTGACCCTGGAGGTCGTCGAACACGCGCGCGCGGCCGACCTGAGGATCATCGGCTGGGTGGTCAACACACAGGACCACCTGCGGCTCGCCCGCGCGCTCCAGTTGGACGGGGCGACGACCGACTATCCGGAGATCAAGCGCACGGGCCGGTTCACCGCCTGACCCGGCGCCCGATCTCCCGGACGAACGTCACACCAGCGGCTTGACCAGCAGCTCGAACTGCAGGTCGGCGCGCTGCGGGATGCCGAAGCGCTCGTCGCCGTACGGGAAGGGGGTCATCTTTCCCGTACGGCGGTAGCCGCGGCGTTCGTACCAGGCGATCAGGTCGTCACGGACCGAGATCACGGTCATGTGCATCTCGGTCACGCCCCAGGTCTCCTGGGCCAGCCGCTCCGCCTCCGCGATGACGACCTTGCCGAGGCCCGCGCCCTGCAGCGTGGGGCTGACGGCGAACATGCCGAAGTAGGCGTGCCGGCCGCGGTGTTCGAGCTGGCAGCAGGCGACGATCCGGCCGTCCTGCTCGACGGTCAGCAGCCGGCTGTCCGGCGACTTGATGACCTCCAGCAAGCCCTCCGGGTCGGTCCGCTGCCCTTCCAGGATGTCCGCCTCAGTGGTCCACCCGGCCCGGCTGGAGTCGCCCCGGTACGCCGACTCGACCAGCGCGACCAGCACGTCGACATCGGCGTCGGTGGCGTCTCGGAACGTCGGTCCGGTGGCGGTGGTGTCCATGGGGGCGGTCTCCGATCTCGGGCGCGGCTGAGCCAGGGATGAGGGTAACTCTGCCACTAGAGTCGGGATGCATGGTGCACGTACTGAGCAGCCGGACCCTGCTCCGCCCCAGCGACCCCGAGCGCTCCCGCGCCTTCTACGGCGAGCAGTTGGGCCTGGCCGTCTACCGGGAGTTCGGCACGGGCCCGGAGCGCGGGACCGTCTACTTCCTCGGCGGCGGCTTCCTGGAGGTCTCCGGGCTCTCGTCGGCCCCGCCGTCGCCGGCGGTCCAGCTGTGGCTGCAGGTCGAGGACGTGACCGGCGCGCACGAGGAGCTGCTGGGCAAGGGCGTCGAGATCGTTCGGCCGCCGGTGAAGGAGCCGTGGGGCCTGGTCGAGATGTGGATCGCCGACCCGGACGGCATCCGGATCGTGCTGGTGGAGGTGCCGTCGGACCATCCGCTGCGGTACCGGCCCGGGATCTAGGCGGTGTCTCCTGGATCAGGTCGCCGGCATGATCCAGAAGACCCTCTGGGCCCCTCTAGGCCCTGCTGCCCGCCGTGAGCAGGTGGCCGCTGATGCCGAGCAGCGACGGCTCCGACTCGGTCTGCCGCAGTGCGCGCAGGACCAGGTCGCGGCGGGCGGGGTCGTCGAGCCAGTCGGAGACGTCGCCCATCAGCCAGGCGGCGCCCTCCAGGCCGTACTGACCGTGCGGTGTCAGGCCGGCGTCCGCGAACTCGGCCGGGACGGCGGCGGGCTCGTGGAAGTAGGCCGTCGTGAACAGGGACTTCGGCCCGCCGGTCGGTCGCATCCTGCCGTCGCCGACCGCCGCCTCGATCTGCGGACGGTGCTCGGCGTCGAAGTACAGCCCCGTGCTCAGGTTGTCGTGCAGGGCCGCGTACCGGTTGATCGTGGCGGCCACCACGAGTCCTCCGGGCCGCACCACCCGGCGGGCCTCGGCGAGTGCCCGGACGCGGTCCTCCCGCTCGGGCAGGTGGTAGAGGGGGCCGAGGAGCAGCGCCACGTCCACGGACGCGTCCGGCACCGCCAGGGCCCGGGCGTCGCCGACGCGCGCGGTCACGCCGGGCAGGCCGGCCGCGCGTTCGACGTGCAGGGGCACCGGGTCCACGAGGTCCACCGCGTGGCCGTCGGCGGCGAGCCACTGCGCGTGGACACCACTGCCGCCTCCCACGTCCAGGATCCTGGCCGGGGCGGGCGGCAGGAGGCGGCGCAGGACGTCCTGGGTGCGCCAGAGCTCCAGACGTCCGGCGCCGGAGCGCAGCCGGCCGTCCTCCTGGTCCCGCTCGTAGTACTGCGCGATCTCCTCGGCGAGCGCGGGAGCCCCGGCTCCCGCTGCGTGATCCGTCTCCATCCCCGCAGCCTCGCCTCTCGTACCGGGATCGGACAACCGATTTCCGCGTCGACACCCCGGCGGCCGGTGCCGGGAGGGGCAGCGGGCTCTGGATGGCCGGTGCCCGCGGCCGCGGCTAGCGTGCGAAGGGGAGCCCTCCTCGGTCTCTTCTCGCACAGCGGGCCGGGGCGACCGGAAGGAGCTGTCATGGAGTTCGACAGGCCGGTGATCGGCGGCCCATGCTGGACCGAGTTGGGGACCAGTGATCTGGAGGGGGCCAAAGGGTTCTACACCGATCTGTTCGGCTGGCGGCCGGAGACGGATCCGCGGCAGGAGGCGGGCGGGTACACGGTGGCGCACCTGGGAGACGCTGCGGTCGCCGCGCTCACCCCGCTGTACCAGGAGTCTCAACCGGTCGCCTGGAACGTGTCGTTCGCGGTGACGGACGCGGACGACGCGGCACGGCGCGTGGAGGAGGCCGGCGGGACGGTGGTCCTCGGCCCGATGGACGTGTTCGACGTGGGCCGGTTCGCGGTGGCCCTGGACCCGACGGGCGCGGCGTTCCAGCTGTGGCAGGCCCGGGCCTTCCGGGGCGCCGGCCTGTTCAACTCGCCCGGCACGCTCGGCTGGGTGGAACTGGCGACCTGCGACACCGACCGGGCCCGGGACTTCTACACCACGCTGTTCGGCTGGAGCGTCAGCGTCTCGCAGGGGTACACGGAGTGGGGCATCGACGGGGAGCACTTCGGCGGGATGGCCGACATGGGCGACCGGTTCCCGCCCGAGGTTCCGCCGCACTGGCTGCCGTACTTCGCGGTGGACGACGTGGACGCGACGGCCCAGGTCGCCCAGCAGGCGAGCGGCGCCGTCGTCATGCCACCCACGTCGATCCCCGACGGCCCCCGCATCGCGGTGCTGCGAGACCCGCAGGGAGCGGCGTTCGGCGTGTACAAGGCCGACGAGGAGCGCTGAGCGACAGGCTCACGCCCGCAACGCCCCCACGCGCCCCTCCAGGCCGCTGAGCAGGTTGGCGAGGAGGGTGGCCAGTTCGCCCTGGCCCTCGGGGGCGAGGACGGACAGTACGGCGGTCTCGTACGAGAGTTGTTCGGGGAGGATGCCGTCGACCAGGTCGCGGCCGGTGTCGGTGAGGCGGAGGTGGGCGACTCGGCGGTCGCGGGAGTCGCCGCGCCGCACGACCAGGCCGCGTTCGGTCAGGTGCTTGAGCCGCTTGGTGACCGCGGCTCCGGAGGAGAAGGTCTCCCGGGCAAGCTCTCCCGGGGTCAGCTCGTGGCCGGTGCGGCGCAGTGCGCCGAGCAGGTCGAACTCCGGGCGGCTGAGCCCGGCGCGGCGCAACGGGGCGTCCTCGGCCTGCTGGAGGAGCGCGGCACAGCGGTTGATGCGGCCGATGACCTCCATGGGCCCGGTGTCCAGCCCGGGGTGCACGGTCCGCCACTGCCGGACGACGGCGGCGACGGTGTCCCTCTGCGCGGGGTCGGATCCGGCCTCGCTCTCGTTCCCCGGCCGCGCGTCGGCCCGGGAATCCGCGATCCCCGACCGCTCCTCGACCGTGCCACCCCCGGCCCCCGCCTGCCCCCCGCCCGCGGCATCCCCGGCCGGCGGTCGTCCGTTCGTCGGCGTCATTGCCGTACGTCCTCCGTTGTGCTGCCCGTGTCATGGTCCAGGGGTGCGAGCCCCCGGTGTCGTGCCGTCGCGGCGAGCGTACGGTGTCCGGACTGTTCGGCGAGCACGACCCGCTCCGTGGGCAGGGCGCGCTGCCACCACTCGCCGGAGGCGGCGTCGGCCGTGGCGCGCAGGTCGACCAGTGCGGCGGCGAGGGTGCGGCCGGCGGTCTGCAGGGCCCGGGGTTGCGGGTGCGGCTCGGCGAGCAGGCGGGTGGCGTGCTCGCGGGCGTGTTCGACCGTGGTCAGCGCGTGCTCGATGCGGTCGCCGGCGCGCCGGTTGGTGACGGCCACGGCCGCGACGAAGCCGACCAGCGCGCCGACGAGAGTGTCCGCGATCCGCTCGGTGACGAGCCGGCTGGGGTCCTGGCTGCGGGCGAACTCGGTGATGAGCAGGGCCATCGGCGTGACGCACACGCTGCCGAGCCAGTAGTTGCGGCTGATCAGCGCCTCGGCGCCGAAGTTGAAGGCGAGGCAGAGCAGCACCAGGGCCGCCGGGTGGAGATGGGCGAGCGGGGTGACCGCGGCGAAGATCAGGACGCCCACGAGGTTGCCGACGACGCGCTGGATGCCCCGGCTCCAGGTGAGGGTGACGTTGGCCTGGTAGAGGGAGGCCGCGGTGACCAGCGCCCAGTAGGGGCGGCCGACACCGAGGGCGAGGGAGGCGTATCCGGCGAGGGCGCAGCCGATCGCGGTGCGGGCGGCGATGGGCGCGAGCGGGTCGAGCCGGTGCCACAACGGGCGGCGCGGGGAGGCGAGTTCGGTGCCGACACCGAGCAGTTCACCGGTCGGGGCCTGGGGGGACTCGACCCCGCAGACCGGGCCGGTTCCGCGCAGGTCCAGGGCCCAGGCGCGCAGCCGTTCGGGATCGGTGTCGGCGGGGGCGGCCAGGGCGACCTCGGCGCGGATCAGGAGCCGTTCGAGGGTGCGCCGGGTTCGGTCGGGGCGGGCACCTGCGGCGAGCAGGGACTGCCAGGCCGCGTGGATGGCGGCGGCGCTCGCGCTGCGGGCTCGCGCGTGGCCTTCGGCCGTGCCCCGCGTGGCCGCGTACGCGGCGGCCGCGTCCAGGGCCTGGGCGGTGGCGCGGCGCTCGGGACCGTGCGGGCGCAGCAGCCCCGGCGCCATGCCGACGAGCCAGGCCCAGGCGCCGGTGGCGAGGGCCAGTCCGACATGGCCGGGGACCTGGCCGAGGCTCTGGGGTGCGAACAGTGAGGCGGAGCTGATGAAGGTGAGGACCACGTTGCCGGGCGGACCGACACCGGTGGCGTCGCACGCCGCTTTCTGTACGGCCGCCATGAGGGCGCCGACGGTGACCAGCACGACGGCGTCGGTGGTGAGCGACGCCGCGGACAGGGCCACGGCGAGGCCGCCGATCATGCCGAGCACCACCCGGGCCAGGGCCCGGGCCCGGGCGGCGTAGGGCCGGTTGTGGCCGTAGAGCGCACACAGGGAGCCCGCCATCGTGTACATGGCGAGGTCGAGGCGGCCGAGCGCCAGCAGGATCAGGTTGGGCGGGGCGACCGCGGCGACCGCGCTCAGCGCGGGCTTGAACCAGATGTCGGAGGGCCGCCCGAGGCGGAGCACTCCGGCGAGGGGAAGACGGTGGCGGGTCGCACTGCTCATGCCATCAATTTAGCATGTGTTTTACTGGTAAAAGATATTGGGCTGAAGGCGTCGGCGACCTCCTTCCTCACCTGCCGTGCTCCGGCGAATGCACCCCGTGTACACCCTTGCGCTCGTATGCGCCCCGCGTGCCGTGGGCATCGCATCCCTCGACCGACCGTCGAGCGTGGAGGTGGGCGCATGCACGGACCGGTGTCGGCCGCCTGGCTGCTGGTCGCGCTGTGCGCGGCCACCGGGGCCTACTGCCTGCTGCGGATGCGCAGCGGTGTCGAGGAACAGCGCCGCTCCGCGGGCGGCGAGGCGCTCATGGGGTTCGGCATGGCCGCGATGGCCGTGCCCGCCGCGGCGTTCACCCCACCGGGGTGGGCGTGGCCGCTGTACGCGGCCGTGTTCGGCGCGGCGGCGCTGCGCGCCCTGTGGGCCGCGCGCAGTGGCCGGCACCATCTGCACCATCTGGTGGGGACGGCGGCGATGGTCTACATGTCCCTCGTCATGGCGGCCTCACCCGCCTCACCCGCCTCACCCGCCTCTCACCACCACCCGCGCATCGGCGCCGGAGTGCCGCTGGTGACGGGCTCGCTCCTGCTCTACTTCGCCGGCTATGTGCTGCTGTCCGGCGCCCGGCTGGTGCCCGCCGCCACGGCGGGCGGCACGCGGGCCGTGCGCTGGGGCGACCGTCCGGAGCTGGCCCGGGCCTGCCGGCTGTCGATGGGGATCGGGATGGTCGCGATGCTGCTGACGATGTGAACCGCCGGTCCTCCACGGGAGAAAACGCAAGCGTTGCTTGCGTCACTTCGGCGCAAAGGACCGTACCCGTGAGCGGCTCCGCGCTCATAGGGTGCTGCCCATGATGGTCCCCGTGGCACTGCTGCTGCTCGGCGCCGTGACCGCCGTCGCCGCCCCGCGCTTGCTCGCCCGGGCCGACTGGCGGGACCGTGAGCCGGTGGTCGCCCTGTGGGTGTGGCAGTGCGTGGTGGCGGCCGTACTGCTGTGCTGCGCGCTGTCGATGACGCTCAGCGCGGCGGCGGCCTGGAAAGCGGTGCGCGGGCATGTGTTCGGTACGGCACCGCGCGCGGTGGTGGACGCGTACGCCCTCGGTGCGGCCGGGCCGTGGGCGGCGACCGTCGCGGTGACGCTCGCCTGCGGCGGGCTGTGGAGCCTGGCGATGCTGGTGCGCGAGGTCGTAGGGGCCCGGGCGCGACGGGACCTGCGGCGGGCAGAACTCCTCGTGCGGGCCCCGTTGTTGCCGGGCGAGGAGCCGACGAGCGACCGGCTGGTGGTACTGGAGGGCGAGCGACCCGACGCGTGGCGGCTGCCGGGTACGGCACCCCGACTCGTGATCACGACGGCCGCCCTGCGTCGGCTGAAAGGACGTCAGCTCGATGCCCTGCTCGCCCATGAGCAGGGCCACGACCGAGCCCGGCACGACTGGCTGCTGCACTGCTCGGCGGCGCTGGCGGGCGGCTTCCCGCAGGTGCCGGTGTTCGCCGCCTTCCGCGACGAGATGCACCGCCTGGTCGAGTTGGCCGCCGACGACACGGCCTCCCGGCGCTTCGGCCGGCTGACGACCGCACTGGCTCTGGTCGAACTCAACGAAGACCGGGGTGTGTTCGGACCCAGCCCCACCCCGCACGCACACGTCCCACAGCGTGTGCACCGGCTCCTGACTCCCCCGGACCGCCTCCCGGCCCTGCACCGGCTGCGCCTGACGGCGGCGGCCGCGCTGGTGCCGGTGATCCCGGTCCTGGTGGCGCTGGTGCCGGCGCTTCGGGTCTTGGGGTAGACAGCTGGACGCAGAACATGCCCGAGTGCAACCCATGTTGGCCACATGGGAGTTCACCCCTCTTCCACGGCGACACTGTTGCCGAGCAAGCCCATTGGAGCGGCCGAATTCGACTGTGCGAAGGGTGAATCTCTGACGTCCACGTCCGCTCATGATTTCGATCGGCGGCGCGGCACGCCGATGCCACGGCTGGAGGAATGATGGCGGAAGTCGTCCGTGTCCCGCTCGACGGCGGGCAGGATCTCCGCATCGAGGTCGACGTGCGCGACGAGAACGGCTGGACTCGCGCCGGGCGCGCGCAGGACGGCGCCGACGCCGGGGTGGTGGTGGCCCGTACCGCAGCGGAGGCGGACTTCTCCGTTGCGGTGGAGTGGAACCGCCCGTCCGACGGGTGACCGCCGTAGCCACCGTGGTCTGCGGGCTCCTGCTGTGGCTGCCGCACCGCCACGGCGCGGGCCGCGTCCAGTGGCGTACGGCGGTGACCGTGGCCGTCGTCCCGGTGGCCGGCGAGCGGCCGCGGGGCGGCCGGGCGCGGCCATCGCACGGGTAGAGTCCGGCGCATGGCTGCCGTGCTCTTCGATTTCTCGGGAACCCTGTTCCGCGTCGAGTCCACCGAGTCGTGGCTGCGGGCCGTGCTGGAGGAGACCGGCCTGACGCTGCCCGAGCCCGAACTCGCCGACACCGCGAAGGCCTTGGAGGCGGCCGGTGCGCTGCCGGGCGGGGCTGACCCCGTCGAGGTGCCGGCGGACCTCGCCGGTCTGTGGGCGGTGCGGGACGAGAGCGCCGAGCTGCACCGCGCCGCCTACACCGGACTGTCGCGGCGCGTGCCGCTGCCCGCCCCCCGCCTGCACGACGCGCTGTACGAGCGGCACATGTCCCCCGCCGCCTGGTCGCCCTACCCGGACACCGCCGAGGTGCTGCGCACGCTGCGCGAGCGCGGGATCGGCGTCGGCGTGGTCAGCAACATCGGCTGGGACCTGCGCCCGGTCTTCCGCGAGCACGGCCTCGACGCGTACGTGGACGCGTACGTGCTGTCGTACGAACACGGCGTGCAGAAGCCGGACCCGCGGCTCTTCTCCGCCGCCTGCTCGGCACTGGACGTCGATCCGCGGCAGGTGCTGATGGTCGGCGACAGCAGGGTGGCGGACGGCGGCGCCGCCGCGCTGGGCTGCCGCGTGCACTTCGTGGACCATCTGCCGGTGGCGAGGCGGCCCGATGCGCTGCTGCCGGTGCTGGACCTGGTGGGCTGACCCGAAGCAGCTCGGCGTCTCGGGCGGGCACGCGCCGTCCGTCTGAGACGATCCCCCGCGTCGCCCCAGACGGACGGCAGCCCTGAGCAGGCGCCGCGCACAGCGGTGCCACCGCGTTGAGTATAGTTGGCTGGCAGCCAGTCAACGCAGGAGTTACAGGATGTCCCCGCGCAGCGCCTCGGTCAATGAAGAGTTGCGCCGCCGTTCCAGGGAGCGGCTGCTACAGGCCGCTGTCGAGCTGGTCGACGAGCACGGGTTCGAGGCCACCACGCTGGCCGACATCGCGGACCGGGCGGGTTCGGCGCGCGGACTGGTGTCGTACTACTTCCCCGGCAAGCGCCAGTTGGTGCAGTCCGCCGTGCACCGGCTGATGCACCGCACGCTGGAGGAGGCGCTGGAGCGGGAGCCGCGCACCGAGGACGGCCGGGAACGGCTGGCCCGGGCCATCGACGCGATTCTGGGCCTCGCCCGCGACCGGCCGGTGCTCATGCGGCAGCACATGGCAGGACTGCTCCAGGCCGAGGGCTTCGTGCAGTGCCCGGAGCAGCGGCGCCTGTCGGAGCTGCTGAGCGACACGGTCGCCCGGTACGGCTCCCCGGACGTGACGGCCGACTACCCCCTGCTGCGGGCTCTGCTGATGGGGGCGGTGTACGCGGCACTGGTGCCGGGGGTGCCGATGCCCGTGCCGTCGCTGCGGGCCGAGCTGTTCCAGCGATACGGGCTCGACTGGGAGCTGGGCGTGCCGCCCGGGAGCGATGCGGACACCGGGGCGGGTCGGGGGCAGGATCTGTCGCGGTTCTTCGCGACCGAGGAGCGGTCCGAGTAGCGGATCCCCGGTCCGGCCGTTGCCGGTCAGCTTCCCTTTTCAGCGCCTTGCGTGACGCCGTGTCAGGAACCGGCGTGCCGCACCCGGGCGATCAGCCCGAGGGAGCGGCGGCGGCCGTGCCCGGTCGCGCACATCACCGCGAGGACCGGGGCGAAGCCGCCCTCCTGGGCCGCACGGTACTCCTGGGCGATCAGCCCGCACCCCTTCGATACCCCGCGGCCAGGACGTCGACCCGTGCACCGTCGGGGAAGTCCGGCCGGACGTGGAACAGGAGTGGCACTCCCGTACTCCTGCACCTCCCACGCGGGCCACACGGACACCGCGCCGCCCGCGGCGGGACGATCAGAAAGATCAAGAAAGGATGCCTCCAGTCACACACGTAACGTAACCCCATCATCACATTCCATGAGCAGTGACACGTCGGGTCACCCTGCCGGCCTCTGCCGTTGCGGGCCCGGCGGTGCCATGCTGGAGCCGTCCGCACACCTCTTCTCCTTCGGGCAGGGAGTACCGCCGTGCTGCGTGTCGCCGTCGTCGGATCCGGGCCGAGCGGGTGCTACACCGCCCAGACCCTGGTCCAGCTGGATCCCGAGGTGCGCGTGGACGTACTGGACCGGCTGCCGTGCCCCTACGGGCTGGTGCGCTACGGCGTCGCCCCGGACCACGAGAAGATCAAGTCCCTGCAGGGCAACCTGCGCACGGTACTGGAGCACGACCGGGTGCGCTTCCTCGGCGGGGTCCGGGTGGGCGGACCCGGCGGGCTGTCGGTGGCGCGGCTGCGGACGCTGTACCACGCGGTCGTGTACTGCGTGGGCGCCGCCACCGACCGCCACCTGGGGATCCCGGGCGAGGAGTTGCCGGGCAGCTGGTCGGCGACCGAGTTCGTGTCCTGGTACAGCGCGCATCCGGACGCGACCGACGCGGGGTTCGTGCGCGGGGTCCGGTCCGCGGTGGTCATCGGCATGGGCAACGTCGCCGTGGACGTCACGCGGATGCTGGTGCGGGGCGCCGGTGAGCTGCGTCCGACGGACATGCCGCAGGCGGCGCTGGACGCACTGGCCCAGAGCGGGGTCGCCGAGGTCCACATGGTCGGCCGGCGCGGTCCCTCACAGGCCCGCTTCACCACGAAGGAGCTGCGCGAGCTGGGCGCACTGCCGGACACCGAAGTGATCCTGGATCCGGCCGAGCTGGAGATGGACTCCGGATACGTCGACCCCGCCGCGCTGCCCGCCGTGCAGCGTCGCAACGTGGAGGCGCTTCGCGGCTGGGCGGCGGCCCCGGCCCGGCAGGCGGCCCGCCGGATAAGGATGCGGTTCTTCCTGCGGCCCGTGGAACTGCTCGCGGACGGCGGCCGGGTGGGCGCCGTGCGCTTCGAGCGGACGGCACCGGACGGGCGCGGCGGCATCACGGGCACGGGACGGTACGAGGACGTGGCAGCCCAGTTGGTGCTGCGCTCGGTCGGTTATCGCGGAGTGCCGCTGGAGGGGCTGCCCTTCGACGCGGCGAGCGGCACCGTGCCGCACATGGAGGGCCGCGTCCTTCGCGAGGGCGTCGCGTCTCCGGGCGAGTACGTCGCCGGCTGGATCAAGCGCGGGCCCACCGGTGTCATCGGCACCAACCGCCCGTGCGCCAAGGAGACGGCGACCTCCCTGCTCGCGGACGCGCCCGCGCTCGTACGCCGGGAGGTGCCGAAGGACCCGCTCGAAGCATTGCGGGCAGCGGGTGTCGAACCGGTGCCGTGGGCGGGGTGGCAGGCGATCGAGCGTGCCGAGGCCGCACTGGGCGCCCGGCTCGGCCGGGGCGTGGTCAAGCTGGCCGACTGGGACGCGCTGCTGGGGGCCGCACGGTCGGCCTGAGGCCCGGCCGGAGTCGGCGGCTTCCGGGTGGGCATGACACACACCCGCAACGCGATCGAAATCAACAAACTGTTTAAGAGCCTTACGGTCTCGTGCTGTTCGGATGTCACTCCCCACCCGCCGCTCTGGAGTCCCCATGGCCACGACCACAGATGTGCACCCCGTCGACGAGATACCACCGGTACGCCGGCTCGCGACCTTCGGACTGCAGCATGTGCTCGCGATGTACGCGGGCGCCGTCGCGGTGCCGCTGATCGTGGGCGGTGCGATGAAGCTGTCGCCCGCCGACCTGGCGTATCTGATCACCGCCGATCTACTGGTGTGCGGCGTCGCCACGCTGATCCAGTGCGTCGGGTTCTGGCGGTTCGGCGTCCGGCTGCCGATCATGCAGGGCTGCACGTTCGCGGCCGTGTCGCCGATGGTGCTCATCGGGACGACGGGCGGCGGACTGCCCGCGGTCTACGGCTCGGTGATCGTCGCGGGACTCGCGATCATGCTGCTCGCGCCGGTCTTCGGTCGGCTGTTGCGCTTCTTCCCGCCACTGGTCACCGGCACGGTGATCCTGATCATCGGGGTCTCGCTGCTGCCGGTCGCGGGCAACTGGGCCGCCGGCGGTGCCGGCGCGAAGGACTTCGGGGAGCCGAAGAACCTGGCGCTGGCGGCCTTCGTGCTGGCGGTCGTGCTCGGCGTGCAGCGGTTCGCGCCGGTCTTCCTCAGCCGGATCGCCGTACTGATCGGCATCGCGGTGGGCCTGGCGGTCGCCGTGCCGTTCGGGTTCACCGACTTCGGCGGGGTCGGGGACGCGGACTGGGTGGGGATCAGCACGCCGTTCCACTTCGGGGCGCCGACGTTCAGGGCGTCCGCGATCGTGTCCATGCTGGTGGTGGCCCTGGTGACGATGACGGAGACGACCGGTGACCTGATCGCGGTCGGCGAGATGACCGGCCGCAGGGTCGAGCCGGGCTCGCTGGCCGACGGGCTGCGCGCGGACGGCCTGTCGACCGTCCTCGGCGGGGTGTTCAACACCTTTCCGTACACGGCGTACGCCCAGAACGTGGGCCTGGTCGGCATGACCCGGGTGCGCAGCCGCTGGGTGGTCGCGGCGGCCGGCGGCATCCTCGTCCTGCTCGGCCTGCTGCCCAAGCTGGGCGCGGTGGTCGCGGCGATCCCCGCGCCGGTGCTCGGCGGGGCGGGCCTGGTGATGTTCGGGACGGTCGCGGCGAGCGGGCTCAGGACGCTGGCCCGCGTCGACTTCAAGGGCAACAACAACCTGACGGTGGTGGCCGTTGCGGTGGCGGTCGGCATGCTGCCGGTGGGTGTACCCACGGTGTACGCGAAGTTCCCCGACTGGTTCCAGACGGTGATGAACAGCGGCATCAGCGCGGGCTGCCTGACGGCGATCGTCCTGAACCTGCTGTTCAACCACCTTCCGGCAAGCGAAGGCTCGACCGCTCCGGCCGGACCGGAAGAGCTCGGTGCCGGAGTCGGCGACGCGAACGCTTCCTGACAATCAGGGACTTGACGCCTCTTCAGCATGCCCAGGGGCTACACTCGCCCTGCACGGTCGGCATCGCCGACCGCGACGGGAATGGGTCCGGCGTCCCTGTCGGGCGTGACCGCCGAGGTGTTCGGCGGTCCGTCAATCGTGACAACTTCACACGCGGCCTGCACGCCGGCAGGGCCTCAGTTGATCACCGTCATTCGGGGTGGTCGACCTGAGACACCTGCCATCCTGCAAGCGGCTCGCGCTCGGTTCGGCCATCCGCCATTCTCCGGAGGGGCCGAGCATGGAGTCACAGATCGTCCTGGGGATCCTGGGTACGGCGAGCGTCGCGTCGGTGTTGGTCTATGTCCTGAAGGGACTCCTCGACCAGATCCCGGATCTCATCCGTTCCTGGCGCCGGGTCGTGCGCGAGGCCAGGACCTTTCGTCGCGGCGATGCGGCCGGACCGGACGGGACCGACGCGGCCGACGCGGACCCTGGGAGCCGGCGCACCCCGTCCTGACCTGCCCCGGGTGCTGCGCTCACCTCCTCAGGAACAGCCCGGCGGGAACCGCCCCGGCCAGCACCCCGTACCCCTTCGGGTCGAGGTGCAGCCAGTCCCCGACCTGGAGGTCGGGCAGCAGCCGGCTCGGCTGTGCCGGGTCGCGTACCGCCCGGTCGAGGTCGATCACCGCGTCGAAGTGGCCGGGGGTGCGGATCCAGGCGTTCACGCGCTCGCGGGACGCCTCCCGCTCCCCCGCCGCGTCGTCGTAGAGGGTGTTGCCGCCGAACGGCGTCAGGGTCGCGCCGAAGACGCGGATGCCCTGGGCGTGGGCGCGGACCACGAGCTGCCGGTACCCGGCGATCAGGTCGTCGGTGACCGCGCGCTGGGCCTCGGGGGTGGCGTCGGCGGTGCCGATGTCGTTCACGCCCTCGAAGAGGATCAGCCAGGCGACCCCGCTGCGGGACAGGACGTCACGGTCGAGGCGCACTGCCTGAGGACGCGGCCACCTTCCTCGGCTCCTCGTCCTCCAACGTCTACACCGTCAGCGGCGGCGGGGCGAAGGAGGCCGGCGACAAGGTGTTCCAGTTCAACGGCGCAGGAACGCTGAACGTCCCCGACTTCGCGGTGCAGAACTTCGGCACCTTCGCCCGCTCGTGCGGCAACTGCAAGACGCAGTACAAGCGCACGATCAACCTCAACTCCACCGAGGCGACGTACAAGGGCAACAAGCTCGTCGGCATCAACACCACCTACGGCGACAGCGCGACCCTGAGGAACATCACCATCGTCGGCGACTCCGGCAAGAAGATCGTTCCGTGCCAGAAGTACATCGGCAACAACACCGGCAAGGAGCCGACCACCAACGGCTCTGGGCCTGAGGGGACTTACTGCAAGTACGCGGCGTCGGACATCACCTACGAGTAGGCAGCCAGGGGGCCGTCGTCCGCTGCGGACGACGGCCCTCAGGCCTTCGGCGCCGGGCCGGGTCTCGTCTCGGGGGTGGCCTTCGCCTCCACGGCGAGCCGCGCCCGCAGTTCGGCGTTCTCGGCCTCCAGGGCGTTGATCGGCTTGCGCGCGAAGCAGAGCTCGACGACAGCGTCCTGGAACTCACCGACCAGCGAGCACACCCACGGGGAGCGTGGAACGGGGAGCGTGCTCAGCGGTCCCCCCGCAGCCCCACCGACGCGGCCAGCTCCTCCTCGTACCCCGTGTAGGCCGTGCGCAGGGTCTCCCCCGGCCAGTCCGGCGGAAGGAGTGCGGGCGGGAGGACGGGGTCGGTGAGCAGGTGGCGTACGGCCGCGGCGAAGGCGGTGAGGCGGTCGGCCGGGTGGTGGGCGTCGGCCGCGTGGGCGAGCAGGGTGCGCGCGGTGGTGGCCCAGGCGTCCAGCGGCCACAGGCGGGCGACCAGGTCGTGCGGGGAGCCGTCGGGGCGGGCGGTGTAGGACTCGGCCACGTGCGCGAGGTCGCCGGGCAGGGGCCGGGCCAGGTTGGCCGGGCGCAGCCACACGCCCTCGCGGAGTTCGGCCAGGCGCAGGGAGGTCAGGCGGGCGCGCAGGTCGGCCCGTTCGGCGGGGCCACGGCCGGTCGCCGTGATCACCACCATCTCCCAGCCGTCGTCCCACCCGCGCGTGCGGGGATGCAGCGCCTCGTCCTGGCGGCGCTGGCGGGCCAGCAACCGGTCGCTGAGCCCGTACACGGCGTCCGTGCGGCGCAGATCCCCGGCGGCCACCATCCGGCTCAGCGCGGCCCGCAGCGTGGAGCCGCCGACACCGAAGGGCTCCACCAGCCGGACCAGGTCCTTCACCGGCAGCTCGGGCGGATGCGCGCCCAGCAGCAGGCTCAGCACCACCGACCGCGCGGACAGCGGCCGCAGGCCGGCGGCCTCACCCGCCTCCGCCGACACGTTCATGCGCATGGGCACGTACTGTACGTGCGCCTCATTGTTGCATCATTGCTACAGCCGTCGGAAGAGTGCAACATAGCCGCATGGACTCGACACCCGTGCAGTCGCCGCAGCAGTACGCCACCCACGACGTCACCAACCAGGCCCCACCCCTGGCCCCGTACGACGCATCCGAGGACCGGGCCCTGCTGGAGGGGCTGCGCCGGGAGGGTGCCGGGTGGGCCGAGGACGGCATCCGGCGGCTGGGGCTGCGGGCGGGCGGCGAGGAGGCCCAGGAGTGGGGCGAGCAGGCGAACCGGCACGAGCCGGAACTGCGCACCCACGACCGCTACGGCCACCGGATCGACGAGGTCGAGTTCCACCCCAGCTGGCACCACCTGATGCGGACCGCGGTCGCCGAGGGCCTGGCCGGCGCGCCCTGGGCGGACGACCGGCCCGGCGCCCACGTGGCCCGTACCGCGGGCGGACTGGTGTGGGGGCACACTGAGGCCGGACACGGCTGCCCGACGTCGATGACGTACGCCGCCGTCCCCGCGCTGCGCGCCCAGCCGGACCTCGCCAAGGTCTACGAACCGCTGCTCACCAGCCGCGCGTACGACCCCGGGCTGCGCGTCCCCACCGAGAAGCCCGGGCTGCTCGCCGGGATGGGCATGACCGAGAAGCAGGGCGGCTCGGACGTCCGCACGAACACCACCACGGCCACGCCCACCGGTGAGCCGGGCGTGTACACGCTGCGGGGCCACAAGTGGTTCACGTCGGCGCCCATGTGCGACGTGTTCCTGGTGCTGGCGCAGGCACCGGGGGGCCTGTCCTGCTTCCTGGTGCCCCGGATCCTGCCCGACGGCAGCCGCAACACCTTCCGCATCCAGCGACTGAAGGACAAGCTCGGCAACCGGTCCAACGCCTCCTCCGAGCCGGAGTTCGACCGGACGGTGGCCTGGCTGGTCGGATCGGAGGGGCGGGGCGTGAAGACCATCATCGAGATGGTCAACTGCACCCGTCTGGACTGCGTGATGTCCTCGGCGACCCTGATGCGCAAGACGCTCGTCGAGGCGGGCCATCACGCGCGCCACCGCAGCGCGTTCGGCGCCCGGCTGTTCGACCAGCCGCTGATGCGCAACGTCCTGGCCGACCTGGCGCTGGAGTCGGAGGCGGCGACGACGCTCACCCTGCGGCTCGCCGGTGCGGCGGACCGGGCGGTGCGCGGGGACGCCGGGGAACGCGCCTTCCGCCGGATCGCCACCGCCGTCGGCAAGTACTGGGTCACCAAGCGGGGCCCGGCGTTCACCGCGGAGGCCCTGGAGTGCCTGGGCGGCAATGGGTACGTCGAGGAGTCGGGCATGCCCCGCCACTACCGGGAGGCTCCCCTGCTGTCGATCTGGGAGGGCTCGGGGAACGTCAACGCGCTCGACGTGCTGCGCGCCCTGGGTCGAGAACAGGACACGGCCGAGGCCCTGTTCGCCGAACTCGCCCTCGCGCGCGGGGCGGACGCCCGGCTGGACGCGGCCGTGACCGGACTCAAGGACCAGTTGGCCGAAACCGACCAGGTGGGCGCCCGCCGGCTGGTCGAGCGGATGGCCCTGGCCCTTCAGGCATCGCTGCTGGTCCGGCACGCCCCGCACGCGGTTTCGGACGCCTTCTGCACGACCCGGCTGGGCGGCGACTGGGGGCACGCGTTCGGCACGCTGCCCGCCGGGACCGACTTGGACGCGATCCTGGAGCGGGCCCTGCCCGGCCGCGGCTGATCCCCGCCCCGGGTGACCGGGCGGATCCCACCCCGTGGCCGGTGACAGCCGACGGATCGCACACAGTCAGCGCGCGACTCCGCTTCGTTGTCAGTGCCGTGGTGCAGACTCGCGATCAGGTGGCACCAGCCTGGGGAGGACAACGTGTTCACGGGGATCGACGAGGTCGACTGGGCCTCGCTGCACCATGCGTGCGGCAGCGCGGAGGACGTGCCGGGATGGTTACGGGGACTGGCCTCCGCGGACGCCGCCGAGCGGCAGACCGCGCTCGACGGCATGTACGGCACGGTGCACCACCAGGGGAACGTGTACGACTCGACGCTGGCCTGCGTTCCCTTCCTGTGCTCGCTCGCGGCCCGCGAGGTCGTGCCGGACCGGGGCTGCATCGTCGAACTGCTGGTCAGCATCGGGGCGGAGAGCGGGGACGCACGCGCGCGTGAGGCGGTGCGCGCGGGCTCCGAGGTGTTCGTGTCCCTCCTCGGGGACCCGGACCCGGGACTGCGCCGGGCGGCGGCCGTGGCCGTCGTACGGTTCCTGGACGGCCCGGCGCGCGTCCTGGACCTGTTACGGCAGCGGATCCCGGTCGAGCGGGACGACCGGGTCCTGCTCGCGCTCACCGAGGCCCTCGGCCTGTTCGTACGACGGCACCCGGGGCACTACGCCGCCGCGGTGGACCTGCTGGCCGCGCAGAGCGCCCCGCCCCACGAGCCCGGGCTGCGGCTGGCCGCGCTCGGCCAGCTCGCCCTGGTGGCCCCGGAACTGCTCCCGGCCGACCTGGTGCCGACGGCCGTCGAATTGCTGCGGGACAGGTCCGCGCGCCGCGCCCGGGTACCGGAGCCGTCCGGGAACGACACCCTCGTGGGCCGGATACGGCGGCTGCGGCCCTCGGACGAGGAGGGCGCCCGGCTGCTGCGCACCCTGCACACCGCGCTCGGCGACCGGACCGGAGACCGGATCGCCCTGCTCACCGGGCAGTTGACCAGCCCGGACCCGATGGACCGGTGCAATGCCGTGTCCATGTCGGCGGCGCTGTTCCGCGGCTGGCGCGCCGACTGTGCCGGACCCGTGGCCCTGATCGGCGCCCAACTGGACACGGAGCAGGACCGGTTGCGGGATGCGGCGGTCGCGGTCCTGGTGGAGCTGTCCGGCCTGGCCGCGCCCGCCGCGGACGACCTGCACGCCCTGGTGGCCGCCCGGCCCGACTTGTGGACGCACCGCTGGGAGCGCGGCTCGCCCGTCCTCGGCGGACCGCTCAAGGCCCTGGCCAGGACACGCGATCCACGAGCGGTCCCGGTTCTGGCCCAGGTGCTGGCGGGCCCGGTCGTGCCCGGCGGCCTGGGCCACGAGATCGCGCACCTGGGCACGGCCGCGGCTCCCCTCGCCCCCGCGCTGCGGCACCATCTGGGCCGTGTCCCCCTGGACTCCCCCGCCGCCTGCACACTGGCCACTCCTCTCCTGGCCGCGCTCAGAGCCTTGGGCGACCGGCATGCGGTGCCGGAGGTGCTGCGGCTCCTGTCCGGGGCGCCGGACGGCCTCGGGGCACGGGAGAGACTCGTCGGGCCGGCCATCGAGACGCTGGACGCCCTCGGGGCCGCCGCGCAGGCGGCACCCGTTCTCCAGGACCTGCTGCGCACCCGGCACGCGGCCGCCGCGGCGGGCGCCCTGTGGTCGGCGGGGGATGCGGTCTCCGCCGTGCTGCCCGTCCTGCTGCGGGAGTTGACGCAGGGCGAGCCGGGGAGCCGCCGGCTGGCCGCCCGGCAGCTGGGCAGGCTGGGTCCGGCCGCCCGCGCGGCCCTGCCGGAACTGCGCCGGTCGGCCCGTTCGGGGCAGGTGTGGCAGCGGACGTCGGCCGCGTGCGCGCTGTGGCACGTCGGCCGGGACCCGGAACCCGTGCTGCCGGTGTTCCGGGCCGCGTGGTCGCAGAACCCCTACACGCGAGGCCCGATCGCCCGGTGCCTCGCCGCCATGGGCCCGGCGGCCGCACCGCTGCGGGACCTGGTGACGGCCGAACTCACCGCCCCTCGGCGGCATACGGCCGACGAGGGTGGGTACGGCGGCCAAGACATCGCCAGGGACGAGGCGTTGCTCAGGACCTGCGGAGAGGTGCTGGCGGGGCTGTAGCCGCGCGGCGAAGCGCAGAGGCCGTCATGGACGCAGCCCCGCGTCAGGGACGCAGGGCCCGGTCACCATCGCATCCGGCCCCACTGCGGCCCCAGTCGGGCCCACTCCGCGTCCCAGCGGTCCATGCGGCGGCGCTCCAGGCGACCACGCAGGACGCGGCCGCCGACGAAGGGGACGACGGCGGCGCTCACGCCGACCAGTCCGCCTATCAAGGTGGCCCGGAAGGCGGCCTCGGACGCGGTGGTGGGGCGGGTGACCAGGTGCCCCTGCGGGTCGGTCCACACGATGACCGGGGCCCCGGCCTTGCTGCCCGGCGCGACCCGGGCCTGGCCGGTGCGGGCCGAGCCGTCCGCGACGGTCCAGCGGACCTCGGCCCAGACCCGCTCGCCGCCGGCGCCCGCGGAGGTGGCCCTGCCGGGTGCCTGGGCGACGACGTGGGCGACGGAGGGATGCCAGGCGGCGCGTTCCCGGGCCAGTCCGTGCTCCACCGAACGGGCCGCCGCGAGCCCGGCCAGCACCCCGGCCAGGACGGTCAGCAGCCAGGCGGCGAGCACCACCCAGGCCTCCACCACGTCGGCCCGGCGCCGGAGCGGATTGCGCCGCCAGCGCCACAGCCACACCTTGGGACCACGCAACGCCATCAAAGGCATCCTCCTCACGAGCGCACCGACAGGCCGGGCCGACCTCCCATACGGGCAGGGCCGCCTCGTTGCTCACGACGAGCCGTCACCTCGACGGTCGCACGCGACGCCCCCTTCGCGCAGGCGCATGCGACAACGCACCTTGCCGATCTCTACGTGGGACCGACAGCACCGCCGTGACCTGCGGGGACGCTGGTACCGGGGCCGACTGTCAGTGGCAGGGTGCAGACTGTCCGGTATCTGACGACTACCTGGACAAAGACGTCCCGGAGGTGATCGGCATGACCGAGGTCCTGCTCGCCGTGGGCACCCGCAAAGGCCTGTTCATCGGGCGGCGGCGCGGCGGCGCCTGGGAGTTCGACGACAGCCCCTACTTCAACGCCCAGGCCGTCTACTCGGTCGCCATCGACACCCGCGGCGGCACACCGCGGCTGCTCGCGGGTGGCGACAGCGCGCACTGGGGGCCGTCGGTGTTCCACTCCGACGACCTGGGCCGCACCTGGACCGAACCGGCCCGGCCGGCCGTCAAGTTCCCCAAGGACACCGGGGCTTCGCTGGAGCGGGTCTGGCAGCTGCACCCGGCCACCGCCGAGCCGGACGTGGTGTACGCGGGCACGGAACCGGCCGCGCTGTACCGCTCCGAGGACCGCGGGGAGAGCTTCGAGCTGGTGCGTCCCCTGTGGGAGCACCCGACCCGCTCCCAGTGGGTGCCGGGAGGCGGCGGTGAGGGCCTGCACACGGTGCTCACCGACGCACGCGACCCGCAGGCGGTGACCGTCGCCGTCTCCACGGCCGGGGTGTTCCGCACCACGGACGGCGGGGCGAGCTGGACGCCCTCCAACTCCGGTGTCTCCGCGGTGTTCCTGCCGGATCCGAACCCGGAGTTCGGCCAGTGTGTGCACAAGATCGCCAAGGACGCGCACGACCCGGACCGGCTGTACCTGCAAAACCACTGGGGCGTGTACCGCAGCGACGACGCGGGTGCGCACTGGACCGACATCGGCGCGGGCCTGCCGTCGACTTTCGGCTTCGCGGTAGCCGCCCACCCGCACCGCGGCGACACCGCGTACGTCTTCCCGATCAACGCCGACGCCGACCGGGTGCCCGCCGACCACCGCTGCCGGGTCTTCCGCACGGCCGACGCGGGCAAGAGCTGGGAGCCGCTGTCGCACGGACTGCCGGCGGAGGACCACTACGGCACCGTGCTGCGCGACGCGCTGCGGACGGACGACGCGGACCCGGCCGGGGTCTACTTCGGCAACCGCAACGGCGAGGTGTACGCCTCGGCCGACGACGGCGACAGCTGGCAGCAGCTCGCCTCCCATCTGCCGGACGTGCTGTGCGTGCGGGCCGCGGTGATCGACTGACGCGGCGGGCCGCCCCCGAGGGGCCCACGGGAAAGGAGGTGAGGGCGAAAACGGTCATTCGAGCCGACGGTCCGATCATCCACGGTCGCCCTCCGGTCGCAGCTTGATCGCCGACCGGTGTACGGCAGTAGGGTGACGCCCGTGGCACCACGACCCTTGCATGAAATCGTCGAACCGGGCTGGGCGAAGGCCCTGGAACCCGTCGCCGGACAGATCGCCGCGATGGGCGACTTCCTGCGCGCGGAGATCGCCGCGGGACGCACCTACCTCCCGGCCGGACCGAACGTCCTACGCGCCTTCCAGCAGCCCTTCGACGACGTACGCGTCCTGATCGTCGGTCAGGACCCGTACCCGACCCCGGGGCACGCGGTCGGCCTGTCGTTCTCGGTCGCGCCCGAGGTGCGTCCGCTCCCGCCGAGCCTGATCAACATCTTCCGCGAGCTGAACGCCGACCTGGGGCTGCCCCAGCCGTCCACCGGCGACCTCACCCCGTGGACGCAGCAGGGCGTGCTGCTGCTCAACAGGGCGCTGACCACGGCACCGCGCAGCCCGGCCGCCCACCGTGGCAAGGGCTGGGAGGAGGTCACCGAGCAGGCGATCCGGGCCCTGGCCGCGCGCGGCAAGCCGCTGGTGTCCGTCCTGTGGGGACGTGACGCCCGGAACCTGCGTCCGCTGCTGGGCAGTCTGCCGGCCGTGGAGTCCGCGCATCCTTCGCCCATGTCGGCCGACCGCGGCTTCTTCGGGTCGCGTCCGTTCAGCCGGGCCAACGACCTGCTGATCCAGCAGGGCGGACAGCCGGTGGACTGGCGTCTGCCGTGACCGTCCCCGGTTACCTGGCGGTGGACTCCGGGGGCTCCGGTCTCCGGGTCGCCGTCGGCATTCCGGGGCGGGCGCCCTCGGCCCAGAGGGTGTCGGGAGAGCCGGTCCGTACCGGTGCGCGGGGGATCGACCCCGCCCACCTGATGGCGCAACTCGTGCCCCTCGCCCGCGCGTTGGCGGCCGAGGCCGGGGTGGGTGAACTGGCCACGGCCGTCGTCGGCGCCGCCGGGTTCGCCTCCCTGGGCGACGCGCTGCGCGCCGAACTGCCGGGCGCGCTCGCCCGGGAGCTGGGCGTACGGAACGTGGCGCTGGCCGCCGACGCCGTCACGGCCTACGTGGGCGCCCTCGGGCCGCGTCCGGGTGCCGTGGTCGCCGCGGGCACCGGCCTGATCGCGGTCGGCACCGATCTGACCGGCTGGCGGCGGGCGGACGGCTGGGGCCATCTGCTGGGCGACTGCGGTGGCGGGGCGTGGATCGGGCGGGCCGGGCTGGAGGCGGCGCTGCGCGCCCACGACGGACGGGACGGCGGCTCCGCGCCGCTGCTGGCGTGTGCCGAGGAACAGTTCGGCCCGGTGCGGGGACTGCCCGGCCTGCTCTACCCCCGGACCGACCGGCCCGCGCTGCTGGCCTCCTTCGCGCCCCAGGTGGCTGCCTGCGCCCCGCGCGACCCGGTCGCCTCCGGCATCCTGCGTGCGGCGGCCCGGAACATCGCCGAGTCCGCCGCGGCGGTGTGCCCGGCCTCCGGTGCGCCCGAAGTGGCGTTCACCGGCGGCCTTCTCAAGATGGGCGACCGGCTCCTCGCACCCCTGCGGGAGGAGTTGGCCGCGAGGCTGCCGCACGCCCGGCAGGTGCCGGCCGAGGGCGACCCGCTGCACGGCTGTGTCCGGATCGCGAACGAGCTGGCGGCCGGGCGGCTCACACTGCCGGGTGAACCGTCCATGCTCTACGTGGTCACCACAAAAGGGTATTGACCCTCTTCGTGGCGCATCTGTCCGGCAAGTGCCCGGAACACGTGCCAAGGGGACGTAACTCATCAGACAAAACCGGACGGAAACCGCTCACCTGCACCCTCCCCGAACAAGGGAGCCCAGGAAGCCAGTAACATGCGGCGCCATGAGCTCCCCCACTGGGCCCGTGTCCGGCCTGCCAGTACGAATGCCGCGACCCCGCCAGCCCGGACGGCACCGCCGACCGGAACCGCTGGTGGCTCCCGAGGACGCGCCCGCGTTCGTCCTCGCGGTGCCCGGCGCGCCCAGCGCCGCCTCGCGCAGCCTCGCCGAGGAGGTCGTGAGCATCGCCCGCTCCGAGCTGCCCGGCCTGGATGCCCGGATCGGGTACCTGGACGGGGACGACGCCGAGTTCCCGAGCCTCCGGGCCGTGCTGGCGCACGCCGCCGAGGAGCGCGCCGCCCGCTACGAGCAGGCCGTCGCCGCCGGTCTCGAGGTCAAGGAGCCCGACGGCCCGGTGGCGGTCGTCGTGCCGCTGCTGGCCGGTCCGGACAGCGCGCTGCTGCGCCAGGTCCGCCAGGCCGTGATGGACAGCCGGGTCGCCGCCGACCTGACCGATGTCCTCGGCCCGCACCCGCTGCTCGCCGAGGCGCTGCACGTGCGTCTGTCCGAGGCGGGCCTGGCCCGCGCCGACCGTGCCCGGCTGTTCACCGTGGCCACCGCCGCCGACGGCATCATCCTGGCCTCCGTGGGCGGCGACGAGGCCGTGCAGGCGGCGGGGATCACCGGCATGCTGCTCGCCGCGCGCCTGGCCGTGCCGGTGATGGCCGCGGCCCTGGACCAGGAGGGTTCCATCACCTCCGTCGCCGAGCAGCTGCGGTCCTCGGGCTCGCAGCAGCTGGCCCTGGCGCCGTACCTGATCGGCCCGGAGATCGACCCGGCGCTGCTGGCGGCGGCCGCCGAGGAGGCGGGCTGCGCCACGGCCGAGGCGCTCGGCGCCTACCCGGCGATCGGCAAGCTCGCCCTCGCCAAGTACACGACCACGCTGGGCATCGCCCCGCAGCAGCCGCAGGGCACGCCGGTCCGCTGACGCCGGACACGGCACCCGTACGACACAGGGCCCGCTCCAGGTACCGGACGCTGTCGGTCAATTCCGCCCCGCTGGATCTCATCCAGTGGGGCGGAGCGCTGCGCAGGGTGAGATGCGGGTGGGGGCGAGGGGTCTGCCGGTGAACCAGGCCCGTTGCCGCCGGGCCGCTGCTCAGCCGAAGACGAGGCAGGAGGCCGCGGCGACCTCGACGGAGCCGTCGTAGCGGGGCAACCCCGTCCGCTCGTCGAGGGCGAACCAGGTGACGTCTCCGGAGCGTTCGTTGGCCGCGTAAAGGAAGCCGTCGTGCTGGGCCAGTGCGCGCGGCCAGTGTCCGCCGCAGGGCACCGCGCCGATCAGGCGGAGCCCGTCCCCCTGGACGGCGAGCACGGACAGGACGTCCTCGCCGCGGGTCGCGGTCCACACGAAGCGGCCGTCGGGCGAGACCACGATGCCCGACGCGTAGGCGTCGCCGGCCGGGGCGCCCGGCAGCACCGGGACCTCGGTCAGCGGCTTCAGGGAGCCGGCGTCGGCGTCCCAGCGGCAGACCGTGACGGTGGGGGTGAGTTCGTTGACCACGTAGGCGTGCTCGCCGTCCGGGTGGAAGGCCAGATGGCGGGGGCCCGATCCGGGGCGCAGCGCGAACTCGCGGTGCAGTGTCGGGGTGCCGTCGTCCAGCGTGCACACCCGGAGCGAGTCCGTACCGAGGTCGACGCTGACCGCCCACCGGCCGCTGGGGTCGGGCTGCACCTGGTGGGCGTGCGGGCCGCGCTGCCGCCGGTCGTGCGGGCCGGAGCCGGTGTGCTGGAGCACTCCCGAGGGGGCGGGGGCCAGGCTGCCGTCCGAGCGCACCGGTACGGCCGTGACGCTGCCGGAGCCGTAGTTGGCGGTCAGGACGTGCCCGGCGTACAGGCTGAGGTGCGTGGGTCCGCTGCCGTCCACCGGCACGGGCGGCCCCGCGGGCTCCGGCTTGTCACGGCCGACACGGAACGCGGCTACGGCACCGTCGGCGGTCTCGCTGACCGCGTAGAGCATGGTCCCGTCCGGCGACAGGGCCAGGTAGGAGGGGTCGGGCACGGCACCGAGACGGCCGGTGACGGTCAGCGCACCACTGCCCGGGCGTACGTCCGCGGTGACCAGCCCTGGGCCGCCCGCCGCCGTGAACGACCCGATGAACGCCCTGTACCGCCTGCCACCCTCTGCCACCGCTGTCCCCTCTCGGTCCGAGCCAGTGCCGACGGTAGCAGTCGATCAGCTTAGGTCTAGACCAAACGAGTGACGGGGAGTGTTCCGCCGGTGCCGCCCAGGCCCCCACCAGCGGCGATCCCGACGGAGCCCGCACAGGCTCGGCCAGGGGCGCGCTCCGGGCCGAGCAGGCGGGCCAGGGCCGGGCTCGACAGGAGCCCCCTGCGGGCCGGTACGTTCCAGAGCGGGCTCGGCCGTCGCCCCCGTGGGCCCGGTGGGCACTCTCGGAGCCACCCGCGGTGAACACCTCGACCGCGACCTCAGACCAGTCGCAAGGCCGACAGAGAGGCGTTTCACCCGTTCCGCCCCTCAGGCCCCCACCAGCGGCGATCCCGACGGAGCCCGCAGAGGCTCGGCCAGGTCGGCCAGGGCGCGCTCCAGGCCGTGCAGGTGGGCCAGGGCCGGCTCGGCCGGGGCCTCGGCGGGACGGTCGACGCGGTCGGAGCCGCCGGTGGTGAGTGCCTCGACCGCGGACTCCACGCGCCAGCAGGCGGCGGCCAGGCGGGCGTCGTGGGAGGCCTCGGGGTCGGCGGCGACGGCGACCAGGCCGCGGATCTCGCGGGCGCAGTCGTCGAGAAGGGCCAGGACCCGGCGCGCGCGCCGCTTGCGGCCGAGCATCGGGTTCAGCGGGTGCACCAGCGGCGCGACCGAGAGCCGGACCCGGCCGAGCAGCTGCTCCAGCTCGGCCACGCGCGGCGCCGGGTCGGCCGTGGCCGAGCCCGCGAGGCGCGCGGCGGCCTCCGCGGTGCAGGCGTGGACGCAGCGCAGGGCGCGCTGGATCCAGGCGTCGGTGGTGGCGTGGGTGGTGACGGGCAGCACGAACAGCACGGCGAGCACCGCGCCGAGGGCGCCGACGCCGGTCTCGGCGAGACGCAGCGCGAGCAGACCGGGGCTGAGCACGCCGAGCAGGCCGTAGAGCAGCTCGGCGAGCAGGGTCACCCAGAGCATCATCCAGGTGTACGAGACGGCGGCCGTGTAGAAGATGCCGAACACGGCGACCGCGACGAGGACGGCGGTGGGGACGGGCGCGCCGTGCACGGGGACGGCGACGAGCAGGCCGAGGCCGATGCCGATGACGGTGCCGAGGACCCGCCTGAAGCCGCGTACCAGCGTCTCGCCGCGCGAGGCGGTGTTGACGAAGACCCACCAGGTCGCGCCCACCGCCCAGTACCAGCGCTGCCCGGACACCAGCTGGCCCACGACCAGCGCGAACCCGGCACCGGCGACCGCCTGGACCGCCTGCCGGGTGGTCACGCGGGCGAGCCCGGACCCGGCGGGCGGCGCGGGTACGACGGCCGGGGGCAGTCGGCGCTCGTAGCACCACAGGCCGAAGCGCACCACGGCCGCACTGAGCACGGACAGCAGGACGGCCGCGTACAGCTCGGGCAGCTGTCCGGGCGTGGCGTGCAGGAACTGGGCCACGAAGAAGGTCATGAAGGCGAACACGCCGAGGCTGTGCCCGCGCGGGCCCCAGCGGCGGGCGTACACGCCGGCGCCGACGACGGCGAGGAAGGTCAGGTCCCGCGCCACGGGGTGGTCGTGCAGCTCGGCCGCGGCGGCGAGCACCGGCACGCCGACGACGGGCAGCAGCGCGGTGGTGACGGCCTGCCCGCGCACCGTGGAGTCGGCGACGGTGAACAGGGCGAGCAGCGCGGCGAGACCGCCGGTGACCGCGCCGACGAGCGAGTGCCCCACCAGCGCGCACACGACGACGGCCAGCCCGATGCCGAGGACGGCCCGCGCGGCGAAACGCAACCGCGTCCGCCCCGGGTCCGGAGCCACGAACACCCTCTTCAGCACTGACGCCCTCCCTGGGAAACACCTGGAACACCCAGAACACCCGGAACACCTGGAACACCTGGAACACCGGCATACAAAAGGCGCCGCGGGGATCCGCAGCGCCATCGACGTGTCCATGAGAGCATCACAGAGGTCGATGGCTCAAGTGTCGACCGCATCACTGGACCATTGGTCCAGCATCGTGCGCGCACGGCCATCCGGCTGAATACCAACGGTCCAGGTCGGGCGGCACACCGGGGTGGCAGCCCGCTGAGCCATTGGTACAGTCGTAGATCATGACCGTGGACGCACTCGACACCCGCATCCTGCGACTGCTGCTGGAGCAGCCGCGCACCAGCGTGCGCGAGTACGCCCGCATCCTCGGTGTCGCCCGCGGCACGCTCCAGGCCCGCCTGGACCGCATGGAACGGGACGGTGTGATCACCGGTACGGGCCCCTCGCTCTCCCCCGCCGCCCTCGGCCACCCGGTGCTGGCGTTCGTGCACATCGAGGTCACCCAGGGCCACCTGGACGACGTCGGGGACGCGCTGGCCGCCGTGCCGGAGATCGTCGAGGCGTTCTCGATCACGGGCGGCGGGGATCTGCTGGCCCGGGTGGTGGGGCGGGACAACGCCCATCTGGAGGACGTGATCCAGAAGCTGATCAGCCTGCCGGGCGTGGTGCGCACCCGCACCGAGGTGGCCCTGCGCGAGCGCGTACCGTACCGGCTGCTGCCGCTGGTGGAATCGGTCGGGCGAGCGGCCCGCGTCTGACGCTGGGCGTGCTGGACCGCATGAGCGAGCTCGGCACGCTTTCGGTCATCTTCGATCTCGACGGAACGCCGGCGGACAGCGAGCCGAACTACCACGAGGCGAGCCGGCAGACCCTGGCCGAGCACGGGGCGGAGCCGCCGCACTGCTGCTGCGGGGCGGTCAGGCCGAGTTCACGGCACAGTCGGCGTACACCTGGCTGATGGATCCGGTCACCTCCGACCGAGCAACTCCCTTACTGGTCAGTAACGTTGACGCCCCTCCGCCCCTTCCCTATCTTCTGGGCGACTTGTCGAACGTCGTTCGATATCACGGACAATGGGAAACGAGGAGCACATGACCCCGCCCCTCTCGCGGCGCACCCTTCTCCAGGCGACCGCACTCGCCGCCGCGGCGACCGGTCTGACCGCGGACCCCGCCGGTGCGGCGGCCGCCGCCCAACCCGCCTGGAAGGTCAGGCCGTTCGGGCTGGGTGACGTGACGCTCGGCCGCGGTCTGTTCGCCGACAAACGCGCCCTGATGCTCGAGCACGCCCGCGGGTACGACGTGAACCGGCTGCTTCAGGTCTTCCGCGCCAACGCGGGCCTGTCCACGGGTGGTGCGATCGCGCCCGGCGGCTGGGAGGGACTGGACGGGGAGGCCAACGGCAACCTGCGGGGGCACTACACCGGGCACTTCCTCACCACGCTGGCGCAGGCGTACGCGAGCACGGGCGAGGAGGTGTTCGCACAGAAGGTCCGCACCATGATCGGCGCACTCACCGAGGTACGGGACGCCCTGCGCCACGATCCCGCCGTACTGGCCGGTCAGGGCCGCTTCGGCTCGGCCGTCGAGCAGGTGCGCGGCTCCTACCAGTACGTCGACCTGCCCTCCGGCGTGCTCGGGAACGGCACCGCGGTCACCCTGTCCGCGTGGGTGAAGCCCACCCACGACGCGAACTGGGCCCGCGTCCTCGACTTCGGCAACAACACCACCCGGTACCTGTATCTCGCCGTCCGCAACGCCTCGGGTGTGCCCCGGTTCGCCGTCACCACCTCGGGTCCGGGCGGCGAGCAGGGGCTGAACGGGACCGCTCCGCTGCCGCTGAACGAGTGGAGCCACCTGGCCGTGACGATCGGCGCCGGCACCGGCACGCTGTACGTCAACGGCACGGCCGTCGCCCGGAACGCCGCCATGACCCTCACCCCGGCGGCCCTGGGCAACCTCGCCGACCACTGGCTGGGCCGGTCGCACTACTCCGCCGACCCCGTCTTCGCGGGCGCCGTCGAGGAGTTCGCCATCTGGTCGCGCGCGCTCGGCGCCGCCGAGATCGGCGAACTCCAGGGCGCACGCGCGGCCGAGACCTCCGCCGGGCCCGGCGACCTGGTGTCGTACCGCTTCGACGAGACCTCCGGCTCGCGCCTGGCGGACTCCTCCGGACGCGGCCTGGACGCCACCCTGCGCCGCACCTGGGGCGGCCCCAGCCATCCCGGCTTCCTCGCGGCCTACCCGGAGTCGCAGTTCATCCTGCTGGAGTCGATGACCGGCAGCGACTACACGAAGGTGTGGGCGCCGTACTACACCGCACACAAGATCCTCCGGGGCCTGCTGGACGCCCACCTCGCCACCGGGGACGAGCGGGCGCTGGACCTCGCCTCGGGCATGGGCGACTGGATGTACGCACGGCTGTCCCGGCTGTCCGCGGCCACCCTGCAGCGCATGTGGGGGATCTTCTCCAGCGGTGAGTACGGCGGGATCGTCGAGGCGATCTGCGACCTGCACGAGCGCACCGGCAAGGCCGAACACCTCACGCTGGCACGCCTGTTCGACCTGGACCGGCTGATCGACGCGTGCGCGGCGGACACCGACGTCCTCGACGGGCTCCACGCCAACCAGCACATACCGATCTTCACGGGTCTGGTCCGGCTGTACGACGCGACGGGCGAGCAGCGTTACCTCACCGCCGCGAAGCACTTCTGGCGGATGGTCGTGCCCCACCGCATGTACGGCATCGGCGGCACCAGCACCGGCGAGTTCTGGAAGGGGCGGGACGTCGTCGCGGGGACGATCGGCGCGACGACGGCGGAGACGTGCTGTGCGTACAACATGCTGAAGCTGAGCCGGTCGCTGTTCTTCCACCAACAGGATCCGGCCTACATGGACTACTACGAGCGGGCGTTGTACAACCAGGTGCTCGGCAGCAAGCAGGACGAGGCCGACGCGGAGAAGCCGCTCGTCACGTACTTCATCGGGCTGACGCCCGGTCATGTCCGGGACTACACACCGAAGCAGGGCACGACCTGCTGCGAGGGCACCGGCATGGAGAGCGCCACCAAGTACCAGGACTCTGTGTACTTCGCGGCGGCCGACGGCAGCGCCCTGTACGTCAACCTGTACAGCCCGTCCACTCTGACCTGGGCCGAGAAGGGCGTCACGGTCACCCAGACCACCGCCTACCCGCGGGAGCAGGGCAGCACCCTCACCGTCGGCGGCAGCGGCCGCGCCTCCTTCGCGCTGCGGCTGCGGGTGCCCGGCTGGGCGACGGCCGGCTTCGAGGTGACGGTCAACGGGCGAGCGGTGGACGGCACTCCGACGCCCGGCAGCTACTTCACCGTCTCGCGGACCTGGCGACCCGGCGACACGGTACGGGTGAGCGTGCCGTTCCGGCTCCGGGTGGAGAAGGCCCTCGACGACCCGTCCCTGCAGGCCCTGTTCTACGGCCCGGTCAACCTGGTGGCCCGCAACCCCGCGACGGAGTACCTGAAGTTGGGCCTGTACCGGAACGCGGCGCTCTCCGGCGACCTGCTGCCCTCCCTGACCCGGGTCTCCGGTTCCCCGCTGCACCACACCCTGGACGGCATCGAGTTCGCCCCGTTCTTCGAGGGGACCGAGGATCCGGCCCACGCCTACTTCCGGCGGTCCGAACCTCGGGTGGTCTTCGGCGGCATCGACGCAGGCGTGGCGAACCCCGCCCGGTCCGACGGGGCCACCCTGCTGGACGAGATCTGGACGGGGGCGCCCTTCCGGAGCAAGGGCGCGCTGGTCGCGCGCGTACAGGACGTCGTGGCGGAGTGGGTGGCGGCGGGGCTGCTCGGGCGGGCGGAGGGGGAGGCGGTCATACATACGGCGGGGAAGGCGTCGTACACGCCCTGACGGCTCCGAGTGCACGCCCTGACGGCTCCGACACGCGCGACAGCGTGACGGCTCCGACGCGCGCGGAAGTGCTCCTTCCGTGCGTTGGGCGGGGTGGCTGCTTAGCGTGACCCCATGACCACAGTCCAGGCCCGGCCCGCCCCCGAAGACCGGCGGTGGAAGGCGCTCGGGGTCTGTCTGACGGCGGGCTTCATCTCGCTGCTCGACACCTCGATCGTGAATGTGGCGCTGCCCTCGATGGAGCACGGGCTCGGCGCCTCCGAGGCCGCCCAGTCCTGGGTGGTGTCCGGGTACGCCCTCACCTTCGGGCTCGTGCTCGTCCCGGCGGGCCGGCTGGGCGACATGCGCGGGCGGCGCCAGGCCTTCCTGTCCGGGCTCGCCGTGTTCACGCTGGCCTCCGCGGCGTGCGGGCTCGCGCCCAGTGCCTCCTGGCTGGTGCTGTTCCGGCTGATCCAGGGCACGGCGGCGGGCATGGTCGCACCGCAGACCTCGGGGCTGATCCAGCAGATGTTCCAGGGCGCCGAGCGGGCCAAGGCCTTCGGTCTGCTCGGCAGCGTCATCGGGGTCTCGACGGCGGTGGGCCCGCTGGCGGGCGGTCTGCTGATCAACGCCGTCGGCACCGACGACGGCTGGCGCTGGGTGTTCTTCGTCAACCTGCCCATCGGGGTCGTCGCGTTCGCCGCGGGACTGCGGCTGCTGCCGCGGTTCCCCGCCATGTCGGACAAGCGGGAGGAGTTCGACCTGTTCGGGGTGCTGCTCCTCGGCTCGGGCGTGCTCGCGCTCATGCTGCCCCTGGTGCAGGAGCAGCAGTGGACCGGGCGGCTGAAGTGGGCGCTGATGCCGGTGGCCGCGCTGCTGCTGGCCGCGTTCTGGGCGTGGGAGCGGCGCGAGGGACGGCGCGGACGGGCGCCCCTGGTCGACCTGAACCTGTTCTCCCTGCGGTCCTTCACGCTCGGCGCGCTGATCAGCCTGACCTACTTCGCGGGCTTCACCACGGTCTTCTTCGTCTACACGCTGTTCCTGCAGAACACGGTCGGATACAGCGCGCTGACGGCGGGGCTCACGGTCCTGCCCTTCGCGGCCGCCTCGGCGATCGGCGCCGCCATCGGCGGCCGGCTGGTGGTGCGCCACGGCCGCAAGCTCGTCGTCATCGGTCTGAGCGGGGTGGCCGCGGGACTGCTCGGGGTGGTCGTGGCGGTGCAGCTGGTGCCCGGGCAGGCCGTGGGGTGGGCCTCGGCGCTGCCGCTGCTCATCGGCGGGATCGGCTCCGGCCTGACGGTCTCCCCGAACACCACCCTCACCCTCACCCTCGTCCCGGTACACCGTGCCGGTGCGGCCGGCGGGGTGCTGCAGACGGGCCAGCGCGTCGGCTCGGCCGCCGGGATCGCCGTGGTCGGCGCGGTGTACTTCGCGCACCTGGCCAACCACGGGCGCTCCGTCACGGCGATTCAGCTCGGGCTGCTCACCGCCGTGGGGATCATCATGATCGCGCTTGTGCTGGCGGTGGCGGACCTGCGGGAGCGCGAGGTGTATCCCGAGCCGGAGCCCGCCGGGGGGACGGTCCGGCGGGGTTCCGAGGAGGGCGGGGCGGAGGAAGCGGTCCGGCGCTGACCCTGAGAGATCACGATCTCCGGCGCTGATCCTGAGAGATCACGACCTCCGGCGCGGCTTGCCCCGCTTGGCCGGCTTGGCGCCCCCGGAGCCCGTCCGGCCCCGTGCGGTACGGCTCGCGGGCTTGCCGCCCGTCGACTTCGCGGCCGCCGGCTTCTGCCGGGTGCCACCCTGCTCCGGGCGCTTCCGCTTCTGCTCGGCCTCGGCCTTCGCCGCCGTACGGCCGCGCGTGCTGTTGACCGTGCGGCCGCGGACGATGCCGATGAAGTCCTCCACCAGGTCGGTGGTGGCCTCCTCCGGCCAGGACAGGGCGACGCTCGACTGGGGCGCGTCGACGACCGGGCGGTAGGTGAGGTCCCTGCGGTGGTAGAGGCGGGCGAGGGACTGGGGGACGATCAGGAGGCCCACTCCCGCCGCCACCAGCTCGATGGCGTCCTCTGTCGTCGCGGGGCGCTCGAAGGCGGGCTCGCCGGGCGGGCTGTCCCAGTCGAAGACGTCGTCCAGGGGGTGGAAGAGCACCTCGTCGGCGAGGTCGGCCAGGGTCACCTCCTCCGCCGCCGTGATCAGGTGGTCCTTGGGGACGACGACCACCGTGGTCTCGGTGTAGAGGGGGATCGCGCTGAAGAACGTACGGTCGACCGGCAGCCGTACCAGGCCCGCGTCGGCCTCGCCCGCCCGCAGCGCGTCCGGCGCCTCGGTGCCGGGCACCTGGACGAGGGTGAGCGGAACGTCGGGCAGCCGCTCGTTCCAGATCCGCGCCCACTTGGCGGGCGTCGCTCCGGGGACGTACGCGAGCCGGAACGACGGTGTTTCCTCCGAGCCTGTCACCAGGCCAGGTTACCGGCCGTGGTCGGGCGTCCGGCACGCGGCCGATACCCTTGACCTCATGAGTTCGCAGCAGAGCACCCAGACGATGAAGCCCGCGACCGCGGCGAAGAAGCTGGGTGTGTACCTCCCCGCCACCCCCGCCGAGTTCCAGGAGGGTGTGGTCTCGCGCGCCGAGCTGAACGAGCTGCAGGCCGATCCGCCGGAGTGGCTGCGCGTGCTGCGAGAGAACGGCCCGCACCCGCGCCCGGTGGTCGCCGCGAAGCTCGGCGTGTCCATCGCGGGGCTCGCCCGCGGCGGGATCACCGAGCCGCTGACCACCGAGCAGATCGAGGCGCTCAAGCAGGAGCGGCCCGAGTGGCTGGAGAAGGAGCGCGCCACCCAGGCCGAGGTCCGCAAGGAAGCGGTGCGGATCAAGAAGCTGCACAAGGAGAAGCAGGAGAAGGGCGCCGAGCGGCGCTGACGCCCTCTTGCCGGCTCAGCCGTCCGACGGCACCTTCAGCCGGTCCCAGCTGGCCTTTCCCGGGATGCCGTCCGCGTCCTTGCCCTTGAAGCCGAGCTTGTGCTGCCAGGCGGCGTAGGACCTGCGGTCGGCCTCGGTCCACTCGGGGCTCGGCCCCTCCTCGTAGTGCCCGCAGCCCTCGGCGACCAGCCGGCGGCCCATGGCCGTGATGACGGGCGACTTCTGCCCGATGTGGAAGAAGCCGCTGCCCGGGAACGGCGCGTACCTAGGCTTGGGCGCGGGCTTGGGGTCCGGGTCCTTGCCGCCGCCCTTTCCGGCCAGCCGGTCGGCTATCCGCTTGCGCATCCCGTCCATGGTGAAGCCGCGCGGGTCCTGCTTGCCCGGCTGCCACTCCTTGTGCCCGATGACGGAGCGCTCGGACCAGCCGTGGTGCCGGCAGATGGCGGCGGAGACCTTCTCGATGGCCTCCTTCTGCGCCTGAGGCCAGGGGTCCCTGCCGTCACCGAGGTTGATGCACTCGAAGCCGTAGAAGTGCCGGTTGCCGTCGACGTCGGCCTGGTTGTCGTGCGGCAGCCTCGTCTCGTTGATCACCGCCCGCAGCACGTCGCTGTCGCCGAGGCCCGCGTGGTTGGCACGGCCGTTGCCGACGAGGTGGACATGGCCCTGCTTGTCGATCACGCCGTGGCACAGGGGGCCGGGCAGGCCGGAGTAGCCGTTGTAACAGATGTTCACGGAGTTCTCGGTGCCCGAGGTGACGGTGTGGTGGATCATCACGCCGTTCACCGGACCCCAGGGGCCCTTGGTGTTGCGGTTGTGGTGGCGCCAGTCGCGCACCTCGTGGACGGTCAGGCCCTCGGCGCGCAGCACCTCCAGCAGCTTCGACCCGGTCATCGGCTCAGCCATCAGTCATCTCCTTCCACGGCGGCCTCGGCCGCCGCTGTGGTCTGCGAGCGGCCGCCGGAGGGGTCGGCCTCGGCGGCCTGCTCCTCGCGCGCGGCCAGGGCCTCGGCGTCGAGGGCTGCCCGGTCGGCCGCGGGGATGTCCGCGCCGAGCGGGCCGAAGGCGAACCGCAGGTCGACGGTGCTGCCCTCGCCCTGCACCAGGGCCAGCGGCGCGAAGTGCCGGGCGATCCCGGCCGGGGCCTGGAGCAGGGGGCGGCGCGCCGCGTCGGCCGGCCACTCGACGCTGCCGGTGGCGGTGCGGGCGGGGATCAGCCAGTGGTCGCCGGTGCGGTAGCCGCCGCCCTTGGCGAAGTAGACCTCGACGCCGTCCTCCAGGGGCAGCCACTCCCCCTCGACGACGGGGACGGCACCGCCCTTCAGCGCCGTCGTACGGCCCTTCTGCTTCGGACCCTCGTGGTGGTCCCAGCGGCGCAGGAACGGGTGCAGGTGCGGGAGGCGTCCGACGCGCGGGTCCGGCGCGGCGGAGAGGCGGACACGGCGGCCGGGGAGATCCAGTTCCTCGACCCGCAGCAGGGGCAGGGGTTCGAGGCGGGAGGCGTAGGCCGTGTCGGTGAACTCGACGTGGTCGCCGACGTCCAGATCGAGCTTGTCGTCGAAGCCGAGGGTCGCCAACTGCACCCAGGTGCCGTCCAGTTCGTCGACCGGGAAGACCACGGAGCCGTTCTCCCGGGACCACTTGAAGGTGGCGTCCTTCGCCTCGCCGCCCGCGTGGATCTCCACCCGGTACAGCTGGTTCTCCGGGCCCCGGTAGCGGGCGTCGGGCCGGACCAGGCAGGGGTCCTCGTCGGCGTGCTCGGGCCGCTCGCTGCGGGCGGCGAGCCGGGCGGCGGGCTCCGTCTGGGCCTTCGCCCACTTCTCGAACGCGTCCCGCACGGCCTGCGCGGACGGTTCGCTCCCCTCGATGTCCAGCGCGGACAGGGACAGCGGCAGCACCTGCCAGACCACCTTGGCGCGGACGGCGGTGTCGGGCAGCGCGGCGCCGAGGGCGACCTCGCGCAGCGCCGGATCCTCGGCCGCGCAGACCGCCCGCTCCCACACCTTCAGGTAGACGACGAAGGGCGATTGGGCGGGCGAGGGCAGCCGGTCGGCGGGGTTCTCCGGGTCGCGGAAGCCGTCGGGCTGGTTCCAGTAGTCCCAGTGGGCGCCGGTCTCGGGAGCCGGCTGCTCCTTGTCGTCCTCGTCCGGTACGGGGATGCCGGGCGCCGGGCGGTCGGCGTCGCACAGGATGCCGTCGACGTAGTAGCGGCCGCCGTGGATGTACAGGGTGTCGATGTCGAGCTTGCCGCCCACGTACTCGATGCGGAAGCCGGTGACCCGGCCGGGGCCGCCGGGTCCCCCGTGCCGGCCGATCAGGTCGGCGGCGAGCGTGCGGGCCTGGTGGAGCTGGATGGCGGCCTGCTCGTTGAGATCCGCGTCCAGCTGGACGCGCCCCTGCTGGGCGACGACCGCGGAGTAGTGCCGCTCCGGGCGGAAGGTGGAGCGGGAGAGATCAGCGTGCATGAAGGGGGTCCCCCTGGTTCGGAAATCTGCGGGTGGGTCGTACGGCGGCACTGCTCACGTCACGAAGAAGATCCCGGCGTCCACGCCCGCGGGCGTGTACTCCGCGAGCCGCGCCCTGAGGCCGTCCTCCCGCTGGGGCCGGTACAGGTCGTGGAAGGCGCCGAGTTCGGCGCCGTCGTCCGCGCCGCGCCGGATCTCCTCGGCGCACCGGTCCGCCAACTGGCCGTACCAGGGCGTCCCGTAGCGCTCGGAGGCGAACAACGGCCGTACCCGCCCAGCCTGTCCGGGGCCGACGAGGTCGGGCTGGCAGCGATGGCGGCGCGGGGTGCGCGAGCCGGGCGGGACATAGCAGTACCGCAGGCAGCCGATGCCGCGCCGGGCCACGTGGAGCCTGCCGGTGAAGACGGAGTTCTCGGCGATCTCCACCGCGTGCGTGTGCACCTCGCCGATGACGGTCGTGCGGTGCAGGTGCAGGACGGCGTGGGCGTGGCGGCAGTCCGGGGCGGAGAGGGCTTCGCGGTCGGGGCCGGTGGCGTCCAGGACGCTGTCGCGCAGATGGATGTCGAGGGGGTCCTCCGCGACCTCGTCGCCGATGACCTCGATGGTGCCGAGGATGCTGTGCTCGATCTGGAGGCAGGCGGTGGTGCGTTCCAGGACGATGCTGGGCTCGTCGGGCGAGTGCGGCTCGCACTCGGGCTCCAGCGACCAGCCGGGTACGAGGGTCGAGTGCCGGACGACGACGGCGCCCATCGGGCCGGTGACGTTGATGCCGCGTCCGGCGACGAGGAGTCCGTCGAGGACGAACCGCGGCCGTTCGTGCGGGGCGCAGTCGTCGTGCAGGGCACGGATGTTGAGGGCGTCGGGGCGGTTGCTGTACCAGTCCAGCAGCCGGATCACCGGCCGGGTGCCCTCGGCGGCCCGCAGTTCGAGGCGGTCGCCGGGGTCGAGGTCGAAGTCCAGCTGCTCCTGGTAGGCGCCGCTGTGGGTGATCTCGATGACGCCGGTGCACTCCGGGCTGCCCTCGTCCTGCCAGGCCCGGTAGGCGTCCATGATCCGCTGGTAGGGCTGGCCGGGGCCGACCCGGTAGAACTCGGCGTCGCTGGGGGTCCCCCCTGCTCGAGCGGAGTCGAGAGTTCGGGGGAGGGGCTCGCGGTCGGGGCGCTCGTACTCGCCGCCGCCCATGTCGGCGCCGAACGCGTAGTGGTAGTCGACCCACACGCCCTGCCGGGGCGCGGAGCGGGAGCCGAAGGCGATGCGGCCCAGCTCCGGGTCGACGGCGACCTGTCCGCGCCCCGGCCGGTAGCGCCAGTCGGACAGGTCGGCTACGACGATGTCGGCGGGCGGTACGGGACGGTCCTCTCCGTCGCGCCGGATGACCAGGCTCTTGCCGGGACCGTAGTAGTCGGCGAGCCGGTCGTGCAGCAGGCGGCGGGTGACGAACGCCGGGACGTTGTCGACGGCGGCGATGTGCGCGGGCGAGGGCTCCGGGACCGGCTTGGTGACCAGCGGGGTGTCGTTGCCCAGGATGGAGAAGGTGTACAGGTTGCGGGCGCGGTCGATGCAGTAGGCCGGGGACGAGGTCAGGGAGTACGGCTTCAGCCGCCAGACGAAGAGCCCGACACCGGCGGGAGTCCGACCGCCTTGCCTCTTGGGTGAGTTGGCGCGCCGCACGTCGACCGTCCGGGCCGTCTGCTCGAAGGGGCCGCCGGCCAGGGCGAGGGCGCTGCCGTCCCGGAGGTCGAGGAGGCGTCCGCGGTCCCCGCGCCGTCCGGTGCCGTACAGCCTGACCGGCTGGGTGTGGGCCACCAGCCGGGACAGCTCGACGGCTCGGGCGGGCCAGTCGGCGACCTGCTCGGACAGCTCCTCCAGGAGGTGGAGGGTGCCCTTGCGGCGCCGGTTGGCGACCGTGGCCGCGACGTCGCGGCGCGGGGCGACGGCCTCGGCCAGCGCGTCCCGGCCGCCGGCGTGCAGGCCGGTGGTGAGAACCCGCTCGTAGCCCGGCAGGGTGCGGTAGCCGACCAGGTCGCCGAGGTACGGCAGCACCCAGGGCGCCGCGGTCTCCACGAACAGGTCCTCGTAGCCCTGCCGGACGCCGTCACGGACCCGGTCGAGCTGCTCGGCGATCACCGCGAGCAGGGCCCGCAGCGGCTCGCCCTCCTCGGCGTCGCGCAGCCGGTGCCAGCGGGGCAGCAGCTCGGCGAGCCCGTCGGGCTCCCGGGGCAGCACCGGGGCCGGCGTCTCCGACTCGACATCCGTCGGCTTCGCGGACATCACTTGACCTCCGTCAGAATCAGGGTGTCCGTGGCCCGGGCCGACAGCATGGTGAGCTGGGCCGGCCGGATGCCACGGAAGACGAACACCGTCCGGCCCTCGTCCAGGCGCCGGGTGTCGGTGATGTCGGGGTTGAGGCGCAGGAGTTCGGCGAGCGAGATGCCGTGGCGGGCGCAGACGGACGACAGGGTCTCGCCGTGCGTGTCACGGACCGTGTGGGTCCGTTCCTCGTACGCCGCCGGATGCGCGGGGACGGACGCCCTCGGTGTGCCGGGGCCCGCGAGCAGCGCGGTGAGCTGTTCCGGGGTGGCGGAGGCGGGCACGCCGGTGAAGACGTCGACGTCCACGTAGTCGACGCCAGGCACGGAGTGCGCGGTGGCGAGGACCTCGGAGAGGCGGGCCGGTCGGGCCAACTCCCGCCCTTCGTAGCCGAGTCGGAGCAGCAGCGCCCGGCGCAGCCTGGGTTCGACGTCCTCCCACGCGTAGTCCGGGGCGAGCTTCACCTTGGCGGCGATCAACAGCAGGACGAGTTCGCGCGCGTCCACCCGGACGGGCAGGTTCGGGTCGCCGTACTCGGTCAGCGCCCCCCGCAGGGGCCGCAGGTTGTCCTCGGTGAGCGGGACGTCGTCGGTTCCGGCGACCGTGACGTGCAGCACGCGCCGCCGTCCGTCGAAGAGTTCGCGGGCCGCCGCCCGGCCGATTCCGGCGCGGGAGCGGGCGAAGTCCTCGTAGTCGGCCTCGGAGACCAGCCGGTCCAGGGCGGAGACCGCGAGCGGGATCGTACGGCGGGTGAGTCCGGGCCCGTCCGCGTCGGCGCCGCCGGTCGCCGGGCGCGGGTTGGTGACCGCGGTGACGCCGAGGGGGCGGGTGAGCGGCTGGGTGATCCGGTCGGCCGGGACGTTGGCGGCCTTGCCGGTGCCGAAGCGGTAGCGGGCCCGGACGTTCTCGTGGCCGCTGGGCAGGCGGGCACCGTGGACGCCATCGCCGAAGGTCACGGTCGTACGGCCGTCGGAGGCGGTGCCGGTGATGTACACCCGCTCGGTGGGGCCGCGCCCGGCGAGGCTGTCGACCTCGTGCCAGAGCACGCCGTCCACGCGGATGTCCAGGACGGGGGTGGCGCCGAGGGGGTTGTCGGCGGCGAGCCAGGTCAGCGGGGACTGCCAGAGGGCGAAGGTCTGGTTGACGCGGTCGGAGTCCCCGCTGCCGATGGCCTCCTCGCGGCTCTCGCCGTGGGTGGCCTCGACGACGTTGCCGAGCACACGGACGCTCGCCCGGCGGTAGCGGTGGACCAGATCGGTGGTGAGCGTGAGCCGGGTGTGGACGTGGTCGCCCGGGAGCCGTGGGTCGACGGCCGGGTCGGCGGCTGCGACGGTGACCACCTCGGTGGCGGTGACGCCGGTGGTGCCCGGGACGTCGGTGCGCTCGCCGCTCACGATGAGCGTGCGGCCGGGGCGCAACCCGTCGTACAGCTCGTCGAGTTCGATCTCGTTGCCGTGCACGTCCTCGCCGAGCGGCTCGTCGGCCGGGCGCAGCGGCTCGCCCGCCGCGTGCACGGTGGTGTCGCGGATGTGGGAGAGCAGGACGTCGGACTCGTCCAGCCACGGCTCCGCGAGGGTGAGTTCGGTGCCGCGGCCGGTGATGCCGTAGTTGGAGTACGCCGCCGTACGTGCCGCGACGACCTGCGTGGTGACGAAGGCGAACGTGGCGTCGCCGGGGACGGCCGTGCCCTTCGTGGGCCGCTGGATCGCCACCCAGCTGCCGACGGTGATGCCGTCGTACACGCTGTCCAGTTGCAGGACACGGCGGTTGACGGGTTCCGGCTTGCCCGCGATGACGATCTCGACGTTGGGCTCGGTGCTGCCCACCGTGTACCTGAGGCTCACCTCGTACTCGCCGTGGGTGATCTGCTTGGTGTCGCCCGGCCGCAGGGAGATCTCCTGGGCCGTGCCGTTGTGGATGCCGACGTGCACCTGGCCGTCGTCGTCCGGCCGGGACACGAACAGGCTGCGTTCGGGCAGGCCGGAGTGGAGGCGGGCGGTGACGCCGGGTTCCTCGGCCGTGGCCGGACGGCGGCTGAGCCAGCTCAGCTCGCGGTCGTGGGGGGCGCGGGTCGACAGGTCGACCTGACCCGGGCCCAGGACGAACGTGACCGGCTGGGCGACGGGCAGGTTCTCCGCGCGCTGGTCGCTGCTGCTGCCCTCGACGTACTGGAACTCCGCCCGGACCGGGACCTTGCCCGCGGGGTCGTACACCACACGCATGCTCGCCAGCATCGCGCCGGTCAGCGGCCAGTCGGCGGTGCGGATGACCCGGCCGCGCTCGTCCTGGACGGGCTTGAGCGGGGCGGTGGCACCGAAGGGGGCCGCCGTGACGCGCATCGCGAGCAGGGCGCGCAGGAGCTGCACGGTGCCGGGGGCGGCGGCCGTGCGCCAGGCCGGGTAGAGGCTGCCGAGGCCGGGGTGGAGCGCGGAGAGCAGGCGGGCGGTGTCGGAGCCGGGGCGGCGGCCGCGGCTCCCCTGCCAGGGGGCGGGGGCGGCGGTGCGCAGGGCCGGGAGGACGGTGCTCAGGGCCTGGAGGGCGGCCTGGCGGGGATCGGGGAGTGCGGTCTTCTTGGCGGCGGTCTCCGTCGGCTGCGCGAGCCGTGCCGACTGTGCCCGCTGTGCGGGCTGTGCGGGCTGTGCGGGCTGTGCGGGCGCCAACTCCAGCGCGTGTTCGGCCAGTTCGGCCAGCACCGCCTCCAGCTGCTCGAACCACGCCGCCACGTCCTCGTACGGCTCGGCCAGCACCTCGGCCTCGCGCAGACGGGCGATCGGCTCGCCGAGGCGGGCGGCGAGCCGCTCCGGGGTCTTGACGCCGTCCAGGTCCGTGCGCAGCGGGGCGAGGACCTGGTCGTCGAAGTCCTCGATCAGGCGGCTGACCGGGCGCGGGTTGGGCACCTCGGGCGTCGGCGGCTCGTCGCCCGGTTCGCCGGGGGCGGCCGGCTCGGCGGTCCAGCGCCGGACCTCGTCCACCAGCTCCTTGAGCGTGGGCTGGGCCGACCTGGGCAGCGTGATCGCGGTGACCTCCTCGTGGCGGTCGATCCGGACGCCCGCGACGGGCAGCAACTTCCGCTCGCCGCCGGCCTGTTCACCGAAGACGAAAAGCAGCTGGTCGCCGGTCTGGAGGGAGTTCGCGGTGCCCTCCACGAACAGTTCGGAGCGGCGGTCGAGATCCTCGGGCGTGACGAGGGAGGGGCGGCGGCGCCGCACCTTCAGCTCGTTCCAGTCCCAGCGGGCGGTCAGGTCCCGCGCGGTCTCGAAGGTGAGCGACTGCTCGTCGGCGGAGGCGGGCACGCTGTGGCTGCGCGCCCCGCGCGGGACGAGCACCGGCAGGGCCTCGACGCGCGGGTCGCGTTCGAGGGTGTATGCCAGATGCGTGGAGGCCGCGACTCCGGGGCGCGGCCGGTGCCCGACGAGCCGCCCGAGCAGCACCAGGGAGCGGTGCTCGTTGGCAGTACGGATGTAGGCCTCGTCGGCGATCCGCTCGGAATGGAAGGTGAGCAGGTCGCCGAGGACGGCGGTGGCGTCGAGCAGGCCGACGGCAGGATCGTCCGGGGTGCGGACGGTCAGCCCGGCCAGGGCCGGGTAGGCGGGCGAGGCCAGCCGGTCGAGCAGGGCGGCGAGGAAGGAGCCGTACTCGCCGACCCGGTAGTCGAGCGTGGTGCGGCCGGGCTGGTTGTGCGGCGGCGTGGGGGCGAGGCGCTCGTCGTGGCCACCGCACGCGCCGCCGCAGGAGCAGGCCTGGCTCATCGGGAGCCTCCCAGGGATATCGCCAGCCGTCCCTGTTCGGGCCGGTCCGGGTCGTTGTCGCAGGTGGCGATCTCCAGCGGGCCGAGCCGCAGCACGCCGTCCTCCCTCGTTCCTCGGTCAGGTTCGAACAGCCGCCGCAGCCGGGTGACCTCGACGCTCTCCACCCCGGGGACGGCCGCCGCGACGGCGACCAGGCGGCTGAGCCGGACGGGCTCGCCGAAGGTCAGCGCGTCGGGGTGGAAGAAGCCGAGCCGTCCGCCGGGCAGCCGGCCGCTGCCCAGCACGCGGTACAGCTCGGCCAGGATCTGCCCGTGCTGGTGGCCGGGCAGGGCGCACACGGTGAGCGCGATGTCCAGCGGCACCAGCCGGGCGGGGCCGACCACCAGGTCGTGCCCGATGCGGCGGTACGCCTCCAGGGCCTGCGCCGTCGAGGCGAGCAGCTCGTCGGACGGGGTGCCGCTGCCGTACGCGTCGATCGCGACGTGCGCTTCCTGGACGCTGCCGGTCCAGCGGATCTCGGCGGCGGCCCGCTGCACTCCCGGCAGGGCGCAGGCGAGGGCCGCGTAGTCCTCGGCGGTGACCGCGCGCAGCCGGGTGCGGCGCAGGTCGAGCGGCGCCAACTGGCGTACCTGCTCGAGAGGTTCGGCCTCGGTGCCGCCGGTGGCTGGCAGCGGGTTGCGGACCGTGGCGGCCGGTGCCGCGCCGCCCGCCTCGACGACGAGGTGGTTGATGGCCTCCGCGCCGACGTTGCCCGCGAGGCCGCCGCCCAGCCGGTAGCGCACGGCCAGGCGCGCTCCGGGCGTCGGCTCGGCGCCGTGCCGTCCGTCGCCGAAGCGCAGGGCGAGGCGCCCGTCGTCCTCCGGCTCGCCGACGAAGTGCCGGTCGCGGGCGGCGCTGTCGAGCAGGTCGCGGCGCGGCTCCCAGACCGTGTCGGTGCCGTCGTGGAGTCGTACGGCGGGCAGGGCACGGCGCGGGTCCTGGACGAGCGCGGCGGTGGCCGAGCCGCGCAGGACCGGCTCGTCGGGGTGGAGTCCGGCAGCGTACACCGGGCCCCAACTGTGCGCGATCTCCCAGGCGATGTGTCCGTCGAGGACCGTGCCGGCGCGGGCCCGCGCTGCGAGGATCTCGATGCGGCGCAGCTTGGCGTCGAGCAACTCGCCCGTCCGGTACAGAAGTTCGCGCAGGGCGCGGACCGGGTGGCGGCGCAGTTCCAGCCGCTCCAGGACCTTCAGGCCGTAGATCAGGCCGAGTTCGGTGATCTCCTCCTCGCCGAGCCCGTCGCGGTCACGGGCGCTGCGCCACAGTTCGACGAGCCGCTGCCGGACCCGGCCCGGGATGGCGGCGATCCGCTCGGCCTGCCCGGCGGCGACCGTGCTCAGGTCGGGGAACGGCATGGCCTGGGTGACCGGCGCCCGGCCGAGGACGGGGCGGAAGCGGGGGCGGATGCCCGGGTAGACGGACTGCGCGAGCAGCGTCCGCAGGGCGGCGACCTGCGCGTACGCCGTACCGGGCACGACGCGCTCGTGCCGCTGCCCGGCGCGCTCCAGGCCGAGCCCGGCGCGTACGGTGGCGCGCTCCCCCACGACCTCGAACAGTTCGCGGATGTCGTCGGGGGTGAGTTCCCGGCCGCTCTCCGCCTTGTCCGTGAGGAAGCCGACGAGCCGTGCGGGTGCGTTGCCCTCGGTACGGTCGTGGCAGCCGAACGCGGGCGCGTCGCAGGGCGCCACGACGGCCGGTAGCGGCGGCACGGTGACCGTCTCGGTCGGGCCGGAGCGGCCGTGGTCGACCAGGACGGCGTTGCCGCGGGCGAGGGTGACGTCCTCGACGGGCAGGCAGTCGCGCCCGCCGCGGGTGGCGAGGCAGAGCGGGAAGCGCAGGGCGTCCTCGGCGGTCCAGGTGACCTCCAGGACGGGCTGGTCCTCGATGCGGTCCAGGCCCGGGGTGACGGAGGTCAGGCGTACGGCCTGGCGGTGGGCGGGGTCGGCGTCGCCGGGGGTGCCGGTGCGCGGGCCCTTGACCTCCTCCAGGACCAGGACGTCGCCCGGTTTCAGGTCCAGCCGGCGTTCCCGGCAGGTCTCGGGGTCCGCCCACTCGTCGCGCAGGGTGGCCGCGGTTGCCCCCTTGGGCAGGGCGCACACCTCGCCGCCCCAGGTCCACAGCCGGATCGCGTTGTGCGCGACGCGCAGCCGCAGCGGGTCGGCGGCGACGACGGGTTCGAAGACCTCCACCGAGCCGCGCTCGTCCAGGTCGCCGAGATCGTTGTCGTCGATGACGGTGCCGGGCTCGGGGCGGTCGTGCGGGTCGAGGGTGCGGACGTCGACCGAGGCGAAACGGAACGTGCCCGGGGCCAGGGTGTGGTCGGCGGCGGTCTCGACGGTCACGTACGCGCGGGCGTTGCAGCCGTCGTGCATCGCGTAGTCGATGAGCCGGACGTGCCGGCGCACCGACACCCGGCGGCGCGCGGTGTCCAGGTAGGCCTCGGTGGCGACCGCGTCCTGCTGGTAGCTGATCTGGTCGCCGGTGTACGCGAGGAGTTCCACGAGGGTGGTGCCCAGGTCGGCGGGGTTGCGCTCCACCCAGTCGGGGGTGGTCAGCGCGAGCCGGTCGAGCAGCAGCTTGCGGATGGTGTCGTAGTCGCGGGCCGTGTAGTCGATGACCGGGGCGGCCGGGAAGCCCGGGGGTTCCTCGGCCCCGTCCGTGCAGTCGAAGGGCGTGGGGCAGTCGGGCCGGAAGGCGAAGGTCGCGCTGTGGTAGCGCTGGTCGAAGCCGCGGTACGGCTCGGTGCCGGGCCGGCCGTAGGGGTCGGCCTCCACCAGCGACAGCCGGTAGCGGGAGGTGTCGCCGGCCCGGTCGAGGGTGACGTAGAGCCGGTCGTCCAGCTCCGGGTCCTCCTCGCGTTCGACGCTGACGTCGACGGCGGTGATGCCGGTGACGCGCCGGCCGCCGTCGACGCGGACGTTCTCGGGGCCGAGGCCGTGCGGGGCCTTGCCGAGGAAGGTGACGGTGAGCAGCAGCCCGTCGTCGCTGACCTCGACGGCGTCGACCCCGCCCAGCTGGGCGGCCCGCACCTTGGCCCGCCGGGCGGTTCCCGCGCTCATGCCGCCCTCCCCTCGAAGACGTCCTCGCGCAGCGCCCCGGTGCCGCGTACGAGGTACGACAGATGCACGCGTACGACGTCGTCGCCGCTCTCGATGTCGAGGGCCACGACCTCGACCAGGTCGCCGAGCCAGCGCTGCAGCGCGGCCTGGACGGAGAGTTCGAGGGTGCTGACCAGTTCGGGGCTGCTCGGGGCGAAGACCAGGTCGAGCAGTCCGCAGCCGAAGTCGGGCCGCATCACACGCTCGCCGGGGCTGGTGAACAGCAGCTGCTCGATCAGGTCGTGGACGTGCTCGGCGGGGCGGGCGTGCGCGGTGCGTCCCCGGCGGTCGGCGTGGAAGGGGAACGCGAAGTCGGTGCGGGTGCGTGGGCTCGTCGGCCTCATCGGACGGTGACCTTTCGCTGCGCGGCCTGGACGACGGGCGGTCCCTGCGGGACGAGGGCCGCGCTGAAGCACTGGGCGGCGGAGGTGTCGAGCAGCACGGGCGCGCCGTCGACGGTGACGCCGGTGGTGTCGGCGGTCCAGCGGACCGAGACGCACGGCGAGGGCACCCCGTCGAGCGTGTGCGGGCAGCCGGTGACGACGTAGGTGCGGGCGGCCGTGGCGATGGCGGCGCCCGCGATCCGTGCGCCGCCGGAGGGCGTGGTGGCGGACGCGGCACGGCCGCCGTGCGGGCAGCCGATCACGGCGCCCGCGTCCAGCAGACTTCCGGACAACTTCTTTCCCCCGTTGTCTATCGCTTGGAGAGGACGGTCAACTGGCCCTCGTTGATGGTCACTTCGCGGCCACGCAGGACCACCTCGGCGCCCGCGCCGGTGGCGATGACCACGGCTTCTTTGGTGATACGGATGTAGGCGCCGCCCTGGGCCTGGAGGAGGATTCCCTGCTCGGCGCCGGCGGTGTCGTTCATGACGATCTTGTGGGCCTGCGGGGTCTGCACGACGACCGGCTTGTGCGCCGCGTTCGCCTGCAGTTCGCGGCGCGCGTCGGGCGGCAGTTCGCCGGCGTCGCCGTACCAGCACCCGGTCCACACGGGGAAGCTGGGATCCCCCTGCTCGAACTCCACCCACACACCCGCGCCGGGCGGCGGCACCACGAACTGGCCCGCCTGTGGCCCGGTGAACGGCAGGCAGGGCAGCGCCCAGGTGGACGGCTCGTCGCCGAGGACGTCCGGGACCTCGGCCGTGATCCGGCCGATGTGCAGCGGATCGTTGTTGTCCACGACCCGGCCGCGGAACTTGCCGAGGTAGCGATTGCTGGGTGCCGCCATGCTGAACTGCTCCTGGTTCTTGGGTGGTTCGGGTCAGGGCCGGACGCGGTCGCTGCGCGCTTCGAGTCCCTCCCGGGAGAGGGTGAAGTTCTGCTGGAAGGAGCCCGGGCGCAGGTTGTGGGTGACGGACTTGACGTAGTAGTCGCCGTCGTAGGCCCGTCCGGCGCCGCGGACGCCGACGAGCCGGCGCGGCTGGAGGAGGTAGCCGTGCCGGTTGACGTCGAGCGAGCCGGAGCCCGAGACGACGTCGGCGGAGACCGCGGCCCGGGCGAGGAGTTCGGCCTCGGCCTGCTCGCGCTGCTGCTTGGCGGTACCGGAGAGCGTCCTGCGCCTGAGGGCGGGGGTGGGCCGCCTGCCGAGCGGCGGGCGCAGAGGGCTGATCGGCGGCTGGGGCAGCAGGGTGGCCTGGCGGGTGCCGGGGTCCTGCCAGCGCGCCTGCGGTTCCTCGCGTGCCGTGCCGTCGTACGCGAACGTCAGCTGGTCCACGGTGGTGTTGGCGTCCATGTTGACGTTGAGGGCGTGCTGCCGCAGGCCGAGCCGGACCTCCGGGCCCCAACGGGCCGACGACTGACCGGGGTTGGGCCCGGGCTCAAGGTAGAAGGTGTAGCCGTTGGCACGGGCCAGCTCGCTGACGTACTGCAGATCCGTACCCGTCTGGTAGTGCACGCGGAGGTCCTGGTGCGGGGGCTGGGACACCTTCTCGGTGTAGACGTCCGGCCGGATGCCGTAGTCCGAGTAGCGGCGCAGGATGGCGAGGACGCGCTCGGACGGGGGCAGGTTGGGATAGCGGGCGGTGCGCTCCTCCAGGTCCATGAGCAGCGTCAGGTCCTCGCCGGTGACGGTGAGGGTGGAGTGCCCGGGGATGTTGCTGGCGCCGACCTCCTGCCGGACGATCAGCCCGTCGAACAGCACCTCGGGTGTGCCGCGGACGCTGACGGTGAGGATGACGCGCGTCTTGGGGTCGAAGAACCCCTCCGGCAGCAGGCGCTGGTTGATCAGCCCCTGCTTGGTGAGGTCGAAGGCGAACTGGAAGCCGCTGCGCTCCCCCGCGGTGGCGGTGATCTGGGCGGACAGCAGCGCCTCGGCGACCTCGGCCGGGACCGGGCGGGCCAGGGTGGGGCCCATGAGGAGCTGGATGTGGACGGGGCCCTGCCCCACGGGCTGTTCAGACACGCCGCTCTCCGCGCGGGAAACCGCCGGCCGGCGGAATGCCGATGACGCGCCCGGCCTCGTCCGTCAGCTCCCGTGGATCGAGCACGGGATTGGCGTCGGCGATCCGCCACCACTGTCCCGGGTCGCCGAGGAAGCGCTGCCCGAGCAGATCGGGACGCTCGCCGGCAGCCACCGTGTGCGGCTCGGTCTCCTCGTCGAGCGGAGGCAGCAACCGCCGCTTGGTGTAACGGACTTCGGTGCCGTCGGCCATCCGGTGCACGCCGATCTCGGCGTCGTGGTACCGGCTGGTGCGCGGGTAGGGGTGTGCTCCGGGTATGGAGTCGAGTGCGCTCTCGTAGGGCTCGGTGCCGGCCATGGCTCTCTCCTCATCCCCTTCCGGTCATGAGTCCGACCCCGCCGAGGGCGAGGGCGCCCAGGCTGCCGCCGCGCGCCGCGGCCGCGAGCCGCTCCTTCTGCGCCAGGTGCGCCATGTACAGGTCGGCGCCGCGATGCCCGGCGGGCAGGTCGCTCACGGTCAGGATCTTCATTCCGATGCTCAGCGAGGCCCGGATCGGGTTGAGGTTGACGTCGAAGGCGGACTCGTTGACGGAGAGTTCGGTGAGCCGGACGGGCATGACCCGCTTGCTCCCCCAGGTGAACAGCGTCAGCGGCATCTCGATCGGGCTGATCTCGATGCTCCCCTTCCGCGTCAGCTTGCTCGCGGCCCGCAACTGCGCGGTGGTCGGCTGCACCAGCATCTCCAGGGTGGCGAGCTGCGGGTGGATCCCGTCGGGCGCGGCGATCTCCAGCTGGTCGGTCGCGTCGATCTCGGCGGTGAACTTCCAGGTCTCCTGGGCGGGTCCCTTGAGACGCAGGGCCTCATTGCGGTCCCCGCTGCCGGTTCCGCCGCCGCCCCCGTCACCACCGTCCCCGGCGGACTGGGGCGCGATGCTGCGCTCCAGGGTGTCGGGGTTGAACTGGAGCACGATGATGCGTTGGGGGGTGCCGGTGTCGGGGTCGACGACGACTATGCCCGAGCGGATGGGTTTGGGGATGTCGGCGTAGCGGGTCACAGGCGGGCCTCCAGCCGGGCAGCCAACGAGCTGTAGTCGTGGTTCGGGAAAAGCGTCGGAAATATTTCAATCATGCGCCTCAGCCGGGCCACGGTTTCACGGAACACCTGACCTCTCAGCGAGATATCAGTAAACAGATACTGCCACCCAAAAACCCCTTTGGTGAGTACTACGGCCTCGAGGTACTCACAGTACGCGAGCTCCATCTTGATGAGATCAGACTCACGCCCCGGAGCAGTACTCAAGCGCATGTCGTAGTACCACATCTCCAACGGATCCACATGCTCCTGCAGGCGGATGGCGCTAAAATTGCCGGTTCCTGCATGCTGCGGGAAGTCAATCACGCGAAGCTGTTGGTATATTTCCAGACCATCCGGACTCGCCGTCTCTTCGGTGAATTGTGGTGCTGGATTGAGGATGGCTTCGTACAGATCCCCCAGCCTGAACTCTCCGCCGACTTCTGGTTCTCCTTCCGCTGTGCGCCAGCGACAGGAGATCTCTGTGACGCGGATGTTGCACGCACGCAGCGACGCCCCAAGATTCACGTTCTTGAATCGCCCCAGAAACGAGAAGATTTCCGGGTTCTCGGTGAGCCCTTCCAGCACGTCTCCCCGCTCGAAGAAGTCGACCTCCAGAGCATCACATTCAAGAATCTCATTGAGCGAGTCCACCTGGCTCTGTTCTCCGGGTGACAGGGGGCGCATGACAACTCCGTTCCACAGATCAACTAAAATCCTACAGGGGTAGCGATCCACCCTCCTGGAGGATCTCCTCAAGCCTCCCCTCGAAGTCCGGGAAGTAGGATTTAGTCCTTCCATTCCTCTTCATTCGATCCTTCTCGTACTTGGCAATCACCTGAACGAGTTCGGGTACCGTCCTGATGTCACGCCCCGTATCCGCCTTGAACTTCACTATGGCGCGGTGCGCGAGATCGGCGAATTCTGGCGTGACATCCAGCAAGTGCTTCAACTGTCCTGACGACGCGTTGTTGACGGTTACATTCGCCCGCGCCCCGGGCTGAGGCGGCTTTTCGGGTGCCGTGTGGTACTCATGGACGCCACGCTTGGATTCATCCATCTTGACCCACTTGCTGGTGTTCCTGTGCCGCTGAAGTTCGTACCTGCCCCACCTGGCCTGCAGATAGCTCGGGAATCCCGGGTACGGCCCAGGGTGGTAGTTCACACGAATCCGGTACCAGATCGCCCGCTGGTTCGGGGGTTGCTCGTTGACGCCCAGGTATCCGTATGCATGCTTCTCGATCTCGTCCTTGAACTTCGTGTTGACGGAGGGTCCCCGGGCCGGAACCAGATTCGTCCCGAGCGCCGGCCCGCCGAGCTGATCCGAAAGGAGATGCATACGGACCCACCAGTTCGACGGATCCGTGTTGAGTTTGTACATGTTGAGGTGACGGAACCCAATGGGTTCATTTCTGGGCGCCTTGTCCGCACTCGAGCCGTGCGAGTTCGCGTACTTCTTCGTGATGTACTGCGCCTCGAAGTCCTGGGCGAGCCTGTTGTTGGTGAAAGCGGGCACCTTGGTGAAGGGCAGCGCAGGATCGCTCATCACGAACAGATAGTCACGGGTGTCTCCCTGCAGGTTGTTCTTTCCCCGGATCACCGGCCTGCGCGGGTTGAGCACCGCAGTGACGGTGAAGTCCGGATCACCGCCGGTCCGTATCAGCGCAGTGAGCCTGAAGTGCTCTCGGAGGCCCTCCAGGGTCGCCCGGTGGTTCCCGACGGAGAGACCATCGTCGAGCTTTTCACGCAGAATCTTCCGAATGCGAGCGACAATCGCGTCGAGACGCCTTTCCTTTGCCTCGCCGGAATTCTCCTCTTCCTTCCTCTTGCGCCTCTTCTCCTTCCTGTGCCTGAGCTTCTTCGGTTCCTCCCCGTCCTTGTGCTTCCTGTCCTTGTGCTTCCCGTCCTTGTCCTTCGGCTCCTTGCCGCTTTCGCTCTTCTTCTTGCCGCCCTCGTCCTTGTCGGACTTCGGCTTCTTAGACGGTCCGTCGCCGTCGCCCTTGGGCTGGGTCGATTCCTTCGGATCCTTCGAGTCCTTCGGCTTGTTCGGAGTCTCGTCCTTGTCCGGCTTCGGCTTCTTCGGCGATCCGTCCCCGTCGCTCTTGGGCTCGGCCCGGTCCGGCTCATTGTCTGCAGGGGTCTTCTCGTCGTTCCTGGGCTTGGTCGGGTCCTTCTCGTCCTTCGGCCTGCCCGGGGTCTCGTCCTTGTCGAGCTTCGGCTTCGCCTTGGGCTCCGGCTTCGGCTTCGCCGACGGAGTGGGACGCGAGTCCGGCTTGCCGGCGGGCTTGCCGGTCGGACGGGCGGTGCTCGACTCGCCCGCCTTCGGCCGGGTGGGCGTGTCCGTCTCGCCGGTCGTGGGCTTTCTGCCGGCGCCTTCGGTGTCCTTCGGCCTGCTCGGGGCCGCGGCCGCGTCCTTGGGGCGCGTGGACGCCGCGGGCGTGTTCGTCGGGCGCTCGGCCGGGGCCTGCTCCATGGGGCGGTTTCCGCGCGGGGCGCCCGCGTCGGCGGCCCCGGCCGAAGGCCTGCCCGCGCCCCGTCCTTCCTTGCCGAACCCACCCAGCTTCGCCGCCACCCCCTTCAGGCGCTTGCCCACCTTCGCGACGTACTTGCCGATGCCGTCCAGCAGTGCCTGGTAGGCCAGCTCCAGGAGGGCGACGATGCCTGCCGCGACCGCCTTGGCGAACAGGAGGCCCGCGCCTCCCTGGCGGACCGCGCGCAGCCAGGCGAGGACCGCGCCCATGGCGCGCAGGATCTCGCCCAGGGCGCCGATCGCCGTGCGGATCGCGTCGATGACGGCCGTCACCCAGCCCGCGCCCGGGATCAGCTTCGCGATGACCTTGGTGATCACGATCTCGCCGATGATGAACGGGAGCTGGGGCACCACGGCGTCCCAGGTCTCCTTCACGATCCGCTCGAGCGAGAAGCCGCCCTTGATCAGCTTGTCGATGATGGCCTTGGGTACGCCGATGATCTCCTCGATCTTCGACTGGAACCACTGCTTGACGGCGGACTGGACCTCGCGGAACAGGTGGTTCTTCGCGCCGTCCACCGCGGAGTTCTTCGCGCCGCTCAGCCAGCCGCCGGGGTCGTCCAGGAAGTCGATCGCGATCATCATGAACTCGCCGAGCGCGCCCAGGAGTTTGGAGGCGTAGTCGAGGATCGTCTTGACCGCGTCGATCACGGACTTGATGACGTCCATGAGCATCTTCTTGAGGATGTTCAGGATGTCGCTGAGCATCTTGGCGAGGGCGTTGAGCAGGTCCGTGACGATCTGCTTCAGCTGTGCCGCGAGCCTGGTGACGAACGCGATCGCCGCCGCGATGAGGTTGGTGATGAACTTCCTGATGCGGGCGGCCAGTTCGATGACGGCCCGGACCATCGCCTTGGCGAACTCGATCAGGTCGTTGATCAGGTTCTTGACGGTGTCGACGATGAACTTCCGGGCCTCGTTGATCCAGCGCTCGACGGTCTCCTTGAAGTTCTTGATGAAGCCGACGACCGCGTCACGCGCGTCCCGGATGATCCGGACGATCGCGTTCTTGATCTCGATGACCTTCTCTTTGATCCAGTCGAAGGCCTTCGTGAGCCAGTTGCCAGACTCCTTTGCCGCGCCGTCCGTCTTGTTCTTGGCGTCCGTCTCGGCCTGGTCGCCCTTGTCCTTGATCTTCTTGTCGCTGTCGGTCTTCTGCTTCGAGACGTCGTCGTCGGTCTTCTTCTCGCGGTCCTCGACGTCCTTGCGGAGCTTCTTTGACCGATCGGTCTTCTTGCTGCCGAGCTTCTGGAGCTCCTGGTCCTGTTCCTTGCGCCAGTCGGTGCGCTGTGCCGTGACCTCGTCGAGGGCCTTCGTGCGCCGGCCCGTCTGTTCCTGCGTGTTCTTGCCGATCTCGGCGTCGACCTGCTGCTTGTGCTTCTGCTGCGAGTCACGGAAGTCCTTGTCCTTGGTCTGACGGCTGTCGGACATGCCCTTCCGGCCCTGGCTGAACGCCGCCTGGAACTCGGGCCCGCGGTCGTGCTCCGCCACCGCGGACGCCGCGTCCGGGGGTACGGCGCCGGTGGACGCCTTGCCGGGCGCGGCGGCCTTGGCGCCGTCCGCGCCGGGCACCTTGCCCTTCACCTGCTCCTGGGGGGCGTCGGGGTAGACCTGGTCCTCGCCCATCCCGCGGCCGGAGTCGTCGCGTGCCGTGTCGAGGGTCTCCTGACCCTTCGCGTCGACGGCGGAACCCTGTTCGCCGGCCGTCTGCTCCGCGGCACCCTGCATCTGCACGCCGGGCGCGTTGCCCGCCTGGGCCTGCTTGAGGGCCTCGTCCTTCGTGGGCAGCCCGGCGAACTTGGCCGCCAGCTCCTGCTTGTCGACCTTGAAGCCGAGCTTCTCGGCGAGCCAGCCGATGCCGAAGCCGAGTGCCATCTTGAAGGTCTGCCAGCCGCTCGGCTCCTCGGCCTTCTCCGCCTCGATCTGGCCTTCGGGCTGCTTCGCCCCCGTGACCTCGGCGTTCTCCTGCTCGGGTGCCTCCGACTTCTGCGCCGGGTCCTGCGAGTACTGGGCTGGTGAGTCGGTCTTCGGCTTGCCCTCCAGGGTCTGCGGCGCGCCCGCGGGACGCTGCATCGAGGGCGGCGCGGCGGCGAGCTGTCTGTGCTCGTCGCCGACGCTGCGGTCGACCGAGCCGCTGACCCCGCCCATCGCCTCCAGTGCCTGGTGGGGCTTCAACCGGGCGGCCGTGCTCAGGCCGGCCTCGGGCGAGACCTGGGAGAGGTTCGGGGCCGGCCCCGAGTCCTTCTTCCCCTTGCCCTTGCCGGCCGGCTTGCTGGCGACGCCGCCGCCCGTGGCACCGGAGGCGGCGGGCACCGACTTCGGGACCACGGTCCTGGGCGCCCGTTCCGCCGTCGGCGCGGGCTCGGCATCGGCTGCTCTGGGCGCGGGCGCCTCGGACGCCGGGGCAGGGGCGGTCGCCCGTGTCGCAGCGGGCCGCGGGGCCGCGCTCTGCTCGCTCGGAGAGCGGTCGGCCTCGGGCGCGGCCCCGCTCTGCGAGCCGCTGGTGGAGCTGCCGGGGTGGTCCGCGTTGGATCCGCCGGTGATGTGGGAGTCGCGGGCTGCCGAGGGCGACTTGGCGTCGTCCGTGCGCTCGGTTCCGGCGGCCGCGGCCGCGGGGGCCTGCTGCTGCTCGCTCTTTGGCGCGGGCGCCGCGGCCGTACCGCCCACCGCCTGCGGGGAACTCTTCTCCTGACCGGCTGCCGCCCTGTCCCCCGCGGCCGGAGTGCCCTTCTCCTGCTTGGCCGCGTTCTCCTTCGCGGCCCCGCTCTCCTCCGACCTCCCGCCGTCCTGCGCGCCGGGCGCCTGCTGCACCGTGGTCTGTGCCGTGACCGGGCCGGCCTTCGGATCGTCGCCGCGCTTCGGGTCCTTGGAGACGGCGCCGGTGTGCGCCGCAGTCGTGAATGTCCGGTCCGCAGCGAGGTCGGCGAGCAGGGTGTCACCCGGTCCGCCCTCCGTCTCGCGGGACGCCGAGGGCTCGGCAGCCGCTTCCTCGACCGTGTCGTCCTCGGACTCCGCCTCCGCTTCGGCCGCCGCGTCCTCGGCGTCCTCGGCGTCGCGCTCGGCCTGCACCCGGTCGGCCTTGGTCAACGGGGGTGCGGGGAAGTCGGGGAGCGACTCGCTGCCGGACGTGGCGTCCTGCCGCGCGTCCGCCGTCGGAACCCCGGACAGGTCGGGGTCCTGCTCCGGCAGGAAGTCCTCCGGCTGGAGCTTGGTGTCCCAGGCGCTCGCCTCGCCCCCTGCGACCTCCACCTCCGAGGTGCTGTCGGACTCGGCCGCGTCCTCGTCCGCCGACTCCTCGGGGCCGTCGAGATCCTGGCTGCGTACGCCGTCCAGCCTGCTCGACGGAGCGGGCAGCTCGGTGTCCCGGCCCACCGTGGGCGATGCGGTCGGCTGCTCCGCGCCGCGCTTGTCCTCCTTGCCTGCCTGCTTGCCGGTGACGAACTGCTCGGCGGCGCCGGGGCGGTTCCGGGCGGCGGACTCCTCAGCGCCGGCCGTGGGGGCGCCCTGCTGGTCGCCCGTCTCCTCGCCGCCCTTCTCCTTCTTCTGCCCCTGGTCGGCTCGCTGGGCCTGCGTCTTCTCCTCGGCCTGCGCGCCCTGACCGCCCTGCGCGGTGGTGGGCCCTCCCGCCGGTGCGGCGGCCGTCGCCTCCCGCTGTCCGGATCCGGAGGACGACCGGGCTGCGCCGCCGGCCGCCTCGGAGCCCGACTGCTGCCGCTGCTGCTCGCGGGTGCCGCCGTTCGGCGGAGTGCTTCCGGGCGCGCCCTCGTGGTCGGTCCGGTCCTTCTCCGGACCGGGTGCGGTCTCCGGCTCGTCCTTCCGCGCCCGCTCCTCCGCGTCGCCGCGCCGGGTGCTGTCCCGCTCGGCCTGGATCTCCTCGGCCGCGTCGGGCTCGATCCCGGGAGCATCGTGCGCGTCACGCTCCACTCGGTCGTCGGCGAAGTCGTCGTACGCGTCGATCTCGTCGACGAGGTCCAGCACCCGGTCCTGTTCGGAGCCGAGCAGCCGGTTCTCCAGCCGGTCGAGGACCTGGTCGAGCAACTCCTCGGGCAATCCTGCCAGTTGCTTGCGGGTGCGCTTGGACAGGTCCTCCGGGTCGCCGCGCAGGGAACGTACGACCGAGTTGGCGAGCCGGTCGACGAGGGTCGCCGGGTCGATCGCCTCCGTGCGCCTGCGGTCCGCGTCCAGGGTGGCGTACCGCAGCCAACCGGGTGTCGCCTGCCCCTCCCGCACCTCCGGGGCGGACTGTGCCCGGTCCGGTCGTACGAGGCTCTGGGCGGCCGACTCGGCCTCCCGCTCGATGGCCTGCTGCGGCAGGCTGACGGCGCCCAGGTCGCGCCCGGCCCGCAGCGTCCCGAGGCCATGCGGGTTCTGCACGGTGTGCAGCAGCTCATGGGCCAGCAGTCGTCGGCCCTCGTCGGTGCCCGGCTTGAAGGCGCCCTCGCCGAAGAGGATGTCCTGGCCGACGGCCACGGCGTCCGCGCCGAGCAGCTGGGTGAGCTGTGCGGCGTCCCGGCCGGTGTGCAGGCGTACCCGGCTCAGGTCGTGGCCGAGCTGCTCCTCCAACTCACGTCGTACGCCAGGGTCGAGGGGCTGTCCGGCGCCGCTGACGATGTTCTTCGGCTCGGGGGCGCGGGACGTGGCGGCTCGCTCCTTGCGCCTGCGCCGGCGCTGTTCGGCGCTCTGCTCCGCGTTCTCCTGTTGTGCCTGGGAGCTCACGGCGTCACCTCCCCGTGGCCGCTGAGTCCCTCGTGCACCGCGCGGGCCAGCTCCTGGCCGAGGCGGCGTGCGGACAGCCCGGCGGGCAGGGGCGCGAGACCGGTCAGCGCGTCGATGGTCAGGGCGCCGTACGTGGCCAGGGGTACGCCGTGCAGCCGTACCAGCCGGGTCAGTTCACGTTCGAACGCGGCCGAGACGCGGGCCGGGTCCGCCCGGAAGCCGTCGAGTACGAGTTCGCCGATCTCCACGCGGATCGCCGAAGGTTTTCTGCTCACACCCATCCGCGGACCTCCGTCGGGGTCAGCGAGCGCTCCAGTTTGAGGTACTCGGTGCGGGCGGCCGCGAGCATGTGCCGCATCTGCAGCCGGTCGCCCTCCTCGGCGGCGAGGAACGCTCCGGACAGCGCGATGTTGCGGATCGAGCCGCCGGCGACGGTGAGCCGGGCCAGCAGCACGGGGTCGATGTCCTTGACGGGGGCCTGCGATGGCAGCACCCGGCGCCAGATCTCGGCGCGTTCGTGCTCGGCCGGGAAGGGGAAGTCGACCACGAAGCGGATGCGCCGCAGGAAGGCGGTGTCGAGGGCCTGCTTCATGTTGGTGGTGAGGATGGCGAGACCCCGGTAGGCCTCCATCCGCATGAGCAGGTAGCTGACCTCGAGGTTGGCGTACCGGTCGTGGCTGTCCTTGACCTCGCTGCGCTTGCCGAAGAGGGCGTCGGCCTCGTCGAACAGCAGCAGCGCGCCGCCGCGTTCGGCGGCGTCGAAGACGCGGCGGAGGTTCTTCTCGGTCTCTCCGATGTACTTGCTGACCACCTGGGAGAGGTCCACGACGAACAGGTCGAGGCCCAGTTCCTTGGCCATGACCTCGGCCGCAAGGGTCTTGCCGGTGCCGGAGCCGCCCGCGAACAGGGCGGTGACGCCGAGGCCGCGGCGCAGGGTCGCGGCGAAGCCCCACTCCTGGTGGACGGTCGACCGCTGGCGCACGTGCGCGACGATCTCCCGCAGCACGGCCGTCTGCCGCTCGTGCAGCACGAGGTCGTCCCAGCCGGCCCTGGGCTCGATCCGGCGGCCGAGTTCGTCCATGCCGATGCGGGCCTCGTCCAGACCGGCCAGCCAGGCGAGTTCGGCGGCGTCCAGCTCGTCCTCGTGGGGCAGCCGGCGGCGTACCGCGGCCGCGGCGGACCGTACGACGTGCGGCGGCAGCTGGAACTGCGCCACCAGGGACCGCAGTTCGGACTCCTGGAGGTCGGCGACATCCTCGAACGAGTCGGCCCAGAGCGCGAGTTGCTCGTCGTCGTCCAGGCGGGGCACGGGCACTCGCAGGCCGTGCGGGCGCTCGGTGCGCATCGGGTCCCCACTGGAGACGACGACGGGTACGGCGGCCCCGGCCAGGAAGGCCTCGGTCGCCGCCCGCTGGTCGCGGTCCAGTTCGCCGGCCTCCACCAGCAGCGCGGCCGGCAGCAGGATCGCCTCCCGCTGCCACAGCCGGGCCAGCCGGTCGCGTTCGACGGGGTCGGCCGGCACGTCCTCGGCGCTCATGGCGTACAGCCCGAGCCCGCAGCGGGCGGCCGCGGCGGCGGCGATGTCGGCCCGGCTGCGCAGGTCGCCGCCGGTCACCTCGACCAGCAGCGGTGCGTCGGGGCTGCGGCCGTCCTCCGTCCAGCCCTCGGCGAGCCGGCTCGCGGCCACGTCGTACGAGGGCGGGAGCGCCTCCGGTGCCATGGTGCGGCGCAGCCTGCCGTGCAGCCGGACGTCGAGGTAGGGCGAGCCCAGCAGGAAGTGCAGGATGCGCTCGTCCAGCCGGAGCCGGGAGACGGTCAGCCGGGTCTCGTCCTCCAGTTCGACGATCCGCCAGCGCCTCAGCGGTGCCACGGGGGTGAGCGCGCTCCAGTGCGGCTCGTCCAGGGCGGCCAGCGCGAGCGAGAAGGTGGGGTACGCCCGTTGCGGGTCTCCGGCGGCCGCCGCACACCGGGCGGCGGTCGTGGGGTCGAGTTCGTCGGCGGCGGTGAGCAGGACGAGGTCGCGTTCGAAGGGGGTGAGGCCGAAGCAGGCGACGAGGGCGTCGAGGGGGGCGGTGGTCTCGGGTACCGGTACGACGGCGGTGTCGGCGCCGGTGTCGCGGGACTGCTGCCCGGTGGCGCGCGCCGCGTGGGCGTCGACGCGGGCCAGGACGCGCCGGATCCCGGCGGTCAGCGCCGTGCCGCCGTCGCTCGCGGCCGTCGCGCTCGGCTCGTACGTGCCCATGTGTTCACCTGCCCCCGTCGTGTCGCTCATGCCGTCTCAGTTCTCCGCGCCCTCGTCGCCGCCCGCCCGCGTTCCGGAGCCGGAGTCCGTCTCCTCGGCGGGCCGTGCGCTCTTCGGTGTCCGCTTCGCGGACCGTGCCGGCTGCGCCGCTCTCCGTGTACGGGCGGGTGCCTTGGCCGCGGTCCTGGCGACGGCCTTGGCAGGTGCCGTCTTCGCGGCCTGGTCGGAAGCCGGCTCTTCGGCGGGGATCTCGACTTCCTTGCCGGGTCCATCCGCTGACGGTTCCTCAGGTTGCGGCTCAGCCCCCGGAGGGACCGGCGCTCCCGGTGCCCCGAACGGCAGCACCCGTACCTCGGGCCGTTCGACCGGCTTCGCCGGTACCGGGGTCTCGCGGCCGTCGATGAAGACGAGGGAGGCCTGGTAGACGACCGACAGCGCGTACGGGGTCTGGTAGAGCATCCCCCACAGCTTGGACGTCTCGTCGATGTCCATGACCGACGGTGTGAACCGCACCCGCTGCGCCGCCTCGGCGAGGTCGCTGCCCGCCAGGTAGGGCTTCTCACCGGCGAGTTCGATGACGTCCTTGGGCAGGACGGGTATCTCGTGCAGGGTGCGCACCACCGAGCCGATGAGCCGCTGCCCGACCAGCTCGGTCTCGTCGCCGTACGCGGTGATCAGGTACTGCAGGTCGAGTGCGGCGGCGGCCCGGCGCACCAGCCTGCCGTCGGGCGCGCGGGTGGGCAGGTCGTTGTTGCGCTGCGAGGTGTTGGGGGTGACCTGGTAGAGGAAGACGGAGATGGTGGGGTCCGTCGGCGGCTCGGTGGGCGGCTTGCGCGGCTCCACCTTGACGGCCATGTCGATGTCCGGCTGCAGATGGGACTCGATCAGCAGGGCCAGGGCCTGGCTGACATGGGCGAGGGCGAGTGCGTTGCTCATGACGTCAGTTCCCCGGTTCCTCTCGAGTTGCCTCTCCCGCCGCGCTCACTGCCGTGCGGCTCACTCGCGCCCCCGTGCCAGGTAGTCCGCCAGGCTGAGGGCCGTCCCGGGCCGCTCCGCCGGCCGCGCCGGCTGCCGTGGTCCGTTCCTCGACGGCGACTGCCCGGCGGTCACCTCGAGGCGGCCGATCTGTACCTGCACCACCTGTTCGGGTGCCTTCCCCGGCCGGCGTGCGGCGGCCTGCCGTACGGCCTCGCGGGCCGCCGTCGCGTCCGCGGCGCTCGGCCTCGGTGCCGCGGACACGACGGTGGGGGGAGCGGCGCCCGCACCCGGGGGGGTGGGTACGGACGCCGCGACCCGGTCCGCGCCCCGCACCGGGCTTTCCCGCCCGGACGTGCGCGAACCGGTCCTGGGCACCGGCAGCGGCCTGGGCGCCAGGGGCGCGGCGGGGCGCAGCAGCGGCGCTTCGGGCAGGGCGGTCGGTGCGGGGCGTGGCGCCTGCTCCGCGGGGGCCCGTTCGGTGCGTACGACGGTCCGCTCCCGTTCCGTGTGGAGCCGGGGCTCGGCGGCGGGCCGTGGCACGTCCCGGTCCGGTGCGGGTGCGGGCGTGGCGGAAGGCCACAGCACGGTGTCCGTGGCGTCCGGGTCCGGGGTGCGGGCCCGTACCGCCTCGACACGCTCGAACGGCCCGGGCAGCCGCGGCCGCACCCGGACGGCGTCCGGCCCGGGGGCGGCGTGCCGGGCGATCAGCCGGTCGAGGAAGTCGGGCTCCGCCTCGGGCGCCCGGGAGGAGGAGTCAGACATCCGCACACAGCTCCAGGTAGTAGCGGCGCCGCAGCGGGCTGAGCGCCAGGATCTCCGGCTCGCTCCAGCCGTAGGCGGTGGCGAGCAGATGGACGTCGAGGAGCAGGTCCCTGGCCCAGGCGTCCAGTTCGGTCCACAGGTAGGAGGCGATGTCGAGGTCGGCCCGGCCGGCCGCGCCGCACTCGGGGCAGCCGATGCTGAGCGTGACGTCGGCGCCCGGGTCCGCGGCCTCGACGGCCTCGGCGATCCGTCGCTGTACCGGCGCCGGAAGGGCGTCGGCGGTCCTGGGCGTCCCATCGTGCTCCGCCGAGACCAGGCAGCGGGCGAGCAGCGCGGCGCGCGGGTCCGCGGCCCGGGCCGCGGTCGTCAGGTCGGCGGCGGAGGGCAGCCGGAACGTGATGTCCCAGCCGCCCTCCGTCAGCCGTACGACCGTGTCCTCGGGTGCGCCGAGGGAACGGGCGAACTCCCCGGCGTCCAGCTCGAACTCCATGTCCGCGCCGCACGCCCGGCACTCCAGCCGCACCTGCATCCGCTCCCCGAACAGGGCGCGGCGCAGGGCGAACAGGTCGGACTCGCGCTCACCGACCGGCACCGCGGGCAGCACCGCGGTGTCGAGGTCCGGGCGCGCCGTGCCGTGCAGCAGCAGGGCGCGTCCGGTGGCCGTCTCGGCGAGCCCCGCCTCCCAGGTGGCCAGCAGCCCGGCCGCCCCGGTGATCGCCATGTGTTCCCCCGGCTTCCTCACCTCGTGTCTGATCAGGCCGGGTTGAGGAAGGAGGGCTCCTCGGGCTCGGGCACCTCGTAGTCCCGCTCCCAGCCCTCGCACTCGAGCTTCAGCGACTGGATGGCCACCGCGTTGGCGTTGGCGTCCAGTTCGCCGAGGACCTGGTACTCGCTGGGCCAGGTCCGGTAGAGCTTGTGCGAGACGGCGACCTGGCCGGCCTCGTTGAGGACCTGTATGACGATGTCCTTGCGGAAGTCGGCGAGGGACACCTCGGAGCCGAGGCCCGCGCCGACCTGCCAGACCTTGTTGGCCCAGCGGTCGAACTCGGGGTCGTGGGTGACGCCGCGCTCCAGCGTGATGCCCTCGAACTCGGAGCGGCCCGGCGACTTGCGCGGGGAGGACGGGTCGCCGCCGTGGCGGTGCTTGACGACCTCGGTGGTGCGCTTCAGCGGACTGATCTTGCTGATGCCGGCGACCGTACGACCGTCCCACAGGACCAGGAACTTGAAGTTCTTGTAGGGGTCGAAACGATGGGCGTTGACGGTGAACTCTGCCATCGGATTCCTTCAGCTCTCCAAGATTCCCGTGGGCCTACAGCTCGAACTGGCCGGACGTCTGCTGGATTTTGACGATCACGAACTCCGCCGGGCGGACCGGTGCGATGCCGACCAGGACGTTCACGATCCCGTTCGCGATGTCCTCGTCGGTGGTGGTGTCGCTGTCGCACTTGACGAAGTAGGCCTCGCGTGGGGTGCCGCCCTTGAAGGCGCCCTGCCTGAAGAGCGTGTGCAGGTACGAGGAGGCGGCGAGGCGGATCTGCTGCCACAGGTTCTCGTCGTTGGGTTCGAACACCACCCACTGCAGGCCGCGCTGGAGGCTCTCCTCGACGTGCAGGGCGAGCCGCCGTACGGGCACGTACTTCCACTCGCTGTCGAGGGCGTCGGCGCCCTCCAGGGTGCGGGCGCCCCAGACCGTCGGGCCGGTCAGCGGGAAGCTGCGCAGGCAGTTGACGCCGAGCGGGTTGAGCAGTCCGGTCTCGCGGTCGGTCAGGTTGACCGTGAGCGAGTGGACGCCCGCGAGCCGCGCCTCGGTGCCGGCCGGTGCCTTCCAGACGCCGCGCTCGGAGTCGGTGCGTGCAATGACGCCCGCGATCGCGCCGGAGGGCGGGAAGGCGCGCAGCCGCCCGGTGAGCGGGTCGGTGAGCTGCAGGTGCGGGAAGTACAGGGCCGCGTGGTTGCCGCGTACGGCGTCGAAGGCGGCGACGCCGGCGCGTGCGGTGTCCACGCTGACCCAGGTGCCGGGCGCGTCGACGAGCAGGAAGATCCGCCGTTCCTGGCACAGGCGCTGGGCCGCCGACACGACCGTGATCGCGTCCTCGGTCTTCTCGTACGCGGCCAGCTCGGGCAGGACGAGCAGGTTGACGTCGGCCACGCCGCGCAGCGCCTGGATGCCGGTCTTGTCGGCCTCGGAGCCGATGAGGTCGCGCGGTCCGGGCGCCTCGCCGTCCTCGCCGCCCGCCAGGGGGAAGACCGGCGGGTTGACGGAGGCCTCCAGGCCGAGGTCGTTGGCGCACTCGCCGAGGAAGCGGACGACGTCCTCGGGGTCGGTGGAGCCCGCGACCACCTGGATGCGGCGGCCGAAGGCGGTCACCTCGGCGCCCGCGAAGGCGTGCCGGCCCGGGGCGTCGGGCAGCGCGCGCAGCTTGCGCTCGAGCAGTAGGGCCAGTTCGGCCACGGTGCACGGGGCTTCGCCGTCGCAGTCGGGGTCGTAGAGCGTGAACTCGCGCTCCACGTCGCCGATCTTGACGGTGAGGTCGACGGCCAGGTCGGGCAGCTCGTGGCCGAAGGGCTTGGAGACCGTCCCGGACGGGTCGGGGCGGCCCTCGCCGAGCACCTCGACGCGGATCAGCCGGGAGCCGGCGTTGATCACGGTCTGGGCGTAGCGGCCGCTGGACGGGTCCATGGACAGGCCGGTGAAGCTCTCGCGGGCCTCGCCCCTGGCGTCGTGGACACGCAGGTTGAAGGTTTCGTCGGGGCAGGGCGTGTCCTGGTCGACGGCCACGCGCAGGCCGTTGCCCCACACGCCGGGCTCCTTGGCGTGCACCTCCAGGACCGGGCTGTCGCTGTGGCCCTCGGTGGACTTGAGGGTGACGCAGGCGGCCTTGCCGCTGCCGGCCTTGGTGACGCGGACGACGACGGCGACGGTGCCGCCGTTGCCGAAGAACTGGTGGACCGCGTAGCCGACGGCGCTGCGTGCGCTCAGGCCGCCGAAGCGGCGCTCGAACTCCGCGAAGCTGGTGACGCGTACCGGCTCGTTCAGCGGACCCCGCCGGGTGTGACCCACGAAAGCGGTCACCGACGTGGTCAGGGTCGAGATGGTGCGGGTGCTGCTGGGAAGCTCTTCGACGTAGACGCCGGGATACGTCGGCTTGGCGGCGCTCACCGCGCTCATCGGCTTTCCCCCTCCTGTCCCTGTCTCTCGGGCACCGGACGAAGGCACCAAGAGAGTGACAGCGGAGGGGCATGTTCCGGATCGGTGCGGCAAACGGCCCCCGTGCGACTGGACGACGGCGGCCGAGCGCACACCGCATCAGTTCCCCCGTCGACGCCCGGACGGTCGGTGTCCGGGTCAAGCAGTGTGCTTGCGACTCCTGATGCTCAAGTGCTCAACACACCTTGTTGCGTCGGGAGTTGGGCCAACAAGGCGTCTTCCGGCCAGGCAGGGGGAAGGTTTCGTGAAGGTCAACTCCCCGCCTTCGCACATCTTGTCCGCGCGCCCCCGACAGGTGGTGCACAGCTTCCCCACAGGGGGTGACGGGGCGTCGGCCGGGCCGGGCCCGGGCGACCGCGGCCACCTGGGAGGCAGCACTCCACCCGCCCGGCGCACGGATCCGGGGTCCCCCGGGCCCTCCTCGACTCGTACACAATCCACGGTGGCCGGTTCCGCCGGGGTGCGTGTTTCCCGAGCGCCGGACGGCGTTGTCAGTGGCCTCCCCTAGAGTTCCCGTCACTTGATCACTGCGCATGCGGGGAGGCATGTATGGGGTGGGTTACGGCCGGTGACTACGAAGTCGCCCTCGACGGCGGGAAGGTGGTGTGCCGCAACGCCACCGGGCGCCGGCTGAAGTCCGTGCCCGCCAAGCTCGGCGACGATCCGGCGGTCGTGGGTCTCAGGCAGCTCGCCGAGTGGCTGGAGCGGCACGAACGGCAGTGCCTGGCCGACGTGGAGCGGTGGATGGTCCGCTCGCTTCCGGTGCCGTTCGCCGTCGTCGCCCGGGTGTGGCCGGACCCCGCCTGGCAGGCCGCCCTGCGCGACCTGGTCGTCACCGGCGAGGACGGACAGGTCGCCGGCTTCCTGCGGGACGCCGACCCCGAGCGCGGCCTGGGCCTCGTCGACCTCGACGGCGACACCGTCCGCATCTCCCCCGGCCTCGTGCGCATCCCGCATCCGGTCCTCCTGGACGACCTGGAGGAACTGCGCGAGTTCGCCGTCGAGCTGGGCGTCGAGCAGCGCGCCCAGCAGCTTTTCCGCGAGGTCTGGCACCGCCCGGCCGACGTCGACGCCGAGGGCACCCAGGTGGAGGAGTACGCGGGCGGCTCGTACAAGGAGCTGCGCTTCCTGCACGGCAGGACCACCCAGCTCGGCTACCGGGTGCGGGGCGGACACGCCGTGTGCTCGGTCCTGGAGGACGGCCGCGGCATCGAGGCCCGCGTCTGGGTCGGCGACTACGACGGATACGAGGAGACCGAGACCGGGTCGCTGGTGTGGTCCGACCCCGCCGGACGCGTACTGAAGCTCGGTCAGGTGGGGCCGGTCGCCTGGTCGGAGGGCATGCGCATGGCGGCGGCGCTGTACGCCGGGCGGGACATCCAGGACGAGGAGCAGGCGGCATGACGGTCATCACCGGGTACGACGAGACCACCGCGGCCACGCTGCTGGACGCCGGCGCCGTGCTGCCCCCGGGCAGCACGGCGCGCGAGGACGCCGACAGCCTCACCGTCCGCACCTACACGCACCCCGCCCTGGACGATCGTCAGGTGGTCCGTCTGGTGCCGGGCACCCTCGGCGAGGCGGAGGACCTGGCGCTGGAGTTCCTGGGCCTCGCCCGCGACCCGGAGGCGCCCGAGGTCGGGCAGGTGCGCAAGGAGACGCTGGGCTTCCCGGCCTGGGCGCTGGTGAACGACCCGGCGAACGGGCACCACGCGCTCGCCCTGGTCAAGGACGTCGAGCGGCTCGCCCGGCAGGCCAAGTCCCGCCCCGGCACCGCCAAGGAGGGCTTCGAGGCGCTCGGCGAACGGCTCGGCCGGGCCGTGCCGCACTTCCTGCCGACCTTCTACGAGCAGGCCGCACGGGTCTTCCTGCAGCACGAGAACACCACGTACGCGGCCGCCTTCTTCGGCAAGGCCCGCGAGGCCGAGCGGGTGCACGCGCTCGCCGTGGACGAGGAGCGGCAGCGGGCGGTCTTCCTGGAGTTCGCCTTCGCCGGAGCGCTGACCGTCAAGGCCCTCAAGGAACACGTGAAGGACCTCGCCCGGCGCCTCGACCCGGCCGCCGCGTGGGCGCAGTTCCGGCAGCTGGCGGTCGAGCGCTGCGCGGCCGGCATGCCGCCGTACGCCTCGCTGCCGCAGGACGCGCGCGGGCTGATCAAGGCGGCGGGCCTGGACCGGGACACCGAGGAGTGCGCCCTGGTCGCCGACCTGCTCGCCTCCCCCGCCGCCGTCCGGGCACCCGCGTCCTTCTGGAACTCCTACCGCGCCGTCCTGCCGGTCCTCGCGCAGCGGCAGCCGGCCGTGCGGACGCGTCTGCTGGAGATCATGCCGGCCGGGCTCGGCCGGGAGGTCCAGGACGACGAGTTCTGGCTGACGCTGCTCGCCGAGTGCGGGGCCGAGCGGCTGCTGACCGAGCAGGCCGCGGCCGAGGAGTACGAGGTCGATCCCGCGGACTGGCTGAGCCGCTGGGCCCTCTTCCGCAAGCACGGCAAGTCCTGGTCGGGCCGCTCGCCTGCCACGCTGGCGCTCGTCGAACGGATGGCTCCGCGCCTGCGCGCCGCCGGGCGGCCCGTGGACCTGTTCACCGGCCGCTGGCGCGTCGGCGCCGACCTCGACCTGCTGGACCTGTGTACGGCCGAGGACATCCCGCTCGCCGTGCCCGGCGCCGACGTGAACGTGTACCTGCCGCTCACCGACTGGCTGAGGGACACCCGCAGCGGCCGCCGGGACCTGGTGGCCGTCGCGGCCGACCGGCGCTTCCGGCGCCTGCTGCACCAGGCCGTCGAGCCGGTGGGCAACGACTCCCACAGTTCCGCCCTGCTGAAGACGGTCGCCGCCCATCCCGTGCTGTCCGTGGTGCTGCGCGAGTGGCTGGACGAAGCCGCCGGGGAGTTCACGCGCGCGGTGGGCCTGCCCCGCGCCCGTGCCGCGCTCGACCGGCTGCGCCCCTTCCGCACGGTCGCCTCCGAGGCCGGTCCCGACGCCGTCGCCCGCGTCGCCGGACACGAGGTGGCGCCGCTGCTCGGCCGCACCCTGCGCGCCGGAATCCTGGACGAGCTGGGCTGGGCCGCCCTGGACAAGGCTCTGGAGCTGCTCGACGCGGAGACCCGGAAGGGCGAGGACAACACCCTGACGGTCCACGAGGCCTGGCCCGCGCTGATCCTGGTGCGCCGGCACAAGGCGGTCGTGGTGGGCCCGGACAAGGTGCTGCTCGACCACGACCTTCGCCTGCCCCAGGAGCTGGACCGCTGGCAGCGGCCCCGGCTCCGCTACGTGGACGGCGAACTGCTGGTGATGTGGCGGCAGGGCGCGAAGCAGTACGGCTACTGGTCGGCCCGTCCCGCCGAGGTGTTCGAACTCGGCGGCGAGCAGCTTTCCTCCTACTGGACCGGGAACGAGACCGGCGCGCCGTCGATCCCGCTGCCCGGCGGCGGCCGCGCCACCGGCGGCCGCACCCTGCACACCGGGGACACGGTCCTGCCGCCGAGCCGTGCCGTGATCGGCGACGGCACCACGTTGTGGCGCCAGGGCAGGCAAGGCCTGGAGACGGTGTGGCTGGAGTACGACCCGGCCACCGGCACGCACGGCCGCGCCTCGCTGCCCGCGCTGCTGCGGTCGGGCATCCGCGAGGGCGCCTCCCTGCTGACGCGCTCCTGCGAGGTGCTGCCGCTGCAACCGGGCCTTGAGAACAGCCCGTTCGGGACCGACGGCACGGTGCTGGGCCGCTGGGTGCGCCTGGAGGGCAAGGGGGACGAGGCGCGCTGCGTCGCCGGGACGCCGGACGGGCGCACCGTGTCCGTGGCCGCGTACCACGGGCGGGCGGGAGCGGTGCCGGTCGGGGCGCTGCGGCTGCCCGGAGGCGCCGAGCCGATCGCCGCTGAGATGGTCCGCCAGGTCGGCCTGTTCGCACCCGACGACACCTCCCGGGGCGGCGAGCTGGGCCGGGTGACACCCGGCGAGAGCGGCGGCGAGTTCGCCGCCGGAACGCGGCTGGTGCCGCCGCTCGCCTTCTGGCACGCGCTGCGCCCCCGCGACGAGCAGGGCTCGGCCGTGCTGCGCGCCCTGACCGACGAGCGGGCGGCCGAGATGCTGAGGGTCATGGCCACGGCGCTGGCCGGGCGGCTGGAGCAGATCGCCCGCGCCGGGGCGGACGAGACCGCCAAGGCCGCCGTACCCACCGCGGTCCAGGTCGCCCTGGACGCGGTACGCCTGGCCCTGCCGGATGTCACGGACCGGCGGCTGCTCGTCGGCGTCACCGCCGTGGTCCGTTCGGCGCTGCGCATCACCGAGTCGGCCACCACTTTCGCGACTCCTCCCGAGGAGCGGCCGCGCAAGCCGCGCAGCGGGACCGTGGAGATGTTCGCCGACTACAGCCCCCGGAACGGCGACGACCGCACCCTGCACGACGCGCTGTCCGGGGTCGTCGGCCTGCACGGCTGGTGGTACGGGGAGCGGTGGAGTGTGCTGCGCCAGATCCGGGCGGTGAACCACGTGCTGTCCGGCAGACCCGCCGAGGGCAAGCATCTGCCCGACCGGGACCAGCTGGCCGCCCTCGGCGACGGCTGGCTCAGCGACGAGCACACCATCCCCGGGATCGGCACGGTGTGGCCGCCCGTGCTGGGCGTCCTGCGGGCGCTCGCCCACCGGGCCACCTCGCCCGCCCTGTCCGACGCCCGACGGGAGCCGCTGCTCCTGCTGTTGGAGGCGGTCGCCGAAGGGCCGCTCGCGGCGGCCGGGGGCGGCCTGCGCGAGATCGTGCTGTGCGAGCCGCACGACAAGCAGCAACGGGCCGGCCAGGTGCTGCGGCGCGACGGCCGCACCGTCGTGATCCTCGGCTGCCAGAGCATCGACAGCGAGCGGGACCGCGTGCGCTGGCTGGCACTGGACCACGACCCGTCCGGTGCGTTCGGCGCGATCGCCCACTTCGCGCTGGAGAGCGAGGTCCGGCACGGCACGGCGATCTCCGCCGAGGACCTCGCCACCGTCACCCGGCTGGTCAGGGACAAGGGCGCCGCGCCCTGGCGGCCCGAGGCACCCGAGGCGCTGGTGGCGGCGACGGACGGCGGACTCGGTCCGCTGCAGGCGGCCGTGCTGCTGGCCGGCCTGCCGCAGTCGCCCGGCGCGGAGGGACTGGCCGTGCTCGGACTCAAGCCGCGGCAGTGCGAGTTCGCCGTCTCCCGGGTCAACGCCCTGGAACCGGAGAAGCGCAACGCCCTCCTGGGCGCCCTGCTGCCCGCGGACCCCGCCGGCCTGTGGACCACCGGACCGGACACGGAGGCGGCCGGCCGGGTGTGGGCCGAGCGGCTCGGCTCGCTCGTCCGCGTACCGGAAGAGCTCGCCCCCGACCTGGCCGGAACGGGCGCCGGTTACGCCGAGGAGGTGCTCAACCCGTCCCGCACCCCCTGGCTCTCCCGCACCACGGTCCTGCGGCCCGACAAGGACGGCAACCTCGCCTGGGAGGACCCCGGGGCAATCCCCGGCCGGCACGATCTCACGTCCGCCGTGAACGCCCTGGCCGCGCTGGCCTACGTCCTGCCGTACGGCCACCTGCTGCGTGCCTCCCTGCCCGAGGGGCTCGCCGCCCTGCGCCGCCGGGTGCGCGATCCTGAGCTGCTGCTCGACCTGGACGTCGAGTGGACGGAGAAGGGCGGCTCGACCGCCGTCGAACTGCGCAAGGCCTACGGGCTGCCGGCGACCGGGGGCGCCGACGCGCATGGTCTCACCCGGGTCGGCGAGGCGATCGTCCTGCGCCCCTGGTACCGCGACACGGAGACGGTGCTGGTCCGCCCGGCCGCGCTCGCCGGCCCGGACGACACCGTGTTCGGGCTGCTGGAAGGCCTGGTCGGCGGGGCGCGCGGCCACGGTCTGCGCATGCTGCGCACGCTTCTGGGCGACGACCTGGCCCGGGCGGTCGAGGCCGGCGTGGGCACCGAGGGCCCCTCGGGGTACGCGCAGGACCCGACCGTCACCGTGCCGGCGCTCGTCACCGAGGCCGCGGCGGCACACGGCCTGGGCGAGGACGCGGCCGCGCTCTACCTCATGCTGCTGGCCCTGCCCGACCCGACGGACCGCAACTGCGCACGCTGGACCGGCTGGAAGCCCGCCCGGACGAAGAAGGCCCGTGCGGAGCTGGCCGCCACGGACCTGGTCGTGGAGGCCAAGCGGCCGCGCGCCGGGCGGACCCTGTTCCTGCCCTGCGGCTGGCGCGAGCTGAAGTCGCCCGCGCTGCCGGTGGAGATCTGGAAGGAGGGCCTGTATCCGGTCCTCGACCACCGGCGCGCCCTGCCCCTGCTGCCGGTGCCCGAGCTGTTCGCCCGCGCCTGGGACCGCGTCCGCGCCGGGGACGCCCCGGCCTACGAGGAGCTGACCACGCGGGCGCCGCGCAGGGGGCGGCGCCGATGATCCTCTCCCCACCGACCACCACTCGTACCACCCTGAAGGGCACCTGCCGATGACCACCGTCCTCGTTCCCGACGCGACCCGTCAGATCGTCCCGCCCGAGGACCGGTACGCCACCGAACTGGCCTTCCTCGCCGCGTACGACACCGGTCCGCGCCCGCCCGCGTGGCGGCTCACGCCCCGGGCCGTCGTCACCTTCGTCATGGGCAGCGGCGGGCAGGCGCTGCGCCTGCCCGAGGACGCCGAGGTGCCGGACGGGGTGCCGCGGCGCCTGGTGGTGGAGGGCAAGTTCGTCGGCGACCGGGCGCTGGTGGAGCGGTGTGTCGTCACGCTCGCCGGTGAGCGGGGCCTGCTGCTCGTCGGCGAGCCCGGCACCGCCAAGTCCATGCTGTCCGAGCTGCTGTCGGCGGCCGTCTGCGGAACCAGCGCCCTGGTGGTGCAGGGTACGGCGGGGACGACCGAGGACCAGCTCAAGTACGGCTGGAACTACGCCCTGTTGCTCGCGCAGGGACCCAGCCGGCAGGCGCTGGTGCCGTCGCCGGTGCTCACCGCGATGTCCCGGGGCGCGATCGCCCGGGTCGAGGAGGTCACCCGCTGCCTGCCCGAGGTGCAGGACTCCCTGGTGTCGCTGCTGTCGGAGCGGCGCATCGCCGTGCCCGAACTGGCGGGCGGCGAGGACGCTCTGGCGCACGCGGCGCCGGGGTTCAGCCTCATCGCCACCGCCAACCTGCGGGACAAGGGCGTCTCGGAGATGTCCGCCGCGCTCAAACGCCGCTTCAACTTCGAGACCGTGGGCCCCATTTCGGACCTCGACGCCGAGACGGCGCTGGTGCGCAGCCAGGCCAGGGCGTCGGTGGAGCGGGCCGGGGCGCCCTTCCAGGTCGACGACGCCGTGCTGGAGGCTCTGGTCACCGCGTTCCGGGACCTGCGGGAGGGGCGGTCGACGGAGGGCTGGGAGGTGGAGCGGCCCTCCACCGTGATGAGCACCGCGGAGGCCGTGTCCGTCGCCGGCGCGCTGGGGCTGGCCGCGGCGTACTTCCCCGGTGACCGCGACGTCCTCGACCTGCTCCCGGGCCATCTCCTCGGTGTCGTGCGCAAGGACGACCCGGCCGACGCGGCCCGGCTGCGCGGCTACTGGGACGGTCCTGTCCGGCGCCGCGCCGAGCAGGGCTCCGCCACCTGGCGGACCCTGTGGGACCTGCGCACGGTCCTGGAGGGCTGACGGCCGTGCTCCACCCTTCTCCCGAGGCCGCCGTCCTGGCCCTCACCGACCCGGCGGCGCCGTACCTCATCGGCGTACGGCACCACGCGCCGTCCCTGGCCGCGGCCGTACCGGCGCTGCTGGACGCGGCGAAGCCGGACGTCCTGCTCGTCGAGCTCCCCGCCGAACTGCAGGACTGGCTGCCGTGGCTCGCCCACGAGGAGACCCGGGCACCGGTCGCCCTCGCCGCCGCACCCCGTGACGGAGGCGGGGGGCCGGCCTTCTATCCCTTCGCCGACTTCTCACCGGAACTGGTGGCGGTGCGGTGGGCGGCCCGGCACCGCGTACCGGTCGTCGCCTGCGACCTGCCGCTCGCGGACCGGGCGTGGGGCGGGGAGGGCCGCGAGGAGACCGCCGGCCGCGGAAACCCGGCGGCGGAGGGTTCTCTCGCCGGCCTTGGCACCGCCCTGCGCTCCCGCCTCACCGGCCGCCCCGGTGACGACCTCTGGGACCGGCTGGTCGAGGCCACCGCCCCCGGTTCGTCGCCGGAGGCCCTGCGGCGGGCCGCGCTGCTCACGGGATGGGCGCTGCGCGAGGACGCGGCGGGCTCGGGCGGGGTGCCGGAGCTGGATCTGCGGCGGGAGCGATGGATGCGGTCGTGTCTCGCCGGGGCCACCGCGAACGGCGAGCGTGCCGCCGTGGTGGTGGGCGCCTTCCACGCGCCGGCGCTGCTGGCACCGGCCGGCAGCGGCACGTCCGAGCGGCCCGCCGCCTCGGCCTCGCCCTGGACGACCTCCCTCATCCCCTACACCTACGCCCTCCTCGACGAGCGCTCCGGCTATCCCGCCGGGATCCGCGACCCCGAGTGGCAGCACAGGGTGCTCGGGGCCGCCGGTGATCCGGCCGCGCTGGAGGACGTGCTGACCGGTGCGGCCGTGCGGGTGTGCGCCGAGCTGCGGGCGCTCGGGCATCCTTCCGGGCCTGCCGACGCGCGGGAGATCGTGCGGCTCGCCGGTGATCTGGCCCGGCTGCGGGGGCTGCCCGCGGCGGGCCGGGGCGAGGTGGTGGAGGCCGTGCAGACGGTGCTCGCGCAGGGCGAGCCGTACGGGCGGGGGCGGGCCGTCGCCCGGGCGATGGAGAAGGTGCTCGTCGGCACGCGCGCGGGCCGGCCGGCGCCAAACGCGCCGCGCAGCGGGCTCGCTCCGGCGGTCGAGGCGGAGCTGGCCGCGCTGGGCCTTCCCGGTCCGGCGGACTCCGGCCCCGGCACCGCCCGCGATCTGCGCCTCGACCCGCTCCGCTCCGAGCTGGACCGTGGCCGCGAACTCCTGCTGCGCCGCCTGACGGTGTGCGCGGTGCCGTACGCGGAGCCCAAGGAGGTCACCGGCGCGGGCGGCGCCGAGGCACTGACGTCCCGCTGGGAGGTGCGCTGGACGCCCGCGACGGCGGCCATGCTGACCGCGGCGGGCGTCCGTGGCGTCACCCCGGCCCAGGCCGCCGAGGGTCTGCTGCGGGAACGGCGGCGCACGGAGCAGGACGAGGGCGGGCCCACCGCGGCGCAGGCCCTGCGCGGCCTGGAGCAGGCGGCGGAGTGCGGACTGCCGGGCCTGACGGACGAACGGCTCGACGACACGGCCGAGGTGCTGCCGAACTCCGGCACACTGCCCGAACTCCTCGCCGGACTCGCCCTGTTGGACCGGTTGCGGTCCGGTCACATCGCGGGACTGCCCGCCGACGGGGACCGTACGGCACGGGCGGCGGCCGTGGCCGAGCTGCTCACCGCCGCCGCCGTGCGCCAGGTGGACGGCCTCACCGGTTCCGAGGACCCCGCCGACGCCCAGGCCTTGCTGGAACTCGCCCACCGGGCCGACCTGCTGGGCGGCATCCGGCTCACCGATGCACTGGCCCGGCTGGCGGCCGGCGGTGCCCCGCTGATGCGCGGCGCCGCGGGCGCCGTTCGCGTGCTGCTCGGGCACGAGGATCCGCGGGGCTTCGGCGACCGGGTGGCGTCCTGGGTGGACGGCGCCTGCGCCCCCGGGACCCGGACCGCGCTGACCGCGCGGCTCACGGGACTGCTCACCGCGGCGGGCCAGTTGCTGGAGTCCGCGGCGCCCGCGCTGGAGCCGCTGCTGGGGCGGGTGTCGGAGCTGTCCGACCGGGACTTCCTGGACCGGCTGCCCGCGCTGCGGGGCGGTTTCGACACGCTCAGCCCCGCCGCCCGCGACCGGCTCCTGTCCGCCGTCGAGGAGCGCCTGGACGAGCGCCGTCTGGCCGACACCGGCGCCGTCGACCCCGGCGCGCTGGCCGCCTGGACCCGTGCCGACCTCGCGGCCCGCGAGGCCCTCGGCGCCTGGGGACTCCTGCCTCCGCCCCGGCAGCCGCAGGCCGCCCCGGCCGATGCCGACAGACCGGCCGACCCCGCCGCCGGCGCGGACCACCGGCTCGCGCCGGCCGACCGCTGGCGCCTCGTACTGGGCCGCCGCGCCGACCAACTGTCCAACGCCGCCCGCCCGTTGGCGACCGCACTCGACGAGCTGTACGGCAGCGGACGTGGGGAGGGCAGCCGGGGCGATCTCACCGGTGCGGGGCGCGGCGGCGGCCGGGAGGCGTCGTATCCCGGGGTGCGGGAGTGGTCCGAGGAGCTGGCGGCGCTCTTCGGGCCGGGCATCCGGGAGGAGGTGCTGGCGGCCGCCGCCGCGACGGGCCGGCCGGACGTGTTCGCGGAACTCGACCCCGACGCCGTACGGCCCTCGGTCGACCTGCTCCGCTCGGTGCTCCGGCACGCGGGCGGGCTGCCGGAGGCCCGGCTGGCCGCACTGCGTCCGCTCGTCCGGCGCCTGGTCGACGCGCTGACCCGGCAGCTGGCCACGCGGCTGCGCCCGGCGCTGCACGGCACCGCGCTGCCGCGCCCCAGCCGCCGTCCGGGCGGCGGGCTCGACCTGCCCCGCACGCTGCGGGCCAACCTGGCGACCGCGCGCCGCACTCCGGACGGCACGGTCCAGGTCATCCCGGAGCGTCCCGTCTTCCGCACCCGGGCCCGAAAGGCCGCCGACTGGCGGCTGGTCCTCGTCACCGACGTGTCGGGGTCCATGGAGGCGTCCACGATCTGGGCGGCGCTCACCGCCTCCGTGCTGGCCGGGGTGCCCACCCTGTCCACGCATTTCCTGGCCTTCTCCACCGAGGTCATCGACCTGACCGACCAGGTCGATGACCCACTGTCGCTGCTGCTGGAGGTCAGCGTGGGCGGCGGCACCCACATCGCGGCCGGGCTGCGGCACGCTCGCGAACTGGTCACCGTGCCCTCGCGGACGCTCGTCGTGGTCGTCAGCGACTTCGAGGAGGGGTACGCCCTCGGCGGGCTGCTCGCCGAGGTCCGCGCCCTGGTCGGCGCCGGCTGCCACGTCCTCGGCTGCGCGAGCCTGGACGACGACGGCCGGCCTCGGTACTCCACCGGGGTCGCGAGCCAGTTGGTCGCCGCGGGGATGCCGGTCGCCGCCCTCAGTCCGCTCGAACTCGCCCGCTGGGTAGGGGAGAAGATCGCATGAGCAAGGATCTCGAGAGCGAGCAGCGGGTGAGCGCGGCTCTGCCTCCGGTCGCCCCGGCCGTGACCGCCGAACTCGTCGCGGCGCTCTCGCCCCGGCTGCGCAAGCGGCTCGACGCGGGCATCGCCAAACTGGCGGACCGCCCGGCCGTCCGGGACGGCGACACCGTGCGGATCGCCGTCGACGACAGCACCGACGTCGAACTCCACGCCTTCGGCGGCGCGGTGACCAGCGCGGAGGCCATCCGCTGCGGCTGCCTGCTGGCCCCGGAGTGTCTGCACCGCGCCGCGGCGGCGTCGGCGGCACCGATCGCGGGACCGGACGTCGAACCGGTCGCGGAGCCGTCGGCCGAGCCGGTCATGGAACCGTCGGCCGCGCCGGTCGCGGAACCGTCGGCGCAACCGTCCGCGGCCTCCGACTCCGGTGCGGCGTGGACCGGTTCGGAGAAACCGGTGGACGGGACGGAACCCGAACCCGAGCGGGCCACGCCCCAGCAGTGCGCCGCCGCCCGTGCCGTCCACGCCGCCGCGGCCGCCGTGCTCGAAGCCGGCACGGACGGTTCCGGGGCGGTGCTCCAGGCGGAGCTGCTGCGCGCCGCGCACACGGCGCGCCTCGCGGGTCTCCCGAGGGCCGCCGCCACGGCCGTCTCCGTGGTCACGGCGCTGCGCGCCGCCCGCTCCGCCGACCCGGCCCACCGCCTCGCCGACCTCGTCACCGCGCTGCGCGACGCCCTGTCGGAGGCCCACCGCATCCCGCACGCCGAGGGCCCGGAACTGACCGAGCTGCGCGGCACGGTACGGCAGCCGTACCGCCCGGACGGCTCGCTGCGGCTGTACGGCCTCTTCTCCGAGCCGGTGCTCACGGCGAGCGGGTACGCGGGCGCCGTCACCTGGACCGCCGACGCCGAGGGCCGCCTGTACCAGGTGTCGGACGTGGCACCGGGCGGCGCCGGTCGGGCGGTGGGCGCGGCCGACCGGGCCGTACGCATCGGTGACACGGCTCTGACGCACCGGGAACTGTCCCGGGCCGGGCTCGCGGTGTCGGGGGCGACGGTCTCTCCGACGGGCCGGCTCGGCGCGGGCGCGGGGGTGCGGGCGGTCCGCGCGTCCGGTGCCGACTGGCGCGAGGAGCCCCTGGACCGGCTCTGGGCGGTGCCGGTGGCCGACCAGGTGTCCCGTGCCCTGAGCGGTGGCCACGACCTGCTGTTCCTGGACGTAACCCTCGCGGGCACGGTCCGGGAGGCGGCGGGCGACTGCCTGCTCGCCGACTGCGGGGGCGTCCCGCTGCGGCTGACCGCCGCGCACGACCACCCGGCGCTCCCCCACCGCGACAACCTCCGCCTGCTGGCCGCCGCCCGCGGCAGCCGGCTCCGGGTCGTGGCCCGGCTCGTCCCGGCCCCGCACCCCAGGGCCCGGCTGCTGGCGACCGAGCATCCCACCGTCTCCGGCACCCGCGTCGACGCCGGCCTGGACCGGCTGCTCCGCGCCGACCTGCCCGCTTCCCCGGCGCCTGTGGCCACCGCGCCGACGCCCGACGAGGCTCCGGTGCACCTGCTGCGTCGGCGCGTGCACCAGGCGGCCTCGGGCGGCCGGCTCGTGCTGTCCTTCCCCGGGAACACGGCGGCGGACGTGCGGCGGCTGAGCCGGCACGGTCTGGCGACGGCGGGAGACCTCGTGGACGAACTCCACGCGGCCGCGGCGGAGCGGTCCCGCGATGTCTTCGGCCGGCTGCTCCCGGCGGACGCCGACCGGTTCGCCCGGGCCTGGCTGGCCGCGGCCCGCTACACCGACGAGGTCGACCGCGCGCTGTGCGCGACGGCCTGGGGCGCCTGAGGCGGGCGGACGACGCGGGGAGGCGGCCACGCCGGACGGGCCGCCGCTCCCCCGCGTCGGCGGCCCACCCGGCGTGCGTCCGAGCAGGTCGTCGCCGCCGGGTTGAAGTCTGCGACAGCTGGGGACGGCAGGGGTATGCGTACAAGTACGTACGCGGCGCCGGGCGGGAGGACGGCGAGCGGAGAACTCACGCGGAGAGAAGCACGTGGCACAGGGGCTGGGCAAGGCCTACGAACGCCTGGTGGCGGTCGCCGTGACGGCGCTCCACGAACGGGAGCCCGGGCGTCTGTGGCCGCTGCTCGGCACCGCGCTCACCGACCTGTGCGGCGGCGAAGCGGTCGTCCACAAGCTGGACGACTGGAGCGAGCACGAGGGCACCGTCGGGGTGGCCCCCGACACCGCCGCCGGGGAACTGGGCCGGCTCCGGGAATCGGACCTGGCTCTGCTGCGCGCGGGCTACCCCCTCGCCGACCACTACACGGCCCGGCCCGACCGGACCCCGGTCACCGCGTACCGGGCGGCGGGCCGCGACTGGCCGGGCAGCCCGACGGCCCACCTGCTCGGTGACGTCCTCGACGTCGACCACGTGCTCGGCGTACCACTCCCCGGCAGCAGCGCCCCGATCACCGGCTGCCTCATCTACCGCTCCGGTACGGACTTCACCGACGAGCACCTCACCATGGCCGAGCGCGCGCAGCCCCTGCTGACCGGCGTGGAGCGGCAGCGGCAGCTGCTGGAGCAGTGGCGGCGGTCGCTGGTCCCGGCCGGAGTGCCGGACGACCGGGCGGCGGACTGCGCGCTCACGCCCCGTGAGACGACCGTGCTGCTCCTGCTCTCCGACGCGCTGACCGCGGACGCCATCGGCCGCCGCCTCGGCATCTCGGCCCGCACGGTGCACAAGCACGTGGAGAACATCTACCGCAAGCTGGGCACCCGCGACCGGGTCGGCACGGTGCTGCGCGCTCAGCAGCTCGGTCTGGTCCCGTACCCCGGAATCCAAGGGCCCTGTGCCGGCACTTCTTGATTGGTTACCGTGTAGCGGTCCGCCAGGAGCGAGCAGATCTGAAGGGTTGTCAGCCAACTTGTCATTTGATAGGGCGACTGTGCCGCCGAGCCGCGAGCCGCGAGCCGCGAGCCGCGAGCCGCGAGCCGCGAGCCGCGAGCCGCGAGCCGCGAGCCGCTGGTGCGGTGTGGGCGTCGGGGGTGCGGACGTGGTGTCCGGTAGCCCCTTCCTGCGGGTTCCGGTAGGCCCCGACGCCCATCGCTGGCGTACCTTCCCCGCCGAGCGGACCCTGGTCGTCGCCGCCCGCACCGTCACCTCGACGGTGCGCGTCCTCGAGGCGCTCCCCGCCCTGCTGCGCGACGACCCTCGCGTGAGCGTCGTCTTCGCCCACGACCCCACCTCCGCGTTCGGCGCGGGAGTGCTCGACCTGCTGCACTCGTCCGGCTGCCGGGTCATGTCCTGGGAGCAGCTGGCCCACATCAGGGCCGACCTCGTGCTCACGGCGAGCGAGAACGTGGACCTGCCGGAGGGCGACTGCCCGGTCCTGGTGCTGCCGCACGGCGTGGGCTTCCAGAAACGGGTCCCGGACGCACGCGGACCGCGCGACCGGCTGTCCGGTCTCGTACCGGACGCGCTCCTGGAGTCCGGCCGGGCCTGGCTCGCCGTCTCGCACCCCGACCAGGAGCGGCAGCTCCTCGCCGCCCACCCCAAGACCGCCGGCCGCACCCTCCTGCTCGGCGATCCCTGCTTCGACGAACTGCTGGCCGGCCGGCCGCGCAGACACGCGTACCGGGAGGCCCTGGGTGTCGCAAAGGACCAGCGGCTCGTCGTGGTCAGCTCCACCTGGGGGACCACTTCTCTCCTCGGCCGGCACCCCGACCTGCCCGTCCGCGTCCTCGGCGCACTCCCGCACGACGAGTACCGGGTCGCCGCCGTCGTCCACCCCAACGTCTGGTCGGCCCACGGCGCCTGGCAGATCAGGGCGCTGCAGTCCGCGGCGCTGGACGCGGGGCTGATCCTGCTGCCTCCCGTCCACGCCTGGCGCTCCGCCCTGGTCGCGGCGGACGCCGTCATCGGCGACCACGGCTCGGTGACGTTGTACGGTGCCGCGCTCGGAACTCCGGTGCTGCTCGGGGCGTTCGGCGCCGACGCGGTGCCGGGGACCGCCGTCCACGACCTGGCCGCGGCCGCTCCGCGCCTCGACCCGGGCGCGGAGCTGAGGGCGCAGGTCGAGAGCGTCGTACGGGATCACACCCCTGAGCGCTACGCCGAAGTGGCGCGCCGGGCCTTCGCCGAACCGGGGAACGCCCTCGCGCTGCTCCGCGCGGCCGTCTACGAGCTGCTGAACCTGCCGGAGCCCGCGTCCGCACCCCCGCCGGACCTGCTGCTGCCCGCCCCGGAACCGGCCGCCCGCCCGGTCACCTCGTCGCTGGTCGTCACCGAGGTCAGCGAGGAGGGGTACGGTCCGGTCGTCACGGTACGGCGATTCCCGGCGGCGGCCCGTGCGCACGTCCAAGGGGACCTGGACGGCACGCGGCCCCTCTCCTTCACGCACCTCGCCTGCTCGGACGGCGAACGGGACCGCCGGCTGCTGGAGAGCGCCTCCGTCGTCGAGCGGACGGGCCGTACCGACAGCGCGGCCGAAGCCCTGCGGTGGATCCGTGCCACGGCGGCGGAGCTGCCCGGCAGCCTGCTGGCCTCCTGTGCGGTGCGGGGCGGCGGCCATCTGGTGGGGCTGCGGGACGGCCGCGTGGTGGAGGTGTCCGTCACCGGTCCGCCGATCGCGCCCGGGCTCGCCGCGGCCGTCGTCTACGCGTGCCTGCGCCAGGGCCGTTACCTGGCCGACGCGTTGCTGACGCTGCGGATCGGTGCGGTGCGGGACGAGGACGTGGTGTTGCGGCTGCGGCCCGGGCCTCCCGTCGTCAGCTGAGGTCCCGAAGCCGTCGGCGCACCTCCAGCGCGCCCGGGTTGCCGCTCGCCTCGTGGATCTCGAGCGCCCGGGTCAGCCAGGCGCGCACGCTCTCCTGGTGGCGGCCGGTCCGCTCGGCGATGCCGAGGAGCGCGAGCAGGGCTTCGGCTTCGTAGTGGGTCGCGTTCTGGTCCTGCAGGGTGCCTGCGGCCGTGCGCAACGCGTGGACGGCTTCGTCGGTGTGGCCGAGGTGATCCTGGGCGAGGCCGATGGCCAGGTGGACGCGGGCCGCCATGCGGTGGTCGGGTTCGGGGAGGTCCAGCAGGTCCTGCCGGGCCTGGGTGAGCGTGGCCAGGGCCGTCGCGTGGTCCCCGCGGGCGTCCAGCGCGCGGCCGAGGAAGAAGGCGGCCAGGGCTTCGCCACGCCGGTCCCCGGCACGCCGGTTGAGGTCGAGGGAGTACCGGTACGTCTCCACCGCGCGGGACGGGTCGAAGCGGTCCAGGTAGCGACCGAGGAACTCCTGGACGGAGGCGCGCAGCAGGAGCCGGTCGGTCGACTCGGCGAGCGCGACCGAGTGTTCCAGCTCCGTGCGGGCGCGGTCGTACTCGCCCAGGTCCGTCAACGGGCGGGAGAGCAGGCTGCGGAGGCGGGCCTCGCCCGCCACGGCCTCGGCCGCCGTCTCCACCGGGGTGCCCGGGGCCGCGGCGAGTGCGCCGGCGGCTTCGGCGCCCAGTTCCAGGGACTCCTTCCAGGCGCCCAGGTAGCGGTGGTGGAGGAAGAGGGCCGTGAACGCCTCGGCCAGCGGCCAGGCGACGGCGTGCAGACCGTGGCGTACGGCGGCCCGCAGGACGGCCAGGATCGCGGCGCACTCGGCGTCGAGCCAGGTCAGTGGGGAGGGACCGGCATCAGCGGAGAAGGGGTCGGAGGCGCCCGCCAAGCGCGCGGACAGGTCGGCGATCCGCAGCCGGTCCTCGCGCAGGGCGCGGTCGGCGAGAGCGACGAGGACCAGGTAGTGGGTGGCCACCCGTTCGAGCAGCGCGGTCTCCTCGGTCGCCGGCTCCTCCTCGACCGCGCGCTCGCGGGCGTACAGGCGAACGAGGTCGTGCAGGCGGTAGCGGCCGTCGCGTTCGGTCTCCAGCAGGCTCGCGGCGGCGAGTTCGCGCAGCAGCCGCCTGGCCGTGCGGGTGTCGACACCGGCCGCCGCGGCGGCGACCCCGGCGTCGAAGAGTCCGGCCGGCGCCCAGCCGAGCAGGCGGAACATGCGGGCAGGTCCGGGCGGCAGCAGCCGGTAGGAGGGTCCGAGGACGGCGGACACCGAGTAGGCGCTGCCGGGCAGGGACATGCCCTCCAACCGGTCCACCTCGTCCTCGAGTTCGTCGGCGAGGTCCGCCGGCGTCAGGGCGTCGTCGGTGAGCAGCCGGGTGGCCACGATGCGCAGGGCGACCGGCAGGCCGCCGCACAGGTCGACGAGGCGTGCGGCCGCAGCCGGGTCGGCCTCGAGGGTCTCCCGTCCGCAGTGGTCGGCCAGCAGGGTCAGGCCGCTCTCCCTGTCGAGGGGTTTCAGCGCGATGAGGTCGGCTCCGTCGACCGCCACCAGTTCGGTGAGCCTGCTGTGGCTGGTCACGACGACCGTGCTGCCGGGCCCGCTGGGGATCAGCGGCCGTACCTGGGCGGGCAGGGTGACGTTGTCGATGAGCACGAGGATGCGCCGGTCGCGCGAACAGGAGGCGTACTGCCGGGTCAGCTCGGCGAGCGTGGCCGGGACGTGCTCGTCGCTGCGCATGAGCGCCTTGAGGATGGTGGCGAGGGCCTGGGAGACGTCGGCGCCCATGGCGGCGCCGACGGCGGACTCGTCGCGCAGGGCGGCGTAGTCGACGTAGAACAGGCCGTCCGGGAACCGGTTCCGCTCCTTGTCGGCCCAGCGGCAGGCGAAGGCGGTCTTGCCGACCCCGGGCAGCCCGGCCAGCACCGCGAGGCTGACCCGGCCGGGCTCGCCGCACAGGGCGTCCATCCGGTCGAGTTCGGCGACCCGGTTGCTGAACGTGCCGGTCAGGGCCGGAATGTGGTCGACAGGCGCGTCGTCGTCGGCGGCCGGCCGCGCGTCGAAGGTGATGTCGTACGACCTTCCCGGCATGAGTTCGGACAGGAGGCGCCGCAGTTCCCCGGCCGCCTCGGGGTCGCTCCGCAGGACGTCGAGCAGACGCCGTTCCCACGCGGCGGCGACCCGGTTCGCCGCCCGTACCTCCTCGCCCCGCTCCCGGGCCGCGTCCAACTCCTCGCGTGAGGCCTCCAGTTCCTCGTCCGCACCGCGCCCCGAGAGCCGGCCGGTCAGCCGCCGAGCCAAGTGCTTGGTCTTTCCCCAGGAATCCGCGACCATGAGCCCGATCAGGGCTGTGGCCCCCTGCGCGGCGAGCGTCCCCAACTCGGCGTCCACCAAGCCCCCTTCACGTCGTCCACCAGCACCGGGACAGGCGCAGCCCACGGTAGAAGGATCTCCGCCGGATTCCCAGTCGGCCGCGCCGTCACCCCGGGAAGATCGGCCACACCCTGGATTCGCTCGTGCACGAGGACGCCCCCGTTCCCTCCTGGCCGGAAGGGAACGGGGGCCGTCCTCATGTGCAGTTGTCGTGCGGGTGGGCCGGTCAGTCCCGCGTGCCGCGGCGACGCTTCACCCGGGCCAGGACGAAGCCGACGGCCACGAGGACCGCGGCGATCCCGGCGACGAGGCCGACCTGGGCGCCGGTGTCGGCGAGGCCGCCCCCGTGGTCGTCGTCGTTCCTCCCGGGCGGGATGGTCGGCGTCGGCGTGTGACCGCCGGAATGGCTGCCGGACGGTTCCGGGGCCGGACTCGTGGGCTTGTGCGTGGGCTTGCCGGTCGCGGTCGGATCCGGCTCCGGGGTTCCGCCGTTGTCGGTGTTCCCGGAGCCGCTGCCGCCGAGGTAGGCGGTGTAGGTGTCGCGGTAACCGGTCTCCGTGCGGACGGAGTTCTTGGTGGTGACGTCCAGGCGGGGGTGTTCGGCCTGGAAGCGGGCCCGGCTGATCTTCTTCTCGGGCTGCTTGGAGAAGTCGACGCCGCCCATCACGCAGGTCTTGTTCTCCCCGTTGTACTCACACGGGTAGCTGTAGTCGCCCTTGGTGAAGGACGTGACGTACTCGTCGTACGTCTCCTTCGGCGTCCAGCCGGTGTTGGGGGCACGCAGGGGCCACCGCTTGACGTCGCCGCTGTCGATGATGGCGTGGAAGTCGGTGGGGTGGTCCTTGTCCTGCCGGCGGATGTACTCGGCCGCGACGCGCGACTTGTAGACGCGGCGCAGGTCGGCGTACTTCGGATCTTCGTTGATCTTCTTCTCGATGCCCGGGAGGATGTACTGGTCGACCAGCCGCTGCGACGTCTGGACCTGCTCCTTGGTCAGGGAGCAGTCGCCGTTCGGGCTGGGGGTGGTGAAGTCGATCGGCGCGGACTTGACCTCGAGCGGCGCGTCCAGGATGTAGATGCCGTTCTCGTCCACACGGACCTTGGCGGGCTTGGGCACGATCCAGTTGCGCAGCGAGTGCGAGCACGGGAGGCCGGCGTCGCTCATGGCGTCCCAGTACGTCTTTCCGGGCTCGACACGCGGGTCCATGGCGCGGGCGTAGTCGTGCTTCATGTCCAGGTCGGCGACCAGGAGGACGCGCCCGGCGTCGGTCTTGCCGAACGTCGGGTTCATGATCTTGTCCGGCTGGTCCGGGTTCAGGTTCACCCAGAAGGAGCGCGGGTCGAGGGCGAGCCAGGTGAACATGGCGTCGGAAGCGAGCTGGAGCTTGGCCTGCCCGCCGTAGCCGGGGTTGGTGTCCTCGTCGTCGACGTAGTCGGCCTTGAAGGAGTAGTCGAGGCCCTTGCCCTTGACGGGGTTGCCGACGTACTGGATCTCCAGGGTGGTGAAGTCGACACCGCCCGGGCCGCGGCCGAGCGCGCTGCGGGTGTTGGCCCGGTTGAACTCGCGCTGGATCCGCTTGGCGTCGTTCGGGTTCTTGCCCGAGTCGAACGCGATGTCGTTCATCGGTCCGGCGGTGCCCCTGGCCGGGTTGGGGTTCATCACCGGGTAGTACTTGGAGTACTTCGTGGTGGGGTAGACCCCCATGCCGGCCGCGCGGCGCTCGTAGATGCGTACCGGGTTGCCGGTGGTGCCGCGTTCGCCGCGGAGCGCCTGGTTGAGCCTGCCGTACTGGTTGACGGTGCCCTTGGCGGCCTTCTCACCGCCGTAGATGACCAGGTTCTTCTTGGTGAAGTCGTAGGCGGCGTCCTTGTGCCGCAGGACGATCCGGTCGGCGGCGTACTGCTTGGGCCGGTACTTGGAGGTGGACTTGAACTCGGCGAACTGGTCCTTCTTCGCGTTGTACGCGTCGTACTTGCGGCGCGCGAGCAGCTTCCCGTTCTGGTCGCGGACCTCGACGGTGACCTCGCACAGCCAGTCCGGACCGACCAGGTTGAAGTCGCGGACGGTCTTGCGCTCGAAGGCCGCGCCCTTGCGGTTGTTCTGCTGGTTCTGGGTCAGGAACCGCTTCTGCCACCGCTTGAAGGGCAGGCGTGCGCCGGTTCCGCCCTTGAGGTAGCGGTTGTAGCGGGTGTAGATGCCCTGCTTCATGTCGTCGGGGTCTTTGGAACGGGCGTACTTCTCGTCCCAGGCGTCGACGTCCTCTTGCGTGCTGCCGAGCTGGGCCAGTTCCTGCGCGGTGGGGGTGGGAACGTCCTCGAACCCCTTGAACAGGTGGTCGTAGAAGTACTTCTCTTCCAGGCCGGGCCAGGACTCCTCGAACTGGGCGCCGCCGGGGGCGCCGGAGTTCGCCGGCGTGCGCGGGTACTTCTTCCCGAGGTGCATCTCGTCGCACCGCTTGCCGGTGGTGATCTGCGCGGTGTCGCCGGGCGCGGCCTGGGCCGGGGCGGCGGGCAGGCCCACCAGCATCATCCCGGCCGCGGAGAGGACCGCGAGACAGGACGCCAGGCGGGCACGCAAGCGGGTTCGTATCGGTGTATTCAACTGCTTTTGTCCCTGATAGGGGCACATGGGACTGGAGGCGGACGGTGCGGGCCCCCGTGACATGTCACCGTCCACCGGGGCACCCTAGGGGCTGACGCCACGCAAGTCGCAACAAGTTGTTGCGCGTGGCGTGTCGCAACTCAGGCCCCGGGCAAGCCGGTTCGAAGGCCCTGGCCAGGCCGGCTCGAACGGTCGCCTCTCGGGTTCTCTACAGTGCCCGCATGAGCGAGCACACTGACAACGCGCACGATCCGCAGCGACACCCGGAGTTGCTGGTGTGGCTGGCCGAACGGCAGGCCGCCTTCGAGCACTGGGCCCGGACCGACGGCGGCGCGCAACGGTGGGACTTCGGCCCCGACTCGCTGGAGCTACTGGAAGAGCTGGTCCGGGGGCGGTTCGCCACCCTGGAGGACGTGTACGACGCGCGGCGCGGCGAGTTCGTCCAAGGCGCCGTCTGGTACCTCGGCGAGACCGTCCGCCGTGCTCGCGGGCTGGTGTGGAAGTACGAGCCCATGATCCTGGACGAGACAGCGCCGGCGCCCCGCCTTTTCGCGCCGGTGTACCAGAACGGCACCATCGACACGCCGTGCGTGAGCCCCGCCGACGCCGATGAGACGGCAGGGCAGTACCCGCTGAACATGTTGTGCCGTCTGCTGATGGAACACGACGAGATCGACGCTCCCCTCGACTACCACCTGGCGGAGGCCCTGGAAGACCCTGACGAAGACGACGAGGACGGCGAGGACGACGAGGACTTCGACTAGGGCTCAGGGGCCTGGCCCACTCACTGGATCAGGCCCCTGACCTGGTATTGCCCTGTCGGGGTGGGAGCCGCCGACCACCCGGGCGGACGATGGTTCCTTCAGATCGTTCGAGCTCCGCCTGACGCAAACGGGAGAGGTGCCGGCAGCAGCCGCCGGGCGGCACCGAGGCGGCTCCTCACCGTGCAGGAGCCCCCGTCGGCAGATTCCCCTCAGCCGATCGCCGTCCCGGAGATGAGGAGAGGCCGCCCAGGATCTGCCGGAGAGGCTCACCGTGATCACCGGGCATCGGTGTTCGGGCGATAGCCGATAGTGCACGCGCTTCCCGCGGAGTCCGGTCCTACGAAGGGGTCGCCGTCCGGGCTGGCGGGCGACAGCCCCCGGCAAGGTGAGCACGGCCCCACCGGCCACGGGCATTCCTCACTGTCCGCGTTCACCGCGTGATCCGCTGATGTGGGCGAAGCGACTCCCGGTGTTATTCAATGAGGTGTGCGGTCAGGGATCTCGGGGCCCCGTCGCACGGGTCCGAGTACGGCCCCGGCGCTGTGCCGGGGATTGCTGAGAGAGCCGCATGGACTCCACACCCTCCCCCTCGTCTTCTTCGCCGTTCGACCTGGTCAGCAGCGCCCTGGGGCGCTACATCCCGCGCGGCGGAGCGGCAGCGGCCGCCGGTCCTGCAAACGCGCAGGGGGACCGCACCACCAGCCAACGCGTACCCGACAACGCGGCAGCCGGCCGTCAGGATCAGATTCTCGGCGCGATCAACCTGGACAGGGATCTGAGAATCACCCGCTGCAATCTGGACGCCCCCGTATTCGCGGGTCTGGATGCCGCGGCCGGAAGTCGTTTCGTCGATCTCCTGCCTCCCGGGGACGTACCGACGGTCACACGGCGGTTGCGGCAGGTCCTGGAGACCGGTGAGGCGCACGTCGCCCGGATCCAGCGCCTGCGGCGCGGCGACGGATCGGAGCTGGTGGTATCGCTGAGCATCCTGCCCGCCGCGATGCCTCAGGAAGGCCTGACCGTCTCCGTGATCGCCATGGCCAGGAGGCTGCACCTGTACGCCGCCGAGACCGCGATCGGCACCTCACTGGACATCGGCGAGACAGCGCAGTCGCTGGCGGAGTCCCTGCTGGCTTGGGGAGACGTGGCCGCCGTCGACCTCGACTTCGCCGTGTGGACAGGCGAGGGAGTGACCGAGCAGGCGCAGGGACGCATCCGGCTACGGCGAGCGGCCCTGGTGCCGGACCGGGCGTGGCCCGAGGGATACGTGACTCCGGGCGACGATCTTCCCAGCGACGCGAGTCGCCTGCTGGCGCAGGCGGTACGGCGGGACGATGCCCCGCAGGCCATCGTCATACCCGACCGGGAGGCGGTCGAGCGGATACTCGGCAGTCCGCGGGTGATGCGTGCCTTGGTGCCCGGTGACCGGTCGGCGGGTGTGGCATGCATTCCGCTGGTCTTGGACAGCGCGCCGCCTGTCGTACTGGGCGTGGCTGAGGTCTGGCGGCGGGCGGACTCCCCCTTCCGCGACAGCGAGCTGTTCGACCTGCAAGAACTGGTGGCCAGGACCGTCCATCACGTGGACCTGGCCCGACAGCACCAGCGCGAGCACACTCAGGTTCTGGCGCTGCAGCGCCGGCTGCTGCCTCGGACCGGCGGCGACACCATCGAGATAGCCAGCGTCTACCAGCCCGCCACCCCCGACAGCGCGGGCGTCGGCGGCGACTGGGTGAACAGCTTTCCGCTGCCGGACGGCCGTACCGCGCTGGTGGTCGGTGACGTCGTCGGGCACGGCCTGGGAGCCGCGGCCACCATGGGCCAGCTGAGCATGGAGGCCCGCGCGCTGCTGTCCGCGGGGCTGGCGCCCGACGAGGTGCTGGAGCACCTGGACGAGACCGTGACGCTGCTGGACGACTCGGAGTCCGGGCTGGCGGCCGGCTACAGCGCCCTCGGGTCGACCTGCTGCATCGCCCTCTACGACCCGGTCAGCCACCACGTGGCGCTGGCCAGCGCCGGCCACCTCCCCCCGGTCCTGGTGTCCCCGGACGGGCAGGCGGGCCCGCTCGCGGTCCGCCCTCATCCCGGCCTGGGTGCCGAGTTCGCGCTGCGGGAGCCGTTCGACGTGCACACATTCGGCGCGCCCCCGGGCTCCCTGCTCGCCCTCTACACCGACGGCCTGGTGGAGGATCCGGCCCTGTCGATCGACGAGGGCATCGACAGGCTGGCGGACGCCGTGTCCACGGTGCATCCCTGGGACGCCCTGCAGCAGGCCGCACGGCGCGTCGTCTCCGCACTGGCGCCCGCGCGCCAGCGCGACGACGTGACCCTGCTGCTCGCCCGCATGATCGGCTACCGCAAGGGGGACACCGCGACGTGGCGGCTGCCCGCCCGCGACGACGCGCCCGCCCGTGCCCGCGCGCAGGTCTCCACGCTGCTGCGGCAATGGCACACCAGGGACGACACCCTGGACAACGTGTCTTTGCTGGTCAGCGAGCTGGTCACGAACGCGGTGCGCTTCGCCACCGGTCCTGTCACGGTACGGCTGATCAGGGCCGGTCACCGCCTGCTGTGCGAGGTGGGCGACACCGGCAACGGCAGGCCACGTCTGAGCCCGGGCGGCCTCCTCGACGACGGCGGTCGTGGCCTGCGCGTCGTGCACAAGCTCACCACCCGGTGGGGGGTGCGGTGGACAGACACCGGCAAGGTGGTCTGGGCGGAAGTCGCGAGGTGACGCGACTGCGGGGCGGGGCGGGGCCGACGTATGCGAGCGCCGCGAGGGTACGGGCGGCGTGCGCGTCAGCCGGCGCCACCGGCGGTACGGACGGCGCCCTCAGCGGTACCGGTGTCGTGACCGGTGCTGCGGGCGGCCCGTTCACCGGTACGGGTGGCGCGCGCTACAGCCACTCCCCTTCCAGGGCGGTGGCGGTGAGGCCCGGTGCCGCCGCGTACAGGACGGCGCGACTGCCTGGCTTCTGCCCGGCGTCGTGCGCCCGCCGCATGATGTCGAACACGGCGGCGCCTCCGCGGTTGCCGCTGGTGTAGCTGTCCCGGCTGTAGTCCAGCAGCCCCGACGGCCACGCGTCGGGCATCGTCTGCTCCATGTACTCCAGCACGCGGGTCCCGCCGGGGTGCGCGAGCAGCACGTCGGGGTGCCAGGAGTCGGGGACGTCCTGGTAACGGACGCGCAGCCACTCCCACATCGCGGTGACCGTCTCCTGTACGGCGCGCGGCCCGCGCCGGTCCATCACGAAGTGGTTGCCGTCCGACCGAGTGTCCAGGCGGTGCAGGTCTTGGGTGCCGGGCAGGGTGTGGTGCCAGGCGGCGTCCAGCCGCAGCACCGACTCGCGCCGCGGGCGGCCGGTGACCACCGCGGCGACCGCGGTGTCCGCGAACAGCAACCGGACGATCAGGGACTCGAGAGTGTCGTCCGCGGGCTGGTAGGTCGTGCTCAGCGCCTCCGCGATCACGACCAGCACCACCCGGTCGGGATCCGCGGCCACGAGATCCGCCGCCAGCGCCAGGGAGCGGGTCCCCGCGATACAGGCCCACTGCGTGGCCGGCAGCAGCATCACGTCGTTGCGGAGCGGAAGCCTGTTGGCCAGGGCGACGTCCAGCCCCGGCAGTGCCGGCGTGGTGGAATGACTGGTGATCAGGCAGTCGATGTCTGCGGCGTCCAGCCCGGCGATCTGCAGGGCCCCGCGCGCCGCGCGCTCCCCGTAGGACTGCACCGCCTCCCAGGCCGGCGCGGTGCGCTCCTGGACGGTCTGCGGCCCGGGTATCGCCTCAAGTGCGCCGATCACGCGGTCCACATCCTGCTGGGTGAACCCGTCGCGCACCAACGCCTCTTGGGCCGACCCGACGCCGACAGCCCGCAGACCACCGCCATTGCCTGGTGCGACGGCGGCCTCCAGCGGCAGCATCCACCCGCGGGTCTCGATGCCCGTGCTGGCCGCGATGCCGTCGATCCGCGGCGCCCACGCCGCATGCGGATGCCGGTCGCGCACCTCCGCCACGATCTGGCTGGTCTCCACGGCGTGCTCGCCGTGTATCACGGCAGGAGGACAGAGGTAAGCGGCCATAATGGGGCACCTTTCCAGGGAAACAAGCGGGAATGTCGCGAGTGCTGTGTCATGGGTCACTTTGGAACTTCGCGCCCAAGAGGTTGCCGATAGGCCCCACTTCAGGAGCCGGTATCCGTTTCGAGCATGGACGCTAAATGGACATTTCCGCTGTGATGCAGACAACTTAGGCGGCCCTCGAAATGCGTGACACGGCACACACCGCTGAAACAGGGGCCTTCAGAATGGTTCCGCCAGCCTCACCTGACGCACCGTCAGCCAGGACCGCCGCCTGTCGTAGCGGATGGCGTCCCGCCGAGGTGCAGTCACTGGTCGAGCTGATTCGGTTTCGGCTGTGGTGGAAGCCGGCGATCGTCCGCGGCGGGTTGCGTCGTGAGGAGTCCGGCCATGGAGGCTTCGGAGAGGCAGCGGCGGTCGAAGACCTGCCGTTTACCATGTCCGGCTAGGTGCGGATCGCGGCCACCAGCCCGAGGATCTCGCGATGGCCGGTGACGGAGATGCCGGTGGCGATGATCACGGCCTGGGACACGATCCGGTGGTACACCCTCGTCTTGCAGTAGGTGGCGTCCAGGAAGACGCAGGGAGAGACGGTGTGGTCCAGCGGCCTTCCTTGCACGCAGTCAGTTCTGCGTCGAGCTCGCCGCAGATCCGCGACACCTCCGACGGTGCGTCGCCCCACTGCCCTGGTGTGATCACGAATGACAGCGGCCGGCACCACCTTCACCGGTCGGATGGATCTTGCAGGTCAGTCCGCCCCGGCAGCGTCCGAGTCCCTCGTCGGGACGGTCCTGTCGGGGCGTGCTTCTTTTCCCGGCACTCGCGGCAGTTTCTTGCGCGCTCCGGCGGCGTGTTGGTGGGCGCGACAGGAGGTGGAACCCAGGAAGAGGATCCCGTCGATCACCCTGCGGTGGCTCTTTCCACCGATACCGATGGCACGTGACTCACCGCCTTCGCCGGCCTGCGCCAACCTGCCCCTGCACGACACCGCGCAGAAGCAGATCTGGCCGGAGATAGTCCAACTCGGCCTCGCCCTGCCGGCCTGGATGCCCAGGAGCAGCCGAGATCATGCCCCATATCGGCGCTCGGCACTGCACGTCCATGGCCCCGCGACCGTCACCCTTGGTGCGGCCGGAGATCGTCCCCACAGTCGTGACTGCCTCGGAACTATCCGAGGAACGACAGACGCACCTGCCGGTCGGCATTGTCCTTATTGGTGTCCACGAGGCACACCGACTGCCAGGTGCCCAGTTCCAGTTGGCCGCCGATGACCGGAAGGGTCGCGTGCGGCGGGACGATCGCGGGCAGGACGTGGTCACGGCCGTGGCCCGGGCTGCCGTGCCGGTGCTGCCACCGGTCGTCGGCGGGGAGCAGGGTGTGCAGGGCGGCCAGGAGGTCGTCGTCGCTGCCGGCGCCCGTCTCGATGACGGCGATGCCGGCAGTTGCATGGGGCACAAAGACATTGAGCAGGCCGTCGCGGCCGGCCGCCGCCTCACGCAGGAACTCCTCGCAGTCGGCGGTCAGGTCGACCACCCGCTCCCGGGAACCGGTGGCGACGTTCAGCATCCGAGTGGTGAAGGCATCTGACATGCCCCCATCCTGGCCCATACGCCGGGCTTCCCATGTCGTGGCGCGACCGTTTCCTGGTACGTGGGGTCCACAGGGCGAGACAGGCGCGGCTGCGCCGCGCGCAGAGCTGGGTGTACGACCACCAGGAGGAGCGGGCCGAGGTGTGGGCGAAGGAGACCGGGCTGCCCTACGAGGTGGCGCCGGCCTCGGTGAAGCGCACCAACGCTACCGGGTCCCGGTCGGCGGCGACGGACTGAAGGAGAGAGCGCTCGGGAACGTGTTCCGCGACTGACGGCCATGTCGACCAAGCGGGACCCGGCGTTCTGGACAGTGGTGGTGAGCCGCCGCCGTCGGACGTCCCAGACGCGCAGCCTTGAACTGCGATCGCACGACCTTGACCGCGGCCAAGCGCCCGTCCGGCGTGACTCCGAGCAGCACTCGGACCATGCCGCCCGCCCCAGCTGGGCCACCGGCCGGTCCGACTCCCCAACCACTCCATCGGCCCTCTCCGATGGGTCCGTGTCTCTACGCAACTCCGGGCACCTGAGCCCCTCTTGGGCACATCGCCGCGCACAGCGGAGGTTTTCCCGAACTGCGTGAAACAAGGTGCTTGAAACAGTCGAGGATCGCTGCTGAGAGTACGAGGCACTCGGGAAGATCCACGGCCGCTCCGCTGTTAGTGGAACCGTGAACGATATGCGCGAGGTCGAGGTAGTGGTCATAGGCGCTGGGCAGGCCGGTCTGTCCAGCGCCTATCACCTGCGGCGCACCGGCTTCGAGCCGGACCGTGACTTCGTGGTCCTGGACCACTCCCCCGGCCCGGGCGGCGCCTGGCAGTTCCGCTGGCCGTCGCTGACGTACGGCAAGGTGCACGGGATGCACTCCCTGCCCGGCATGGAGCTGACGGACGCCGCCCCGGCGCGCCCCTCGGCGGAAGTGATCCGCGAGTACTTCGACCGGTACGAGCGCACCTTCGACCTGCGGGTACGGCGCCCCGTCGACGTCCGTGCCGTGCGCGAGGGGGAGGACGGGCGGCTGCTCGTGGAGACCTCGGAGAGCAACTGGTCCACGCGGGCGCTGATCAACGCGACCGGCACCTGGGACCGGCCGTTCTGGCCGCGCTACCCCGGCCAGGAGACCTTCCGCGGACGGCAGTTGCACACCGCGCAGTACGCCGGGCCGGAGGAGTTCGCAGGGCAGCGGGTCGTGGTCGTCGGCGGCGGGGCGTCCGGCACCCAGCACCTGCTGGAGCTGGCCCCGTACGCGGCCGCCACCACCTGGGTCACCCGGCGGCCCCCCGTCTTCCGCGAGGGTCCGTTCGACCAGGAGGCGGGCCGCTCGGCGGTGGCCCTGGTGGAGGAGCGGGTACGGCAGGGTCTGCCGCCCAGGAGTGTGGTCTCCGTCACCGGGCTTCCGCTCAACGACACCATCCGGCAGGGACTGGCCGACGGGGTCCTGGACCGGCAGCCGATGTTCGACCGGATCACCCCGGACGGGGTGGAGTGGAACGACGGTCGGCGTGTGGACGCCGACGTCATCCTCTGGGCCACCGGCTTCCGGGCCGCACTCGATCACCTCACGCCGCTGCGGCTGCGCGAACCGGGCGGCGGGATCCGGATCGAGGGGACCCGCGCGATCGCCGATCCGCGCATCCACCTCGTCGGCTACGGCCCCTCGGCCAGCACCATCGGCGCCAACCGGGCCGGACGCGCGGCCGTACGGGACATCAGGCGACTGCTGGCCGATGAGCAGGACGAGCGGGTCGAGCCGGCCGCCGCGTGACGCCCTGCCTGCTCAGCGGGGCGGCTGCGTGGCCGGGAGCCGCTCCGGACTCCCACTGGGCTGCTGGGGCTGCCCCGTTGTCTGGTGCGCGGCGTTGAACGCGGCCACATTGCGCAGGTGCTCGGAGTAGTCGGCGGTGAAGCGGGTGTCGCCCGGTCTGATCGTGACGAAGTACAGCCAGTCGCCGGGCGGCGGGTTGATCGCGGCCCGCATCGCGTCCTCGCCGGGGTTGTCGATCGGGGTGGGCGGCAGACCCATGCGCTGGTAGGAGTTGTACACGCTCTCCATGCGGGTGTCGTCCAGACTGGTGTGCACGGTGTTGCGGTTCAGTGCGTAGTTGATGGTGGAGTCCATCTGCAGCGGCATGCCCCGCTGCAGCCGGTTGAAGATGACCCGGGCCACCCTGCCCATGTCGGCCTTGGTGGCGGCCTCGGCCTGGACGATGCTGGCGATGGTGACGGCCTGGTAGACGTTCACGGCGTTGAGCTGGGCCCCGGCCGCGACCGGCGCCCCGTTGAACTTCTTGTTGGCGGTGTCGACCATGAACCGCAGCAGCGACTCGGGGGTGGCCCCCTTCTCGACCGGATAGGTCGCCGGGAAGAGGTAGCCCTCCGGGTTGCCCGCGGCCTCCTTCGGCAGCTTGAGGCCGGCCTTGTCGAGGGACTTCCGGGTGCTGCCCGGGGGCAGCTTGAGGGCCCTGTCGACGGCGTCGTAGATCTGGTTCGCGCGCCAGCCCTCCGGGATGACCAGCATGGGGGGCTTCGCCTCCACGTGACCGCTCTCCCGAGTCAGCAGCGGCACCGCCACGGCGGCGGTGCCGGCCAGGGCGGCGCCGGACATGACGAGGAGGAGCCTGCCCCGGCGCGTCAGTCGCATCGTGCTCCGTCGCGGAGTGTTCATCTGCATGCAGGTACGTTAATACGCATATCGCTTGAAATCCGACATATCGTCAGCTTGTCGGCTACGGCTGCGTGTCAGCCCGTCGGCTCCAGCTGGGCGTCCCGGCGCACCAGGGCCGCATAGCGCCCGTCCAGCTCCAGCAGTTCCTCGTGCGTGCCCCGCTCGGCGACCTTGCCCGAGTCCAGGACGACGATCTGGTCAGCGCCGCGGACGGTGGACAGGCGGTGGGCGATGGTGAGGGTCGTCCGGTCGGCCGACAGGGCGTCGATGGCGTCCTGCACCGCGGCTTCGGTGCGGTTGTCCAGGGCGCTGGTCGCCTCGTCGAGGATCAGGACCGGCGGATCGCGCAGGATGGTGCGGGCTATCGCCAGGCGCTGCTTCTCGCCGCCGGAGAAGCGGTGCCCTCGCTCGCCGACGACCGTGTCGTAGCCGTCGGGCAACGCGGCTATGTGGTCATGGATCTGGGCGGCTCGGGCCGCCGCGTGCAGCTCCTCGTCGGTGGCGTCCGGCTTGGCGAAGCGGAGGTTGTCGGCGACCGAGGCATGGAAGAGGTACGTCTCCTGCGAGACGACGCCGACCGCGCGGGCGAGGGTGTCGAAGTCGAGGTCGCGCACGTCGACGCCGTCGATGGTGACGCGGCCGCCGGTGACGTCGTAGAGCCGGGGCACCAGATAGCCGAGCGTGGACTTGCCCGCGCCGGTCGGGCCGACCACCGCGAGGCTGCCGCCGGCCGGGACGGTGACGTCGATGCCGTCGATGACGGGGCCGCCCTTGTCGTCGTAGCGGAACTCGACCCCCTCGAAGCGGACCTCACCCTTGATCTCGTCGAGGTGGACCGGCTCCTCGCGCTCGGTGATGTCGATGGGCAGGTCCAGGTACTCGAAGATGCGCTGGAAGAGCGCGAGGGAGGTCTGGATCTGGACGCCGGTCGCCAGCAGGCTCACGGCCGGGCGGAACAGGCCCTGCTGGAGCGAGACGAAGGCGACGATGGTGCCGAGCGAGACCTGCGGCCCGCCGAGCTGGAGGGCCAGGCCCGCGGTCCAGTAGATGACCGCGGGCATCGCGGCCATGACGATCGTGATCACGGCCATGCGCCAGCGCCCGGCCATGTTCGACTTCACCTCGAGGTCGACCAGCCGCTCGGACTCCTCGGCGAAGGACGAGGTGAGGGAGTCGGAGCGGCCCATCGTGCGGCCGAGCAGGATGCCGCTGACGGAGAGCGACTCGGTGACCGTGGCGGCCATCGCGGCCATCTGCTTCTGGCGCTGGGTGGTGATCTTCTTGCGTTCGTTGCCGACGCGGCGGCTGATCCACACGAACACCGGCAGCAGGAGCAGCGAGACGACCGTCAGGCGCCAGTCGAGGGCGACCATCGCGACGATCGTGGCGACCACGCTGGTGGCGTTGGAGACGAGGGAGGTGGCCGTGGAGGTGACGGTGGCCTGCATGCCGCCGATGTCGTTGGCGATGCGGGACTGCACCTCGCCGGTGCGGGTGCGGGTGAAGAAGGCGAGCGACATGCGCTGCAGGCGGCCGTAGACGGCGGTGCGCAGGTCGTGCATCACGCGCTGGCCGACGGTGGTCGAGATCAGCGTCTGGAGCACGCCGAAGACACTGGACAGGACGGCACTGAGGATCATGCCGAGCGCGAGCAGGCTCAGCAGGCCGGTGCGGCCGTCGGGGATCGCGACGTCGAGGGTCTCCTTGAGGAGGAACGGCGTGGCCACCGAGACCAGCGAGGAGGCGCCGACGAGGACGCCGACGATCGCGAGCCGCCCGCGGTAGGGACGGAAGAGCTTCAGGATGCGACGCACCTGCCGGGGCTGTTCCTTGGCGTCGGCAGGCGGGGTCCAGGAGGGTTCACGGTCGGGGTGCATGGGCTCCTACGGAGGTGAGCGGGCGCCGGCCCAGGGCGGTGGCCGACGATGGCTGACGGATCGTAGCTCATTGTTACCTATACTCACAATGAACGGCATCCTGATATTGTTCCCGCATGACCACCCCCGATCCCGAGGGCCTGCTCGCCGAGCAGTTGCTGCGGCTCACCCGCCGGGTGCATCGCATCCAGAAGCGCCACCTGGAACGGCGCGACCTGGGCGTCACCCCGGCCCAGTCCCGGCTGCTGCGCACCCTCGCGCACTACGGCTCACCCCCGCGCATGGCCGACCTGGCCGAGCGCCTGGAGGTGGTGCCGCGTGCGGTGACGACGCTTGTCGACGGGCTGGAGACGAGCGGCAAGGTGCGGCGGGTGCCGGACCCGACGAACCGGCGGGTCACCCGCATCGAGCTGACGGACGAGGGCCGGGCGACCCTGCGCGAGCTGCGCGGCGCACGCCGGTCGGCCGCCGAGGAGATCCTCGCTCCACTGACGGAGAAGGAGCGCGAGGTCCTGGGCGTGCTGCTCGACACCCTGATCGACGGAGAGGTGGCCAAGCCCTGCTGAACGGCCACGGCCCCCGCTCCACGAGGTCGGAGCGGGGGCCGCGCGCTGGTGCGGACGCGGGTCAGCCGGCCTCGGCGGCCGGCTCCTTGACGGACTGCGACACGGGCACTCCTGGAGGGGACGTCGACTCACAGAAACCGGACGGCACTTCTGCGATACGGAAAGCAGCTTCCGTGTCGATCGCCCTGACGGGCCGTTGATCACGCCCGAGACGCCCGCGTGACAGCCGTGCAGATCACTCCGCGAGTGGCGCAGCCCGCACCGCCGGCCTCAGCAACGGCTGCGGTCCTCCGTCAGCACCCCTTGAACCGTGGTCAGCGAACGGTCGTAGCAGCCGCCCGAGCCGGTGAGGCGGTAGCGCTCGCGCGACGTGCCGACCGCATGCCGCTGGTCGCGTGGGACGTTGATCGTGTACGCCGCGTCGCCGGTGTAGGTGTCGTCGAGTCGCGACCAGGCGGTGCGCCGGCCGCCCTGCCGCTTTGCGACCGTCGCCCGGTCGCCGAGGGTCAGCACGGTGCGCAGCCGGTCGCTCGCGCCCAGGGTCGTGGCGCCGTTCATGGTGTACGTCCGGTGCGTGTGCGTCGTTCGCGCGGGCCCCTGTCCGTGCACGCTCACCGTCTCGTCGTCCGTCCAGGTCGCGTCCAGCCCGTCCGTGTTCTCGCCGTCGGTCCAGCGGTGCGCGGAGGTGTTCGCGAGCGTACGGGTGACGGTGGTGGTCACGCGGCCGTGCGAGGTGTTCAGGTATCCGGAGACGATGAGCCGGTGGCCGGCCTCGGTGTCGACGCGGTTCTCCGGACCGGGCGTGTAGGTCGAGGAGTTGGCGATGCCGCTCGCCCGGTCCGCGGTGAGGGCTCCGGTGACGTGGGCACGGTGGGCGTCCTGCCAGACCAGGACGTTCACGGGGGCGCTCCAGCCGGACTGCCCCGCGGGCACGCCCACGACGGAGACCTCGACGCGGTGCGGGCGGCCGTCGTTCAGGAGCCCGACGAAGGGCGTCAGGTCGTACTCGACGGGCCTGACGTCGAAGGCGCGCGGGCCCGGGATGACGTACCAGAGGAAGGGGTTGGACCAGCCACCGGTCCACACGTTCGGGAACGGCGCGGCGATTCCGGCGAGTTGCCCGTCGACCTTGATCTGCACCTCGCGGTACGGCCCGTGGTCCGCCTTGCAGGAGTACGACGCCGGGTCGGCCACGGTCAGGTACCAGAACTCCTCGCAGCCGCCACCGGATCCGGTGGCGTACACCTCGGCGACGATGCGCTCGCTGTTGCGCGGAGTGGTGAGGGTGGTGCCGTCGGGCGTGTCGGCCAGGGTGAGGACACTGTCGGGCGCGGGCGTCTCGGCGCGGCCCGCGTAGAAGGTGAGCGTCACCTTGACGTCTATGACGCCGGTGTAGGTGTCGTCCACGACGTTTCCGATGAGCATCTCGACGTCCTGCGGGCCGCGGAAGGTGTCGCTGTAGCGGGTGACGTCCTTCTCCACATGCCACTCGATGCCGTCCGGTGACGGCTCGGGCGTCGAGGTGCGCAGAATCTCGACCCCGCCGACGTGCAGATAGCCGAGACGGTCGTACTGACGTCCCTTCACCTTGCCGTCGAGGCGCAGGACGACCTTGCTCCAGCGTTCGCCGCAGCCCCGGGGCGGTGTGTAGGCACCCCGGTAGGGGGTGAAGTCACGGAACTGGGCCTCGGCCAGGGTGATCTGGCAGGACTTGGTGTGCGGACGGTCGACGGGCGGGGCGGCGGTCACCGGGTCGTGCCAGTCGGTGCCGAACTCGGCCGGAGCGTCGGTGACGGCCCGGGGTGCGGCCTGCGCGGCAGTGACCCCGGTACCGAAGAACGTGCCCGCCAGGAGGGTCACCCCGGCGAGCATGGACATGACTATCCGTCTTCTCATGCCCGGTGTTCTACGGGGAGTCGGGGCCGCCCCGCAATGAGGCGTCCCGCCATCCGTACTAGCTCATCAGGTCCGCTTTGTCCCCCATGACCACCACGGGATGCCGATCCGGTTCGAGCTGGCGCAGCAGGTACTCCATGGCCGACTTGGACATGCTGACGCAGCCCGACGTACCGCTGCCGTGGTCCATGTGCAGCCAGATACTCCCGCCCTTCCCCTCGCCCTGGGGGCGCGTCGGATCGTTCGGCGGGGTGCCCTTGACCCGGTTGTAGTCGATGGCGATGACGTAGTCGAAGTCGTGCCAGTGCGACTTGGCCCACCAGCGCGGCGCGGTGAAGGAAGCGTCCTGTGTGTAGGGGAGTTCGGTGCCCGGATCCTTGAGCACGCCGCCCGCGTCGGTGAGGGTGAACACGCCGACGGGGCTGCGCCGGTCACCGGAGTGGTGGTCGGTGGTCCAGCCCTTCTTGCCATTGTGTCCCTGCCAGCTACGGACCCGCTGCCATGCTGCGCCGCGCTTGGCGTAGAGCACGACCGTGGAGTCCGCCGAGTCCTTGCCGTCGCCGTAGACGGCCACCACCTGCTTGGCATCGGCCGGAATACGCCGCTGGAGGCCGGCGCCGAGGCCTGGGATGCGGTGCGGGTCACGGCTGCCCGTGCTCGACTGCCGGGCCTGGCCGCCGGGTTCCGGGTCGGCGTGGCCGCGTCGCTCCGCCCCGCACGCGGACAGAGCCGCAAGGAGGGTTCCGAAAGCCGCCACCGCAATGGTCACTCGCCGCACACCGTCTATCCGCACCCGACCATGATGACATCACCCATCGGCCGGTCGAGCGGCCCTCCGGGCATGCGCCGCACCGGACCACAAGGCTCCCGGACATGGGCCGCTCCGGGCGACGGCACCTGGCCGGAACCCGGTGGATTTCACAGGCCGTCGGATAAAACCGGTTGAAATTCACCACTCTGCGACGCGACCCTTTCACGGTTTGTTCCCGCCTCCCGTCCTCCCTGACACGAGCCACTGGGACGTCATGCAGATTCAAGACCTTCCGTATTCCGACCCGGGCGTACCTGACGCACGTTCGGGTCCTCGCCTCCTGTGGTGGCTCTGGCGCAACCAGACGGGCGGCCAGCTCAAGGCGCTGGCCTGGGGGCTGCTGCACTTCGTCGCCGTCTCCGCCCTGCCCTTCTGCGTCGGTCTCGCCGTCCAGGCCGTCATCGACCACTCCGGCACCCGACTCGCCCTGACGGGTGGTCTGATGCTGCTGTGCGGCACGGCCATCGCCGTCGGCGACACCTTCCTGCACCGGACCGCCGTCACCAACTGGATCACCGCCGCCGCCCGGGTGCAGCAGTTGCTGGCTCGCAAGGCGGCCCAGCTGGGCTCCGCGCTGACCCGCCGGGTCGCGGCCGGCGAGGTGGTGGCCGTCTCCACCGGTGACGTGGAGAAGATCGGCTGGTTCGTCGAGGCCGTCTCCCGCTTCACCGCCGCCGCACTGACGGTCGTCGTGGTCTGCGTGGGCCTGGTCGTCTACCAGCCCGCCCTCGGTGTGGTCGTCGCCGTGGGCCTGCCGGTCGTCGCGCTCGCCGTGCTGCCCCTGCTGCCCAGGGCCACCCGTCGCGCCGACGTCCAGCGCGAGAAGGCGGGCCGGGCCACCGAACTGGCCTCGGACACGGTCGCCGGGCTGCGCGTGCTGCGCGGGATCGGCGGCGAGGAGCTGTTCCTCGACCGCTACCGCCGCGCCTCGCAGGAGGTACGGCACGCGGCCGTGCGCAGCGCCCGGATGTGGTCGCTGATCTCCGCGATCCAGGTGTTGCTGCCCGGACTGCTGCTGGTCGTGGTCGTCTGGCACGGCATCCACCTCGCCCGCCAGGACCGGATCACGGTCGGCGAACTGGTCACCGTCTACAGCGCGGTCATGGTCCTCAACTACCCGCTGCGGCACTTCGAGGAGATCGCCATGGCGTACTCCTTCTCGCGGCCCTCGGCCAGACGGGCAGCGCGCGTGCTGTCGCTGGAGCGGTCCACGGACGCCGACGGCTCCCGCGCGGCCGCGGTGCCGGGCGGCGACCTGTACGACCCGGCCACCGGCCTGCTCGCGGCCGCCGGCCGGCTCACCGCGGTGGTGTGCGGCGACCCGGACGCGGCCGGGCGACTCGCGGAGCGCCTGGGCGGCCACCCCGCCGAGCCGGGCCCGGCAGTGCTGCTCGGCGGAGTGCCGCTCGACGACCTCCCGCTCGACAGCGCCCGCACCGCCGTCCTCGTCCAGGACAAGGACCCGGTGCTGCTGTCCGGCTCGCTGCGCGAACTGCTCGACGTGCCCTCCTCCGGTGCCGTACGCGCCGAGGACGCCCTGGCTGCCGCGCAGTGCGAGGACGTCCTGGACGCACTGGTCCAGGGGTCGCTGGACGCCGCCGACCCTATGGACGCCCGGATCACCGAGCGCGGCCGCTCCCTGTCGGGCGGCCAGCGCCAGCGGCTCGCACTGGCCCGGTCGCTGATCACCGACCCCGAGGTGCTGGTGCTGGACGAGCCGACCTCCGCGGTCGACTCGCACACCGAGGCCCGCATCGCGGACGGGCTGCGACGGCTGCGCTCCGGCCGGACGACGGTGGTGTTCACCTCCTCACCGCTGCTGCTGGACCGCGCGGACCGGGTCGCCCTCGTCCACCAGGACGAGGTGGTGGCGGTCGGCGTGCACCGTGAACTGATCGACACCGAACGGCGGTACCGGGCCGTGGTGACGCGCGAGACCGACGAGGAGTTGGCCGCGGCCGACGCGGATGCGGCCCTGGCCGAGGGGGGCGCCCTGCTGAGTGCCTTCGACAAGCTGGAAGAGATCGAGGAGAGCGCATGATCGGCGTTGCGCCACCGGCGTACGACCCGGCGGCCCCGACGACCGCCACCACCCTGCCCGTCGGCGCGGCCTCGACCGTGCGCGCGTACGTGTCCGAGCTGTTCCGCCGGCACCGCCGGGCCTTCCTGCTCCTCATCGCCGTCAACACCGTGGCCGTGATCGCCTCCATGGTGGGGCCGTACCTGCTCGGGGGCCTCGTCGAGCGTGTGTCGGACGGGGCACGGGAACTTCATCTGGGCCTCACCGCCGGGCTGTTCGTGTTCGCCCTTCTCGTGCAGGCCCTGTTCGTCCGGCAGGTGCGGCTGCGCGGTGCGGCGCTCGGCGAGCGGATGCTGGCAGACCTGCGCGAGGACTTCCTCGTCCGCTCGGTGGGGCTGCCGCCGGGAGTGCTGGAGCGGGCGGGCACGGGTGACCTGCTCTCCCGCATCACCACCGACATCGACCGCCTCGCCAACGCCATGCGGGAGGCCGTACCGCAGCTGGCGATCGGAGTCGTGTGGGCGCTGCTGCTGCTCGGCGGGCTCGTCGTGACCGCCCCGCCGCTGGCGGCCGCCGTGCTGCTCGCGGTACCGGTGCTGTTGGCGGGGTGCCGCTGGTACTTCAAACGGGCGCCCTCCGGCTACCGCTCCGAGTCCGCCGGGTACGCCGCCGTCGCCGCCGCGCTCGCCGAGACCGTGGACGCGGGCCACACCATAGAGGCGCACCGCCTGGGCGCCCGGCGCATCGCCCTGTCGGAGCGGCGGATCAAGGAGTGGACCGCCTGGGAGCGGTACACCCTCTGGCTGCGGTCCGTGCTCTTCCCGGTGATCAACGCCGTCCACGTCATCGTGCTCGGCTCGGTCCTCATGGTCGGCGGTGCGTTCGTACTGCAGGGCTGGATCGGGGTGGGCCGGCTGACGACGGGCGCCCTCATCGCGCAGATGCTCGTCGACCCGGTGAACCTGATCCTGCGCTGGTACGACGAGGTGCAGGTGGCCCAGGTGTCGCTCGCCCGTCTGGTCGGTGTCCGGGACATCGAGCCGGACGCCGGGGACGCCTCGCTGGCCCCCGGCGGACGGGACGTGCACGCCGACCGGGTGCACTTCGGCTACCGCGAGGGCGTCGACGTGCTGCGCAAGGTATCCCTGAAGGTCGCCCCGGGCACCCGGCTGGCGCTGGTCGGGCCCTCCGGCGCGGGCAAGTCCACGCTGGGCAGGCTGCTCGCCGGCATCTACGCGCCCCGGGACGGCCACATCACCCTCGGCGGCGCGGAACTGTCCCGTATGCCGGCCGAACGCGTCCGTTCGCACGTCGCGCTGGTCAACCAGGAGCACCACGTCTTCGTCGGCTCCCTGCGCGACAACCTCCTGCTGGCCCGCACCGGCGCCACCGACGCCGAGCTGTGGGCGGCGCTGGGCGCGGTCGACGCGGACGGCTGGTCGCGGGCGCTGGGCGACGGGCTCGACACCGAGGTCGGCTCCGGCGGACTGGCCCTGACCCCGGCGCAGGCCCAGCAGATCGCGCTGGCCCGGCTGGTGCTGGCCGACCCGCACACCCTGGTCCTGGACGAGGCGACCTCGCTGCTCGACCCGCGCGCGGCCCGCCACCTGGAACGCTCCCTGGCCCGCGTCCTCGACGGCCGCACGGTTGTCGCCATCGCCCACCGCCTGCACACCGCCCACGACGCCGATGTGATCGCCGTCGTGGAGAACGGCCGCATCACCGAGCTGGGCAGCCACGAGGAGCTGGTCGCGGCAGACGGGGCGTACGCGGCACTGTGGCGGTCGTGGCACGGCTGAGTGCCTGCGGGCAGGGGCTGAGGATCGCGTCGCCGCGTACGTGGCGACACGGACGGTGACCGCCCGCCCCCGTGACACGGACAGTGACCGCATGGGCCGGACGAGGGTGGGCCGGTGAACCTGGGAAGAAGCGGAGAGGCGGGGCCTGGCGGGGGTGCGCAGCCGCAGGCCACGCCCGTGCCGTTGCGCAGTGCCGAACAGGGGTGGAAGGCTGGATATCGGCACCGGCTCGGGGAACGGCTGGGCCCCCTTCGGTCCCGGCCGCGTGAAACCCGTGCCGAGCGTGCCGGCGGCGCCCTGCCCCTCACCGGGGCACGAGGCCGTCCTCACCACCTGGAGGTACCCGTGGACAGCGCCGACGGATGGGGGGATGACGTCTACCAGCCCGATGCCTCGGAGGTCCGGGAGGACTCGGGCGTGCTCGACGTCGAGGACACACTGGACTTCGACGGCGTCGACGACCCTCTGGACCGCGGCTGGTCCCCTCCGGAGCGGCCGTGGGCGGTGGAGCACAGCGGGGTGACGGCGAGCGAACGCCTGTCCGGGGAGACGCTGGACCAGCGGCTCGCCGAGGAGCTGCCGGACCCGGTCGCGCCCGACAGCGACGGCATCGGAGACTGCGAGGCCGACGGTGAACTCCTCGACAACGAGGTCGGTGCGCGCCGCTCCGGCCGTCTGGTCGCCCCCGACGAAGGCGCCCACGAGGACGACGAGAGCGCCCTCATCGCCACCGACGTCGGCATCGACGGAGCCGCCGCCTCCGCCGAGGAGGCCGCGATGCACATCGTCGACGAGGACACCCTCTCCGGCTGACCAGGACGCCCCCTGCCCGACCGCCCCGCGCGAGGAGCCGCCGTGCAGCAGGACAAGCACCCCGAGTACCACCCCGTGGTCTTCCTCCGCGACCGCGCCGCCGGCTAGGCCTTCCTCACCCGGTCCGCTGCGACCAGCGAGCAGACCATCGAATGGGACGACGGCGAGACCTACCCGGTGATCGAAGTGGAGATCTCCTCCGAGAGCCACCCCTTCCACACGGGCAAGGCCCGCACGGTGGACACGGAGGGCCGCATCGCCCGGTTCGAGCGCCGGTACGGCGGGGCGGAGCCGGGCGAGACGGGCTGACGGGACAGGAAGCGTCAGATCACGTTGAGGGCCGCGGCGCAGCCCACTCCCCCGAGCAGCATGAACACGGGCATCAACACCTTCAGCTCGACCCAGCTGCCCGCCCGGAACCGCATCGCCTTCGGCGGCCCCAGCGGGTACCAGCGCTTGCGGCCCACCGGGATCGGCCACAGGATCGGGCAGCCGGACACCGTCAGGGCGTCCCCGATGTCGTGCACCAACGCGCCCAGCACGATCGGCAGCCCCAGCCACAGATACTCCTGCCCCGGCGCGGTGAACAGCCAGTCGGAGCCGTTGCCCGGCTTGTCCAGGATCCCCGCGAGAATCCACGCGCTCGTCGCCGCGAGCAGCCAGACCAGGACATCGCTGCTGGAACCCCGGGCCGCCCGCCACAGCAGACCTTCGATCGCCAGCACCATGTGCACGAAGAGGATCGCCAGCACCGCCCACCGGCCACCGGCGATCGCCACCGCGGAACTGCCGGCGCCGATGAGGACCGCCCACAGCCAGGTGTGCGTGAGCGTGCGGTGGCCGCCCGAGCGACGCGCGTCGCCCTTCTTCCTGGTCGACTTGTAGACGGCGTACGACAGCTTGTCCACGATCTCGCAGAGCCATCGCGAGAGCGGCCCGAAGGCCCGCGAGATGGTGGCCGCCTTGTGGTCGAGGTCCGGGGCGAGTGCCGCACCGGCACAGATCAGCGCACCGACGAGCAGGACCGGCCAGGGCATCGGGTGCCCGGCCGCGGCGGCCGCCGCTCCTACGCCGAGCCAGGCCGCGGCCCCCGACAGTGAGTGTGCTGGTCCCATCATGGCCGCTTCCCGCCCCATTCCTCGTGTGCCGCTGTCCAGTTGACCCGGTGCACTGACGCGCCGTCGGCGACACAGCGTAGCGGCCGTGATCTTCGTGCTCGCAGCCGATTCCCCTCTCGGGGAGAAGGCCAGGCAAGATGGGTGCGTGACCCTCATCGATCAGCTGCCGCCGACCGCCGACCCCGACGCCCTGTACGAAGCCTTCGAGTCGTGGGCGCAGGAGCGCGGTCTCACGCTCTACCCCCACCAGGAGGAGGCGCTGATCGAGGCGGTCTCCGGGGCGAACGTGATCGTCTCGACGCCCACCGGCTCGGGCAAGAGCATGATCGCGGCGGGCGCGCACTTCGCCGCGCTGGCCCGGGACGAGGTCACCTTCTACACGGCGCCGATCAAGGCGCTGGTGTCGGAGAAGTTCTTCGAGCTGTGCAAGCTCTTCGGCACCGAGAACGTCGGCATGCTCACCGGCGACGCCTCCGTGAACGCCGACGCGCCCGTGATCTGCTGCACCGCCGAGGTGCTGGCGTCGATCGCGCTGCGCGACGGCAAGAACGCGGACGTCGGCCAGGTCGTCATGGACGAGTTCCACTTCTACGCGGAGGGCGACCGCGGCTGGGCCTGGCAGATCCCGCTGCTGGAACTTCCTCAGGCGCAGTTCATCCTGATGTCGGCCACTTTGGGTGATGTGTCGTTCTTCGAGAAGGACCTCACCCGCCGCACCGGCCGCCCCACCGCGGTGGTCCGCTCGGCCACCCGCCCGGTACCCCTGTCCTACGAGTACCAGCTCACCCCGCTCACCGAGACGCTCACCGACCTGCTGGAGAGCAAGCAGGCCCCCGTGTACATCGTCCACTTCACCCAGGCGCAGGCTGTGGAGCGGGCGCAGGCGCTGATGAGCATCAACATGTGCTCGCGCGAGGAGAAGGACCAGATCGCCGAGCTGATCGGCAACTTCCGCTTCACCACCAAGTTCGGCCGCAACCTCTCCCGTTACGTCCGGCACGGCATCGGCGTCCACCATGCCGGCATGCTGCCCAAGTACCGGCGCCTGGTGGAGAAGCTCGCCCAGGCCGGTCTGCTCAAGGTCATCTGCGGCACGGACACGCTCGGCGTGGGCGTCAACGTGCCCATCCGGACAGTGCTGTTCACCGCGCTGACCAAGTACGACGGCAGCCGGGTGCGCACGCTGCGCGCCCGCGAGTTCCACCAGATCGCGGGCCGGGCCGGCAGGGCCGGTTTCGATACGGCGGGACTCGTCGTGGCGCAGGCACCCGAGCACGTCATCGAGAACGAGAAGGCCCTCGCCAAGGCCGGCGACGATCCGAAGAAGCGCCGCAAGGTGGTGCGCAAGAAGGCACCGGAGGGCTTTGTCGGCTGGACGGAGAACACCTTCGAGAAGCTGATCGCGTCCGAACCCGAGCCGCTCACCTCGCGGTTCCGGGTGACGCACACGATGCTGCTGTCGGTGATCGCCCGTCCCGGCAACGCCTTCGAGGCGATGCGCCACCTCCTGGAGGACAACCACGAGCCGCGCAGGCAGCAACTGCGGCACATCCGGCGGGCGATCGCGATCTACCGCTCGCTGCTGGACGGCGGGATCGTGGAGAAGCTCGACAAGCCGGACGCCGAGGGCCGCATCGTCCGGCTCACGGTCGACCTCCAGCAGGACTTCGCCCTCAACCAGCCGCTGTCCACGTTCGCGCTCGCCGCCTTCGAACTGCTCGACCCCGACTCGCCGTCGTACGCCCTCGACATGGTGTCCGTGGTCGAGTCCACGCTGGACGACCCGCGGCAGATCCTCGTCGCCCAGCAGAACAAGGCGCGCGGCGAGGCCGTGGCCGCGATGAAGGCCGACGGTGTCGAGTACGAGGAGCGCATGGAGCGCCTCCAGGACATCTCGTACCCGAAGCCGCTGGAGGAGCTGCTCTTCCACGCGTACAACACCTACCGCAAGAGCCACCCGTGGGTCGGCGACCACCCGCTGTCGCCCAAGTCCGTCATCCGGGACATGTACGAACGGGCGCTGTCCTTCACCGAGCTGGTGTCCTTCTACGAGCTGGCCCGCATCGAGGGCATCGTGCTGCGCTACCTCGCCAGCGCCTACAAGACCCTCGACCACACCATCCCGGACGACCTGAAATCCGAGGATCTCCAGGACCTGATCGAGTGGCTCGGCGAGATGGTGCGCCAGGTGGACTCCAGTCTGCTCGACGAGTGGGAGCAGCTGGCCAACCCGGAGGAGATGACCGCCGAGGAGGCCCAGGAGAAGGCCGACGAGGTCAAGCCGGTCACCACCAACGCCCGCGCCTTCCGGGTCCTGGTCCGCAACGCCATGTTCCGCCGCGTGGAGCTGGCCGCCCTCGACCAGGTCGAGGAACTGGGCGAGATGGACGCCGAGGCCGGCTGGGACGCCGAGGCGTGGGGCGAGGCGATGGACAAGTACTGGGACGAGTACGAGGACCTCGGCACCGGCCCCGACGCCCGCGGCCCCAAGCTGCTGGTCATCAAGGAGGAGCCGGAGAACGGCATCTGGCGCGTCCGCCAGATCTTCGACGACCCGAACGGCGACCACGACTGGGGCATCAGCGCGGAGATCGACCTGGCGGCCTCCGACACCGAGGGCCGGGCGGTCGTACGCGTCACCGATGTCGGCCAGCTCTGAGCACAGGAGAATCCCACCGATGACGAACCCGGCCGAGAGACTGGTCGACCTGCTCGACCTGGAGCAGATCGAGGTCAACATCTTCCGAGGGCGAAGTCCGCAGGAGTCCCTGCAGCGGGTCTTCGGCGGCCAGGTGGCGGGCCAGGCGCTGGTCGCCGCCGGACGCACCACCGACGGCGAACGCCCTGTGCACTCGCTGCACGCGTACTTCCTGCGCCCGGGCCGGCCGGGCGTGCCCATCGTGTACCAGGTGGAACGGGTCCGCGACGGGCGGTCGTTCACGACGCGCCGGGTCACGGCCGTGCAGCAGGGGCGCACGATCTTCAATCTGACCGCCTCCTTTCACAAGCCTGAGGAAGGACCGTTCGAGCACCAGCTGCCGCCGGCCCGTGAGGTGCCGGACCCGGAGTCCCTGCCGACGGTGACCGAGGAGATCCGCAAGCATCTGGGCGCGCTGCCGGAGCAGTTGGAGCGGATGGCGCGCCGCCAGCCCTTCGACATCCGTTACGTCGACCGGCTGCGCTGGACTACCGAGGAGATCGAGGGGGCAGAGCCGCGCAGCGCCGTGTGGATGCGCGCGGTCGGTCCGCTCGGTGACGACCCGCTCGTGCACACGTGCGCGCTCACCTACGCCAGCGACATGACCCTCCTGGACGCGGTCCGCATCCCGGTCGAACCCCTGTGGGGTACGCGGAACTTCGACATGGCCTCGCTGGACCACGCCATGTGGTTCCACCGGCCGTTCCGCGCGGACGAGTGGTTCCTGTACGACCAGGAGTCCCCGATCGCCACCTGCGGGCGCGGTCTGGCGCGCGGGCGTATCTACGACCTGCACGGGCGGCTGCTCGTCTCGGTCGTCCAGGAGGGTCTGTTCCGGGCCCTGTAGCGCGGGCTCAGACCGCGGCGGGCCGGGGGATTCTGCGGCGCAGCCATGCCCGCAGTCCGCGGGTCGGCCGCGGTGCCTCCGGTCGGGGGCCGCGGTCTCCGGGTGTGACCGGCGGGGTCGATCGTGGCGTGGGCACAGTGGTGCACCGGGCGGCCGGGCGCGGGGTCGGCGCGTGGGCGCGTGCCTGCTCCACCGCGTGCACGAGGTCGCTGCGCAACCAGCCGATCTCGTCCGGGTCCTGTGCCGTCATCAGCTGCTCGGCAAGATTCGCGGACGGTGACCCCGGCGCTCCGTGGTCGAGTGGAGCGGGCCGGAAGCGGTTCAGCTGAGCGCGCTCATAGGGGTCCTTGACCAGGTCCGCGACATCGATGGGCGGGAGGAATGCGGCCACGACCCCGGCACGCGCCCATGGTTCCTCGCACCGCCTCGTCAGAAATCCGAGTTGCCGTCCCCGCCAGTTGCGGGCCCGAAGGTCGACCCCGGCCGCCAACTGGCCCCTGAGGCTCTCGGGCGTACGCCCCCTGAGCAGGTGCGCGTTCTCCGCACCGGCCGTGAACTGCCGTAGCTCCTCTGCCAGATAGAGCCAGACCACGGCTCGGTGGCGGTTCAGGTAGAAGCGCACCGGCACCAGCAGGCCCAGCCGGGCGAGTCGAGTGAACCTGCCTGCCGGGATCTCCATGAGCGCGGCACCCTCCGCCGTACCCACGACGTGCAGGCGCTCACGGAGCGTGTCAGGAAAGCCGTCCTGGGCGCTCAGCCGGTCGATCTCGGCCCGTTCGACCCGGCGGCCCCCGCCTCCGCCCTCGTCGGGCACGGTCCGGATGCGGCCGAGATGGACGGCGAGATCGAACTCGCGGCGCCTGAGCCACAGTTCACGAGCCGCACGGCTCGGCGTGCAGGTGACGGTACGGGCGGGGACGAAGGTGCTTCCCGACATGGTCGTACTCCCCCGTGGAGTCGATGGCTCACGCTCTGCGCGTTCGCCGTGCACACACCGTAGCCGGAACGGCGCACATCGTGGCGAGCCTGTGGATAACTCCACGGCGCGAGGCAAAGACGCAGGTCAGAGATCTGACAGCGGAGCGCGATCGGGTTGCCGGGCATCCACACCGAGGTGTTCGCCCACCCGATTGATGAGCAGGGTCATCTCATAGGCGATCTGGCCGATGTCGGCCTCCGCACCGCTGAGCACGCACAGGCAGCTGCCGGTGCCGGCGGCGGTCACGAACAGCACGGCGTCGTCGTACTCGATCATCGTCTGCCGCACCCTGCCCGCGCCGAAGTGGCGCCCCGACCCCTTCGCCAGACTGTGCAGCCCGGACGCGACAGCGGCCAGATGCTCGGCGTCCTCGCGGCGAAGGCCGGTACTCGCCCCCGTGACCAGGCCGTCGTTGGACAGGACCAGCGCGTGCCGCACATGGTCCACCCGCCCGGTCAGATCGTCCAGGAGCCAGCCAAGTCCCTGGTTCTGCGCCATGTTCCGTCTCCCCGTGTGACGTCTCCCCCTGGCTGGAGGAACTTCCGCCAGCCTTCCCCACGACCGGCCTGCGGGCAAGCAGGATGGGCGTATGGCACAGAAGATGACCGATGAGGAATGGCGGGCGTTCGTCTCGTACGGCACCCGAACCGGCAAGCTGTCCACCGTCGGCGCCGATGGGAGCCCGCATGTGGCCCCGGTCTGGTTCCTGCTGGACGGGGACGACGTGGTCTTCAACACCGGCAAGGAAACCGTGAAAGGGCGCAATCTCGCCCGTGACGGACGGATCGCCCTGTGCGTGGACGACGACCGGCCGCCGTTCCACTTCGTGGTGCTGCACGGGCGCGCCCGGCTGTCGGAGGAGCTCGAAGACGTCCGGCTTTGGGCCACCCGCATCGCCGCCCGGTACATGGGCGAGGAGCGCGCGGACGAGTTCGGCGCCCGCAACGGCGTCCCCGGCGAGCTACTGGTGCGGGTCGCCGTCGAAAAGGTGGTGGCACTGAAGGATCTGACCGGCTGAGGCTCAGCCCACCGAGTCGAGGAGTCGGGCGGTGTGCATCCGCCCGGCGTACTCGACGAGGCGGATCAGCACCTCCTTGCCGGAGTCCCGGTCGCGCGCATCGCACAGGACCACGGGTGTTCCCCGGTCCAGGTCGAGAGCCCGGGAGACGTCGTGGGCGCCGTAGCTGCGCGCTCCGGCGAAGCAGTTGACGGCCACCACGAACGGGATGCGCCGGTGTTCGAAGTAGTCGACGGCCGGGAAGCAGTCCTCCAGGCGGCGGGTGTCGGCGAGGACCACGGCACCGAGGGCTCCCTGCGCCAGTTCGTCCCACAGGAACCAGAAGCGGTCCTGCCCCGGTGTGCCGAAGAGGTACAGGGAGAGGCCGGAGCGGATGGTGATGCGGCCGAAGTCCATGGCGACGGTCGTGGTGACCTTCTGGTCCACGCCGTCGGTGTCGTCCACCAGCTGGCCGGCTTCGCTGAGCAGTTCCTCGGTGCGCAGGGGGCGGATCTCACTGACGGCCCCGACGAGGGTTGTCTTGCCGACACCGAAGCCGCCGGCGACCAGTATCTTCAATGCCAGGGCGGACATGTCGCCGGCTGCGTCGGAGTGCTCGGAGACCATGATCACTTCTCTCGGGAGGGCCGGCTGCGGTCGGTGTCGGACTGCTCGGGACAGGAAGTCAGCATCATGACAACTCCGGAACCCCTCGGGGGGATTGGACCGGAACACGCCTGATGTGACCGTTTCGCGCCCGGTCGGTTCCGGAACGCGCACGGAACGGGATGCCGTGCGGCGCCCGTCGGATTCTGAATGTTCATCTACAGCGCCCGCAGCCCCTCGATGACCTCACGGAGAATGCGTTCGTCGGGCAGGTGGGCCGGGGGGACCGGGCGGCTGATGGTGACGCAGCCCAGTTCCAGGAGGTCGCCGAGGAGCACCCTGACCACACCCACCGGGAGATCCGCGTCGGCCGCGAGTTCGGCGACGGACTGTGTCTCGATGCGGCACAGGTCGACCAGGGCGCGGTGTTCGGGGCCGAGCGCGGTGTCGTCGTCCGCCGCGGGTGCGGCGGGGTCGAGGGTGACGAGGGCGATCAGGTCGAAGCGCACTCCGGTGGGTCCGGGCTGGGTGCGTCCGCCGGTCATGGCGTAGGGGCGGACCAGGGGCCCGGCCTCGCCGTCGTACCACTGGCTGCCCTGCTCGCGCGGGCCGTCGGTCGGGTTCTCGGTCATGGATGCCGCCCTTCCGGCTCATCCGGCGGCGGGCGGCTGGGCGGCGACGCGGGGCGCGGTGTAGAGGTGCTCACCCACGCGCTTGACCAGTCGTGCCATCTCGTAGGCGACCAGGCCGATGTCGGCGGTGACCGCGGTGAGCACGGCGAGGCAGGAGCCTTCGCCGGCGGCGGCCACGAAGAGGAAGGCTTCGTCCATCTCCACCATGGTCTGGCGCACGCCGCCCGCGCCGAAGTGCCGTCCCGCGCCCTTGGCGAGGCTGTTGAAGCCGGAGGCCACGGCCGCGAGATGCTCCGCGTCCTCCCGTGCGAGGCCGGTGGAGGCGCCGACGGCCAGGCCGTCGTTGGACAGCACGACGGCGTGCCGTACCTCGCTCACCCGCATCACCAGGTCGTCCAGCAGCCAGTCGAGTTCACCGGATCGCTGGGCGGCACTCCTGTTCGGGTCCTGGATCATGCCGGGTCTCCTTCAGTGCTGTCACTGCCCATTTCGGGTTCCGGGGCGGCTCTGCGGCCGGGTTGCCTGCCGCCGCCGCGGGCCCAGCCCGCGCGATAGGCCGCCATGCGGTCCCGTACGAGTTCGGGGGTACGCCGGTCGTCGCCGCGCGGGTCGGGTTCCGGCACCGTCTCTTCGGGGCGCTGATGGCGGAGTTGGGGCGCGAGGCTCGCCTGGCGCACTCGGCGTGGGAGGTCGTCGGAGGATTCGGAGTCGTTCGGTGGGCGGTGCAGCCTCAAGGTGGTGACTCCGGGGGGCGGAGGTTCGTGCGCGGGGGTCGAGGGAGCCGGCGCACTGGCCGCGAGGGCGGGCCGGACAGTCTGCGCGGTGACCTCGGAGGGCAGCGGGGGCGGGTCGGGCACGGGCACGTAATCGCGCGACTGCTCCGGCCGTGCCGGTGCCTCCTCCTGGGCGGGGCGTTCGGCGGCGCGGGTGTGCAGCAGGGCGGTGGGCACCAGGACGACCGCGGTGGTGCCTCCATAGGGGGATGTGCGCAGGTGCACCTTGATGCCGTGCCGGGAGGCCAGCCTGCTGACCACGAACAGTCCAAGACGGTCGCTGTCGAACAGGTCCAGGGCCTCGGACTGTTCGATCCGCCGGTTGGCCTCCGCGAGGGTGTCGGCGCCCATACCGAGGCCGCGGTCCTCGACTTCGAGGGCGTAGCCGTTTCCGACGGGTTCTCCGGTGACGCGCACGCGCGTGTGGGGCGGCGAGAACTGGGCGGCGTTCTCGACGAGTTCGGCGAGCAGGTGGGTGACGTCGGCGACCGCCGCGCCGATGACGGACGCCTCGGGGAGCTGGCGAACCTCCACGCGCGCGTAGTCCTCGATCTCGGAGACGGCGGCGCGTACGACGTTCGTGAGGGACACCGGCATGCGCCAGGCCCGGCCGGGCGCGGCTCCGGAGAGGATGATCAGGCTCTCGGCATGGCGCCGCATCCGGGTGGTGAGGTGGTCCAGACGGAAGAGGTCGCTCAGCTCGTCGGGGTCGTCGGAGCGCCGCTCCATGCTGTCCAGGAGGCTGAGCTGGCGGTGTACGAGTACCTGGCTGCGACGGGCCAGGTTGACGAAGACTCCGGAGATACCGCTGGCGAGTTCGGCGCGCTCGACCGCTGCGTGCAGGGCGGCACGGTGCACGGTGGTCAGGGCCTCGGCGACCTGGCCGGTCTCGTCCTCGGCGGGTGGCCCGGCGGGCGCCTCGGCCTGGATGTCGATCTCCTCGCCGGTGCGCAGTTTCCGCATCGCTGCGGGGAGTTTGCGGCGGGCGATCTCCAGAGCGTCGTTGCGCAGGCTCACCAGCTCGACCACGAGGGCCCGCCCGATGCGGACGGAGATGACGAGCGAGGTGGCGACGGCGGCGAGGCCGAAGAGCACCGCGGCGCCCGCAGGGCCCAGAAAGCCGCGTGTGAACGGGTCGGCGCTGCCCGCGACGGCGCGGCCGGTGTCCGTCGCGATGGCCCGCATCGCGTCCTGCACGCGCGCGTGGGCGGCGTTCCAGGCGCTCGCCGGTGCGGTGTCCACCGCCTTGGCACCGGTGCCGGCGGCGAGGATCTTGTCCTCCGTGGCGGTGAGGCCGGTATAGGCACTGCTGCCGGCCAGGTCCCGCCAGGCGGCGCGCTGGGTGCCGGGCAGGTCGTCCACGGCCTCCTCCGAGAGGGTGCGGCGCGTGGCGACGGCCGCGCCGAACAGCCGTAGCCGTTCGCCCTGCAGGCCGGCGGCCGTGCGCGCGCTGCCGAGGATCGCGTCCTCCTGGGCCAGCGCCTCGGCGGCGCGGGAGAATTCGAGCAGTACGCGCGCGTCGGTGCCGACGTCGGCCTGCTGGACGCCGGTGAGGGCGCCGTCCACCGTGAAGGCCGTACCGATGATGTTCGTGTACTGGGCGTACACCTGGCTCCAGCCGGCCTTGTGGTCGAGTACGGCGGTCCGCAGCGCGCGCAGGTGCTCGGCGCCGGTGACGAAGTCCTCGAGGCGTCCGCCGACTCCGGCAGGCAGTTCCTGGCTGTCGGCGACGGTGTTGTCGTGGCCGAGCCGCAGCTTGGCCACCGCGCGGTCGGTACGGGCGGCGAGGCCTTCGAGGTCGTCGCCGGGTCCCGCGCCCGGGTCGGCGGCATAGCGCACGGCCGCGGCCCGCTCGGTCTGCAGTGCGGCGACGGCTGCGGCCACCGGGGTGCGCAGTTCGGCGTCGACCCGCTGGGACTGACGCAGCCGGGCGACGTCCTGGACGGTGCTGACGGTGGCGTACGCCCACAGGGCGAGCAGGGAGATGACGGGCACCATCAGCAGGCAGACCACCTTGGCACGCACCGTGCGGGCGCGCATGCGCCAACGGCCCGCTCGCGGGGGCGCGTTCTCCGGCGGTGTGTCGAGGAGCCCGCCCGCCTCCTCGTCGGCCGGTGGTCCGGCGTGTGCGCGGCGGCCGCGGGGCGGGGATGGGGACTGGGCGGGGGCGCCGGCTCTGGGGGTACTACGTGGTGGGCGCATGGCCTCCTCGCTCGGGACGTGGGTCGGGGCTCCGGGGCCGGGCTCCCGCTAGCGGGCGACGCTCTGGACGGGCCGCTGGGCCGAGGCGGACGCCTCGCGCTCGTCGGCCGTGGGCGAGAGAGCGACGAAGGCCGAGGTGAGGAACAGATAGGACCCGAGGCCGACGGCGAGGGGGAAGATGAACTGCATCGCCGTGGCCCCGGGCAGGACCTCGCCGGAAGGGGTGACGCGCACACTCACCGCGAACATCCCGGTGTAGTGCATGCTGCTGACGGCCGCCCCCATGACGAGGGAGGCGAGGGTGACCGCGAGGGGTGACTTGATGTTGAGCCCCGCCCACAGGGCCGCGGTCGCCGCCACGACGGCGATCAGGACCGAGAGTCCGACGAGGACGGGGTCGTAGTGCACTTGACCGTGCAGCCGTACCGCGGCCATGCCCAGGTAGTGCATGCTCGCGACACCCAGCCCGGTGGTGAGCCCCCCGAGGAGGAGGGCCCGGTTGCGATCCTTGCTGTATCCGACGGCGAAGACGCCGGCACAGACGACGACCATGGCGACGACGAGACTCAGGATGGTCAGCGGCACGTCGTACCGGATGTCGGTGCCGCTGACGCGGAAGCCGAGCATGGCCACGAAGTGCATGGTCCAGATGCCCGTCCCGATCGCGGAGGCGGCGGTGACGAGCCAGTTGCGGCGCGACCGGCCGGTGGTGGCGAGCGCGCGCACGGTGCAGCGCAGTCCCAGTGCGGCGCCTATGCAGGCCATCACGTACGACAGTGCGGGGGTCAGCCAGCCGAAGGCGGCGTGGTCCAGGTGTCCCATGGCCCCGGGACGCTAGTCGGGGCAGGGGCGCACGAAGGGGGCGCATTTCGAAAGGTGTTGGAATATGACACAGAGAGGCGATGGAACGATCGCGTCCAGCTCGAACATGCGCACAGGGACGTCCCCCTTGCCGGTGAGGGATCATGCGGGGCATGAGCGACGACCACACACATGTCCAGGAGTTCTTCACCGCCCGCGCCGCCGACTGGGACAGCAGGTTCCCCGACGACGGCCCTGCCTACACGGCCGCCGTCGCGAACCTCGGCCTGCGCCGGGGTGACCGCGTGCTCGACGCCGGTTGCGGCACCGGACGCGCCCTTGCGCCCTTGCGTGCAGCCGTGGGGCCGTCCGGAGTGGTGGCCGGGGTCGATCTGACCCCGGCGATGCTCCAGGCCGCCGTACGGGCCGGGCGGCACCAGGAGGGGCGGCTGCTGCTCGCCGACGTCGCGGCCCTGCCGCTGCGCTCGGATTCGATGGACGCCGTGTTCGCGGCGGGCCTGATCGCGCACCTGCCCCAGCCCTCCGAGAACCTGCGGGAGCTGGTCCGCGTGGTGCGGCCGGGCGGGATGCTCGCGCTGTTCCATCCCATCGGCCGCGCGGCCCTGGCGGCGCGTCAGGGGCGGCAGATCTCCCCCGACGACCTGCGGGCCGAGGCCAGTCTCGGTCCTCTCCTGGCCCGCTCGGGATGGCGCATGACGTCGTACGTCGACGAGGATGCCCGTTTCCTCGCCCTGGCGGTGCGCGAGGGCTGACGGCCGGGGCGGATCAGCTTCGCCCCGCCACGGTGGCCACGAAGGCGTCGGGGTTGTCGAACATGACGTTGTGCCCTGCGCCGGGTACCGTCACCACGCGGACCCCGGCGGCTTCCAGGCTTTCCCTGCCCGGGAGTTCGCCGCTGAGCTCACCCTGAAGGTAGACACGGTCGATCGCCAGGCCTTCCAGAATGGTGCGCATCACGGGATCCGAGCCGCGGCGGAGACCGACGGCACTGCGGTGCAGCGCACGCGGATCGGCCAGCCGCATCGTGGCCGCCCACAGCGGGCCCACGGCCTCCAGCACGCGCGCGTACTGCTCCTCGACGAACTCGTCCTCTCCGTAGGCGGCGATGCCGCTGCTCGCCGCCGTCTGCGGCGGGAAGGCGTCCAGATTGGCCTCCGTGAGGACCAGCCGGGAGACGAGGTCGGGCCGCCGGTGAGCGAGGACGATGGCGACGGCGCCCCCCATGCTGTGCGCGATCAACTCGGCACCGGTGACGCCGGCCTGGTCCAGTGCGGCCGCCACGGCGTCGGCGTTCTCCTCCAGCGTGTAGCCGAAGCGCTCGGGCCGGTCGCTGATGCCGTGCCCGGGCAGGTCCACGAACAGACAGCGCCTGCCCGCGAGTTCGGGGCGGGCCGCAATGTGCGCGTGGTACACGGAGGAGACCGATCCGAGTCCGTGCAGGTACACGCGCGCGGGCTCCTCACCGGGCACCTCCGTCCACCGGATCCGGCTCCCCTTGCCGTCGAATTCGGCCTGCTCCACGGTGCCCCTCCCTGATGCCTGCGATGACGTACACCTCAAGATACATCGGCAACGATGTATCTTGGAAACGTAATATCGAGGTTTCGCTGTACAGCGGGTGTACGAGAGAATGCGGGCATGCTGGAACTCGCCATCCTCGGTTTCCTGTACGACGCCCCGCTGCACGGCTACGTCCTGCGCAGGCACATCGCCGCACTCACCGGCCATGTGCGGCCCGTGGCCGAGAGCACGCTGTACCCGGCGATCAAACGACTGGAGAAGGCGGACCTGCTGGCGCGGACCACCGAGCCCGGTGCCGTGGCGGCGCCGCGTCACGTGCTGACGCTCACGGAGGAGGGCAGGCAGGAGCTGCGGCGTCGCCTCGCCGAACCCGGGCAGCGCGAGATCACCGACGAGAACCACTGGTTCACGCTGCTCGCGTTCCTGCGCCACCTGGACGACCCGGCGGCCCAGGCGGCCGTGCTACGGCGCCGGCTGGCCTTTCTGGAGGAACCGGCGAGCTTCTTCTACGACGGCGACCGGCCGCTGGCCGCCGAGGAACTGGACGACCCGTTCCGTCGTGGGGTGCTCAAGATCGCGCGTGCCACGAGCCGCGCCGAACTCGCGTGGCTGCGCGAGACCCTCGCCTCACTCGAGGCCGTCGGCCGCTGAGGTGTCCAGGTGCCGTACCGGGCAGCCGCCCATTCCCGGAACCGGGCGGGTGCCCAGGTCGGCCAGCCGGTAGCCGTTCGGATAGCCCTTGATCTCCCAGTTCTGCCGTGCGAAATGCGGTGTGCGGCGCGGCGGCAGCAGCCGGACCAGCCGGCCCCGTGTGCGGACCGCACGGCGCACGAGCGAGACGGTGGCCGGGCTCGGCGGCGCGTAGTGGAAGGCGCGCAGCAGCGGCTCGTCGAGGAGAGCGAGTGTGGCCGTGCGCAGCAGCGGTGCCAGCGGGCGCGGGTACCAGGACGACATCAGCTCGAGCGTGGCGTCGGAGACCCGACGGCCCTGCTCGTCCCAGGCGAAGTGCGCCTCTTCGTAGGAGTCGAGGAGCGCTTCGAACTCCTCGTAGGTCTCGGGGATGCCGGGGATGCCCATGTGCCGGCCGAGGGTGCGGTAGTACTCGGTGGTGGCGACGACCTCGTGCCGGGACAGGCGACGCCAGCCGTAGGCGTCGATCCAGCGCCTGGGCACCACCACGAAGGTGGACAGCACATAGCGCATGTCGTCGTCGCTGATGTCGTAGCTGCGGTGCATCTGGTTGATGCGACGGATCGCCGTACGGCCCTCGTCGGCGGTGAAGCCGTGCTCCACGACGGCGTCGAGGAGCAGCGCGGTGTCGTCGTAGCGCTTCTGTGTGCGCTCGGTCAGCTCCGCGGTCTGCGCCAGCAGCCGCCCGATGCTGGGCACGGCGTAGGTGCGGTACAGGGCCAGTTCCAAGGCGCGCGTGTAGTCCCAGGGGAATTCGAACGCCACGCTGAGCCGGTAGATCTCCAGAGCGTCCACCACCGGATCCATCCGACGGATCCGCTCAAGCCGCTCGAAGCGCTTCACCGTGCCGTCCCCCTTCTGTCGCCGAAGTTCCAACTCTACGTTGAACAGGAGCAAGTGAGCGATCAGTGACGACCCCATTCAGGGGGAAGGTAGGGCACGTGTTCGACATGATGCGCAAGTACGCCGCCAGATTCCGCACCTCCTCGCGGGCCGGGGCGACGGACACCCGGGACCGGCGTGCACACAACTTGTTCGAAGCGGCGGCCGCCTATGTGGCGGCCTGCGCCGAGGACGATCAGGACCGGATCGACGAGGCGGCGGCATGGGTGTCTCCGGAAGCGCTGTCGTTCGGGGTGAGCGAGCTGGCGTGCCGGGCGGTCATAGCGCTCGCCCGGGAGCGCGACGAGTCGCCCGGAGCAGTGGCCCGCGACCTCCTCGGGCTGCCGGCGGCCTGAGAGGCGGGCCCCGTCGGCGGTGGTCATTTCGCCCCGTCCAGGTGGAAACCTGCAGCTCCGCGTGGTGTGCGGAGTCGTGACAAGCGGCTTCCGCTCGCACTAGGGTGCGCGCCGATGGACGAACCACTGGGGAGGCAGGGATGGCCGGGACGGACAATGAGGCCGTCGCCGCCGCGGACGAGGCGCTGTACGTGCTCACGGCGGTGCTGCTGACGCCGGCACAGTTTCCGAGCGTGCTGGGCGACGACTACCCGGAGGCCTGCGCGGCGCTTGACCTCGCGCCGCGCGCCGACGGGTACGGCCTGGTGCTCGGACAGGACGGCGACGGCGCCCGCTGGACGGTCGTGATCGACGACGTCTCGATGGTCGCCGTGGCGATCGCGTCGTGGGACTGCGGCATGGAGTACGAGCTGTCACCGGACGAGCGCACGGTCGTGGCGGCTCTGCCGGGCTGGCCGCTGGCGGTCGCCGTCGCCGCACCTGGTGTGCCCGCACCGCACGACCCCGACCCCGAGGTCGCGGAGGGGCCCGCTCTGACTCCGCCGGACACCAGTTCCTGGGGTCCGGCCCAGCGGCGTCTGGGCGCCGACGAGATCGCGTTGCAGTGGGCGGTCTGGCGGGAGCAGATCGGCGACGACTACTTCCCTTCGGCCAGTGAGCGGACAGAGACGGCGGAGGCCGCGACGGACGACGAGGAGAGCGCGCCGAAGGGAGGCCACCAGGGCGTCCGGCGGGTGCTCGCCGAGGCGCGCGCCTACATCGACGCGCCGCCGCCGCTGGGCCGGGTGCGCTCGTCGTTCGCCCCGGGCGACGCTCGGACGCTGCGCGCCGACGGCCCCGGATGGTCGATGGTGGCGCGCACCGACGACATCGCGTTCGTCCTGCTCGACGAGAAGCCCGGAGAGGTCCTGCCGGTGGGCCGGGGTCCCGAACTGCCCGGTCTTCTGGAGGCGCTCGACAAGATGGCCGTGCGGCCCAGCTGACCCCGTGGGGGCCGCTCCCTCAGCGGAGGCGCGTTCCCCGGCGGCCCAGAGCGCGCCCACGGCCGCCCCGGCGAACGGACCTGGTCCGTTCGCCGGTCTCTCAGCGGCCGAGCTCCTTGCGTCCGACCCGGCGGAGCCTGCGCCGCTGCGAGGGGTCCAGCGCCAGGTACGCGGCGGCCGGAACCCCCACCATGATGAGGAACGCCACCCACCAGGGCAGCCATATCAGCAGGATGAGACCGACCGCCACACCCCCTGCGGCGATCTTCGCGGTCTTGGACATGAGCGTCGCCTCCTTCGCGGCCACTGCCGCTCTCTGCTCTGAGAACGGCCCCGCGCTCCCGGCGGTTCCGAAGCTCGACCCTGAGACTTCCCTGAGACGCGCCCCTTAGTGGTCCAGATCACAGCGTAAGCCTTCGAGGTGGGCTTGCCGCGCGCTGTACGCTCGACCACTCCGATCGAGTAGTCAAATTTGAGGAGTGCGGCGGAACTGTGCAGAGGACTCCTACGGCACCATCCTCCGATCTGTCCGAACTGGCCCGTTGCTGCGCGGTGTTCGTACCGTCCGGCCCCGCCCGCGCCGGCCTGATGGCCTTCTGGCGACCGGACGGCGAGGCTCTCCCCGATCTCGCCCAGGGGTCCGTCTCGGAGCTGGACCTGGTGGTGCCCGCGCCGGACCGGGCCGTCGAGCGGGTACGGGTGCCCGCTCTGCTGCTGCCGGTGCGCGCCGCCCTGCCGATGCTCACGCGCGCGCGTGCGGAGGCAGGGGTCCATCGGGCCACCGCTTTCTGGGGCACGGCCGGCTTGCTGGCCCTGCACTTCGTGGCGCGCGGCCTGCTCCTGCCAGGGCTCTCCTCCGGCGATCACGACGCCTGGCGAGTGGGACCGCTGTCCGCGGGCGATGCGGAGCTGGTCCGCGAACTCGCCGCGGCCATGCCTCCGGAGGCACACGCCGTGCCGCTCGCTGCCGGCGGGCGCCCTCGGCTGCCCGACCCCGAGCGGCTGCTGCGCGCCTTCCTGGACGCGGTCGCCGACGCACTCCCCCGCTCCCCGGCCGCACCGCTCGTGACGGGCGGTGCCGCGTACGCGGCACCGGAACCGCGGCATCTGCCCGGCCTGCGCGCGTGGGCCGACGACATCGCCGCCGGCCACGACGCGGGCGTCCGGCTGTCGCTGCGCGTGGAGGCGCCCGGTCTGCAGGGCGCCGTCCTCGAGGACGACTCCCCTGTGCGGTTCCGTGCGGTGCTCCAAGTGCACGGCCTGAGCGGGGCGGCGGACGTCGCGGACGCCGCCGACCTGTGGGCGGGCTCGGGACCGGCGCGCGACGCGTTCGACCCCCGCGCGCGGGCCGACGCACTGCTCGCACTGCGCCGGGCGGCCCGGGCGTGGCCGCCGCTGACACCGCTGCTCTCCGTCGCCGTACCCGACGTGGTGGACCTGGCCGACGACGAGATCACCGAACTTCTGGGCGAGGGCGCTCGGGCACTGGCCGCGGCGGGAGTCGACGTGCACTGGCCGAAAGAGCTGTCGCGCGAGCTCACCGCCCACGCGGCCGTCGGTCCGCCGGACAGCGAGGCTTCGGCGCTGCCGTCGTTCCTTTCAGCCGACGCCCTGCTCTCCTTCCGCTGGGGGTTCGCGCTGGGCGGGCGCGAGCTGTCGCGCGAGGAACTGGACCGGCTCGCCGAGGCCAAGCGCCCCCTCGTGCGGCTGCGCGACCGATGGGTGCTGGTCGACCCGCGGGAGGCGGCCCGCGCCCGTACCCGCCAGGACCGCTCCATCGCCCCGGTCCAGGCGCTGGCCGCCGCTCTGACGGGTTCGGGCGAGGTCGACGGCCACCGGGTCGACGTACGGCCCACGGGATGGCTGGCGCAGCTGCGGGAGCGGCTCGCGGATCCGGAGGCGGGACAGCCCGCCGTCCCGCCTCCGGCCCTCGCCGCCACCCTGCGGGACTACCAGCTGCGGGGCCTCGGCTGGCTGGCCCGGACGACGGCCCTCGGGCTGGGCTGCTGTCTGGCCGACGACATGGGGCTCGGCAAGACGGTCACGCTGATCGCGCTGCACCTGCACCGGCAGTCGGACGCCTCGTCGGCCGGACCCACGCTCGTGGTCTGCCCGGCGTCCCTGCTCGGCAACTGGCAGCGGGAGATCGAGAAGTTCGCGCCCGGTGTCCCGGTGCGCCGGTTCCACGGGCCCGGGCGCGGTCTCGGCTCCCTGGCGGACGGGGAGTTCGTCCTCACGACCTACGGCACCATGCGCCTGGACGCCGAGCGGCTCGCCGAGGTGCCCTGGGGCATGGTCGTGGCCGACGAGGCGCAGCACGTGAAGAACCCGTATGCGGCGACCGCGCGGGCGCTGCGGTCCATCGGCGCACGCGCGCGTGTGGCGCTCACCGGCACACCGGTGGAGAACAACCTCACGGAACTGTGGGCGATCCTCGACTGGACCACACCGGGTCTGCTCGGCCGCCTCGGCACCTTCCACGCGCGGTACGCCCAGCCGGTCGAGGCCGGCCGGGATCCCGCCGCCGCGGAGCATCTCGCACGGCTCGTGCGGCCGTTCCTGCTGCGGCGGCGGAAGTCCGACCCCGGCATCGCTCCGGAACTGCCGCCGAAGACCGAGACCGATCACCCGGTGGCACTGACGCAGGAACAGGCGGGCCTGTACGAGGCGTTGGTCCGCGAGACCCTCGAACGGATCGCGGACGCCGACGACATGGCTCGTCGGGGCCTGATCGTGAAGCTGCTGACCGGGCTGAAGCAGATCTGCAACCACCCGGCGCAGTTCCTCAAGGAGGACGATCCGAGGCTCACGGGACGCTCGGGGAAGCTGGAGCTGCTGGACGAACTGCTCGACACCATCCTCACGGAGGGCACGGGCGTCCTGGTCTTCACGCAGTACGTGCGGATGGCCCGCCTGCTCGAACGGCACCTGACGGCCCGTGGGGTGCCCGCGCAGCTCTTGCACGGCGGCACCCCGGTCGTTGAGCGCGAGGCGCTGGTGCGCCGCTTCCAGGCGGGCGAGGTGCCGGTGTTCCTGCTCTCGCTGAAGGCTGCGGGAACGGGCCTGAACCTCACGCGGGCCGAACATGTCGTCCACTACGACCGCTGGTGGAACCCAGCGGTCGAGGCGCAGGCCACCGACCGCGCGTACCGCATCGGGCAGACCCGCCCGGTGCAGGTGCACCGGCTGGTAGCCGAGGGGACCGTCGAGGACCGCATCGCCGAAATGCTGGGGCGCAAGCGGGAACTGGCGGACGCCGTGCTCGGCGCGGGTGAGGCGGCGGCTCCGACGGAGCTGACGGACACGGAACTGGCCGCACTGGTGGAACTGCGCGGGGAGGCACGATGAACCACTACGACGACGAGCACGACCGTGGCCCGGAGCGCACGTTCGCCGCACTGCCGCCCCCGCGCGGGCGCGGGTTCGCGCAGACCTGGTGGGGCCGCGCCTGGCTGGGAGCGCTGGAGGATGCGGCACTGGATTCCATCGCGGTGAAGGCGGGGCGCCGACTCGCGCGCGGGGGCGGCGTCGGCGCGGTGACGGTACGGCCGGGCCGGGTCACCGCCGTCGTCCGCGATCCGAAAGGCGGGGAGCACCGGGCCGACGTCCTGGTGCCGGAGCTGTCCGAAGAACAGTGGGCCGGTTTTCTGGACCTGGCCGTGGAGCAGGCGGGACACCTGGCCTCGCTCCTCGACGGGGAACTGCCCTCGCATCTGATCGAGGACGCGGCGGTCAGAGGGATCGAACTCCTACCGGGCCTGGGCGATCTGGAACCCGAGTGCGACTGTGACACATGGGACCACTGCGGGCACACCGCTGCCCTGTGCCATCAGGTCGCGCGTCTGCTGGACGAGGATCCGTTCGTGCTTGTGCTCATGCGGGGCCGGGCGCGGAGCGCGTTCCTGGAGGGGCTGCACCTGCGGAGCGCCGCCTCCTCCGACGATTCCACCGAGGCGGAGGGCATGGACGCGGCGGAGGCCTGGGCGGCCGCGGACATCCTGCCTCCGCTGCCCGCTCTGCCCGGCCTCCCGGAGAGCCCCGGCGAACCGCCGTCCTTCGACGCCGAGACGGCTCCGGTGCCCGGGATCGACCCCGTGGCGCTGCAGTACCTGGCGGGGCGGACGGCCGTCGAGGCCCACCGGATGCTCGGGCAGTGCCTCGGCGCCGGCGGGGAGCCGGACTTGCGACTGACGGCCGCTCAGGACGCCGTACGGCTCGCCGCCGGCGCCGCTCCCGGTGCTGTCGCCGACCGGCTCGCCGAAGGGGCGGGGCGGGGCGGCGACGGGCTGGCGACGGCCGTTCGTGCGTGGCGCGTCGGAGGTGCGGCGGCGCTGGCCGTGCTCGACGAGGAGTGGCAGGTGGAGGGCGAGGCGCTCGCACGCGCGCGTGCGGCCCTGGAAGCGGGCTGGGAGGAGGACGAGCGGCCGTCGTTCCGGCCGGTCGGCAACCGCTGGACCGTCCCGGCGGAAGGGGTTCAGCTGCGCCTCGGCCGGGAGGGCGGCTGGTGGCCCTACCGCGAGGAGGGCGGGCGCTGGGTTCCGGCGGGCGGCGCCGCCCGGGATCCGGCGACGGCTCTGGCCACGGCGCGGCTCAGCCCGGAGGACCAGTCGTATACGGGCACTTGACGGCCGGCCAGTCCGATGCGAGGGCGACCCGACGAGTGGTGGACGCCGCTTGTTCACCGCGAGGTCGTGCGGCGTTCCTCCTGGGGCCCAAATGTGGCCGCAGTCAACGAACTTGCTCCCAGGAGGCCCGATGTCCCCGCACGCCACCGGCCGGCGCCGTGTCCACCGTTCCGTCGCCACGGGCCTGCCCCTGGCCGTGGCCGCCGCCCTCGTGGCCGCGGGGACGGCCACGGCGGCGCCGTCCGAGGACGCCCGCGTCATCCACGCGGCGACCCTCGGGGAGATCCCGCTCGGCGCGGTCAGCAACGCGCTGTTGCCCGGCAGCGTGGACGACGACCACGGAGTGGATCTCGGGGGCATCGGCAGCGACATCTACCCGGCCGGCCGCAAGGGCGAGTACTGGACCGTGACCGACCGCGGCCCCAACGGTCAGATCAAGGTGGACGGCAAGAAGCGCCGGACGTTCCCGGTGCCGGGATTCGACCCCGCGATCGTGAAGATCCGGGTCTCCGGGGACTCCATCGAGGTGATCGACGCGATCCCGATCACCACGTCGTCGGGAAAGGCCGTCACCGGGCTGCCCAACCAGAAGAGCCGCGACGAGGCGCCGTACACCTACGACGCCACGACCCCGCTGTCGTACGACCCGAACGGTCTGGACACCGAGGGCATCGTGCGGGCCGGGGACGGGACCTTCTGGCTCGTCGACCAGAACTGAATAACACACACCCCGCCTACTCCGGGTTGTACCGCGGCCGACCAGGACCCCGACGCTTCGGCGGATCGGGAGGAGCCCACACCGGCACGACTGTCACCTGATCATCCGGGCGAATCTCGACCCGGCGGATCACCTTGCCGAGCAGCACCCGTTTCGAATGCACGCTGATCGTGTCCCACTCGGCGATCAAACCGACGACGGTCTCCCGGTGCGGTACCGGCGACGCCGGCTCGTCGTCTGGCTTGGGCAGCTTGTCGAGCTGCTCCTGCGCCTTGTCACGCTTCGTCTCGTTCCTCTCCCGCGTGCGCATGTAGACGTCGCGAGGCGCATCGCCGTCCGTGTACGCGTCGAACGCTCGCTGAATCGCGCCCGTCGCCCGCTCGATCTCCCGCTGCAGCCTCTTCCGCTTCTTGTCGAGGTCGGGCTCGCGCCGCGGTTTCGGGATCGCCACCTTGCCCGCGACGATGTTGTCGATCTCCTGCCGCAGGTCGACCAGCCACGCCAACACGGCATCCTCGATGACAACTCGGCGCACCCACACCGCGTCGTGGTCGGCTACACGCCGGGCGCGGGCGTGACAGCGGTACGCCTTGCCCCGCTCGTTGCGTGTCTGGTGGATCTGGCCCGAGCTGCCGCACACTCCGCAGCGCACGAGACCTGCGAGCGGATAAACGGGCGAGAGTGCGCGCCGAGGCGTATTGCGGCGCACGGCACGCATGTCTCTGTAGTTGTCCCACTCCTCACCGCCGATAATTGACTCATGTTCAGCAGCGAGGTGCCCGTAATGATCGCTGTTCTTGCAGCCCGACGGATCGCCGCACGGGGCATCCGGGTTGTGCACGTACAGCAGCCCGGCCGCAAAGCCTGAATCCATGAACCCTTTCACGCCCTGGTCTTGCCAGCGGGCGCCGCGGGTGTTGAGGAACCCAAGATCGTTCCATCGTTGGGCGATCAGGCCGAACCCGGTCTTCCCACGTATGTAGTCCTGAAAGCCTTCGACGGCTAGCTCTGCCTCGTCGGGCAGCGCTTCGTATCGTTCCTCCTGCAGGACCCATCCGCCCCGGCCGTCGGGCAGGCGCCGCGGGTGCCAGACGTACCCGAAGCGGCGGCCGCCGGCTGCGGGCAGCCCGAGGCGGCGACGCAGCTCGTGCGTCTCCTTCCACTGCTCGCCCGCCCGGTCGGACTCGAACGCTGCGATCTCCAGTAGCACGCCGCGTGTGAGCCTGCCGACGGCTGTTTTCGCGTCAACTGCCTCGGTGGCGCTGACGAGTTCGCCGCCGACGTCCTCGATCCTGGCTAGATTGATCGCGACGCCGTGCCGGTTGCGGCCGAAGCGGCTGAACTTCCATGCCCACAGCTCGCGTTCGGGGCGGCCGCCGTCCTCGACGATCTCGATCGCGCGCATCACCTTGCGCTTGAAGTTCCGGCCGGTCGCGTCCTCGTCGATGATCCATTCGGCGACGTATCGGTGCTGTCGCGCTGCTGCATCCTCGACGACGCTTTTCTGAATGTCGATACTGATCATTTCCTCGCGCCATGTTGAGACGCGGGCGTATCCGATAACCGGGATCAGTTCGCTTGCCTTAACGACGGATCGCACCGGAGGGACAATTACGGATGCCCTCGGTCGTACCATGAAACCCCCAACCCTTTATGCGCTCCCATTTCGACGCATATTCGGGGTGTGGCGGGCGTGCGGAAGGTTCACGATTTCCGCTTCGCCCGCCACCGCCGGGGTTTCTTCCGTAAGTGCGTCGAGCCGGGCAGCTTTCCAGCCCATTTCCGCGTACGCCTGCCGCTCTTGTGCAGACAGGCGGGCTACTCGCGCTTGATGCGCCATGATCTCTTTAGCGTTGACACGGGAGGTCACGAGGACCGCGACGGCTGCCGAGGCGAGCAGCGTAACCATGCCGCCTCGATACGTACTTGCGCGGTCTGTGATGGTTCCGTGAAGGGCGCACACGATCCCCACAATCGCGCAAGCCTTGGCCAGAACAATCACTCTGCGCTGATCCCGCATTGTTCACCCCTCTGCGGCAGCACCCCCCGTAGCGCTGCCGCCATTGTCGTTGCCGCCTCGCCGAATGCGCCGAACCATCGTTGCGAACCATGCTTGGTCTTCTTGGGGCACTCCTGCCGCGACTGCCACCTCTTCAGGTGTCAAGCGCTTTCGCGACAGTACCTCAGATTGACCGGATTCCCGCCCCGGAAGAGAGAAATCATCTTCCGTCGCCTTGCCCGTTCGAACAAGTAGCTCCGCGACCGGAATGCCCGTTGTGCGAGCGAGGGCGAGGAGCGTCTCGTACGACACGGGCTTACCGGCCATGAGCCGGGCAATGATGGACGCCGACAGCCCGGTGTCACGCGCGAGTTCCGCGCGGCCGCCGCTGCGCTCCGATGAGAGGTCGTACCCCTTGTCGGTCAGTACGCCGGTCAGCCACACCAGCCATTCGGGGCGCCCCTCCGTGCTCTCGGTCTCGTCTTCTCGTCTCCGCATGCGCGCAGGCTACCGCTAGTGGAAGGCCGGTTAGTCGACATTCCATCAGCGGAAGCACACGTCTAGTCGTCCGCCGTGCAACCTTCCGCCGTCGCCGCACGTCGCTCCCATACTCGAACATGCGTACGGATTCCGCAATCGGAATAGGAATCTTGACGACTTCCACCACTGGAACTTCCACCATCGGAAGAACCGTGCTAGCTTCCATCCATCGCCAGAACTTCCACCACTGGAAGGAAGCCGATGGACACCATCGTGCTCAAGGTCGACGACTTTCTCGTCGTCGCCAACTCCCGAGGCCACACCACGTACGAGCAGCTCGCCGCGGCGACCGGGCTCGGCGTCGGCACCCTGCACCGGCTGCGCAACGGCGGGCCGGCGGGTCCGACCGCGATCGCTCGTATCTGCAGCACGTACGGCGTCGCCTTCGAGGACGTGTTCACCTTCGGCACGGCCAAGCCGAAGAACAGCCGCGCGAAGAGCAGCCGCACGAGGCAGACCGGCGTACAGGCCGCGGCATGACGGCCGCCGAGACGCCGTCGCTGGTGCGGGCTCGCGCCATACAGGCGGCCGCCGTCGCCCTCGTCGACGCCGTTGCCGAGCGCGCCGCACGCACCCCTCGCGAAGCGGCCGAAGCGGCGTACTACCCCGGTCACCGGCTCGGCTCGGTCGAGGCAATCGAGGCCGAAATCATCCGGCGCCGCGACGCCGAGGCGACCGAGCAGCCGCTCGCCGCGTAGCTCGCCCGACAGACCAAGGGGCCGTCCCGCAACGGCCAAGCAGCGGAACGACCCCGGGGCGCACGCCCCACTCATCCAGCTAGGAAGAAAGCGAGGCGAGTGCCTTGAGCACGCAGCCTACCGAACGCCCGCACCCCCTCACCGACGCCGATCTGACGGCGAGCAACGAACTCGCCGTGCGGTCGATGCTCGACTATCTGCCGCTGCCCGCCGCGACGTTGACGCCGCGCCCCGACGCCGTGCACATCACGGTCACCGGCGCCCGCGATCTGTCGCGTTGGCTGTACGACCTCGGCGGCGGGATCGTGCAGAGCAGCGGCGCCGACGGCGTCGCGATGTGGACGGTTCACACCTCGACCCCGGAACGGGGCGACGGCTCGACGGTCCCGATCCGCGTGCACGCCGTCGTCGTTGACGGCGAGACCGTGCTCGCCGAGGTGCGGCCGGGGGTCGAGCAGTGACCGCAAACCCGCATGTCGAGTCGGCTGCCCGCGTGATCGCGGCCGCGATCGTGCACGGCACGTCGCCCGACGTCGCCCTCGAAGTGGCGCAGGCACTCGACGACGCGCGGCTGCTCGTACGCTCCGCCGACCCGTTCGCCGAGCCCGGCCGCAACCGGCCCGAGCGCAGCCCGGCCGCCGTCGCCGCCCTCGGCCAGTGCCGCCGCGCGAAGGAAGCGGCCGACACTGCGCGCGCTCAGACCGAGGGCATGCCGGGCGAGCCCGACGTGTCCGCGGCCGGCGGCGAGGTGAGCATCGTTGTTCACCCGCAGTCGCTCGCCGACTGGAAGCAGTGGATGCACGCCCTCGGCGTCGGCGACGCCCGTGGCGACTCGACCGGGGTGTCGATGATCGTCCGCTGCACGTACGCCGGCGTTCGCGCCCGCCTCGTCGGTGTCGGCGTGCCCGCCCTGTACGGCGACATGCACGACCGCCTCGACCGCCGGACGGCGGTCCGCCCGTGAGCCACGCACTGATCACGAACGCGCTGGACGTCGTCGGGCTGCTGCTCGTCGCCGCCGTCCTGGTTCTTGCCTCTTCTGCCGGGGGTTCCTGATGACCAACAAGAACACGCCCGTCGACGGGCCGTACCGCATCACTGTCGAGCCGATCCCGACCGGCGTGACCCTCGACGTCGAGCCGTTCGTCGACGCCGTCGTGACCGACGTACTTAAGGCGCTGCTCACTGACCGGTTCGCCGACCGGCTCGACGCCCTGTACGAGGCGCAGGCGCGCGACCCGCACCTGATCGAGCGCCCCGCCGACTTGCCGTTCGAGTCCCTCGTCGCCGACCTCGTGTGCGAGGTGCGCACGAAGCTGCCGGTCTACGGGCTGCAGGCGCTGCGGCTCGCGTACCGGATCGAGGAACTCGCGAAGCCTGCGATCTCCGCGCTGCAGGCCGAGGCCGAGGCGAACGCCCGCACGGTCGAGTCGGTGCTGCGCGGCGAGGGGGGTGCGGCCGCGTGAAGGAGACATACCGCGACGAGTGGCGGGTGATGGTCACCATCAAGCCGCGCCGCCCCGCCGACCTCGGGCTCGACGGGCTCGGCGACCTCGCCGAGTTCGTCGCCCCGAGCGGGCCGATCACGATCGCCGTGCTGCCGCGCCGGCTCGGCAAGCTGTCGGCCGGCATGTCGGTGCCCGACGACATGGTGAGTCGGGACGTCGACGGCGCGTACCGGCAGCGCTGCGACGAGATCGCCGCCGAGCTGCGGCGCCGGCCGCACGTCGACGAGGTCGCCGTGAAGTGGACCGAGACGCACGTGTGCTCGCACTGCCGGCTGCGGTGGGAGGTACTGACCGCCGACGAGGCGACCGACCCCGCGAACCGACAGGACGAGCACAGCGTCGAGGGCGAGCCCGTGTGCTGCATGAAGGCGATCGCCGAGTTTCGTGCCGAGCGCGGTATCCCGCAGCTCGTCGAGGCGGGTGAGGCATCGTGAGTGCCCTCGCCGACGCCCGCACCGCGGCCGCCGAGTACCTACGCACCACGACCGGCGACGACCGGCCCGAGTGGCGCGTGACGTTCCTCGAATACGCCGTCGAGCCGAACGCGATCGCGCCCGTCTGCACCGACGACGAGCACGTCGCCTCGGAGGAACCCGGCGCGTTCGGCTGCTGCCCCGACCCCGTCATCGCGGTCGAGTCGGCGGCGGTCGCTCTGTACCTCGTCGAGCTGCTCAACGCCGACCGCGAGGCGGGTGAGTCCGCATGAGCATCCGCGACGTGATTGAGCACGCGCTGCGCGTCTACTACGCCGACAGCGCCGAGCCGAACGCCATTGCCCGCGAGGTGCTCGCGCAGTACGACGGCGAGTCGCAGCGTCTGCAGACCGAGCGAGACCGGTACCGGATCGCGTGGCGCATAGCGCGCACCCGCGCTCTGTCCGCCGGCGGCGCTGCCGACCGGTACGCCGCCCATGCGCGGGATGCCCAAGAGGCGCTGCAGCACATGCTGTTCGCTGTCATCGCCGGGCAACTTGGCCGTAAGGCAGCGATCGACGAGGCGGTCGCGAGCACGCGCCGCGAGCTGCTCGGCGACGACCTGAACCCCTCGCGGCTCACCCTCGACGCACAGTCGTACCGGCAGCTCGCCGACGACGTGCTCGCCACCATGGCCAACCCGGATCGGTGGGACCTCGACGGCGCCGAACCGTGGGTGCTCGCGCAGTACGTGCAGCACCTTGCAACGCATCTCACCCTCGCATCCGAGTACCGGGTGCCGCTGCCCGACGGGCTCGGCGGCGGGTACGGCGAGCTCGTCGTACAGCGCGAGTCGGCCGGCTCGGACCGGTGGGCGGTCACGGACGGCGCGGTGTGCGGGCTGCGGGCGTGGCGCGACCCGGACGGATGGCAGTACGTCGCCGAGATCGGGTGGGCCGAGGCGTTCGCGTACGGGCTCGACGAGGCGCTCGACCTCGCCGACGAGGTCGCCCGGATCGAGCAGGAACGGCTCGACGCCCGGATCCGCGAGGCACGTGAGAAGAGCAGCCGCACAGCGGCCGATGCCACTCACCCGCCGACGCAGGCAGGCGGCGACCAGTGACCGACCCGAAATGGGCTGTCGCCACCGAGCGGGGTCGCTACTACCGCGACCCCGCCGGGGGCCCGGACCTGATCAGCGTCACGAACGCACTCGACTCGATCCATAAGCCTGCGCTCGTGCCGTGGGGTGCCGGGCTCGTCGCCGACACCGTGATCGCCGACCCGATCGCGACCGCCCGCCGTGCCCGCACCGAGCCGACCGCGCTGCGACGGGAACTCGTCGCCGCGCCCCGGCTGTACGCCGAGCGGGCAAAGAACCTCGGCAGCCGTATCCACAACCGGGCGCAGGCTCAAGTGTTGGGCGTGCCGTACCCGGCCGACCCCGAGGTCGAGCCGTACGCACGGCAGCTCGCGCGGTTCTTTCGGCTGTGGCACGTCGACCTCGTCGCGGACGTCGAGGCGACCGAGGCGACCGTGTTGCACCGCCACTACGGCTACGCCGGCACGGGCGATCTATGGGTGTGGCTGCACTCGGGTCGGTACCGGCGGCGGCAGTTGTGGCTCGTCGACTACAAGACGAGCGCGCGCAAGCCTGCGACGACGGTCTACGACGATCAGCCGCTGCAGCTCGCCGCGCTGCGTCACGCGCCGGTTCTGCTGCTGCCCGACGACCGCGAGGTCGAGGCGCCGCGGCCGCACCGTACGGCGCTGCTCAACCTGCGGCCGCGGTCGCACGCGTTCATTCCGGTTCCGTCCGGGCGTGAGCAGTTCCGCGCGTTCCTCGGTGCTACGCGCACCGCTCGCTATCTGCACTCCGCTCCCGGCTCGTACCCGGCGCTCGTGCCGCCGTGGGCGCCGGGTGCCACCGATCGAAAGGCAGCCTGACATGGGCGCCCGTATCAAGACTCTGCAGCGGCAGGCGGCCGAACTCGGCCGTATCCGCACCGGCTACAGCCGGCCGCATGACGACCCGAAGCGCAAGCGGGTCCCGATGAAGTCACAGACGTTCATCCTGTCGTCGCACTCGCGCGACTACGTCGAACGGGCCGCCGAGCTGTACGGCGGCACGGTCGAGCCGTGGACGCCGCAGGGGCAGAACGTCGAGCAGTTCCGTGTCGTCACCGAGGCGCGCGAACTGCGCGCGATCCTGCCCGCCGGCGACCCGCTGTCGCAGTCCTACGAAATGTGGTCGGGCGGCGGGTGCGTCCGGCGCTGCGACGGCGAGATCGAGCGGATCAAGCGTGAGCCGTGCATCTGCCTCGCCCGGTACGGCGAGGACTGGCACGAGCGCAAGCCCGACGAGGTGTGCCGTCCGACGTCGCGCGTCGGCGTCATGCTGCCGGACCTGCCGGATATCGGCGTGTGGCGGTTGGAGACGCATTCGTACTACGCGGCCGACGCCATGGCGGGCGGGCTCGACACGGTGCTGCAGGCGACCGGCGGCAAGGGCATGATGCCGGTGCGCATGTGGATCGAGCAGCGCACGGCGGTCCGCAAAGGCAAGACGAAGCGCTTTCAGGTCGTGATGATGGTGCCGTCGCTGCCGACGCTGCGGCAGGCACTGTCCGGCCCGTTGTCGACGGCGGCGGCGCTCGACCCGAGCAGCCTCGACCGGCCGGCGATCGAGGCGGCGCCCGCCGGGCGCCCCGACTACCTCGACGAGGCACGCCAGTGCCGCACCGCCGACGAGGTGCGCGAGGTATGGCACAAGGCGAACCGTGCCGGGCACGTCGCCCGCGACGGGTCCGACGAGCTGTCGCAGGATCTGCACCGGATCGCCGAGGACATAGCTAAGGGGATCGACCCGCGCACGGGCGAGATCGGCGACCAGGGCGACGCCGGCGACGAGCCGGGCCCGGACGCCGACGGCGTGTACGACGTCGAGGTCGTGCGCGAGGACGGCGAGCCGGCCGACACCGAACCGCCGGTCGCGCACCCCGCGGCCGCGTGGCCGACGGCGGCGCAGCCCGGAACGGGGGCCCGCCGATGACATGGCACCTCGGCCGGCTGGCCGCGTTCGACCTTGAGACGACCGGCGTCGACGTCGAGTCCGACCGGATCGTGACCGCTGCCGTGCACGCCCTCGGCGGCGGCGAGACCCGCGAGTCGCACGAGTGGCTCGCCGACCCGCGGATCGAGATCCCGGCCGAGGCGACCGCCGTGCACAAGATCACCACCGAGTACGCCCGCATGCACGGCGACCCGGCCGACATGGTCGCCGACCAGGTCGCCGCGTTCCTCGCGGTGCAGGTACGCGACGGTGTTCCCGTCGTCGGGCATAACGTCCCGTTCGACCTCACGCTGCTCGACCGCGAGCTGCGCCGGTACAAGCTGTCGACGCTCGCCGAGCGGATCGGCGACCGGCCGCTGCACGTGATCGATACGCGGGTGCTCGACACGTACGCCGTGCCGTACCGGCGGCGGCCGAGCGAGGAGCAGGGCGCGCGGCAGCTCGTCACCCTCGCGCAGTTCTACGGCGTGCCGTGGGACGACAAGGCGGCGCACGGCTGCTCGTACGACGCCGAGGTCGCCGCGGTGGTGGCGTTCCGGATCGGGTGGCTCGCGCACGCGCGGCGCCGTGACTGGCCCGAGAACGTGCTCGCCGAGCGCCGGCTGCGGTTCAACGCGTTCCGCGACCTCACGCTCGCCGAGCTGCACGAGCGGCAGATCGAACTCGCCGCCGAGCAAGCGGCCGGGCTGCAAGCGCACTTCCGCAAGACCGATCCCGACGCCGTCGTCGACGGCGCATGGCCGCAGCGCCCGTGGGCCGCACCGACCACCGAGTCCGAGGGGGCACCCGCATGACCGACGACGCATTCGCGTACGCCCGGCTCGTCGACCTCACCGAGCACCCGCTCGTGTTGCTCGTCGACACCGAGGGGAACGCCGAGCTGATCGGCGAGGAAACGATGTGCCCGATCCGCACGGCTGCGCTGCTGCGCGTGATCGCGGCCGACCTGATCGCCTCGCACCCGCTCGGCCCGTGCACCCCGGCGGCCGAACCGCCGACGTGGGAGCGGCCGGCCGAGCCGCTGCACCCGCAAGGGTCGACCCTCGACCGGGCGCGGTCGCTGTGGTGGGACGGCACCGGTCACGCGTGGGACTTGTCGGTGCTGTGGGGCGACGCGTACGGCCGGGCGTGGCGCTGGAACGGCGAACTCGACCGCATGTCGGGTGTGCCGATGATGCGCACCGAGTACCGGGCCGAGGTGCAGCCGCTCGACGTGCTGCGCGCCATGTGCGGGCCGATCGCCCCGCTGCCGGGGGGTGCAGCATGACGACGATTCCCGGACTCATGGCGCCCGGCTCGTTCGTCCTCGACGACGGCCCGACTGCGCCCGCCGGGTTCCGTGTTATCGGGCTCGACCTGTCGATCACCTCGACCGGCGTCGCCCGCGCCGACGGCTCGACGTTCCGGATCCGGACCCGGCAGAAGGACGGCCCGCGCCGCCTCACAGTCATCCGCGACCGGTTGATCGTCGAGGTCGCCGAGCAGCGGCCGCACCTCGCCGTGATCGAAGACCTGCCCATGAACGCGGGGCGCATGAGCCTCACGAATTTGAAGGCGATGGCTTGCCTGCACGGCGTCGTGCAGTCGGTGCTCGTCGATGCCGATGTGCCGTGGGCGTACGTGAACACGAAGACGCTCAAGTCGTTCGCCTGTGACAAGGGCAATGCGGAGAAGGCCGACATGGCTGCGGCCGCGCACCTCGCCGACGGCGTCGAGTTCGCCGACGACAAGGGCGGCGACCAGGCCGACGCGTGGTGGCTGCGCGCCGCCGGTCACGACTGGTGCGACGTGCCGCTGTTCGACATGCCGCAGGCGCAGCGCGACTACCTGAGCAAGGCGGTTTGGCCCGAGCCGTTCCTGCAGCGCAACGCGAGGGCGGTCGCCGCGTGAAGCGGCGCAGCGCCGCGCCCGGCGCCCCCACGATCCCCGGTACGGCTGTCGCCCCTCGCCGCCGGACCCTCGACGAGACCTCGGCTGCGACTGCCCGCCCGGTGCCGAGGCTGCCCAATCAGGGCGACCTCGTCGAGCACTGGCACGACTGCGGGCTGCTCGACGACGACCAGGTCGACGCCCTCGGCGGCGAGCAGCAGTGAACGGGATCGGGCCGACGATCGGCAACCCGCACCCCGGCTACGGGCTGCGGGTCCGCCTCGACAGCAGCAAGGCGAAGAGCCTCGCCGCCGGCGACTTCACGTGCCCCTGCGGGCACGCCGAGGACGCCGTCGGATACGCCGCCGTCGAGGAACTCGCGATCCGGTACAGCCGGCACCGTCGAGACGAGTGCCCGATCCCCGAAATACGAGCGGCGGGCGCCCGCGAGTACGCCGCCCTGCACCACTCAAAGAACAAGCGACGGAGGAAGTAGCCATGCCCAAACTCGACAAAGATGCGGCAGTCGAGGTCAAGCTCGACTCGGCCGCCGCAACGCTCGAAGCGGCGCTCACCGAGCAGCAGCGGCGCGGGTTGTTCGAGCACCCCGGTATGTGCGTGGTGGTGATCGCCGAACTCTCGTCGGTGTCGTACACCGGTCACGCCAACACCGAGGACAAGTCGCCGCAGGTGAAGCTACGCATGCGGCTCGTCGAGGCGGCACGCGACGAGGAACAGGCGCAGCTCGTCGCCGAGGTCATGCGCGCGATGTACCGGCGCCGCAAGATGGACGACACCCTTGACGAGGTAGGGCCCGGCGGCACGGTCGTCGAGGACGCGGTCGCCGCGGCGCTCGCGAGCCACCCGAACGAGCCCGAGTACGAGGCACATCAGGAGATGCGGCATCGGCGTCGCGGGTCGAGGGTCGAGCAGCACTGATGCCGTACGGCCCGAGCAGCAGTGGCGGCGCGCGCCGAGTGCGCTGCCGCTGCGGCCGCACGGTGCTGCGGCAGTTGGTCGGCAACCGGGCGGCGCTCGACGTGACCGCCGACGCCGACCCGCTCACCGCGGCGGCGGCCGCCGAGCTGCGCGAGCCGAACCGACTCGACTGGTGTGTGCGGCAGCGCAAGGGCGGACCCGATCTGTCGTGGTCGGGCCGCACGCACTCGACTGACTGCCCGCACCCGCACGTGATCGACCACCAGTGCACCGCCCCGGCGGTACCCGCGCGGCAGCAGCGCCGCAGGACACGCAAAGCCCCGCCCGTACCCGCCGGGCAGCTCACGCTCTGAGGAGTCACCCCGATGTCATGGTTCGCCGTTGACGACACCGCATGGTCACACCCGAAATTCGTCGCCGTTGGTAACGCGGCGCTCGGGCTGTGGCTGCGCGCGGGCAGCTACGCGGCGCAGCACCTGACCGACGGCATCGTGCCCGGCGTCGTCGTCCGGATGTGCAACGGCACCCCGGCGCAGGTGCGGAAGTTGGTCACGGCCGGGCTGTGGCACGAGCACGGGCACACCTGCCCGCACCCGAAGTGCGTGCAGCCGGCCCCCGGCGACTACTACATGCACGACTACCTCGCGCCATACAACCCATCGCGTCGCGAGGTGCAGGCCCGTCGCGACCGCGAGGCGGAGAAGAAACGGAAGTACCGGGCCGCCAAGGATGCGGCCGATCAGCTGCCGCTCGACGACACCGACCCGCGCCCGGACGACGGCGCCGACCGAGACGCCCCGCGCCGGCCGGCCCGCCCCGACACCCGCGAGCAGCAGCCGATCGCCGAGGACTGGCAGCCGAGCGACGACGACGTCGAGGCGGCGCAGCTCGCCCGCACCGACGCCGGCCGGCCGCAGCTCACCCCGCAGCAGCTCGACGCCGTGACCCGCAAGTTCGTGCGCCGCATGAGCGACGAGGGCAAGACGGCGGCCGCGTGGGGCGGCCGCTGGCAGCAGTGGGCCGAGACCGAGCGCACCGACCCGACGCCCGGCAGCAACGTCGTGCAGCTCGACGCCATGACCCGATCGCAACAGCAGCGCGCCGGACTCGAAGCGCTGCGGCAGCAGATGAACGGAGGACACACCGCATGACTCCCGAGGAGACGCTCGAACTGCTGTCGCAGATCGCCCTCGTCGACGACCGCGTCGTAAAGGTCGACCACATCGAGCAGCGCGCGCAGGTCACGATGTGGGCTGTTGTGCTGCGCGACGTGCCGCTGCAGTTCGCGGGCGAGGCGGTCGGCGCGCACTACGCCGCGAGCGCGTACCCGATCATGCCGAAGGATGTCGCCGAGCGGTGGCGGGCCGCGGTCCGTGACCGGCTCGGCCGGGCGACGGGCACGTTCGAGCCGACCGATCACCCTCGCCTCGACCCCGACGACGTCGGCGGGTACGTGCGGGCGCTGCGCACCGAGCGGGGCGCGATCGCCGGCGGCGACTCGCAGCCGGTCGCGGTCGCCGAGTTGATGCCTGCGGTCGGCGACCGGCTCGGCGGCGGCCGGGTCGCCGAACTCGTGCCCGCGAACCCCGAGTTTCGGGCGGCGAAAGAGACCCGGTACCCGCGGCGCAAGCAGCCGGCCGGGCCGCCCGAGCGGGCCGTGCACTGCCCGGCGTGCGGCGCCTCGCCAGGTAAGCCGTGCCGATCCATCGAACGCGGCCGCGTGCTGACCACGTGCCACGGCTCGCGCCGCGACCAGCACGAGGCGCAGCTCGCCACCGAGGCCAAGGGAGACGCGTCGTGAACCGTAAGCCGCTGCTCGCCGAGACCGTGCCCGACGGCACGTTCGGCGGCGCCCGAACCGCCCGCGAGCAGCAGCGCCGCGGGCCCGACCCCGAGGGACCCCGCCGCGGGGCGCTACTCGCCGCCCTCGTCGCCGAGATCGACCACGAACGCGGATACGGCGTGAACCTCCGATACCGACAGACCAGGGAGACAGCAGCATGACCGAGCAGCAGACGACCGCGGTAAGGGCACTGCTCGCCCTCGCCCGCCGCGCCGTCGACGCCGAGGCGGCGCAGGCGCTCGTCGACGAGGCGACCCGCGAACTGTCCGGCCGTACCGTCGTCCGCCCCGATCAGCAGCTCGTGCCACGCCGGTTCGTGCTGCGCCGGCGGCAGGACATATCCGGGATCAGCGGGCTCGGCGACGTCGCCGACGGCGTGCTGTGGCCGGACGGCACGGCGTCGATCCGGTGGCGCGGCGAGCACCCGAGCGTCGTTTTCTGGGATCGCGGTCGCGTGTCGGTCGAGGTCATCCATGGTCATCAGGGCGCGACCGAGGTCGTGTTCGTCGACGAGGACGACGAGCAGCCGGTCGCGGCCGCCGAGCCGGCTGCCGCCGCACCGCTGCGGGTGCGGCGCGTCCTCGATCACGCGCTACGGCGGCCGGTTCCATGCCCGGAGTGCGAGCGCACCTCGCCCTGCCGGTGCGCGAACGCCGACCGTACCGAGGCTCGCCTCGACGTCGTGCTCGGCGCGCTCGCGCCGTGGCTCAACACCGGGGCGGGCGAGGCGGCATGAGCAGCGAGTTTGATCACGACGACCTCGCCGACCTCGACGCCGACGACGTCGAGGCGCTCGGCGAGCTGTCCGACGACAAACTCGCGGCCGCCCTCGACTGGCTGTACGGAGACGACCCGCTCGCCGGCTACGCCACCCCCGCAACTCGGAAGCGCAAGCCCGGCGCAAAGGGCCGCGCGATCGAGGACGTTCGCCGAACCCTGTAGCCCGCCCGCTATCCACAGACTGTGAGGCACCCCATGGACCACACGACCGCCCCGAAACGCCAGACACTCACGACGGCCGACGCCGCGCTGTGGGTGCAGCACGACCGGGCGAACGCGCTCGCCGAAGTGGTCGACGCGATCCGCGCATGGCGCTACGCGCAGCCGGACAGTGACGGCGACGGCGTCGAGTTCGCGACCCTCGACGTGATCCTGAGCGCCGCCGTGATCGTCGGCGACGCTCCGCTGCAGCGACTGCAGCGGCCGGCGACTGTGGTCGAGGCGTGCGACGCGCACCGCGAGGTGATGGCCGCGCGGGCGCGCGCTTTCGAGGCGCTGCGGCTGGTGTGGGATCAGATCGAGGGTGCCTCGATCCGTGCGATCGCCGCCGCGCCGCAGGCGCCGAAAGGGTCGTAAGACGACGGCGGGGCGCCCATATCGCCGGCAAGCACCGGGCGCCCTCGCCACCCCTTCGCGGTGTGATCAGCCTACGCCCCACGCACCACAGGAGCGCTCACCATGCAGCACGCCGCCCGCCGTACCCCCGCCGACGACCTGCAAGTCGTCATAGACCACTGGACCGACATGCGCGACATGATCGACACCGCGACGCCACCCGTCGACGGCCGCGCCGCGTACCTGCGCGCCCTCGACGACCACGACCGCGACGAGGCTGCGCTCGCCCTGCAGCACGTGCAGCACCTCGTCACGAAGACTGACGAGCACGGCCGGCCGCGGTACGAGTGCCTGCACTGCGACTACGCCGGCGAGGGTCGCGCCCACACCCCGCGGACCGACCGCGACGCGCTCATGCTCGGCGAGCGCCCGGTGCCGCTGCGCCTGCACGTCGTCGACGCGTGCCGCGCCGTCGAGGTCGCGCTCTGCGAACTCGCCGACCAGGTCGCCGCCGACATTCAGCGCGACACGGTCAAGCCACTGCGCCGGCCGATCCCCGGCGACCCGGTCGGGCTGCAGCTCGCAATGATCGCCGCCCGCGACGAGGCCGACCCGAACCGGTGGCGGTTCAACCTCGGCGACCGGTCGGCCGTGCTCGCGGCCGAGTGGCTGCTCGGCCGGCTGCGCGGCGACGAGGGACCGTGCCTGCCACTGCACGACGCGCACCGCGCCTCGATCGCGCTCGTCGCCCGCGAGGCTGCGCGCCGGATCGAGCGGACGATCGGCGGGGTCGGCGCCCGGCAGTCGGTGCCGCTCGACCGGCCGTGCCCGTACTGCGGCAGCGAGTTGACCCTGCACCGCGGCGGCGGGCTCGACGACGTCGTCGTGTGCGCGGGCCCGATCTGCGAGGCGCCGGTCGGGCTCGACGGCGGCCGCCGTACCTGGTCGACGCCCGCGCAGCTCGCCGCGCTGCAGCGTGAACTCGACGCCGCGGCGCGGCGCCGGAAGCGGGCCGCCGATCGCGCGCGGCAGCGGGCGGCACGGCGGGTGGCCGCTTAGGGAAGACGCAGCACCGCCCGCCGGATCATGGCGGCGGTACGTCCTCCTCGACGAGCACGGCCTGTGCACGTGGTCAACGACGCCAACCCGGACATGTCGATGTGATGTAGCTCACTTTTTCCGTGATCGGCATCAGATTCGATCACAGTCGGCAGCGCCCCCATCACAGACGGGCATGATCACTTCCTTCCGTGGCGACGGAAGCAGATCAGGCACCCGCTACGTGTTCACCACTTGTGCACTCTCAAGGGATTCTCGGCCCGAGATAGGCACAAACTTCGGGTTTTGCGTTCCGTTTCTGAACGGATGACAAGGGCGCATCTCGTTAAGAATTTACCTCTTGGCGTCGCCCGTGGGACCGAGTTGACTTCCAGGCACCTCGGCTCGAAGGAGTGACGCCTATGAGGCAGTAGGCCTTTCCCCGGTTACCCCAACGCCCCTACTAGAACAGCGCGCCGCCGACGGCGGTCGAGAGTGAGGTGATCACTATGCGCTGGGGAGATCTCGGTATCGCCGTGCTGGGTGCTGTGATCGGGCACCTGCTCTTCTGGTGGTTCTTCATGCACATCATCCCCGCGCTGGCGGCCTGATCCGTGTGACTTGCTTACAGGTCGAGACACACGAATCAGGCACGCGGCGGCAACCACCACTAGGAGGTGATGGCCCAAGGCGAGCGTAGCGCTCGCCGGTATGGCGGTGCAGCAGCCAGCTGCACCGCCATACTCATGCGTTGCAACAGCCGTGAATCACAGCACCTACGCGGGCGGCGACACCCACACACGGGGGCCGCCGCCTCGCCATTCGATCAGGTCGGACTCGGCGACCTCGGCTGGGTCGAGTTCGAGGCCAGCTCGCCGCAGGAACTCGGCGACGTCGCGCAGCGAGTAGGCGAGCCCGAGATTCTCGCCGTCGACGCGCACTCGGCGGCCGCCGCCCGGCGAGGGCGGGTTCACGATCACGGGGCGCCGCGCGTCCATACAGCCATGGTCCGGCCGGGCCTGGCCGCCCGCAGCGCGAGGTGCCACGGCCGGGCATGGAACGACCCCGCCGCATCGGGCGGGGTCGGGGTCACTGCTCGTCGTCGCCGCGTAGGTCTGTGCGATCGCCGGGGCGCAGCTCGCGGTTCCCCCAGTAGGCGCGCACCTCGTCGAGATCCCACTCGTCACGGGTGCTGCCCTTGCGGCGCCGAGGCTGCGGGAAGTCGTCGTGCGTGCGTCGCCAGTTGTGCAGCGCCTGCCGGGAAACGCCGAGTTCAGCGGCAAGGGTCGTCATGTTCACGAGCGTTGGTTCGCGCTCGCCCGCGTCCGTCGACTGCGGTTCTTCCCGCTCTGGCATGCCGCTCATCCTGCCCTAACCTCATTGACACTGTAAAGCAGGTTCGCCTACCTTGAACCTGCACAACGGACTGCCCCGGTCGGCGCTGCCACGCCATACGGCCGGGGCGGACCGTGCCCCAAACCGTCGAGCAAAGGGCCGATCCGTGGCTGATAGTAACGGCGAGCGTCACACCGCACCCGAGCGTCACCGACCGCAGCTCACCGCCCTGCAGCGCCGCCTCGTCGCCGGCGTCGCGCTCGGCGGCGCCGCGATCGCCGTTATCGGGTTCATCGGCTCGTACGCCGCCGTTCGCCGGCTCGCGCTCGCGAAGGGGTTCGGTTCGTTCGCGATGCTGTTCCCGGTCGGGCTCGACTGCGGGATTCTCGTGCTGCTCGCCCTCGATCTGCTGCTCACGTGGCTACGCATGCCGCTCGCACTGCTGCGCCACATTGCATGGATGCTCACCGCGGCGACGATCGCGTTCAACGGCGCTGCCGCATGGCCCGACCCGATCGGCGTCGGCATGCACGCGACGATCCCCGTGCTGTTCGTCGCTGTCGTCGAGGCGGCACGGCACGCGATCGGCACCGCCGCGGACATCACCGCCGCCCGGCATATGGAGTCGGTACGGCTGTCTCGGTGGCTGCTCGCGCCGGTCGGCACGTTCCTGCTGTGGCGGCGTATGAAGCTGTACGAGCTGCGTTCGTACGAGGCTGTGATCGCCCTTGAACAAGAGCGGTTGATCGAGCGGGCTCGGCTGCGCCGGCGGTACGGGTGGCGGTGGCGGTCACAGGCGCCCCTCGACGAGGTGCTCGCACTGCGGCTCACGCGGTACGGCCGCCCCCTCACCCCGGTCGAGGGCGTACTCGACGTCGACGACGCCCCGGCCGCCCTCGCCCCGGCGGTCGGGTACGTCGTCGGGTACGCCCCGGCGGCAGACGAGGGCGCCCTCGCCCTGCAGGGCGCCCCGGCGCTGCCCGCCCCGCCCTCGGCCGCCCCGAATGAGGGCGCCCCCGAGCGCCCTGCCCCGGAACCCGAGGGCGCCCCGGCCGAGCCGGACCCGACCGACGAGGGCGCCCCCGAGCGCCCCGCCGCCGACGACGAGGGCGCCCCCGACGAGCCCGCCCCGGACACCGAGGGCGCCCCGGAGCGCCCCGGCGGCGAGGACACCGACGAGACCGAGGCGCCGCGCGACGAGCAGCACGTGCCGACCCGCAGCAGTGTGAAGCGGAAGATCGAGGCGCTGTACGCCGAGCTGAACGGTCGGCCCGGCGAGGGCGCGATCGTCAAGCTGCTCGAAGCCGAGGCGCGGCACGGCTACCCGTACAAGTCCCGCCGCCACGCGCAGAAGCTGCGCGACGAGGTCGAGGCGGCCGACCCGAAGCTGCTCGAACTCGGCTCGCCGAACGTGCGCGCCATGACCGGCTGACGGTCTGACTCTGACTGCAACTGCAGTCGCAGCTCGACCTCACCCCCCTCTCACCCGCCCATACACGCCCGCAGACACACCGCCGCAGCGCCGCGACTGCAGTCGCAGTGAAGGAGTAACCCCGGTGAGCGACACGACCGCACCGCCCGCACCGGCCGCGGCAGCGCCCGCACCGCCCGACCCGGCGGCCGCGCCGCCGCCCGCACCCGAGCCCGCACCGCCGGCCGAGTCGGCCGAGACCGAGCCGAGGCAGCGCACCCCGCGCCGCCGCGGTGTACCGGTCGAGCCGCTCGTGATCGGCGTCGGAAACGGAACCGCCGTCGCGGCGACCGCCGCGTATCAGGCGGCCGGTCCGATGGGGCTCGCCGCGGCCGCTGGAACCGTCGTTGTCCTCGCGGCCGGCGGCGCCCTGCAGCGTCGCCGTACCGTCCGCACCCGCACCACGACCGGGGCGGGGCGTACGCGGGGCGGGGCGGGATCGACGAACCGAGGGCGTACTCGGGGCGGGGCGTCCGGCGGCACGTCGGGGCGGGGCGCCTCGGGCCAGGGCGGATCGTCCCGCCGGGGCGGCAACGCCGGGGCGTCCGGGGCGGGTTCCGGGGCGCGCGGCGGGGCGGGCCGTACTCACCGGGGCGCCCTCGGCTCGGTCGGCGGGCGGGGCGCGGGGCGCCTGAAGACGCCCCGGCTCAAGTCGCCCAAGAGCGGCGGGAAGCACAAGCGCCCCGGCAGCAAGAACAACTCGCCCTCGACGAGGAACCGCACGCCCCGCACCCGCAGCCGGCTCGGCATGCTGCGCCCCGCCGCGAGTGCCGCCCGCCGCGGCATGGCAGGCGCCGGCCGCCTCGTACGCGGAACGGGGCGCGGCATCGCTGCCGCCGCCCGCGGTACGCGGCGGGGCGTAGCGGCCGCCGCCCGCGGGGTCGCGCGTGCTGCCCGCTGGACGGCTCGCCCCGGTCGCGCACTCTGGCGTCGCACCGAGCGGGCGCGACGAGTAATAGCTCGCCGAACCGCACGCGCCGCGGGCGCTCTGTGGGATGCCGCACTCGCCGCGGGCGCCGGACTCGTCGGCGCTGTCTGGCAGCGCAGTTGGCGGGCCGGTCTCGCCACCATGCGCGCGCTGTGGCAGCGCCGCCGCAGGAACCGCGCGGCACGCCGAGCGGCCGCCGGACCCGCCATGACCGGACCGACGATCGCGGCGACACCGCCCGCGGTCGCCCCCTACGTACGCCGCCCGGCGACCGCCGGCGGATCCCCCTCGACCCTCGGAGGACACGCCATGACCGGCGGACACCACTTCCTTGCCCCCGCACTGGAGATGCAGCGGATTGCAGCCGCGTACGCGCCCGACGGCATGATGCAGGTCGGCCGCGACTTCGGAGCGCTGCCCGATGCTCTTGATGCCATCGCCGAATCGATGAAGATCTCGGTCGCCAAGGCCGACGCTAAGTTCCCGCTCGACCCGAACATCGTCGAAATCATGAAGCAGATCTACCTCTTGCAGCGCAAGGCAATGGAACTCGCCGAGCAACTGCCGGGCGCCTTCCAGAGGCTGCACCACGTCGACATTGACCGCCTGCAGAACCCGCGCAAGGGCCGGCACGGCGAGGCCATGTGGGACACGCACACGAACGTCGACACGACTCTCTGAGGGACGGACAGTGCAGATCGATTGGGAATCGGGGCACGGTCCGTTCACCGCCCCGATCAGCGCCGCCGGCAGCGCGCTCGCCGCCTCGTACGCGGCGAACGCGGCCGGCGTCACCCCATGGTGGGGCGCCGCGGTCGCTGGCGCCGGGCTCGTCGGCTCGCACATCGCGGGCCGACGGGACGGCGCCGGCCGGGGCAGCCTCGTACTCCGCGCGGCCGCATGGGTCGGTGCGGGTGCGTGGTGCTCATGGGCAATGAACGCGGGCCCGTGGACGGTCAACTGTCTGTCGGCGCTCGCGTCCGGTGCGGTCGCCCTCGGCGCAGGCATGTACGGCAACCGGGCCGCACGTCGTCGTGCCGAGCAGCGGCTCGCCGCCGAGGCGGCCGCCGCCGAGCGGTCGCTCGTCGCGGGCAGGCACCGGGCGCTCGCCGCCGAGTGGTCGGCCCGGTTCGCCCGCGTGTGCGGGATCGAGGGCGTGCAGGTCGTCGGCGTCGAGCTGTGGGAGCAGGGCGGCGGGTTCACCCTCGAAGGGCAGTTGCCCGAGGGCGGGAACACGTGGCGCGACGTGCAGCGGTGGCAAGACGGGCTCGCCGCCGACGCGCGGCTGCCGAACGGCTGCTCGGTCGAGGTGACCGAGGGCGCCGACCGCGGCAGCTTCCTCGCGAACGTCGAGACCGAGAATCAGATCGCCGCCGGCCCGACCATGTACCCCGACGACTACTCGCCCCGGTCGCTGAACGACGGGCTGCAGCTCGGATTCCACAAGGACGGCACCGAGGCTGCGCCGTGCATCCGGCAACTGACGGCGATCTTCACCGGCCGTAAGGGCAGCGGTAAGTCGAACCTGATGAACGTCGCGATCGCCGGGCAGTTGCGCATGGTCGACGTGCTCGTGTGGGTGATCGACCTTAACGGCGGTTCCCTCGCGCTGCCGTGGCTGCGCGCATGGCACAAGGCGGGGCGCCCCGGCCGTCCGCCGATCGACTGGGTCGCCGACACCCCCGAGAAAGTGCTCGCCATGGCCGAGGCGCTGCTGCGGATCTCGAAGGCTCGGAAACCGGGGTACGCCGACCTGCAGATCGAGGCGGACGACGACAAGATTCCGGTGTCGTCACAGGTGCCCGGCATCATTGCGAACGCCGACGAGGTCGCCGAGTTGTACAGCAGCAAGGCACGCCGGCACCCGATCCTGCGCCGGGCGGGCGACGCGCTGCTGCAGGTCGTCGAGCTCGCCCGCGCCGTGGCGTGCAACGTGATCGCGTCGGCGCTGCGGGCAACGCAGGATGTGCTCGAAGAGCCGCAGCTCGTCGTGCAGTCCGGGCTCAAGATCGCCATGAAGAGTGACGACCGCGAGATCGCGTACCTGATGGGGTGGAACGACAAGATCTCGCCGGACGACATGCCCGTCGCGGGCACCGGGGCGATCAAGGTGCTCGACGACCCGGCCCGCCCCCTGGTCGTCTACCGGATGACACCGAGCGAGATCGCCCGGATCGTCGTCGCGACCGCCGAGTACCGGCCCGAACTCGACGAGCTGTCCCGCCGCGCCGCCGGCGAGGCGTACGAGCGTCGCTGGGAGGACACCGAGCACCTGTTCACCGGGCAGCCCGTCGCCGTGGCGGTCGCCGAGCGCGAGCCCGAGGTCGAGGCCGAGCAGCCGGTACGCGAGGGGTGGGCCGACCCGACAGCCGATTGGGGCACGCCCGATCAGGTGCCGAGCGGCGACGACGCGATCGCCGGCGCCGACGAAGCAATGCGCCGGATTCACGAGCGGATCGACGACGCGACCACCCGAGGCGGCGACCCCGACCTCGACGCCGAGGTGCGCGGCATCTTCGAGGCGAGCGGGCTCGGCTACACCCCGCCCGACCTCGGCGCCGCGATCGCCGACGTGCAGCAGTCCGGCGACGACCCGCGCAAGGCGATCGTGTTCGAGATCGTGCGCGGCGCGGGCGTCGACGGGATCGGGCCCGAGGCGATCCGCGACGTGATCGCCCGCCTGCACCCCGACCTCGACGTGCCGCACGCCGCCACGATCGGCCGATGGCTCGGCACCGACCCGCGCGTACATAAGCCGAAGTTCGGCCGCTACGCCGTACGCCCCACGAACGGAGACGAGCAGTGACCAGTACCGAACTCGTGCACGTGCCCCGCCCCGAGCCGCGCCGGCTCAACGTCCGCCCGTACGTCGCCGGCACGGTCCGCGTGGTCGGCGACGCGGTGCGGCAGCTCGCCGTACTCGCACTGCTCGTCACACCGGCGATCGCGATAACCCCTGACCACGACTGGAACCTGCAGCCGCCGCCGTCGTGGCTCGGCCTCGTCGTCGTCATGCTCGCGCTGCTCGGCGTCGAGCGGATCGGGCTCGCCCTGCACGACCTCGGCGACTCGATCGAGCACCCCACGCACTGACCGCCCGCCCGAGCGAGGAACCCGCCATGTACCCCGAGCCGTACACCCGACAGCCGACAGCCGGCCCGCTCGCCCCGCGGGTCGCGGAAGTAACACAGATCATCCCGGCCGCCGAGCAGAACCTCGTGCCCGCCCCGCCGCCCGGCATGCGCGTGATCGGGTACGTGCGGATCGACGGCATGTTGTACGCGCAGTACGGGCCCGAGTACGAGCCGGCCGTGCCCACACCGTCGCCCGCCCCGTCCGGGCTCGACCCGCAGGCGCAACGCACCGCCGCGCGCGGGCTGTTCGCCGCCGGGGCGGGTGTCGGCGCCTACTTCGCACTCAAGGCGTTCGCCCTCGTCGCCGAGTCCCTCGTGCAGCTCATGATCGCGGCCGCCGTGCTTGGCGTCGTGTGGGCACTGCCGACCGGTCGCCGCGGGCGCGAGGGACCGACGTACATCATCACGAACAATCACGGGCTGCTCGCCGGCTGGAAGTCGCAGAACGGCCCGCGCCGGTAGCCGCACACGCCCCCGCTGCGCCCCGTACCGCACCCCTCGCGGTACGGGGCGCCGTCACGAGAGGATCGGGCCCATGACCGACGAGTTCCTGCAGTGGCTGCCCGAGCAGCCGGTCGCCGTATCGCTCGACGCCGGGTCGCAGTGGCTGCTCGTCGACGACCTCGTGCGTGCCGAGGCGGCATACGAGCGCGCCGAGCGGGCTCACTGGACACGGACCGTCGAGGCGTTCGGCGGCAGCGCCGACGCCCGCCCGGATACCGCGTAACGAGCAGCCACTGCACACCCCTTGACGCCCCGTTCGGCACCTCGCCGGGCGGGGCGTCGCCGTATCCCGAGGGAACAAACAGTGCATGTCCGACTCGCGCAACTGTGACGTCGGACATATTTGTACCGGGCGGTAAGAGCGGCGCTCTGGCAGCCCGCCGAGGGGCGGCGCGCACCATTCCGCGAGCATTCCGCGCGCAGTTTGAAGCCAAATCGCGCGCGAAATGGCGCCAAATCGCGCGCAGTTTGAACTCGTTTCTCAGACGGGTTCGCAGGTCAGCGCGTTGTGTCCCCGGGGGACTCCCGAGTCCCTCGCGCGCGCGTAATCCCCTCCCCTCCCCTCCTACCTGTGGTGGCCGTAGAGAGAGCAACTACCGGTAGTGGCGGGCGCGCGCTCGAACCGCTCACTCTCCGAACCCGCCCCGACGAGACTTGCGAACCCCCGAACCGTGTCGCACCCTGGGAGCGCAAGACGACCGCTGCCCACACAGCGACAGCGAAGACGACGCCCCCGACGCCGACACCGGCCGGGGGCGTTCGTGTATCCACCGAACGCCGGTCGCCACCCCCCGTCGACCGGCCCGGCGCCGCCTCACCGGCCCGAGGCGGCGCCGCCCCCAACTCCGGGCGGATGACAGAGACGAACCATGGCGGCTCAAGGTTCAATCTCTTTGACCTCGACTCCCTCTGTTAGCGTCTGAAGGTCTTCAGCGTCCTGATCTAGCCTCTGCACAGCGACCCAACCCTTCTTCCACCCCTTGACGAATTTGGGGATGGCGGCACCTGTTTCTTCCGAGTGGATAATGCACCATTTAACAAAAGGCGCCGCAGTGGCAGCCGCCCCGCTAAACAGCAGGTCCACCACCAATGGCGAACCCATGCGCAGCCTGATGACCTTCGGCTCAGTCCACCCTCGGGCCGCGGCCCGAGCATCCCAAAAATCTTGTTGGCTGGCTTCGGCGCCGTGAACCCGGGCCACTGCCTCCAGGGCAATCGCTCCGCTGATCACCTCTTCAAGCAAGTCGAAGCACCTACCGACCTTCCACAGCGGGACCACTCCAGGAAGCTGCGCCGACAGGCGCAATGTCACGGACTCTTCCTGCACCGCCACGGCAGACCCCTTTCGCGCACCTAGCCACAACGTAGATCCACAGCACATTGCCCGCGCCCCGAGTGAAGCCCCCTCCCGCCGTTCGGGTGACTATGAAGGAGGCTGCTTGCGCCTACGCCTCACCGACGGACAGCACGAGGTCGAGATCACGGCCAAGGGCTACAGCCGACGCCGCCTCGACGACGCCGAGAACGCAGCACTGCGCATGCTCGACGCGCTGCGAGACGAGCAGCCGAGTCGGCCGGGCGTGACGTTCGGGTTCACAGCCGACACCACACTCGACGGCGTCAGCCTCGACAGCAGCACCGAACGCGCCGAGCCCTACGACGACGACCGCGACCAGGGCGATGAGGACGACGACGCATGAGCGGCGGATGGCACGGCAGCAGACGACGGTACGAGCTGCCGCCCGATTGGCAGTCACGCATACGGCCGTTCGTCCTGCAGCGCGACGGGCACCGATGCCGGAACGTCATCGACGGCCGACTCTGCGGGCGCCCGGCTAACCAGGTCGACCACATCGGCGACCGTGATGACCACCGACCCGAGAACCTGCAGGCGTTGTGCGAGGACTGTCACGCACGCAAGAGCAGCCGACAGGGGAACGACGCACGGTGGGCCGAGCGCATGCGGCGGCCGAAGGAGCGTCACCCCGGATGGCTGTGAGCCGCTGTACGGCGATCTCCCGGACGATCACGGGCCCTGGGGGGTGACTCCCCCCTGGGGCCGATCGGAGCCTCGGGAGGTGCTGCGGCTGTCCGTCTGTACGGGTCTGGGGAAAACGGCCACGCTGCGGGGCGTGGTTGGCGCGCTGGGCGGCGCGCACGGGTGCGGCAGGCTGATTTGATGGCGCGCGGATTGGGCACCGCACAGCGCCTCTCAGCCTGCCGCCCCACTGATACGAACCCGATATCTGCAGGTCACAGCGCTAAAAGCGTACGCCGCGGTATCATGGACTCATGACGACGAGGCGCTGCTGCGAGCACTGCGAGGGACCGATGCCGATCACGGCTCGGCGTCACGCGCGGTTCTGCCGGCCGGCGTGCCGCGCGGCCGCGCACCGAGCAGCCCGCACGATCCCGGCCGAGCTCACGAGCCGGCCGCGATGGATCCGGCGCACCTCGCGGAAGGTGCCGGTCACTGTCGGCGGCGCGACGGCGAGCAGCACGGACCCGTCGACCTGGTCGTCGTACCGCGACGCTGCCCGCTCGACCGCGGGCGCCGGGCTCGGGTTCGTCCTCGACGGCGACGGCGTCGTCTGCCTCGACCTCGATCACTGCCTCGACGACGAGGGCGCCGTCGCGGGTTGGGCGCGCAACGTTCTCGACGCTGCCGGCGACACATGGGTCGAGGTGTCGACGAGCGGCGACGGACTGCACGTCTGGGGGTACGGCGAGCTGCCGCATGGCAGGCGCATCACGGTCGGCGGCGGCTCGGTCGAGCTGTACGGCACCGGCCGGTACATCGCGGTCACCGGGCGCAGGTTCGCCGCATCGCCGTTGCGTCTCGGTGGCCTGCAGCACGTCATCGACGCCCTGTTGTGACGGCAGACCGTTCGGGTGACGCATAGATCTCCCGGATTCGGTTGGCAACCATCGAGCGCGCCTGCCGGACGATTCCGAGGAGCGGCGGAATCCGGGTGGCAACGGATTCCGGGCCGGGCTGGATCATCGCTGATTCGACGTCCTCGAAGTCGTGCAGCGCTTCGCCCACCTTGTCACGCAGCTGATCTTGAAGTAGCAGTTCGTGAAGGGTCTTGAGCCGCTCGACGTGTTCGTTCACCTGTCGCGCGACCTCGTCAGCCCGGTCCTCGATGGCCGCCCGGTCGGCTTCCCACTGGGCTCGCTCATCCTCTCCCGGTGGCTCATGCCATTGGATCGTTGAGCTTTGCAAGGTGAAGTGCAGTTTGGCAACGGACAGCAGCGCCGAAAGCGCCTGGTGCACGTCCATGAGGTGCTGCAGTTCGAATGCCTCACGCCGGTCGATTGACGACCGCGTTCTCTCCGCATTCCGCGCGGCTTTTTCCCTCTTTGTCTGCCCCCTACTCGTGATGACGACGCCGCCCAAGGCAACGCCTTGCCCCAGCAAGAACGACGCAACGAGCCATATGCCCTTGAGAGTTTCACCGTTCACGGCAGGACTCTACGGGTGCGGCGACAGCAATCTGACCGATAGGAGGTGTTCCCATGGCAGGCAACGGCCCGCCCCCGAAGGCTCGTAAGGTCCGGCGCAACGCCGACCCGGTCGCGCAGACCGTACTCAGGTGGGAGCGCGCCGAGGCGCCCGAGCTGCCCGAGTTCCGGATCGAGCGCGACGGCGAGCTCGTCGAGTTCGTGTGGCCGGAGCGCACGCGCGAATGGTGGCAGATGTGGATCGACTCGCCGCAGTCCGAGCACTTCGGGTCGTCTGACTGGCAGTACCTACTCGACACCGCGCTGATTCACGCCCGGCTGTGGCGAGGTGATCTCTCCGCGGCTGCCGAGCTGCGGCTGCGCGTGGCTGCGTTCGGTGCGACGCCGGCGGACCGGGCCCGGCTCAGGATGGTTTTCGCCGAGGCGGACGGCGCCGACGGCGGTAGCGGCCGGTCGGGCGGGCCGAGCGCCCGCGAGCGGTACGGGAACCTGCGCCCGCTGCCCGGCGGGAAGACGGGCACATAGCGGGGGGTCGTCATGCCGTGGCGCGGGCCCGAGTACGAGGGTGAGCGGCCGACGCTCGGCTATTACGTCCTCGACTGGATGATCGACAATCTCGCGCAGCCCGGCCGGGACGACGGCGAGCCCTTTGTGCCGACCGCCGAACAGGCCGAGTTTCTGCTGCGGTTCTACGAGGTAGACCCGCGCACCGGCCGGCGGGTCATTCACCGCGGGCTGCTGTCGCGGCCGCGCGGGTGGGGGAAGTCGCCGTTCGTCGGGGCGATCGCGCTCGCCGAGGCGTGCGCCGACGTCGTCGCGGACGGGTTCGACGCCGACGGCGAGCCGGTCGGCCGGCCGTGGCACTCGATCCGTACGCCGCTCGTGCGTATCGCCGCCGTGACCGAGGATCAGACCGACAACACGTGGATCCCGCTACGGGAGATGGCTCGCGGCGGGTCGCTGTCGACCGACTACGGGCTCGAAGTGCTCGACACTGTGATCTATCTGCCGCGCGGCGAGATCTCTCCGATCACCTCGTCGGCGACGAGCGCGAAGGGCGACCCCGCATGCTTCGCGAGCCTCGACCAAACCGAGGAATGGCGCGACAGCAACGGCGGCGTCAGGTTGGCGAAGGTGATGCGGCTCAACGCTGCGAAACTCGGCGGCAGCCTGATCGAGACGCCGAACGCGTTCACGCCGGGCGAGGGGTCCGTCGCCGAGCGGTCGGCGGCCGACTATCAGGCGATCCTCGACGGCCGGTCGAGGGCGCGCGGCATCCTGGTCGACCACCGTGAGGCGCCGGCGGACACCGATCTGACCGACGAGCGGTCGCTCGTCGCCGGGCTGCGGTACGCGTACGGCTGCAGCAGCGATCACCCCGACGGGTGTGTGCTGCACGACCCGCCGTGCGAGCCGGGTTGGTCGCCGATCGAGCGGCTCACGAGCGAGTTCTACGACACGTCGAACGAGCCGCAGGATCTTCGGTCGGACTTGCTGAATCAGGTCACTCACGCGGCCGATGCGTGGCTGTCCGAGCCCGAGGTGCGCGCCTCGTCGGACCTCGGCAAGCGGGTCGAGCCGGGCGACCGAATCGTGCTCGGGTTCGACGGCTCGCGGAAACGCTCGCGCGGCGTCACGGACGCGACCGCACTGATCGGCTGCAGGCTCAGCGACGGTCACCTTTTCACGCTCGGCGTGTGGGAGCAGCCCGAGCGGCTGCCGGTCGGCCCGGACGGTAAGCCGGCCGAGTGGCAGGTGCCGGTCGTCGAGGTGCTCGCGACGATCGTCGAGGCGTTCGACACGTACGACGTCGTCGGTTTCTACGCCGACCCCGCCAAGTGGGAAAGCCACGTCGCCGATTGGGAAGCGGCCTACGGGCCGCGCCTGCAGGTGCAGGCGACCCGGAACCACCCGATCGAATGGTGGATGACCGGCGGCCGGTCGGTGCTGATCGTACGGGCGCTGGAGAAGTTTCACACCGCGCTCACCGAGGGCGAGCTCACGCACGACGGCTCGTCGGCGCTCGTGCGGCACCTGGTCAACGCCCGGCGCCGAACCTCCCGTTCGGGCCTACAGATCGGCAAGGCACACCCCGACAGCCCGAAGAAAATCGACGCCGCGGTCGCCGCGGTGCTCGCGTGGCAGTGCCGCCTCGACGCGATCGCGAAGGGCGTCGCGGCGGAACCCGAGGAAATGTTCGGCGGCACGTTCTGACAGGAAGGGGGCGACCGTGCTCGACGAGACGCCGGATCTCGATAACCCGGATTTCATGCTGCTGCGCCTCGGCCGCCGACTGCGCCGGCGGCAGAAGTGGCTCGACGAGTGGTGGCAGTACTACCGCGGGCGGCCGCCGCTGCCCGAGCTGCCGAAGAACGCCGAGGCTGCGTTCATCGACTTTCAACGCAAGAGTCGTACGAACTTCTGCGGACTGATCGCGAACGCGTCCGTGCACCGGCTGCTCGCGCTCGGCGTGACCGGGCCGGACGGCACCCCGGACGACAACGCGTCGCGCTGGTGGCAGGCGAACCGCCTCGACAGCCGGCAGAAACTCGTATGGCGCTGCAGCATGGCGCAGTCGGTCGGGTACATGCTCGTCGGCCCGCACCCGACCCGCACCGAGGTCAATGGGCGGCCGAGCCCGCTGATCACGCCCGAGCACCCGACCGAGTGCGTCGTCGAGTACGACCCCGAGACCGGCGAGCCGCTCGTCGGGCTCAAGGCGTGGCACAACGACATCGACGGGTACGGGTACGCCCGCGTGTACTACGACGACCGCTCGTTTCCGTACCGCACGACCGATGTGTGTGGCGGGCGTCGGCTGCCGTGGGGGCCCGAGTCGTGGCAGTACCTCGGCCAGAGCGACGGGGGCGAGCCGCACGACCTCGGCCGTATGCCCTTGATCGAGTTCGCGCGCATGCCGGACTTGGGTGAGCACCCCGAGCCGGAATTCGCATGCGTGCTCGACTCGCAGGATCGGGTGAACGCGGGAATCCTGAACCGGATGGCAGCGAGCCGGTACAGCGGGTTCCGGCAGAAGTGGGTCAAGGGGCACAAGTTCGCGAAGCGCCGGACCGACACCGGGCTCACGGTCGTCGAGCAGCCGTTCGTTCCTGGCCCTAACACGGTGTGGGTATCCGAGGGCGAGGCGGCGCAGTTCGGGCAGCTAGACGCGACCGACTTGAGTGGGTTTCTCAAGGAACACGAGTCGGACGTGCGCGACATGCTGATCGTGTCGCAGACACCCGCGTACTACTTCGCGAGCGACCTGATCAACATCAGTGCCGACACTGTCGCGGCGCTCGACGTCATGCACGTCGCGAAGGTGCGCGAGCATATCGCCGCGTTCGGCGAGGGGCTCGAAGACGTGATGAGCCTCGCGGCCGCGCAGGCGGGCGTTACCGACGACTACACCGAGGCAACGGTGCGTTGGGCCGACCCGCAGTACCTGTCCCCGGCTGTCATGGCCGATGCGGCAACGAAACTCAAGGCGGTCGGGTACCCGCTCGACGTGATCGCCGAGCGGCTCGGCGAGACGCCGCAACAGGTACGCAGGATCACGGCGGGCGCCGCCTCGGCCGCGCTGCTCGCCGCCTCGCTGCTGCCTGCGAACCCGGCGCCGACGGCGGGCAACCTGCCCGACGAGGGGGCGACCGGTGGCCAGTGAGGCGCTGCAGGCGGCGCTCACCGACCGGTACGACGCCCTGTCGACGGCGCTGCGGGCCCGCGTGATCGCGTTCGTCCTCGGCGCGTTCGACAGCCTCGGCTCGTACCGCGACTCGGATGCGGCCGCGTTCGTCGAGCACGTGCTGCCGACCGTCCTCGCCGCGCAGCAACAGATGGGGCAGATCACCGACGCGTACCTGTCCGCGATGCTCTCCGACATGCTCGGCGGCGCCGCGGCGCCGGCGGGCGTGCGGCTGCCGGAGGCGCTGCGCGGCGTCGACCCGGCCGAGGTGTACCGCCGGCCGTTCGTGACCGCGTACACCGCACTCAGCAAGGGCAAGGCGTACGGCGAGGCGCTCGGCGAGGCGCGTACCCGGCTGCTGTCCATCACCGAGACCGACATGCAGCTCGCCCGTACGCACGCCGCGCAGCAGTCCATGCGGGCCGGCGGCGCCCGATACTTTCGGCGCCGGCTCACCGGCTCGAAAAACTGCGCGTTGTGCACCCTCGCCTCGACGCAGCGGTACCGGGTCGAGAGACTCATGCCGATCCATCCCGGCTGCGACTGCAAGGTCGAGCCGCTCGTCGGCGACAAGGATCCGGGGCACATCCTCGACGCTGACACGCTGCGCGAGGCGCACGACGCGATCGCCGCGGCGGGCGAGACCGTCGACCGTGCGGGCAACGTGATCGGCACGACCCGCAAGGGCAAGCGGATCCGCGACTACGCCGACATCATCATCACGCGCGAGCACGGCGAATACGGGCCGCTGCTCGCCGTACGGCGACACGAGTTCACCGGACCCGACGACGTTCCGGGTCCGTGATTCCCGCGCCGACACGGCGCACCCCACGCTCACCCCACCCCGACACGGGAGACACAACCATGCGCACGCGCACTCTGCCCTCACTGCCCGGTATCGAGTCGGCCGGCTGGTCGCACCCGTACGCGGCGGGCCCGTTCTCGCCGTTCTGGTACGCCGACGGCGGCGACGGGTCCGGCGGCGACAGTGGCGACGGGAACGGCGACCAGGGCGGCGACGGCGGCTCGGGCGACGGCGACCAGGGCGGCGACGGCGACGGGTCCGACAAGGGCGACGGCGACGGTACCGACTGGAAGGCCGAGGCCGAGAAGTGGAAGGCGCAGAGTCGGAAGCACGAGGCGCGCGCGAAGGAGAACGCGAACGCTGCCAAGGAACGCGATCAGTTGCGCCGCGAGGGGCTGCCCGAGCAAGAGCGCAAGATCGATGAAGCGGTCGCGAAGGCGCTCGGCGAAGAGCGCGCGAAGAACGGCGCCGCCCTCGCGCGGCAAGCCTTCCTCGCCGCCGCGAAGGGCGTGATCAATAACGCGTCCGACGTCGCCGACGACGTGAACCTGTCGCGGTACGTCAACGACGACGGCACGGTCGACGAGGACGGGCTCGCCGAGCTCGTGAAGCGGCTCGCGCCGAAGCAGTCCGGCACGGACGACGGCAACAACGAGGACGACGACCGCGAGGGCGGGCGCGACACGCGTCGGCGCCGCGGCGGCGGATTCGACCAGGGCGCCCGGCGGCGCGGCGGTAAGAGCGGCGGTTCGGTGGACTCCGGCCGCGAGCTGTACCGCAAGTTCATGGGCGCCGGCGCCGACAGCAACTGACCACCAGGGAGTTTCCTTATGGATCTCAGTCTGAAGACTGAGACGTTCGGGACTGACGATCAGTCGTGGCTCGGGTCCGCGCACGGCACGGACTGCACCGACACGATCGTGCTCGACACGTCCACTTTCACCGCGGCGACCCACTACCCGAGCGGGTATTTCCGCAGCGGCATCCCGCTCGGGAAGATCACGGCGACCGGGAAGTACGGGCCGTACGACAACGCGGCGACCGACGGCCGACAGACCCTCGACGGGCACCTGTACGCCGCCGTCAAGGCGCCGACCGACAACACCGTCGACCCCGCCGCGGCGCTGCTGTGGCACGGGCAGGTGCGCACGTCGCGGCTGCCCGGCGGCGCCGGGTCGGTCGACGCTGCAGGCATGACGGACGTTGCCGGTCGCATCCGGTACGTGAGCTGAGAGGGGGCTGAGTCATGGCTGACTGGATTCTCAGCACCGAGTACATCGAGCCGACCGAGCTGACCGGTCTCATCCGGCAGGCGCTCGCCGACCAGACCGTGAACCGGTTCACCCTGTCGCGGTGGCTGCCGAACGTCGAGATCGACGATCTGCAGTTCGAGTTCGTCAAGGGCGGCGGCGGGCTGTCCGAGGCGGCGAGCTACCGTTCGTGGGACACCGAGTCGAAGATCGGCCGGCGCGAGGGGATCGGCCGGATCATGGGCGAGCTGCCCCCGATCTCCGAAAAGATCCCGCTCGGCGAGTACGACCGGCTGCGGCTGCGGCAGCTCAACACGGCCGACGACCGCGTGCTGCGGCTGATCGCCCGCGACGCCGACCGGATCGCCCGCAACATCGGCGCCCGGTTCGAACTCGCCCGAGGCGCAGCGCTGTTCGACGCGCAGCTCAACGTGCCCGAGCTGCAGACGACGGTCGCGTTCGGCCGCGACCCGTCCATGTCCGTCGTCGCCGCGACGCTGTGGTCGAATCACGCGACCGCGACCCCGCTCGACGACTACGAGCAGTGGGTCGAGGCGTACGAGGACCTGAACGGGTCGACGCCGGGCGCGCAGATCATGAGCAAGTCGATCCGCTCGAATCTCAGGCAGTGCGAGCAGATCATTCGGCAGGTGTACCCGCTCGCCCCGTCCGGCTCGGCGCCGATGATCAACGATGATCAGCTCAACACCGTGTTGTCGTCGCTCGGGCTGCCGCCGATCGAGCTGAACGACGCCCGCACGAACCTCGACGGCGTCGCGACTCGCATCACGCCGGCGAACTCGCTGCTGCTGCTGCCCGCGCCCGGCGCGAACGCCGCGGCGCAGCCGAGCGACCTCGGGGCGACGCTGCTCGGCACGACCGCCGAGGCGCTCGAAGCGGATTACTCGATCGCGCCGGGCGATCAGCCGGGCGTCGTGGCCGCGCAGTTCAAGACGCGCGACCCGATCCGGCTGTGGACGCACGCGGCCGCGATCGGTGCGCCGATCGTCCGCGAGCCGAACCTCACGATGAAGGCGCAGGTACTCGCATGAGCCGGCGACTGCGCGCATACGTGCACGTCGGCGGCGTCGCGTACGGGCCCGACAGCGACGTACCGGCCGACGTCGCGAAGCGGATCGGCGACCACGCGTGGACGTCGGCCGCCGATTCCTCGGCCGAGGCGCCCACGGGCGAGGGCGAGGCGCCGCCCCGCTCGGGTCGCGGCTCGGGAATCGAGGCGTGGCGGACGTTCGCCGAGCAGCACGGCGTCGGCGTCGACTCGGACATGAGCCGCGAGGACATCATCGCGGCGTGCGAGTCGGCCGGCGTCGTCGAGCGAGAGGAGTAGGGCGGTGGCGGCGTTCGCAACGGTCGACGACTACACCGCGCGCGCCGCCGTCACCCTCGCCGAGGGCAGCCCGCGGCGGGCGCAGGTCGAGGCGTACCTCGACGACGCGTCGGCGCTCATGCAGCGGCATATCCCGGCCGGGTACACACCCGACGCGGGCACGCTGCGCGCGATCTGCGTCGCGGTCGTCCGGCGGGTCATGGCCAATCCGGGCGGGTACCGGCAGCGCACGATCGGCCAGTACTCCGAGTCGCTCGGCGAGGACGGCGGTTTGTACCTCACCGACGACGAGAAAGCGCAGCTCGCGCCCGAGGACGTCACCGACCCCGACGCCGACGCCGCATACACGCTCGGCGTCGCCGACGAGGGGCTGCCGGGCTGGCAGGCGGATCCCGACGCGTGGCGACACACCGGCCGTATCGGGGGTCGGCTGTGATCCCCGGCGACGTGCTGCCGCACCTCGTCGACGTCGAGCACCCCGGCAGCACGACGGACCGGTACGGCAACACGGTCGCCGACTGGTCGCCGGCCGCGACGACGCACGCCGAGGTCGACGCGTGGCTGCAGCAGAACACGGGCGCCGAGGACACCGACCAGAGGGCGGCACAGATCGGCGAATGGCTCATGATCTGCAACCCGGTCGACGTCGACGGCCGGCCGCTCACGGTGTACGGCTCGGCGCGCGTGCACTGGCAGGGGCTCGACTTCGAGGTGATCGGGCCGCCCGGACCGGCGTACACCCCGGTCGAGTTCCATCACTACGAGATCCGACTCAAGACCGTCGAGGGGTGATCGGATGGTGCAGCGGCTCGTACCCAACCGACGCGGGATCGCCTCGTTTCTGAAGGCGCCCGAGGTGCGCGCGCTGATCGAGCGGAAGGTGCGGGCAGCCGAGGCGGCCGCGACCGCCGCCTCGAAAGCGGACGGGTTCGGCGGGCAGTTCCGGGTCGACATACAGACCGGCGATCACCGCGTGCGCGGCGCCGTGATCGGCGACTACTCGACGAGCGACCCCGAGGTGTCACGGCGGGCACTGCTGCGCGCCCTCGACGCCGCGCGCGAGGTCGAGTGATGGGCGCCCCGGTCGGGTTCCCCGACAGTGTCGCCGTCGTTCGGGCCTACCTGCGCGACGTGCTCGTCGACGGCGGGTACGACGTGCCGGTCGGCACGCGCGTACCGAACCCGCGGCCGCCTCGGTTCATCCGGCTCGAACGGATCGGCGGCACTCGCCTCGACCGGATCACGGACCGGCCGCGGATCGACGTGCATTGCTGGGGCGAGTCGGAAGAGGCGGCGAACGACCTCGCCGGCCGCGCCCGCGCGCTGCTGCTCGCGATGCCGGGTTGGCGTGGGGTCGTCGCGTACGACGTCGCCGAAGTCGGCGGACCGAGCAACCTCCCCGACCCCGAGTCGGGGCAGGACCGGATCGCGTTCGCCGTCGAGGTGTCGCTGCGCGGCGCCCGCCTCGCCCCCTGATCGCCGGCTCACCCGCCACCAGACATCACACCCCCGACCGGTCACCGGCCGGGGGTTTCCCATGGAGGGAGACAGCATGACCACACCGCCCCCGGTGTCGCTCGAAGACGGGCTGCACACCGAGTACATCCGTAAGCAGCTCGTACAGGCGATCTACGCGGCCGATATCTCCGTCGCGGCGATCACGAACCCGTTCAACACCGACGGCAGCCTCGCCGCGATCCCGACCGGGTACACGCCGATCGGCTACACCACCGACGACGGCGTCAGCTTCCCGAGCGACGTGTCGATGAGTGACGTCACCTCGTCGCAGTCGTCCGAGCCGACCCGCTCGGACGTCGAAAGCGACGTGCTCACGGCGACGTTCGCGCCGCAGGAAACCAACGCCGCCGCCGTGGCGCTGTACAACGGGCTGCCGCTCGCCGGTACCGGCGCGCTGCCCGCGATCGGCTCGGCCGCGTGGACGTGGGACCGGGCCAAGACACCCGCGAACCCGTTCCGCAGGCTGCTGTTCATCGGTCTCGACTACGGCGACGACGGCGGAGAGATCTACGTCGTCAAGTTCATGCCGCGGGCCCGGCTCACGGACAGGGACGACGAGCAGTGGGGTCGTTCGGACCCGACAACGCGGCCGGTCACGTTCACCGCGTACCGCGACAGCGCCGTCGGCACCTCGTGCCGCAACTGGATCGACGGGCCCGGCTGGCGGTCGCTCGCGACCCCGTGACGCCCCCCTGATCGGGCGGGGGGCGGCGGTTCTGGGTGAGCCCCGACCGCCCCCCGCCCTCGAACGCTCACCCGCAGCTCACCCAAGGAAGGCACACGATCATGAGCAAGCCCAACGGCAAGCGGTACCGGCTGGAGACCGTACGGCGGTCGTACGTCGAGGCGGTTGACGGCGAGCGCGTCGAGTTCGAGGTCGGACCCGAGGACGCGCCCGCCGTGTTCTCGTTCCCGCATCCGATCTTCACTCCCGACGACCTGCAGGAGCAGCTCAACGAAGCGAAGGGCGACCAGGCGGGCGCCCGCATCCTGCTCGGCGACCAGTACCCCGAGTTCATCGCGGCCGGCGGCGACGTCAACTCGCTGATGCTGCTGTACGTCGGCATCCGGAATGAGGCGCAGGACAAGGTCAGCAAGGTGCGCCCTACGAAGGGGTAGACCCGGACGGCGACGACGTCGTCGAGGTCTACACGTACAGCGTGCTCGACGTCCTCGGCGAGCATCCCGAGGCGGTCGAGGCAGACCTGATCCGCTACTACGGCAGCAGCCTCGGCAAGGGCGGGCCGCTCGCGGCGTACTGGCGAGGCGAGGTCACGCTGCGGCTGCTGCGGGTCCTCGTCGAGGCGCTGCCCCCGGACAGTGCCACGGCCCGCGCCCACAACGGGCACACCTGGCAGCCGCTCGACTACGCGGCCGCCGACACGCGCGACCTCTTGTCGCTGCTCTTCACGGCGTTCGTGAACGCCAATCGCGACCCCAAGAAACGGCCGATGCCGTGGCCCGAGCCGGGTTGGCGGCCGGGCGATCCGATGCCCGAGGAATCCGAGGCCACGGCCGAGCGGGACCGGGCCAAGGCGCGGGCCGCGTACGAACACATCACATCGCAGGTGCTGCCCGATAAGGGGTGATCACGCATGCCGGTCGAGGTCGGCGTCGGGTACGTGTCCGTCGTTCCCGAGACGCGCGGGTTCGGCCGGCAACTGCAGCAGCAGATCACGGGCGAGTCGGCGCGGGCCGGCTCGTCTGCAGGCGATAGCGCCGGCGAGGGGTTCCTCGGCGGGATCGGCGGCAAGCTGAAGGCAGGTGTCGCCGGCGTCGCCGCGGCGGGCGGCGCGCTGTTCGCTGCCGGGTTCGCCGAGGCGGTCGACCAGGACAAGGCGACCGCGAAACTCGGCGCCTCGCTCGGGCTCACACAGAAGGAGTCCGCTCGGGCCGGCAAGCTTGCCGGGAAGGTGTACGCCGACGGGTACGGCGAGTCGATCGACCAGGTCGACGAGTCGCTCAAGAGCCTGCAGCAGAACGGCGTCGCCGCGCTCAAGGCGCCGCAGAAGGAACTCGCCGGGCTGTCTAAGGCAGCACTCAACCTCGCCGACGTGTTCGACGCCGACGTCGGCGAGAGCACGAAAGCTGTCGGGCAGCTCATGCGCACGGGCCTCGTCAAGAACGCGAAGCAGGGGTTCGACCTGTTGACGGCCGGGTTCCAGTCGGGCGCCGACAAGGCGGGCGACCTGATCGACACCGTGAACGAGTACTCGGTGCAGTGGCGTAAGGCGGGTCTGTCGGGCTCGACCGCGATCGGTCTGATCAATCAGGGGTTGCAGGCGGGCGCACGCGACGGCGACCTCGTCGCCGACTCGATCAAGGAATTCAGCATCCGGGCCGTCGACGGCAGCAAGACGACGGCGACCGGGTTCAAGGCGCTCGGGCTCAACGCCGACGACATGGCGGCGAAGTTCGCCAAGGGCGGGAAGTCCGCGAACGGTGTCCTGCAGCTCACCCTCGACCGGCTGCGCGGGATCAAAGACCCGGTGAAGCAAGCGCAGGCGGCGACGAGCCTGTTCGGCACGCAGGCCGAGGATTTGGGGCGGGCGCTATTCGCCCTCGACCCGAGCAAGGCGGCCGCCGGGATCGGCAAGGTCGGCGGCGCCGCGGGCCGCATGGGTAAGCAACTCAGCGGCACCGCGAGTCACGACGTCGAGGTGTTCAAGCGGCAGGCGCTGCAAGGCATGGCCAACTTCGCGGCGCGGTACGCGCTGCCCGCACTGCGGGATACCGGCCGGTTCCTGATGACGTACGTGCTGCCGCCGACGAGGACGGTCGGCGGCGCCCTCGTCTCGTATCTCGTGCCCGCCGCGAAGGGAGTCGGCAGCGCGTTCGCCGCAACTGCCGGATGGCTCAAGAGCTACGGCGCGTGGCTCATCCCGGTCGGCGTCGCGGCGCTCGGTCTGACGGCGATTCTGTCGGCGCAGGCGATCACGGTCGGGATCGTCTCGGGCGTGTTCGCGGTGTACCGCGGCGCGATCCTGCTGTGGTCGAACATCACGCGTATCGCGACCGGCGTGCAGGCAGCGTTCAACGCCGTGATGACCGCGAACCCGATCGGTTTGATCATCGTCGGGATTCTCGCGCTCGGCGCCGCGCTGGTCGTCGCGTACAACAAGTCGGCGACGTTCCGGGCGATCGTGCAGGGTGCTTGGCAAGGCATCCAAGCGGCCGCAATGACCGCGTGGAACGGGTTCATCAAGCCTGCGTTGCAGGGCATTTGGACCGGGCTGCAGGCGGTCGGCACCGCGGCGTCGTGGCTGTGGTCGAACGTGCTCGCGCCGACGTTCTCGGCGATCGCGACGGGCGCGAAAATCTTGTTCACGGTCGTCGCCGTGCTCGTGATCCTGCCGCTTGTCGCGACGTTCAAACTGCTCGCGGCGGTCGGCACGTGGCTGTGGCAGAACGCGCTCGCCCCGGCGTTCCACGGGATCGCTGCGGTCGCGGTGTGGCTGTACGGCACGGTCCTAAAGCCTGCGTTCGACGGGGTCATGTCGACGTTGCGGGCCGCGGGCGCGGTCGGCATGTGGCTGTACCGCAATGCGCTGCAGCCGGCGTTCCGCGGGATTGTCACTCTCGTCTCGTGGTGGTGGGGCGGCGTGACCACGATCTTCGGCTATTTCAAGGCGGGCGTTCGCGCGCTCGGCGCGGCCGGCTCGTGGCTGTACCGAACGGCGATCAAACCCGCTTTCGACGGGATCGGCTCGGCCGCCTCGTGGCTGTGGTCCAAGGCGCTGAAGCCTGCGTTCGACGCCGCGAAGACCGGCGTACGGCTGGTCGGTGACGCGTTCGGGAGCGCTCGGGACGCGATCGGCAAGGCGTTCGGCAAGATCGAGGATCTCACGAAGCGCCCTGTCAACTTTGTGATCAATACCGTGTATACGCACGGGATCAAAGCCGTTTGGGACAAAGTCGCGGGTTTCGTCGGACTCGGCAAGCTGCCCGCTGCGCCGAAGTTGCTCGCACAGGGCGGCACGGTCGGCCCGTGGGGCGCGGCCGCGCCGATGAAGGTGAACAAGCCGACCGCGATCGTCGGCGAGGGGCGGCGGCAGTACCCCGAGTTCGTGATCCCGACCGACCCGCGGTACAGGCAGCGGGCGCTCGCGCTGCACGCTGCGGCGGGCACTCAGCTACTGGCGGGCGGCGGCGTAATCGGCGACGTCGCCGGATGGCTCGGCGACAAGGCGAAGGCGATCGGCGGCGCCGTGATGGACGGCGTTGATTTCCTCGCGCACCCCGGCAAGCTGTGGGACAAGGCGACCGGGTTCATTCGCGACAAGATCGGCAAGATCGGTCAGAGCAAGTTCGCGCAGATGATCGGCAAGGTGCCGATCAAGATGCTGTCGAGCCTGAAAGACAAGGTCGTCAACGCGGCGACGTCGGCGTTCGGCGGCGGGTCGGGTGACGTCGGCGGGTCCGGGGTCAAGCGGTGGTCGAGCGTTGTCCTGCAGGCGCTCAAGATGGTCGGGCAGCCGGCGAGTCTGCTGCCGATCGTGTTGCGCAGGATGAACCAGGAGTCGGGCGGCAACCCGCGCGCGATCAACAATTGGGACATCAACGCGCGCAACGGCGACCCGTCGCGCGGGCTCATGCAGACGATCGGGGCGACGTTCAACGCGTACGCCGGGAAACTCCGATCGAGGGGCATCTATGACCCGCTCGCCAACGTGTACGCCTCGATGCGGTACGCGTTGTCGAGGTACGGCTCGCTCGCCTCGGCGTACAACCGCCCCGGCGGGTACGCGAAGGGCGGCCGGCCGAAGCGGGGTGAACTCGCATGGGTCGGCGAACGGGGGCCGGAACTCATCCGGTTCGGGTCCGGCGACGCCGAGGTGTACGACAACCGCACCTCGCTCCGCATGGCGGCCGGGCTCGGCATGTTGCGAGGGTTCGCAAAGGGCACGAGCGGCGCGAAGGTGGCAGCGGCCGCCCGCAAGCAAGTGCCCGGCGATCTCACCTCGTTCACGAAGAGCCTGACCGGCTCGGCCTCGTCGATCGCGTCGGCGGCGAAGAGTCTCGCCGACGACCTGCGGAAGACCGGTAAGGCGGGTCGGGCGCTCGCCGACCAGGTCGGCAAGACGTCGAGCAAGCTGCAGTCGCTCGCGAAGCAACGCGACGCGGTCGCCTCGAAGTTGGCCACGGCCAAGCAAGCGGCCGCCGACCAGCGGAAGAGCGCCGCCGACTACATGTCGTTGTCGAACCTCGGCGACGTCACCAGCGTCGGCGGACTGATCGCCGGCATGCAGTCGAAACAGCAGTCGATCGCCGGGTTCCAGTCGCTCATCAAGACGGCACAGAAGAAAGGCGTGTCGCAGTCCGTCATTCAGCAGCTCGTCGCGGCCGGGCCCGACAGCAACCTCGCGCAGCTCGTCGCCGGGGCGTCGGCGGGCGATATCAAAAAGATCAACTCGCTCGCCAAGAGCGGCGCGAAGCTGAGCACCTCGTACGGCAACACGCTCGCCGACGCGATGTACGACGCGGGCTCGCAGGCCGGTAAGGGATTCCTGACCGGGCTCAAGGCGCAAGAGGCCGAGCTGCAGAAGCAGATGAAGAAACTCGGCGACGTCCTCGTCGACTCGATCGAGCACAAGCTCAAGATCAAGTCGCCGAGCCGCGAAACGCAGCGGGTCGGCGAGATGGTCGGCGCGGGCGTCGTCGTCGGCACCGAGAAGTCCCTCGCCGCAGTACGGGCGGGCGCGCAGCGGCTCGGCACGGCGGCGATCCCGCCCGTCATGCCGGCCGCGGCGGCGCAGGCGCAGGCGGGCGGGCTGCAGCCGGGCGACACGCTCGTGCTGCGCGTCGGCGAGCGCGAGATGGTCGCCGTTGTCGACGAGCGGGTCGACGCCGGGCTCGCCGACGTCCGCAGGCGCAGCCGCGCCGGATCAAAGAAGGGGTAAGGCATGCCGATGATCGTCGACCCGGCGGCGCCGCACGTGACGCCGCCGGACCGGATCACCTCGCCCGACGGATGGCTCGCCGCCCTCGTCGACGAGGTGTGGGCCGGCGTCGTGCTGTCGGTCAACTACACCGCCGGGACGGCGCTGCCCGCCGCGGCGAGCGTCATGCAGGTGCGGATCACACGGACCGATCCGGGCGCCGCCGCCCCGGTGCCCGTCCGGTCGGCCGACCCGGCGTGGGCAGTCGAGGGCGTCGGTACGGCGTACGACGCCGAGGCGCCGCTCGGCGTCGCCGTCGTCTACACCGCGACCCCGGTGTACGCCGACGGGACGACCGGCCCGGCGTCGTCCCTCGCGGTCACCGTGCCCGCGCCCGCGCCGGGCGACGACCGTGATTTGTGGATCAAGAGCGTCGACGAGCCGGGCATGTCCATGCGGGTCATGGTCGTCGACTGGTCGGGCGGCACCTCGACCGCACGGCAGGACACGGCCGAGATCGCCGGCTCGCCGTACGTGGCTGTCGCGTACGACACGGCGTCGGCCGAGGCGTATCAGGTGACCGTCGACGTGCCGCCCGAGGACGTCGACCGCGTGCGCGAGCTGCTGCGCGCGGGTGTGCTGCTCGCGCAGGCTCGGCCCGGATACCTGTTCCCTGACAGCTTTCACGTGCCCGGCGACGTCACCGGGCCGACGCCGACCGGCAAACTCGGAGCGAGCGAGGGGTACCGGTTCGGGTGGACGATCACACCGACCGTGCGCCCGGACACGGCCGAGCAGCCGCTGCGGCTGCCGTCCTGGTCGTGGGACGCCCTCGCCGAGCGGTTCGGCACATGGGATGCGGTCGCCGCCTCGTACTCGTCGTGGGCGTCGCTGTCGACGAACGGCGCGGTCTGATGCTGCCCGTACCCGACGCGGTGCACCGCGCGGTGCTCGGCCCGACGAGGCGGCCGCGGCGGGCCGAATGGTCCAACGACGGCGGGCAGTCGTGGGTACCGGTGCCGCAGCTCGGCGACGCCGATGTGCGCGTCGACCGCGGCGCCGACTGCCGGTACAGCGCGTCGGCCGAACTGCTCGGCGTTCCCCTCGGCCGTAGCGGCGTCAACCTCGAAGCGACCCGCGTGCGGCTGTGGCAGGGGATCGCCGGGCCGCGCATGGACGTCGCATGGATCCCGGCCGGGACGTACGTCCTCGACGACTTCGAGCAGACCCGGCTCGGCGCAACGGTCGATCTCCTCGGGCTCGAAGACGTGATTCGCGGCGCTAAGTTCCCGGTCGCGCGCACCCTCGGCCCGGACGCCGCCGGGAACCTCGTCGATCCGCTCGTCGCCGAGGCGCTGCCCGGCGCGGTCGTCTCATGGCGGCCGGGCGCCGACCGCTCGACGGCCGTGCCGCAGTTCGTCGTCGACGAGGACCGGTGGCAGGCGCTGTCCGGCGGCACCGACACGAGCGGCACGGCAACCGGGATCGCCGCGGCGCTCGCCGGCGAGGTGTATTGCGACGCCCGCGGCGTACCCACCATGGCGCCGACACCGACGCTCGACAACCCGGTCGTGTGGCGGATCCCGTACGGCGTCGCCCTGGTCAAACCGACCTCGAAGCAATCGGCCGACGGGCTCACGAACCTGTGGGTCATTAGCGGCGACGGCGGCGACGGCTCGGCGACGGTCGGCCCGGTCTACGCGTGGGACGACGACCCGAACTCGCTCACGTACGCCGGGCCCGACCCGATCGGCGACCCGCTCGCACCACAGCGCCTCGGGCTGCCGTGGGTCCGGCTGCGCGTCGACAAGTACTCGTCGGCGCTGATCACCTCGACCGCGCAGGCGTACACCGTCGGGCAGTCCAAGCTCGCCGACAGTCTCGGCGTGGCGTCGTCGCTCACGTTCGACGCGGTGTGTCACCCCGCCCTCGAAGCGGGCGACGTCGTCGAGGTCGAGGTGCGGCCGGGCGAGTGGCAGCGGCACATCGTCGACTCGTTCTCGTACAGCCTCGGCGCCGCCTCGATGAGTTGCTCGACCCGGACGACTACCCGGAGGACGAATTGACGAGCGAGGCAGCGCGCGCGCTCGGCGAAGACCTCGCCGTCGTGCAGAGGTCGGCCGGCGCGGGCGGCACGGTGTCGGCGCAGGTGATCGACGTAACTGACGCGGGCGTGAACGTGCAGTACGGCGGGGCGCTGCTGCTCGACGTGCCGTGCGTCGACTCGTACCGCAACCGCAAGGCGGGCGATTGGGTCGCGCTGCGGCCGGGCTCGCGGCCGGTCGTGATGTGGCGGCTCGGCGAGGATCCCGGCGAGGTCGACGAGGAGACGATTCGGTCGCTCGCGGCCGACGTCGCCCTCGACAATCAGGTGATCCGGGCGGCGACATGGGGCACGGCGGCGCCGTCCGGGACCGGGTGGCAAGGGCCGGTAACGCTGTTCATGCGGAAGAACAGCGAGGGGAAAGTCGAGCTGTACGGGCAAGTCGCCGCGACCTCGGACACCTCGCCGGACGCCCCGCCGAGCCGGGCGCCGAAACCGGTCACGATCTCGCCGACAGACTCGGGCAGTTGGCGCAACGGCCGGCCCGACAGTTACGCCTCGTACCCGACGCAAGGCGATTGGACGGGCGGCGGGAACCGGCGGGGCGCGTGGTTCTACGGCAGCGCGATCGCCGACGCGTGCTCGGGCAAGTCGGTCGCGTCCATGACGGTCAAGCTCACCCGCCGCAAGGGCACGGGCGCCAACGCGAAGCGCCCCATTCACCTGTACCTGCACGGCTACACCTCGGCGCCGTCCGGGCAGCTCAACCTCGGCGACGGGCCCGAAGATCTGCTGTCGCTGTCGGTCGGGGCGACCGGTACGGCGACGCTGCCGGCGTCGTGGCGTGCGGCGCTCGCGTCGGGCTCGGCGCGCGGGCTCGCGATCTATGCGAGCGGCAGCCGCGACTACATGTCGGTGCAGGGCGGATCCATCACCATCACGTTCAGTTAGGGGTGCCTATGGCAACCGTCGGTCGCGCTCAACTCCCGATCCCCGGTGGCGGCGACGCCCCGGTCGGGCCCGGAGCGCTCGCAGCGTTCGGGCTCGCAGTCGACCCGCACCTCGTGCAGCACGTCGTCGACAAAGCCGAGCGCGACGCGCAGTACGCCACGGCGCCGCTGCACACGCTCGTGTCGGCCGAAAACGGGTCGCTGTGGCTCAAGACGAGCGCGACCGCGAACACGTGGGCCGTGATCTCCGAGCCGCTCGCGGCGTGGCGACCGATCGCCCTCGCGAGCGGATACGAGCCGGGACAGACGACGCCCGAGGTTCGGATCGACCGCGGGCAGGTGTACCTGCGCGGCCGGGTCGAGAAGGTCGACGGGACCGTGATCCCGGTCAGTGGCGTCAAGCTCGGCACCGTGCCCGACGACTGCATACCGGCACAGATCGCTAGTTGGGACGGCGGGCAGTCCCTCACCGGCGACCCGGCGACCGCGGTCGGCCGGATGGAGGCTTTCAGCCACGACCAGGACTCAAACAGCCTCGGCGCAGCCGGCTCGCTCATTTGGTACACGCAAGACGGCACCGGGACGACGTGGGTCGACATATCCGGCTCGTACTGGCTCGACTGAAAGGGGGCTGCCTGCAGTGGCGCTCTACACCTACGGCGGCACGCCCGCCGACGTCCTCACGACCGCGGCCGGCGACGTCGTGCCCGACTATCCGGTGCTCGTGCGCCGAGCCGGTACCGGCGAGCAGATCACAGCGCTGTACGAGGACGACGGCTCGACCCCGATCGGCGAGCTGCGCACGAACGCGTCGACGTCGTCGCAGCCGGGCGCGATCCGAACCTTCAAAGTCGACGACGTGACCGCGATCGAGTTCGAGTACCTCGACGCCGCCGGCAACCCGATCCGGTGGTACGAGACCGGCCGCGAGGTCGCCTCGGGCGCCCTGGAAACGGCGCAGGCGGCGCTCACCGAGGTCGGCGGGAAACTCGACCTCGACGACCCCGACCCGCAGTCGGTCGCGGGCCCGGTCACGTTCGAGTCGCCGATCAGCGCGCCGAACCTCGGCGACCAGTCGGCCCAACGATGGTTCGTCGTGAAGGATGCTGTCGGCAACGGCACCGCCGACGACCTCGCCGTGATTCAGGCGCAGCTCGACGCCGCGCACACCGCGGGCGGCGGCGTCGTCTTCCTGCCGCCCGGCCGCACGTACGGCGTGTCGACGTTCCTCGTGATCTACGACAACACAACGTTGCTCGCCTACGGGGCGACGCTCCGCGCGATCGGCAACTCGGGCATCCTGAGGAATTTCACCGGCACCGAGACGTTCGCCGGGTACGCCGGGCACTCACATATCACGCTGCTCGGCGGCACGTACGACGGCAACGCAGCCGACGGCGTGACCGGCAGCGTGACCAGCGAGACCGACGTGATCAACTTCGTGCACTGCTCAGACATCACGGTTCGCGACGTGACCGTGCTCAACTGCAGCACTGCGCACGCCCTTGAGTTCAACTCGACCGACGGCGGCCGGGCGATCAACTGTCAGTTCTACGGGTTCCGCGACAACAGCTCGGGCGGCACGCGAGGGTTCTCCGAGGCGATTCAAGTCGACATGGCCAAGAGCGGCAGCTCGTCGATCGGCTCGTTCGACAACACGGCGAGCAAGAACATTCGCGTCGAGGGCTGCCGGTTCGGCCCGTCGAGCCGGCTCGGCAACTTCGGCCGCGCCGTGGGCAGCCACACCCTGACGTCGGGTGTCGTGTACGACAACATCAAGGTGCTCGACTGCACGATCGACGGCGCCCTGCAGGATGGCATCTATGCGTACGGCTGGTCGCGGGCGCTGATCCGGGGCAACTCGATCCGGAACACGGGCAACTCGGGAATCCGCTACGCGCTGCCGGACCCGGCGACGACGCCGATCTCTCCGTTCGGTGTGGCGATCCGAGACAACACCTGCGAGGGCGCCGCGAGCGACTCGGGTATCCGCGTGATCGGCGCGGCCGCGTACCGGATCCCGCAGGTATCGATCAGCGGGAACACGGTCCGCTCGATCACGGGCAACGGCGTCCATGCCGAGTACTGCGCGGCGCCGAGCCTCGGCCGGAACACGGTCGACTCGACGTCGGGCACGGGCCTATACGGGCACTACTCGGACGGCGTCAACATGACCGCGAACACGGTGCGGAACGCCGGCAGTAACGCGCTCAACGTGTCTGGCAGTGTCGACGCGGTCGTGTCCTCGAACACGGTCGATACGACGTCGAGCAACTTCGGCGTGTTCGTGGGGCAGGGCGCCGACGGCACGACGAACGCGACCGACGCGCTCGTCGTCAACAACAAGATCACGGCCGCCTCGTCGGCTGGTATCCGGTTCTCGACGAACGCCGCCCGCTGCACGGCGATCGGCAACAAGGTGCGTAAGGGCTCGGGGTCGACGGCGAACGGGTTCTCGCTCGCAGCCTCGGCGACCGACTGCGTACTGCTGCACAACGACCTCGCCGGGAACGGCTGGAACGCCTCGACCGCGCTTTCGGTGTCGACGGCAGTTCCGACGACGGGACCCGGCGGCATGCAGGCGTTGCCCGGAACGAACCCGGTCGACGGCGACCTCACCGCGCTGCCCGCCCTCGAAGCGGCGTTGCGGCCGGCCGGCCGGTTCGAGACGACGTCGCGCCTGCGCTGCGGTACGACGTCGACGCCGACGTCGGGCACGTTGTACCTGGTGCCGATATGGCTGCCGCGGGGCACGGTCGTCTCGAACCTCACCTTCGTGTCGGGCGGCACGGCCGCCGGAACGCCTACCAACTGGTGGTTTTCGCTTCACGACTCGTCTCGCAAGATGCTCGCGCGCACCGCCGACCAGACAACGACGGCATGGGCCGCAAACACCGTGATGACGAAAGCGATCGCACAGACGACGGCGGGCAGCGCCTCGTCGTACACGACGACGTACACCGGGCTGCACTACCTCGGTGTCATGGTCAAAGCGACGACGCAGCCGAACCTCGCCGGCGAGGGAAGCGTCGCCGACGTGATCGCGTCTATGTCGCCGGGCTACGGCGGCACGGACACCGGTCTGTCGACCCCGCCGACTGTGAGCGGTACCGGGTTCACGGCCGGCGCGTTCGGCGCCGGGTCCGGGATCATGGCGTACGCCTACACGAGCTGACCACTCCCCCCATTCCACGCCCCGAGCCGACCCGGCCGGGGCGTTTCTCATGCCCGGACAGAAGGGGCTCACCCATGGGTGACACACGGCCGATCCCCGAGCGGCTCGGCGATCAGGAAGAGCAAGCGGCGCACCTCGTGCGCACCGGCAACGGGCCGACCGTCGACGACGAGCAGCGGCTGCTCGCCGAGGCGTTCGGCCCGGCGGACATGGCCGGTTTCCACACCGGGCCCGAGCTCGTCGTCGAGGGCGACGAGCCGGCCGACGAGGGCGAGGTCGAGGCGGCCGACCAGGGCGCCGCCCCGGCCGCGGACAGCGCGAAGGGGGGCGAGTCCGCATGAGCCTCGAAGGCATGGTCAAGGCGGTCGAGCGCTGGATAGGTACCGGCGAACCGAACGAAATTCAGTCGTGGTACCGGGCCAGGAACGGCGCGGCGTACGTGGGCAACTGGCCATGGTGCGACGCCACGATCACCCGCGCCGCGGTCGAGTCGGGCGAGTACGACGCGGTGTGCTTCGGCACCGACTACGCATACACCGTGGCTCACGCGCAGCGCTTCAAGGAAGCCGGACAGTGGCACGCCGGCGCGAAGGGGATCCGGCGCGGCGACGTCGTGTTCTTCGACTGGGGCGGCACGAACGAGATCGCTCGGATCGATCACGTCGGGATCGTCACGGGTGTCTCGGGATCGAACGTGTTCACGGTCGAGGGCAACACGGCCGACGTGTGCGCGAGGCGCGTGCGCACCGAGGCCAGCATCGCCGGGTACGGCCGGCCGAAGTACAAGCCCGAGCCGACGACCACCACGGGCGGCAGCTCGGGCTCGAAGCGCCCGCAGGTGTCGCTCTCGCGACTGATCAAGGCATTCAAGACGGACGCGCCGCGCAAGGGCACGCCGGTCTCGTACGAGCCGACGATCTACGTCGAGAACGCGCTCGTCGCCGAGCGGCTGCTCGCCCGGCAGTACGCCGACGGGCACGCCGGAACGGCCACGCACAGCGCCTACAGCCTGTGGCAGGAACGGTGCGGGTTCCACGGGACCGAGCCGGGCGGCGACGCCGACGGCACGCCCGGCATGACGACGCTCAAGCGGCTCGGCCAGAAGCACGGGTTCGACGTCGTCGCGTGACCGCTGCCCGGCCGCCGCCGGGCGGCCGGCTCACCCATCATCGGAAGGGGGCCGGCCCATGTCCGGTCTGTTCGTCAGTTTCATGCGCACCGGCGTGCCGCTCGTCGCGGGGTGGCTGCTCACCCTCGCCGTGCGCGCCGGGTTCGACGTCAACAGTGCGACCGCGACTAGCGTCGTAACCGTCGCGCTCGCCGCCGCGTATTACGTGCTGTTCCGGCTGCTCGAAGTGGTCGGCGAGCGCTCGAAGGGAACCGCACTGCAGAACATCGCGGGCGTACTGCTCGGGTGGGCGCGGCCGCCGGCGTATCCCAAGTTCGAGACGCTCGAACCGGTCGACGGCGCTCGGTACCTCGGCGACTCGACCAGCGGGTGACCGCGGCGTTACCGCCGTCGGCACACCCCCCACTGCACCACCCTCGGAGGTCCCGCGTGGACGCTGCGACGCTCGGCGCCGTCGGAACCATGGTCGCCGGGCTCGCGGCCGCCGCCGCCGCGCTGATCGGGCATCGGGGCGCGAACGCTGCCTCGCAGTCCGGCGCCGTGCTCGGCGGTTACTCGACGCTCGTCGACAACCTGCAGGAAGAGCGCGACAAGCTGCGCGACCGACTCGTCGAGACCGAGCGACTACTCGCCGCGGCGTACGCCGAACTCGCCGCCGAGCGGTCCGACAAGGCAGCGCTACACGAACAGATCACGGCGCTCACAGCCGAGAAAGCCCGGCTGCGCGATCGGATCGTCGAGCTAGGAGGGCAACCCACGTGACGCGCACTCAGCATGCGCTCGCCCAACGGTGGCGGTCGCTCGCGGTCGCCGCCGTGCTGCTCGTACTGGCGGGTGCCGTCGTCCTCGTGTGGGCGCGGGTCGACGCCGAGGGGCAGCGGGCCGACGCCCTCGCGGTCGAGGCGAACCGCCGCGGCGACGCGGTGTCGACCCTCGCGACCGACGTGCGGGTGCTGCGAGCGCAGATCACGGCGAAGGGTGGCACGCCGGCCGCGCCGGACCCGTCGCGGGCGGTCGACAATCTGCCCGCGCGGGCCGAGGTACCGGTGCCGATCCCCGGCCCGGCCGGAGCACGCGGGCCGCAGGGCGAGCCGGGCAAGGCGGCGCCGACGATCACGCCGTCGCCCGGCCCGGCCGGTCCGTCCGGAGCGCCCGGCAAGTCCGGCGAGCCCGGTGCGAGGGTCACCGGGCCGCCCGGTCCGGCCGGCCCGATGGGTCCCGCGGGCCCGCCGGGAAAGGACGGTACAGACGGCAGGGACGGCACCGACGGTCGCGACGGGCAGACATGCCCGGACGGGTACAGCCTGCAGGCGCCCGCCGACGATCCCGACGCCCTCGTCTGCAGGCGCGACGGCGCCCCGCAGCCGAGCAACCCGTCGCCGAGCTCGTCGTCGACGCTGCTCGGGCTGCCGGCCGAGCGACGCCGGATCGCATGAACACTGCGCCCCTGTCTGGCCATTCGGCCGGGCAGGGGCGCTTTCGTGCGTTCGGCGAGTCTCGAGTATTCGGGTCAAAGTGACGACAATGCTCGAGGTCTGCACGCCCCGACGACGCCGGATCCAACGCGTGCTGCCGCCGTTGACTGCGCCCGTACTCTGGCGATACGGCACCGGCTCGTGAAGGAGCGGCATGGACCCGTCCGGCGAACTGTCTACAGGTGAACGAATCCGCATGCTGCGGGAATCCCGCGGCCTTACCCGCGAAGCGCTCGCACAGATGTGCGGCCGAAGCGTCGAGTGGCTCAAGAAAATCGAGTCCGGCGAACGCGAGTTGACGCACCATGGGCTGCTCGTACGGCTCGGCGCCGCGCTGCAGCTCTCCGATCTCTCCGCCATCACCGGGCACACCGAGGGCCCGGCGCAGCCGGTACCGACCGGCCGCCTCACGCACCCCGGACTGCCCGACGTGTGGGCCGCCGTGATGGCCCGGCCCATGACCCTCACCCCGCCCGCCGGCCGACAGCCCGCCGACCCGGCCGTGCTGCAGGGCCGGATAGACCAGTCATGGAACCTGTGGCACACCTCGGCGCATAACCGCAGCGAGGTCGGCGCGCTGCTGCCCGACCTGATCCGCGACGGCGAGGCGGCGGTGCGCGCCCTCGACGGCGAGCAGCGCCGCGCCGCCCTGGTCGCCCTGTCGGATATCTACCGGCTCACCGGGCAGGCGACGGCGTACGTCGCCCCGGCCGAACTCGCGTGGGTGGTCGCCGACCGCGCTCTGACGGCTGCTCAAGAGGCGGACCGGCCCGACGCGATCGCCGCGGCCGCGTGGAACCTCGGCAACATCCTGCGAGAGACGTCGTACGCCGACGAGGCGCTGCGCGTGGTCACCGAGGCATCCGACCTGATCCGCCCGCACCTCGACGGCGCCCCCGATGACTGGAGGGGCGTGTACGGGGCGCTGCAGTTGCACGCCGCCGTGACCGTCGCCCGCGACGGCCGCGAGGGCGACGCGTGGCGCTACTGGGACAAGGGCGACCAGGTCGCGAAGAGCCTGCCCGGCAACTACGTGCACCCGTCGACTGTGTTCGGCCGCGCGAATGTCGACTTCCACGCGGTGTCGGTCGCGACCGACCTGCGTAAGGCGCAGCGGGCGATCGGGCTCGCCGACGACCTCGATCCCGACGTCATGCCCTCGCGCGAGCGGCGGGCCCGGCTGTGGGTCGAGGTCGCCCGCGGGCACCTGCAGCGAGGCGATCGCACGGCTGCGCTGCACGTGATGAAAATGGCGTACGAGATCGGCGCCGAGACCGTCGCGTACACGCCGTCGGCCCGGTCGGTCGCCGCTGATCTGTGGCGGCACGCGCCGCGCGCGATGCGCCCCGAGGCGGGTCGGCTCGCCGAGTCGATCGGCGTTCCGACGGCGGTCTGAGCAAGGGGTACAACCTGGGACAGGGGTACAACCTGTACCCGTTACCGGCCGGTAGTCGCCTTACGGTACGTCACCTCGCGACTACCGACCGGGGGTTCACATGTCCCGCTTACACGCATCGTTGCGCCGCGGCGAGGTACCCGTGTGCGACAGCCGCACGGGCGAGGTGCGCGTTCCGATCACCCTGTACGACCTCGACGAGCCGCGGGAATACCCCGAACTCGTGCTCGCTCGCGCCGAGGCCGAGGCGCTGTTCGCGCAACTGCGCGCCGCCCTCGTGTCGGTCCCCGCTCAGTCGACGGCCCGCCCGGAGGTCGTCAGGTGATCGAGGAACCGAGCAAGAGCATCGCGGGCGCCCGACTCGTCGCCGACGGCGGGTTCGACGGGTTCGTCGTGCTCGACTGGATCAGAGAAGTCGGCGCGAGCGTGACCGGCGCGCTCGCCGCATGGGATCAGGGCGAACTCGTCGACGTGCCCGTCGGCAAGGCATGGGACGTCGTACGCATGCCGCGCGCGCTCGGCTGGAAGACCGTCACACAGATGCGGCAGCACGGCACGCCCGTCGGCCCGGTGCAGCACACCCCTGACGGCGTCGAGGTGCTCGTAAAGGTCGGCTCGGCCGCCGAGTGGCACCTGCCCGACGCCGAGGTGCTCACCGAGGGACACATCGCCGTGCCGCACCCCGCGACGCGCGCCCCGCGCACGCAGCACGGGCACTCATGGATCGTCTCGCCGCAGGAAGGCGGGCCGTTCACCGACGCTGATCTGCTGCACGAGGCGTACGCCGCGGCGCTCGCCGCCACGCAGATGGACACCGCCCGATGACCGCCGCCCCGTCTGCCGAGCAGCAGACAGACGACCCGATCCCGGCGCTGATCGACGCTGCGTTCGACTCGACCCGGGACATTCCGCGGCACGAGCGGCTCGTCGAGATCGACGAGGGGCTGCGCGACGAGATCGAGCGCCTGCAGACGATCGCCCGGCGCACGGCCGACCGGACGCCGCACCGCTCGTTCCGGTGGTACCGGCTCGTCAACGCCGCCGACGCCGCCGACGACGCCCTCGGGTTCCAGCTCGGCGACATGATGCAAGCGGCGCTGCAGGTGTCCGAACTCGCCCGGCGCGTCACCGAGCTGCGGCGGGTGGTCGGGCAGTGATCTGCACCATCTGCGAGCAGCCGATCGAGGACGGCGAGCCGCGCAAGCAACTCGCCCGCCGCGACGACAGGGGCAACCGGCTGCCGCCGGCGTACATGCACAAGACGTGCCGCAAGCGCCCCTCGACGGTCCTGTACATCACGCTTTGGTCGGGCGAGGTCGTCGACGAACCGGCCGTGATCGCGCGGGGCCTCACCCGTATCGGCTACGCCGACGAGGTCGCATCGGACCGCGACGACCGGGGGCTGCTGTGGCAGCGCCGGATCGAGTCGCCCGGCGTCGGCGACGCACTGCTCGGCAAGGTGCACCACGTACGGCAGCGCCGCGCCATGCGCGAGCTGCTGTGTCAGGTGTGCGGCGGGCCGGCCGACCGCGACGACCGGGGCGTGCTGTGGCTGCTCGAAGACGACCGCAGTGACTATCCGGGGTGGCCCGAGGATCTGTTGACGGTTCATCCGCCGATCTGCCTGCAGTGCGTGCGCACGGCGCGCGAGCAGTGCCCGCACATGTGGAAGGGCAACGTCGCCGTGCGGGCCGGCCGGTCCGATGTGTGCGCGGTGTACGGGCGCCGGTACACCCTCGGCCGGCTCAGGCCGCTGCCGGTCGGGGCCGACGTCGTGTCGCTCGACTCGCCGCTCGTGCACTGGACGGTCGGGGCGCAGCTCGTGCGCGGGCTGAACGAGTGCACGCTCGTGAGCCTCGACGAGGAACTCGCGGCTCGCGTATAGGCCGGGGCGCTGAGTCTGCGCACGCTGCCCGCCGCGCGATCGCTGCTCTTCGGCAACACCCCGCCCGCCGCCCGGCGGCGCAATCCCGTTCACGAACCGAGGGATGGACCATGACTGCTCACCCCGTCTCACCGAACACCGTGCTCGCGAACGCGCTCAGCTCGGCCGAGGACATCCTCGCGCCCCGCATACGAACCATGCCCCCGTCACGCGTGACGTTCGTGGTCGGGACACAGATCAACGGCGTGCCGCACCTCGGTACGTCCCTCGTACAGTCCCTCTCGTTCGCCGTCGCAGCTCGGGTCCGGCAGCGCTTCGGCATCCCCGTCGAGGTGCTGTTCGGCGCCCTCGACAACGCGCCGCACGAGGTCGTCGTCGACCCCGCAACGGGGCACCGCTACCAGCGCGCCTACGCACACGCGCTCGGCGAGGCCGCCCTCGTCGACCAGGTCGACGAGCTGTACCGGCCGCTCTTTGATGCTCTGTCCGAGCGCCTGTCGATCCCGTACTCGATCGAGATGTACTCGCGGCAGCAGCAGACCGAGCAGTACCGGCGCACCTGGTTACGAGCGCACCGCCGCATCGACGCCGCCCGCTGGTGGCTCGACCCGGCACACGGCGTACCGCACGTGCGAATCCCCTGCCCGACACCGGGCTGCGGGTGGGCCGAAAAGTACGCCGAGCGAACCCGCATCCTGTTCGACGCCGATCACGCCGAAGTGTCGGCGATCTGCCTGCACCATGGGCCGTACGAGGTCGTCGTCGGGCCGAGCGGCGGCGGGTACCTCGACCTCGCGACGCTGTACCGAAACCTCGTCAAGGAACTCGCCGCGACTGTCGACCGCGACCGGTTGAGTGTCATGGTCAAGGGCGGCGACTGGGTGTTCGGCTCGACCCTCGTCGACAACGCCTTGACCGCGATCGGGCTCGTCGGCGCGCAACTGCCGACCCGGCTGTTCTGTCCGCAGGTCGTGACGGACACCGGGGCGAAGCTCTCGAAGAGCCTCATTCGGGACGGCAAAGCGCCGTTGCCTGACGGTTCGGCACCCTGGATGCTCGACACGCGGATGTGGCCCGGCTCGTTGTCCGAGTACGCCGATCGACTGCTCGACATGGCCGACGTGCTGCTCGGCAACCCGCGGCATTTCTTCCGCGCGTACTCGGCCGGCGAACTTGGCCGCTTAATGTCCCAACCGACGAGGAGCGTCACAACCCCATGAGCAACACCAGGGCCGCCCGCAGGCACGAGCTGAACCTGTACCGCCGATACTTCGACCTCGTCGCCGCAGGCAGCAAGACGATCGAGGTTCGGGTGCGGTACCCGCACCTCGCCGACATGGCCGCGGGCGACACGATCCGGTTCCGGATCAAGGGCACCGACGAGACGTGCGACGTGCTCGTGAAGCGGGTCACCGCGTACGACGACTTCGAGGCGCTGCTCGACGGCGAGGGACCGGCGAACGTGAACCCGACGGCGAGCCGCGAGCAGCAGCTCGCGAACATCCGCGGCATCTACCCGCCCGAGAAAGAGGCGCTCGGCGCTCTCGCGATCGAGATCGAGCTGCTCGGCGCATAGCGCCACCGATAGGCCGGGTGCCCGGCGGTCGACGCCCCCTAGTCCCGCCGGGCACCCTCACGCGACGTTCACTCATTCGAACCGCTTGTAACAGTACGGTCTTGCAATATGCCTCTTGCACATACCCCGGTTTCGCTCGGGGGATGAACGCTCCGCCCCCTCCACTGAGGCGGTACGCCGTCACCGATCCTTTGCCCCACACTGGAGAGGTGACGACCGCGCCCCGGTCCCCTCGTCTCCGCAAAGACTGGGACCGGGGCGCCGGTCTTTCTGCAGGTCAATGGATGGTGTGTTATTGAGTGGTGGTCAGTGGACGAGTACGGCCCCTCGCTCATCCACGTCTCCGCGCGCGGGCGGGTGCTCACTCGCTACGTGCCCAAGGGGCTGAACCTCACCGGCGCCGACTACCCGGTGGTGGAGGCGCTGCCGTCCGTCCTGCTGCACCGGAAGATCAACCGCGGTTTCGAAGGGCTGGCGCAGCTTCCCTGTGGCGACCTGGTGATAGCCCTGCAGAGCCCGCTCTCGCTGCCCGACACGGCCGCCGGGGAGGCCTCGCGCACGACCCGTCTGCTGCGCTTCTCACCGCGGAAGCAGGCCGTCACCGCGGAGTACGCCTACCGCTTCGATCCGGTGAACGTCGTCGACCCCAGCGAGGACGACACCTCCGAGCTGAAGATCTCCTCGGTGGTGGCCGTCGGCGGTGACCGGCTGCTGGTGGAGGAGCGCACCGACAAGGCGGCTCGGCTGCAGCTGGTCAGGCTGGGGCAGAAGGCCGACATCCTCGGCGGCCCCTGGGACGACGACACGACGTCTCCGTCGCTGGAGCAGCTGGACGACCCGGCCGCGGCCGGCGTGCCGGTGCTGAGCAAGCGGCTCGTCGTCGACCTGGGCAAGGTGAGCGGTGTGCCGGGGAAGATCGAGGGCATCGCGCGCGTGGACCACGACACGCTCGCGCTCATCAACGACAACGACTTCGGGATGAACGACGGAGCGGGCGCGTTCGACGCCCAGGGCCGCCTCGTCGACAGCGGGATCAAGACGACCCTGACGTACGTCCGGCTGTCCGAAGGCCTGTGAGAGGCCTTCAGGGCAGCTCGTCGGAGAGCGAGGGCAGTATCGACTCCAGGTCGCTTGGCAACGTGCTCGGGAAGCCCGAGGGCAGCTCGGTCGGCAGCCGCGAAGGCAGCCGGCTGGGCAGCTCGGTGGGAAGCCTGAAGGAGGGGCGGGGAGAGCGGCTTGTGCTCGTGCCGCTCTCCTTCGGCGCCTTCCCGTCCCCCGAACCGTGCTTCCCCGAGGCCATCAGCACCACGGTGAGGACGGCAGCGGCGGCCACGAGGAGGGTCAGGACGGCGAACAACAGGCCACGGCTGCGTCGCGACGGCTCCGGAGGCCGTGACCGGTCCGGCCCGCCCGGAGGGGGCGGGCCGAAGCCGCCCTGCGGCGGTCCGAAACCGCCGGGCGGAGGCGGGGTGCCGCCCGGCGGTCCGGGCGGCACAGGAGGTACAGGCGGCAGGGACATACCCTCCAGAGTCGCCACCGCCCGGTCATGAGGCCACCCGCGCACGGAAGCTGATACCCGCTCATGTCGTGGACCGCACCATTCCGCCGCATCCCGCACGGAGGGCGATCAGCCTCCACCGGAGCACCCGAAGACGGCAAGCACGCGCGCGGGCGAGCCGCTCGGAAACGGCCCCCTACGCGCGCGTGCACTCAGCCCCGTGCGCCCAGCAGGTGGTCCATCGCCAACTGGTCGAGCCGCTCGAAGGCCATGCCGCGCGCGGCGGCCGCCTCCACGTCGAAGTCCTCGAAGGCCGTGCGGTCGGCGAGCAGGGCCTGCAGGCCGTCCGCGGCGGTCGGCTGGGCGAGCTGGTCCAGGCGGGAGGCGCGCAGCGCGTCCTGGACCTCCGGGTCGGCGCGGAAGGCGGCCGAACGCTCCTTCAGGATCAGGTAGTTGCGCATGCAGCCGGCCGCCGACGCCCACACACCGTCGAGGTCCTCGGTCCGCGGCGGCTTGAAGTCGAAGTGGCGGGGCCCTTCATAACCGGCGCTCTCCAGGAGGTCCACGAGCCAGAAGGCGGCGCGCAGGTCGCCGGCGCCGAACCGCAGGTCCTGGTCGTACTTGATGCCGGACTGCCCGTTGAGGTCGATGTGGAAGAGCTTCCCGGCCCACAGGGCCTGCGCGATGCCGTGCGGGAAGTTGAGCCCGGCCATCTGCTCGTGACCCACCTCCGGGTTGACGCCGTACAGCTCGGGGCGCTCCAGGCGCTCGATGAAGGCCAGTGCGTGACCGACGGTGGGCAGCAGGATGTCGCCGCGCGGCTCGTTCGGCTTGGGTTCGATGGCGAAGCGGATGTCGTAGCCCTGGGAGGTGACGTACTCGCCCAGGAGGTCGAACCCCTCCTTCATCCGGTCGAGGGCCGCGCGCACGTCCTTGGCGGCGCCGGACTCGGCGCCCTCACGGCCGCCCCAGGCGACGTACGTCCTGGCGCCCAGCTCGACGGCGAGATCGATGTTCCGGATCGTCTTGCGCAGCGCGTAGCGGCGGACGTCGCGGTCGTTGGCGGTGAACGCGCCGTCCTTGAAGACGGGGTGCGTGAAGAGGTTCGTGGTGGCCATCGGGACGGTCATGCCGGCGGCGTCCAGGGCTTGGCGGAAGCGCTTGATGTGCGACTCGCGCTCGGTGTCCGTGGACCCGAAGGGGATCAGGTCGTCGTCGTGGAAGGTCACCCCGTGGGCGCCGAGCTCGGCCAGCCGCTGCACCGTCTCGACCGGGTCGAGGGCACGGCGGGTGGCGTCGCCGAACGGGTCCCTTCCCTGCCAGCCGACGGTCCACAGGCCGAAGGTGAACCTGTCCTCGGGGGTGGGCTGGTAGCTCATGCCGCGACTCCTTGCTGCGTACGACTATTTCGTCATGGCCGTTTACAAATTAGTATGCGGACGCACCTCTGGGAAGAGACAAGGTGTGTCTTCGGCGACAAGGTGTCTTCGACGGATGTCATTGGCCTGTGTCGTCGACCGATGTCGTTGACAGAAGTCTTGCCAGCTCACAGCACATCCCGCGCAGCCGCGGAAGAGGAGAACCCGATGTCAGCAGCCGAGGGTCCGCTCGTCGTCGGCGTGGACACATCCACCCAGTCCACAAAGGCGCTGGTCGTCGACGCGGCCACCGGGGAGGTCGTGGCAAGCGGCCAGGCGCCGCACGCCGTGTCCGCCGGTGCGGGCCGGGAGAGTGATCCGCGCCAGTGGTGGGACGCTCTGTGCGAGGCGCTGCGCCAGTGCGGCGAGCCCGCGCACGAGGCAGCCGCGGTGTCCATCGGCGGCCAGCAGCACGGCCTGGTCACCCTGGACGAGCGGGGCGAACCGGTACGTCCGGCGCTGCTCTGGAACGACGTCCGCTCGGCGCCGCAGGCCCGCCGGCTCGTGGAGGAGCTGGGCGGCCCGAAGGGCTGGGCGGAGCGCACCGGCAGCGTGCCCGGAGCGTCGTTCACGGTCACGAAGTGGGCGTGGCTGGCCGAGCACGAGCCGGAGGCGGTCCGTGCCACAAGAGCGGTGCGGCTCCCCCACGACTACCTGACCGAGCGCCTGACCGGACAGGGCACGACGGACCGAGGGGACGCCTCCGGCACCGGCTGGTGGGCGTCCCGGACGGAGGCCTACGACGAGGAGACGCTGGCGCACGTGGGGCTCGACCCGGCGCTGCTGCCCCGGGTGGTACGGCCCGGCGAGGTGGCGGGCACCGTGCGCGAGCACCACGACCTGCCGTTCTCCAAGGGCACCCTGGTGGCGCCGGGCACCGGTGACAACGCGGCCGCGGCGCTGGGCCTCGGCCTGCGGCCGGGCACCCCGGTGCTGAGCCTCGGTACGTCGGGCACCGTGTACGCCGTCTCCAAGCACCGCCCCGGCGATCCGACAGGCACGGTGGCGGGCTTCGCGGACGCGCACGGCGACTGGCTGCCGCTGGCCTGCACCCTGAACTGCACCCTCGCGGTGGACCGCGTCGCGGCGCTGCTGGGCCTGGAGCGAGAGGCCGTCGAGCCCGGCACCTCCGTCACCCTGCTGCCGTACCTGGACGGCGAGCGCACTCCGAACCTGCCGAACGCCTCCGGCCTGCTGCACGGGCTGCGGCACGACACCACCGCCGGCCAGCTGCTGCAGGCGGCCTACGACGGCGCGGTGCACGCGCTGCTCGGCGCGCTCGACCTGGTCCTGGACCAGGACGCGGACCGCACCACCCCGCTGCTGCTGATCGGCGGCGGAGCCCGGGGCACCGCCTGGCAGCAGACGGTACGGCGGCTGTCGGGGCGGCCGGTCCAGGTCCCGGAGGCCAGAGAGCTGGTCGCCCTCGGGGCCGCGGCGCAGGCCGCCGGCCTGCTGACCGGCGAGGACCCGGGCGCGGTGGCCCGCCGCTGGAACACGGCTGCGGGCCCGGTACTGGCCGCAGTGGAGCGGGACGAGGCGACGCTGGCCCGGATCAGCGGGGTACTCTCCGACGCGGCCCCGCTGCTGGAGCGGGGGCCGGAATCCCGCTGAGCCCAGCCGCCGCACCCGAGCTGAGCCCGGCCGCAGACACCGAGGATTGACCAGGGCATGACCGCATCGCCGCACGAGGGCCGCCCGCCCGGTACCGGACGCTCGCTGCCGGACACCCAGCAGGGCATGCGCCGGCGCAACCTCGCCCGGGTGATGCACGCCGTCAGCGCGGAGGGCCCGCTGTCGCGGGCCGCGGTCGCCTCACATATCGGCCTGACGCGGGCGGCGGTGTCGACCCTCGTGGACGAGCTGATCCGCTGGGGACTGCTGGAGGAACTGGGCCCGGAACGGCCGGGCCGGGTGGGCCGCCCCGGATCCGCGCTCGCCGTGAGCGGGCGCGGTCCCGCCGGCATCGGGGCCGAGGTCGGTGTCGATCACCTCGCGGTGTGCGCGGTCGACCTGCGCGGCGTGGTCCGAGCACGGGCCGTGCGGCACGGCGCGAACCGGGGCCGCGCCCCGGAACCGGTGATCGCCGAGCTGACGGCAATGGTCCGCCAGGTCGTGGCCGAGGCGGAGCGGGAGCGGCTGTGGCCCGCCGGTCTCGCGGTCGCCGTGCCGGGACTGGTGGCGCGGGACGGCCGTACGGTCGTGCGCGCCCCGAACCTCGACTGGAACGACGCGGACCTCGGCCCCCTGCTGCCCGGCGGCCTGCCCGTGACCGTGGACAACGAGGCCAACTTCGGTGCCCTGGCCGAGTTGTGGCTCGGCGCCGGCACCCCGCGCGACTTCCTGCACGTGTCGGCCGAGATCGGCATCGGCGCCGCGGTCGTCGTGGACGGGCACCTGCTGCGCGGCACGCGGGGGTTCGCGGGCGAGCTGGGTCATGTGCCCGTCCACCCGGACGGACCCGCCTGCCCGTGCGGCGGGCGCGGGTGCCTGGAGCAGTACGCCGGTGAGGAGGCGGTGCTGCGCGCGGCCGGACTGGAACCGAAGGAGGACCTGGTCGGTCTGCTCGCGGGACGGGCCGAGGAGGGCGACGAGGCCGTACGGCGGGCTCTGCGGGACGCCGGTACGGCGCTCGGCATCGCCCTGACCGGGGCGGTCAATCTGCTCGACCCCGAGACGGTCGTTCTCGGCGGGGCCCTCGCCGGACTCTCCCCCTGGCTGCTGCCATCGCTGGAGGCCGAGTTGACGGGCCGTACGGCGGGAGCGGCCTGCCCGGTGTCGGTGTCCGGGCTGGGTCCCGAGGGCCCGCTCCTGGGCGCCTCCCACTCGGTCGTCCGGGCCGTTCTCGACGATCCGGCGACGGTGGCCGAGCGGCCCTGACGGCTCGCTGCCGGGTGGGCTCGAACGGTCTGGTGACGGCCAGGTCTCACCCGATCGGGTGGCCGAGTTGTCCACAGTCCACCGGTTGTCCACGGAACTGCGGCGCACCCTTCTGCCCAACTTCCCCGCGCCGTACCGTGATTCACGCGAGGCGCAGCCACCCTGCCTGTCCGGCAGCGCTCTCGCGGGACGAGGGGATGCACACGCGCCGAGTGACAGCAGGCTGACACGGATCGGGGGAGACATGCACGGGGAGACGACCGGGACGCTGCGGCGGGACGCCATCGGGCTGCGCGAGGTCCTGTTCCAGAGCATCACGGCGATGGCGCCGGCCGCCGCCGTGGCCGCCTCGATCCCCGCGGGCGCCGCCTTCGCCGGCGGCAGTCTCCCGCTGGCCGTGCTGATCGCCCTGGTGGCCTGCCTGTTCACCGCGTCCTGCGTGGCCGAACTGGCACGGGAGCTACCCTCGGCCGGTTCGGTGGCCACCTACGCGGCGCGCGGGCTGCACCCGGCCGTCGGCTTCCTCGTCGGCTGGGGTTACGTGTTCGTGGAGACGCTGGTCCCACCACTGCTCCTCCTGCAGCTCGGCTTCACCACGACGGGCACGCTGCACGAGGAGTGGTCCTCGTATCCGGCGGACCTGTGGTGGCCGTGGTCGCTGGCGGGCGCCGCCGTGATCGCCGTCGCCGGTTACCTCGGCGTCCGCGCCTCGGCCCGCTTCGGAACCGTTCTCGGGATCTTCGAATTCCTCGTCTTCCTGGTGTTCGCGGTCTGGCTCGTCGGCAAGGCGGGTGACGCCAACACCCTCTCGGTCTTCGGCACGTCACACACCGCGGACGGGTACGCCGGGATCAGCGGAGTCTTCGCCGGATCCGTGTACACGATCCTCGCGTTCGCCGGGTTCGAGGCCGCGGCGCCGCTCGCCGAGGAGACGCGCGATCCCCGCCGGACCATGCACCGCGCGGTCCTCGGAGCGGCCCTGGGCATCGGTCTGTTCTACGTAATCACGACGTACGCGATGACCGTCTACTTCGGCCCGGACCACTTCGCGAGGTTCGGCGCGTCGGGAGCCGCCTCCTGGGAGGGCGTGGCCCGGGCCTCGTTCGGCCTCTTCTGGGTGCTGGTGTTCCTGGCGGTGGTCAACTCGACGATCGCCAACGCCAACGCGTGCGCCAACGTCTCGACCCGTACGGCCTTCGCCCTGGCCCGTATCCGGGTGCTGCCCCGCCTGCTCGCCACCCTCCATCCCCGGCATCGCTCCCCCGTGGTGGGCATCGCGGTGCAGACCGTCGTCGCGGTCGGCGCCGTACTGGGGCTCGGCCTCGCCTACGACCCGGTGACCGCGTTCCTGCTCCTCGCCACGGTGATCGTCACGGTCGTCGTCGGTGTCTACATCGTCGTGAACCTCGCCTGTGCGGGTTACTTCCTGCGGGGCGGCCGGGAGGCCTTCAAGCCGGTACGGCATCTGCTCTTCCCTCTGCTGGGCATCGCCGCGTTCGTCCCGGCACTGCTGACGGCCGCCGGGATCCCGGTGTTCGACTTCGTGACCGAACTCTCGGCGCCGGTCTCGTACGCGGGCCCGGTGGTCGGCGTCTGGATGGCGGCCGGCGCGGTGGTGCTGCTGGTGTTGATACGGCGGCACCCCGAGCGAATAGCCGAGACCGCACGGGTGCACATCGAGGAACCCGGCACGGCCGGCCACCGGCAGGACGGAGCAGTGCCTCGCTGACCGTACCGGCGAGCCGCCCCACCGGGAGGCTGACGGGGACCGATTCTTACCTCATGCCCGACGCGCCGAGAGGACCGACGCCGCGATGACCGACCCCCGCATCCTGACCGTGCGCCCGGAACCGGACGAGTACGCCTGGACGTTCGGCGGTGCTCCCCCGGTGGCCCGCATCGAACCAGGAACGGTTCTCGACCTCTACACCGAGGACTGTTTCGCAGGCCGGGTGCGGTCGGAGAAGGACCTCGTCTCCGAGGTCTGCGAGTTTCCCTTCCTCAATCCGCAGACCGGCCCCTTCCACATCGAGGGTGCCGAGCCCGGCGACACCGTGGCCGTGCACTTCGTGTCCGTCGAACCGGCCCGGGACTGGGCCGCGTCGACCACGGTCCCCCTGTTCGGCGCGCTCACCTCGACGCACACCACGGCCGCGCTGCAGCCGCCGCTGCCGGAGCGGGTCTGGATCTGGCAGCTCGACCGCACCCGGCGCACCGCCCTCTTCCGCGCGCAGGACAGTGACCTCGAGCTGGAACTGCCCCTCGACCCGATGCACGGCACGGTGGGTGTGGCCCCGGCCAACCTGGAGGTGCGCTCGGCCCTGGTCCCGGACGCGCACGGCGGGAACATGGACACGCCCGAGATGCGGGCCGGCGTCACCTGCTATCTGGGGGTCAATGTCGAGGGCGCCCTGCTCAGTCTCGGCGACGGGCACGCGCGGCAGGGCGAGGGCGAGACCTGCGGGGTCGCCGTGGAGTGCGCGATGAACACCGTGGTGATCGTCGACCTCCTCAAGGACGTCGCCACGCCCTGGCCCCGGCTGGAATCGGACACGCATCTCATCTCGACCGGCTCGGCGCGCCCGCTGGAGGACGCGTTCCGGATATCGCAGCTTGACCTGGTGCAGTGGCTGGTGCGCGACTACGGGTTCAGTGAGCTGGACGCGTATCAGTTCGCAACCCAGGCGGTCGAAGCGCCGTTGGCCAACGTGTGCGACACCAACTACACGTGCGTGGCCAAACTCCGCAAGCAGTGGCTGCCCGCTCGGGAGACCTACCGCGGCATGCACGCGCGGCTGCGGGAGACGGCGCGGACGCTCGGCCGCTGACACCCGCATCAGTCGACCAGGCATGTGACGCCCCCACACCCGCTCCTGAAAGGCAGCCGACCATGGACACGAACCGGCCCGGACCGCAGCTCAGCAGGCGACGGATCCTGAAGGGCGCGGCTCTCGCCGCCGTCCCCTACTCGCTGCTCCCCGACGCCCGCGCCGGTGCGCAGGGAGCCGTCGACTACCCTCCGGCCGAGTGGCAGCCGGCGACCACCGGCAACTACACCTCGTCCGACCGCCCCGAGGACTACACCATCGACCGCGTGATCATCCACGTCACGCAGGAGACGTACATGGACACGCTGGCCGTCTTCCAGAACCCGCAGAAGAAGGTGTCCGCGCACTATGTGGTCCGCTCGGCCGACGGGCACGTCGCCCAGTGCGTGCACGAGGCCGACGTCGCCTGGCACGCGGGCAACTGGGACTACAACACCCGCAGCATCGGCATCGAGCACGAGGCCTGGGTGGACCAGCCCGCCTACCTCACCGACGCCCTCTACGAGCAGTCCGCGCAGCTGACGGCAGCCATCTGTGCCAGGTACGGCATTCCCAGGGACAGGGAGCACATCATCGGCCACTATCAGGTGCCGGGCACCGACCACACCGATCCGGGACCGTACTGGGACTGGGTCCGCTACATCAGACTGGTCAATTTCGCCTAGCGGGCGTCGAACCGGTTGTCCGCGCGAACACGGCGCGTGACGATGGTCCCAGCCATTTCATTTCCCGGGGAGGGCGAGTTGACCGATCCGTGGGTGGCCCTGGAGCCGGGGGCCGACCCTGCCGAGCGAGTCCGGGTGCTGCGCCGGGCGCACGAGACGTTCACCACGGCGGGCACGGTGCCGCGCCCGGTGCGAAACGTGGTGGCCGAGTCGTGGCGGCGCAGCGCGCAAGCCGGTGTGGGGCCGGACGGCGCGGCGAGCGTGGAGCTGACCGACGGTGACCTCGGTGCCCATCGGGCCGAGCACCCGCTGGCCCGGGTGATGCCGCTGTTCCGGGAGCTGATGGGCACGTTCGCCGCCGACGGCGAGCATCTGCTGGCGGTGTGCGACGCGCACGGCAGGCTGCTGTGGGTCGAGGGACATCCGGCGACCCGGCGCCTGGCGGACCGGATGAACTTCGTGCCCGGGGCGCGCTGGTCGGAGACGGCGGTCGGCACCAACGCGCCGGGTACCGCGGTCGCCTTGGACCGGCCGGTGCAGGTGTTCGCGGCGGAGCACTTCATACGGCGGGTGCAGCCGTGGACCTGTGCGGCGGCGCCGGTGCACGATCCGCACACCGGCCGGGTCCTCGGCGCCGTCGACATCACCGGCGGCGACGGACTGGCGCATCCGCACAGTCTGGGCTTCGTGCAAGCGGTGGCGCGGGCCGCCGAGTCCCAGCTCGCGCTGCTCGCTCCGCCCCGGCGTGCGGAGGACACCGCCATGCTGAGGGCGCTGGGCCGCGACGAGGCCGAGCTCCGGCTGGACGGCCACCGGATCAGGCTCAGTCGCCGACACAGCGAGATCCTGGTCCTCCTCGGTCGCCATCCCGAGGGACTGACCGGCGACGAACTGCTGTGCGCGCTGTACGCGGACGAGTCGGTGACCCCGGTGACGCTGCGTGCCGAACTGGCCCGGTTGAGGCGGCTGGTGGGACCGGGGCTGTTCGCCTCACGGCCGTACCGGCTGACGGCGGCGGTCGAGTCCGACGCCGGCGTGGTGGAGCGGCGGCTGGAGGCGGGTGCGCTGACGTCCGCGGTGGAGGCCTACGCCGGCCCGCTGCTGCCGGGTTCGCAGGCCCCGGCGGTGGTGCGGCTCCGGCACCGCCTCGCCGACGGTCTGCGGGCGGCCCTGATCGCCCACGGTGACCCCGATCTGCTCGCCGACTGGGCGCATGCGCCGTGGGGAGAGGACGACCTGGAGGTGTGGCGGGCCCTCGCGGCGGTGCGGCCGTCGGCGCCGGTACGGGCCCGGCTCTCGGCGCTGGAGGCCGAGCTGACCGTACCGACTCACCGGACAGCGGTGCCGAGCGGCGGCGCAACATACTTGCAACGTCCGCGCGCCTAGCCTCAGCGCCGCAAGCTGCCCAACGGCGGGCAGCGCTTCACCGGGAGGCAGACCAGTATGACCCGTTACGCGGCGCCCGGCACCGAGGGCGCGATCGTCTCCTACCAGGCGCGCTACGACCACTTCATCGGCGGAGCGTACGTGCCGCCGATGCGCGGGCAGTACTTCGAGAACCCGTCTCCGGTCAACGGGCAGCCGTTCACCGAGATCGCGCGCGGTACCGCGGAGGACGTCGAGCGGGCGCTGGACGCGGCGCACGACGCCGCGCCCGGGTGGGGGCGTACGTCGGCGGCGGAGCGCGCCGACATACTGCTGAAGATCGCCGACCGCATGGAGGCCTACCTCGAACCCCTCGCGGTGGCCGAGAGCTGGGAGAACGGCAAGCCGGTGCGCGAGACGCTGGCGGCCGACATCCCGCTCGCCATCGACCACTTCCGCTACTTCGCGGGCGCCATCCGCGCGCAGGAGGGCTCGCTGGGCGAGATCGACGACGACACGGTGGCGTACCACTTCCATGAGCCGCTCGGCGTGGTCGCTCAGATCATCCCGTGGAACTTCCCGATCCTGATGGCCGTCTGGAAGCTCGCGCCGGCGCTCGCCGCGGGCAACGCGGTCGTCCTCAAGCCCGCCGAGCAGACCCCGGCGTCCATCCACTACTGGATGAGCCTGATCGCCGACCTGCTGCCGCCGGGCGTGGTCAACATCGTCAACGGCTTCGGCGTGGAGGCGGGCAAGCCGCTGGCGTCCAGCCCGCGGGTGGCGAAGGTGGCGTTCACCGGGGAGACCACGACCGGGCGGCTGATCATGCAGTACGCCGCGGAGAACATCAAGCCGGTCACACTGGAGCTCGGCGGCAAGTCCCCGAACATCTTCTTCGACGACGTGTGGGCCCACGACGACGACTTCCGGGACAAGGCACTCGAAGGCTTCACCATGTTCGCGCTCAACCAGGGCGAGGTGTGCACCTGCCCCTCGCGGGCACTCGTCCAGCGCGGCAACTACGCGGAGTTCCTCGAGGCGGCCGTGGCCCGCACCCGGCAGATCAAGCCTGGGCACCCCTTGGACACCGACACGATGATCGGCGCCCAGGCCTCCAACGACCAGCTGGAGAAGATCCTCTCCTACCTGGACATCGGCCGGCAGGAGGGCGCCAAGGTGCTCACCGGCGGGGAACGCGTGGAGTACGACGGTGAGCTGAAGGGCGGCTACTACGTCCAGCCGACCATCTTCGAGGGCGACAACCGCATGCGGATCTTCCAGGAGGAGATCTTCGGGCCGGTCGTCTCGGTGGCCTCGTTCGACGACTTCGACGACGCCATCAAGATCGCGAACGACACGCTGTACGGCCTCGGTGCGGGCGTGTGGACCCGGGACATCAACACCGCGTACCGCGCGGGCCGCGCGATCCAGGCGGGCCGGGTCTGGACGAACTGCTACCACGCCTACCCCGCGCACGCGGCGTTCGGCGGTTACAAGCAGTCCGGTATCGGCCGCGAGACACACAAGATGATGCTGGAGCACTACCAGCAGACGAAGAATCTCCTCGTCTCATACTCGCCGAAGAAGCTCGGCTTCTTCTAGAGACACGAGGAAAGGCGCCTGACCTGGGCTTTTGCCCGTCAGGCGCCTCCCGCTGGACCATCTCAGAACGGAGCCCGTCTACGTTGTAACTCCCCGTTCCTCCCACCGCCGACCCGTTCTCGACCAGCTCTTCCGGACCAGTCACGGACCAAACCCAGCGGTTGGCCTGCACCCGATCGCCGTCCAAGAACTTGGCGTAGTGCCGGAAGAGGACCTCGATGCTCTGGCCCGCGCGGCGAGCGCATACCGTGCCCGCGCCCACGTCGTTCCATCAACCCGTCTCGGGGAGATGGCACTGCTCGCGACGAAGGTGAATGACTTCCCCCGGCCGCATCGCCGCGTAGTACATACGCCCGGAGAACGGCCCCAGGTGAGGCATGCGCGCGGGGCCCGGCCGGCATGTCGGCCGGGCCCCGCGGTGGAGGCGCGTGCGGGTCAGATCACCATCGGTACCAGCGGCCTCGGCCGCCACCGGCGGTGGTGGAACGCATGGCGAAGCCGAGAAGCCACAGCACCAGGACGGCGACGGCGACCCACCAGAGGATCTTGACGGCGAAGCCAGCGCCGAACAGGAGCAGTGCGAGAAGCAGAACCAGCAGCAGGGGAACCATGTCTATCAACCTCCTACACAGTCGCCTGCCCTGAAATTCTGTCACCATTCACCGACGAAGCTCTGTTTGTGCGGGGAATGCGGGGGCCCATTCGAGAATTCGAAAAGGGGCCTGCCCGGCATGATTCCGGGAAGGCCCCTCAGGGCGCCACCGAGGGCCGGACACGCAGGCGCCACCTCCTGCCTCAACTGCCGAATCGACTTCCTCACCTTCCACCGTGCCGGCGTCCTCCGGTCCGTGGTCGTCGCCCAGGCCGTGATCGGGCCGGTGCCCCCAAGTCCCCGGCGGACGCGGTGGAACGTGTCGACGGCTCTGTTCACCGCGCGTGACTGGGAGGGCGTCTCGGGGAGCAGGCGCTTGGCGCGGTAACCCGGCACGCGCCACCTGGCGCTGTCGCATCGTAGTGCTGGACGAGACGGCCCGAGGCCGGGGGTGAGAGCATCCGCGTTATGGACGATGCAGACGGTCGCACGGCTCGATGGTGGGCGGCACTGCGCCGGACTCCGGTGGCCGTCTGGAACGACGACGTCACGGACTGGGCCGCTGCGCTGACCTATTACGCGGTCCTGGCCCTGTTCCCCTTGCTGCTGGTGATCCTCTCGATCCTGGGGCTGACCATGCCCACGGCCAAGCCGGAGGTCATCGACCGCATGTCGCAGGCCGCTCCGGTCGCGTCCCGCGCTCTGCTGCGCAGCGCCCTGCGCCAGATGGCCGGACAATCGTCGACGGCATGGACGCTGGTCCTCCTCGGAGGGTCGGGGGCCCTGTGGTCTGGATCCAGCTATCTGAGCGTCTTCCGCCGGGCGTTGCACGCCATGCACCGGACGAGCTCGCACCGGCCGGTCTGGCGCACCGCTCCGCGCATCATCGCCACCGCCCTCGTCCTGATCTCCCTGCTGCTCACGTCGACCCTTGCGTTGCTGCTCACCGGCAGCCTGACCCGGCGTCTTGGCCGGGCGCTGAATCTGGGTACCGGGCCGCAGACCGCCTGGGACACACTGCGGTGGCCGGTCGTGGCCGCGGTCGCCGTCGCCCTGGTGCTCGTCCTGTACCGTTCGGGCCCGGCGCCCTCCCGCCCTGTCGGGAAGATGGCGCCTGGCGGAGCATTGGCGGTACTGCTCCTGCTGGCCGTCTCACTCGGCTTCGCGGTCTACACCTCCCATGTCAGCGCCTATCACCGCCTGTACGGTTCACTGGCAGGCGTCGTGGTCTTCCTGATCTGGCTGTGGCTGTCCAACCTGGCCCTCTTGGTGGGCGCCCAGTTCAACGCGGAGCTGGCGAAGCCCATGCACGGGGAATGATCCGGTCTTCCAGGACCTGCGCGGCCGCCCGTGCCCTCCGGCCGGTCCACGCGGTACGGCGCACACGCACCGACGCCCCACGAATCCTCGAACAGGCCGCTCGGTTCGCCTGTGAAGGCGCCCACCCGTCGTCGGCGCATACCGAGTGAGGGGTAGTCGAGCATGACGCGCGTTCCGGAGCAGCAGCCTCGCGAGGCCGCCAGGCCTGGCATCGACAGCAAATACCCCGCGCGGAATAAGGACCTCCGCGCCCTGCCCGGACGGTCCACCGCCCTTTTCGCGTCGCTGGTGGGGCCCGCCCACATGGTGGAGGCTGCCAACGAGACCCGCCATCGTCCACCCGGAGCGGCGAACTTGGGGCCGCTGGGTTTGCTTGCTGTTCTCGGCGTCCGCCACCGCGACGTCGGTCATACGGCCCCCCTGCGCGGTCGATGGTGGACCGTCCCGTGGCCGGCAGCGCTTCCGGACGAACGACGATGCCTCCAGCTCGGCCCGCACTCACGCGACTCCCTGCCGAGACGAACCCTTGTTCGACTCGATTCGAGGGCATCACCCTGCGGACCGCACCACGCGGCTGCGAGGTCGTGCCCATCGGCAGGGCCTCGCGGAGTGAGGCAAAACGCCCAGCATCTCCCCGCTCCGCGAGGACACCGGACTGCCGTCCGGCAGCCGGACCCCGACCGTCAGGCGGTGCTGAGCATGCCTTCGCGCAGGCGGGCCAGGAGGCGGGAGATCAACCGGGAGACGTGCATCTGGGAGACGCCGAGACGTTCGCCGATCTGGGCTTGGGTGAGTTCCTCGACGAATCGCCAGTGAATGATCTTGCGGTCGCGTTCGGCGAGTTCGGCGACCATCGGGGCGAGGGTCTGGAAGTCCTCGACGAGGCCGAGGGCGGCGTCCTCACTGCCGATGAAGTCCGCCAGCGCCGCCTCCCCGTCATCGCTGCTGTTGATCGCCGCGTCCAGGGAGGCCGACTTGTAGCCGTTGGAGGCCAGTTGGGCCTCGACGACCTCGTTCTCCGGAAGGCTCATCAGCTCGGAGAGTTCCTTAGTCGTGGGTGTCCGCCCCAGTCGGCTGCGCAGTTCCTCATGGGCGTGGGCGAGTTGGACGCGGGCTTCCTGGAGCCGGCGCGGGACGTGCACGGCCCAGGAGGTGTCGCGGAAGAACCGCTTGATCTCGCCGACGATGTAAGGGACGGCGAAGGAGGTGAACTCGACCTGGCGGGACAGCTCGAACCGGTCGATGGCCTTGATGAGTCCGATCATGCCGACCTGGACGATGTCCTCCATCTCCTCCGGCCCCCGGCTGCGGAACCGGCCGGCCGCGTAGCGGACGAGGGACATGTTCATCTCGATCAGCGTGTTGCGCGCGTACTGGTACTCGGGCGTGCCCTCCTCCAGCACCGCCAACTGGTCGAAGAACAGCTTCGACATCTCCCGCGCGTCCTTCGGCGCGACCCTGGAAGGCTCCGCGATCTCCGGAACGTTCACCGCTCGCTCAGCAGTCCGCATGGTCGTCGTCGGCATCGTGCGCCCCTCCCGGTCGTTCGGCCTTGTCCTCGCCGGTCAGTCCTCCGGCAACCACGCGCCTACCCTTGCCGTCGACCGGCATTCCTGGCTGGTCTGTCAGCCCCCGCTCGGCTCTCCGTGGGTCCGGACGACTTCCTCCACCTCGACCACCGCGAGACCCCGGTCCGGCGCCCGCGTCGGCCACGGCCATCTCGTCGGGACCGACTCGAACCTGATGGCACAGCGATCTGTGCGCTCATCATGGGCGCGGCGGTGGCGGGGAGATGGAGGAAACAGCCACACGATGCCCGCGCTGGCCACGACCACATCGGCCGCGCCGAGACGTACCTCGACCTGGCGTGCGGCGGCGACCAAGGCGGCCTGATCCGTGACGTCCGCCTCGACACACAGGATGGGTAGGGGCAGCACGGCCGCCGTCTCCCGCAGCCTCTCCTCCTTCCGGCCGAGCAGCGCCACCCCCGCACCGGCCTCGCACAGCGCGGCGGCGAGGGCCGCGCCGGTGCCGCGGGCGGCTCCGGTGACGACGGCCACGCGTCCGCGACAACGGTGACGTGCCGGTGTGCGGGTCCGGGGTTGCGGTCGATGCCGTGGCGGCCGAGTCTTCGTCCACTCGTCCTCATGGCTCTGAGCTTCCTGCCGACGGATCTCTCTCCCCCCGTGGCTCTTGTGCGTCCTCGTCTCCGAAGGAGCGGATGTGGTCCGAGGGATCCGGTCCGGTCCCGCTGGGCCGTTCAGCCCGACCGTCCGCGGACGGCGGGCGTCCGCCCCCATGTGGCCAGGGCCCTCAGGATCGCGCTCCGTCCGCGGTCAGGCACCGTCCACAGCGTCTGCCCCCGCACACCCCACCGCTCCAGCAGGGCGTTGGCCGCGAGGAAGCCGCTCGTCGCCGCCCGTTCCATGAGCGCCACGGGCAGACCGGTGCGGACCAGGTCGCCGGCCACGACCAGTCGGGGGTGCGGGGTGCGGACGGTGGGGCGCTCGACGTAGCCGTCCACCGGGAACAAGGGGCAGTCGTCGTGCCACGCGTGGCGGGCGTCGAGGACCGTTGCCGTGCCGGTCTCCGGGTAGACACGGTGCAGTTGGTCGAGGAGGCTCTTCTGTTCGACGGCCCGGGCGGCTCCGGGCGGTACGGCGTAGGCGTGCAGTTCGACGACGGACCCACCGCTGCGCGCGCTCCAGCGGGCCGCCTCGTCCTCGTAGCGTTCCAGCACGCTGATGTTGTCGAGGGTGCCGAAGCCGCTGGTGCCGAGGAAGCCGGGCCGGTCGGGTGCGACCGGCCGGTCGAGCCACAGTCGGCTGACCAGGAAGGGCGGGGCCGTGCGCAGCCGTCCGATCCGCTCGCGCCAGGGCGCGTCGCCCAGCTGTCGGCAGCGCTCGACCAGTGAACGCAGCCCTGCGCAGTCCAGGGCGAGGACGACCCCGTCGTGGTGGCGCTCGTCCCGCTCGGAGGCGACCACGAGGCCGCCGTCCGCAGCGGGCGCGATGTGTTCAACTGCCGTGCCGGTACACACATCCGCGTGGTGCCGGGCCAGATAGTCGGCGAGCGGGTCCCACAGGGCGGCCGGGAAGGGGGCACGGGGCACGTCGAACAACAGCCCTTCGGCGGAGCCGAGGAAGTAGATGTGGAACATCAGCGCCATCTCGGCCGCGGACAGCTCCCGCGGATCGGCGAAGAAGCTGCGGGAGAACACCTCGAAGGCCAGGTGACGGGCGTTTTCGGGAAAGCGCACGGCGTCCAGGAAGTCGTGGGCGCTGGTGCCGTCCAGGCGGTCGTACACCTCCGGCACGCGCACGTCGAGCAGGGGCAGGGCCGCCAGCGGGTTCATCGCGCGCAGGTCCGCGAGCCGGAAGGAGGGACTGAGTGCCGCGAAGCCGAGAGCGCTGAGCGGTGGGGTGCGCGGGACGTGCCGGAAACTGTCGTGCAGGCCACCGGCGTTCAGCAGTGGGTAGTCCGGAAGGCCGGTGAGCCGCTCCAGGCCGGGGTCGGTCCGGCGCAGCAGTCCGCGCAGGTTGTAGTACTGGCGGAAGAACGCGTGGAAGCCGCGACTCATGGTCACCGTGGTGCCGTCGCGCAGCTCGGTCGGCCATCCTCCTACTCGCCCGCCGAGGTACGGCCGCTTCTCGTACACGGTGACGGCCACCCCGCGCTCGGCGAGCACGGTGGCGGCGGCCAGGCCGGCGATCCCCGCGCCGACCACCGCCACCGACGGCGGGGATCCCTCCACCCGGGGGGCGCCCGGCCGGGCGGGCAGGATCCGGGCCCGCCGGTCGCATCCCCGGCGTGCGGTGCCCTGGCGTGGGGTCCTCATGCGTCCTCCCCGCTGTCGTACGCCCGGCGGGCGACGAAGGTGTGGGCGACGCCCGTCTGCCAGCCCGGCAGCGGCAGGGCGCGCACCTGGTCGAAGCCAGCCGCACCGAGCCGCCGCGCGAAACGCTCGGCGGTGTCGAACTCCACCACGCTGCGCCACAGGTGCCGGTACAGCGGCCCGTCCCCCAGCAGGGTCGCGACGGGCTGCACGAGACCCCGGCACACCAGCGTCCACACCGCGCGGTCGGCGCGCCGCCCGCGGAGGGTGTACTCGTGCACGCCGAGCCGGCCGCCCGGCCGCAGCAGCCCGCGCACCGTGGCGAGGACGGCGTCCGGATCGGTGACGTTGCGGAAGACATAGGCCGCGAACACCGCGTCGAAGGGGCCGCGCACCCCGGCCTCGGACAGCCGCTCGGCGGGGGCGTGCACGAAGGTCACCCCGTCCGCCCACGGTTTGGCCGCGGCCCGCCGAAGCATGCCGGCCGAGGCGTCCACGGCCGTGATGCCGGCGGCGGGCAGGACCGACCGCAGGGCGGCTGTGGAGGCACCGGTACCGCAGCCGAGGTCGAGCAGGCGCAGCCCTTGTCCCTGTCCGGGCAGGCCGAGCCGGCGCACCGAGCGGCGCAGGTGGGCGTGGTAGCCGGGGTTGGCGGCCACGAGTGTGTCGTAGTTGCGGGAGGCGTGGTCGAAGGCGGCGGCGAGGTGCTCGTCGCGCAGCAGCGTCATGCGGTCTCCGTCGGGGGCAGGCGCGGGGCGGATGGGTCCGGCGCGGGGAGCGGCGGGGTGGCGCGCGCCGGCGGATGCGGTGACGCGGGCAGGTCGAAGGGGCGGCGGGGCAGGCGGGGCAGCTCCAGGGCGGAGCGCAGCATCGGCCCGACGGGCGTACGCAGGCCGACGGACAGGTCCTCGTGCGGGCGGGTGCCTTCGTCGAGGAAGCGCAGCAGCCGTGCCATGGGCACGCGGGCGAACAGGCGGCTGAACAGTTCGGGGCCGTCGACCCGGCCGCTGTCCAGGGCGCGCAGCAGGACGGCGTCCATGGCGCGGGAGCGCACCGGGTGGGCGGCGGGCGGCACCGGGCGGCGCCCTCGGCGCAGGGCGTCCGCGACGGCCCTGGTCTGGCGCTGCAGGCCGGCGAAGGTGTAGCCGGTGGCGGGGCGGGTCGCTCCGCCGGCGGCACCGATGCGGAAGACCGAGGCTCCGGTCTGCCGGGGGATCGGCGCGTCGGTCATGGGGATGACGCCGGTCTCGGTGGCCAGGACCTGCCGTTCGCCGAGCCGCAGCACCTCGTCGGCATAGTGCTGTACGGCGGCTTCGTAGCGGTCCGGAGTGAGGGTGCGCAGGGAGAACTCGGTGTACTCCACGAGCGCCTCGCACGGCCCGGTCGGCAGGACGTAGCCGAAGGACAGGCCGTGGGCGGGCTGCGGGGTACGGAAGTCCATCAGCTCCACCGCGGCCGGGTCGAAGGCGGGCCGGGCGGTGCGCACGAACCAGCCGTGGAAGTGCTGCAGCAGGGTGGTACGGGCGGCCGGCAGACTGCCAGGGGGGCGGGAGTCGAACACCCAGCGGGCACTCAGCACCCGCGCCCGGCCGTCGGAGTCCCTCAGGTGGACGTGAGCGCCACCGGGCACGTCCTCCACCGCTTCGACGGTCGCTTCGAGGCGCCGCACGTCGGGGCTGCGGGCCAGGTCCCGGGAGACCAGGCGCTCGAAGTCGTCGGAGCGGATCATGCGGTACCGCAGCGGGGCGATGTCCCCCTCGACCGGGGCGCCGGTGCGCGGGCGCACCCTCAGTCGCTGCCATTCGGCCCGCACCGCCGCGTCGAACCGTCCAGGTCCTGCCGCCCAGTAGCACCAGGTCCGTGGTGGTGGCCGCAGCGGGCCGGGCGGCGCGTCCACCAGCACCACGGACGGTGTCCGCAGGCCGGGAACGCGCTCGGCGAGCCGGTGGGCCAGCGACAGCCCGGCCGCGCCCGCACCCACCACGGCCACGTCCGTCTCCGGCACGGCGTCTCCCTTCCTCGGATGCCCTGGCCTGGTTTTCCGGATTGTGTACCCCTACGGATGCAGGGCACCCCCTGGCGGCGAGCGATCGAGCCCCGGACACGGCACGGTGGAGGGGGCGGTTCCCCGGTGGTCGCCTCGATCGCATGGGGCGTTCGCGCATCCGTCCGCGCCGCCCGCGCCGAAGCGGATGGGTGACGGGAACGACGGACACAGACACGACGGAGGGAACCGGGATGCGTCCCACCCACGCGAAGTATCACCCTGCGACCGCGCCACCGCGGCCGATCCCGGGGGCGCCCGTGGCGTCACTTCCCCGCAGGCCGGTGGCCGACGACGGGCAAGGACATGACAGGACCGAGGCGCGCCCCGCGGCGAGCGGGCCGCTTCCCGACGGGTCCGCCGAGGTGCACGAGGTCGACGCCGACGTGCCCGGCGCCGTCGGCCGGATGCTCGACCACGAGCTGGCGGAGCGCCTGCGCCGCGCCCGGCTGGCGGATCCCCTGTTCGCCGAGGAACTGGCCGAACGGGTGACGCGCTTCACTCTGCAGGGTGGCAGGCGCACGCGCGCGCAGCTGGTGTGGTGGGCCTCGCGGGCCTGCGCCGGCCGGGACCCGGCGTCCGCGGCTGCGGCCCTGCGGATCGGAGGCGCGCTGGAACTGCTCCAGACGTGCGCGCTCGTCCACGACGATGTGATGGACCGGGCCGCGCTACGGCGGGGCCGGCCCGCGCTGCACACGGACCTGAGCGACAGATATGCCGACCGGGTGGGTTCCGAACGGGCCGAGCGGTTCGGGCAGTCGGCGGCGGTTCTCGCCGGGGACCTGGCGCTGGCCTGGGCCGACGATCTGGTGGCGGAGACACCGCTGGCGCCCTGGACGGGGGTGGTGGTGCGGCGGCTGTGGAGCGACATGCGCACGGAGATGGTGGCGGGCCAGTACCTGGACGTGCAGGGCCAGATCACCGCTGCGCGGTCCCTGCCCCGCGCGCTGCGCGCCGCCCGCCTGAAGAGCGCCCTGTACTCGGTGGAGCGGCCCCTCGCCCTGGGGGCTGTAGTGGCGGGCGCGGACGACGTGACGCTGCGCCGGCTGTGCGACGCCGGAAGCTGTGTCGGCATGGCGTTCCAGCTGCGCGACGACCTGGACGACGTCTTCGGCGACCCGCGGGAGACCGGCAAGGCGTGCGGCGGCGACATCCGGGAGGGCAAGCCCACCTATCTGGTCGCGGTCGCCCGTGCGCGGGCCGAGGCCGTCGGGGACGGCGCCGCGCTCGCCGTGCTGGAGCGGTGGCTCGGTGACGCGGCGCTCACCGAGCGCGGTCTGGAGGAGGTGCGGGACGTGCTGATCGGCACGGGGGCGCGCTCCACCGTGGAGAGCGAGATCGACCGGCTCGCCGCGCAGGGGTTGCTGCACTTCGACGGTGCCCTGCTCGACCCAGAGGGCGCCGGGCCGCTGCGCAGTCTGCTGCTGGCGGCCGCCGGAGCACGGCCGGGTGGGGACGCCGCCGTGCGTCTGTGGCCCGTACCCGATCCGTACGCGGCTCGGGCCTGCGGCGGCACGGGGAGTGGCCGGTGACCCGCGCCCTGCCCGGTCCCACGGACCATGTGGTGGTCGTCGGCGCCGGACTCGCCGGGCTGTCGGCGGCGTTGCACCTGCTGGGCGGCGGACGCCAGGTCACCGTCGTCGAGCGCGAGGAGCTGCCGGGCGGCCGCGCCGGACGCCTCGACCTGGCCGGCTACCGGATCGACACCGGGCCGACCGTGCTGACCATGCCCGACCTGGCCGACGAGGCGTTCGCCGCCGTCGGCGACAGCCTGTACGAACGGGTCGAGCTGATCCCCCTGCACCCGGCCTACCGGGCCTGCTTCGCGGACGGCAGCAGCCTCGACGTGCACACCGGCGCGGACGCGATGGCCGCGGAGGTGGAGCGGTTCGCCGGGGCGGCCGAGGCGGCGGGGTACCGGCGGCTGCGCGACTGGCTTCAGCGGCTGTACCAGGCTCAGATCCGCCGGTTCATCGACGCCAACTTCGACTCGCCGCTCGGTCTGCTCAGCACCGATCTCGCCCGGCTGGCCGCCCTCGGCGGCTTCGGCCGTCTGGACTCCCGGATCGGCCGCTTCCTGAGCGACGAGCGGCTGCGCCGGGTCTTCTCCTTCCAGGCCCTGTACGCGGGTGTGCCCCCGGCCCGGGCGCTGGCCGCCTACGCGGTCATCGCGTACATGGACACCGTCGCCGGCGTGTACTTCCCCCGGGGCGGCATGCACGCCCTGCCACGAGCGATGGCGGAGGCGGCCGCCGCGGCCGGCGCCGAGCTGCGGTTCGGGCAGCGGGTGACCCGCCTGGAGCGGTCGGGCGAGCGGATCACGGCCGTCGTCACCGACGCCGACCGCATCCCGTGCGACGCGGTCGTCCTCACCCCGGACCTGCCCGTCACCTACCAGTTGCTCGGCCGCCGACCGCGCAGACCGCTCGGGCTGCGCCACTCCCCCTCCGCGGTCGTGCTGCACGCGGGCACGGACCGCACCTGGCCCCGCCTCGCGCACCACACAATCTCGTTCGGCGCGGCGTGGCACACCACGTTCGACGAACTCACCCGCGCCGGACGGCTGATGAGCGACCCGTCGCTGCTCGTCACCCGTCCCACCGCCACGGATCCCGGCCTCGCGCCGCCGGGCCACCACCTGCACTACATCCTCGCGCCCTGCCCCAACACCGACATCGGCCCGGACGCGGCGGCCTGGTCCGACCTCGGCCCGCGCTACCGGGACACGCTGCTGCGGGAGCTGGAGCGGCGCGGACTGGACGGCGTCGAAGCCGCCATCGAGGAGGAGTGCCTGATCACCCCGGCCGACTGGCACGCCCAGGGACACGCCGCGGGGACCCCCTTCTCGGCCGCCCACACCTTCGCGCAGACGGGGCCGTTCCGGCCGCGCAACCTGGTGCGCGGCACGCAGAACGCGGTGCTGGCCGGCTGCGGCACCACGCCCGGCGTCGGCGTGCCGACCGTGCTGCTGTCGGGGAAGCTGGCCGCGGCCCGCGTCATGGGCGTCCCCGGGCGGCGGAGCACCCGCTCGCGCCGTTCCGCGACCGCCGCTCTTGCGGAGCGGACCGGCGCCCCGGCCCCCGCGGGCTCCCCGGTGCCCTCCGTGCTACGGGCCGTCAGGCGGGAGCCGGCGGCCGTCCCGCGAACGCAGGAGGCACCTCGCAACCGCCTCACCGCCGCGCAGGAGCCCCTGGCCTCCGCGCCGAACTCCCCGGCTGCCGCATGGCGGCCCCCAGCGCCGGAAGGTCCCTCGGACGACGCCACGACCCCCGCGACCGAAGGCAGGACAGGATGACCGATCGAGAGCTGGACGCGGCGAGGATCACCGATCCGGCGCTGCGTGCGGCCTACCGCCACTGCCGCGCCCTCAACGCCCGGCACGGCAGGACCTACTTCCTCGCCACCCGGCTGCTGCCCATCGAGCGCCGACCCGCCGTGCACGCCCTGTACGGCTTCGCCCGCTGGGCCGACGACATCGTCGACTCCCTCGACCCCGGCGCCGGAGCGGATGTGCGGGTGCGTGCGCTGACCCGGCTCCAGGAGGAGCTGGAGGAGGGGCTGCGGCGGGAGGGCAGCGGTGAACCGGTGGTGCACGCGCTCGCCGACACCGCCCGCCGCTACGCCATCGACCACACCCACTTCCGGGACTTCATGACCGCGATGCGCTCCGACCTGGTCGTGACGGCCTACCCCACCTACGCCGACCTGCGCGCGTACATGCACGGTTCGGCGGCGGTGATCGGGCTTCAGATGCTGCCGGTGCTGGGCACGGTCGTGCCGCGGGAGGAGGCCGCGCCGTACGCCGCGGCGCTCGGCGTTGCCTTCCAGCTGAGCAACTTCCTGAGGGACGTCGGCGAGGACCTGGACCGTGGGCGCGTCTACCTGCCCGCCGACCTGCTCGCCGGTCACGGCGTGGACCGGGAGCTGCTGACCTGGAGCCGCGTGACGGGCCGCCCGGACCGCCGGATCACCGCCGCGCTCAGGGAGTTCGAGGCGCTGACCCGCGGCGTGTACCGGGCGGCGGTGCCCGGCATCGAACTGCTCGACCCGGTGGCGCGGCCCTGCATCCGCACGGCGGCCGTCCTGTACGGCGGCATCCTGGACGCCGTCGCCCGCGACGGCTACGCCGTGCTGCACTGGCGGTCGGTGGTGCCGCGACGGCGCAGAGCGGTGGTCGCCGCCGACGGGCTGGTCCGGGTGGCGGCGGCCCGGCTGCGTGCGCGGACCGGTCCCGGACACCGGCCGCCCGCTTGCTCCCGCGTCCTGCCTGCAACCGCGCTCCCGCCGGCCACGGCCGTCCGCTCCGCCGAGGAGGTCGCGTGATCCACCGTCGCCTGCCACTGTCGCTGCGCCGCCATGCCGTGCCCTGGGAGGGGCAGCGGCCCACCTGGCGCGAGGCGCGGCCCGGGGTGATCGCCGGAGCGCTGAAGCGGGCGCAGGCCCGCCCGTCCGGGAACTGGTACGTCGTCGGCGCCTCCCGTGCCCTGCGGGGGGACGGCAAGCTGGCGCGGACCGTGGCGGGGCAGGAGGTCGTGGTGTGGCGAGGGCCCGACGGGCGCCTCGTCGGCGGACCGGGAATATGCCCGCACCTGGGAGCACCACTGCGGGACAGTCCGGTGCGCTGCGGCACGCTGGTGTGCCACTGGCACGGACTGGCCCTGGACGGCGGCCCGTACGCGGGCTGGTCACCGCTGCCGGTGCACGACGACGGGGTGCTGGTGTGGACGCGGCTGGACGCGGTGGGTGGCGAGGAGCCGCTGGACGCACCGGTCGTACCGCGGCGGCCCGATCCCGCGCGCGCCCTGACGGCCGTCTACACCGGCGTGGGCGTCTGTGAGCCCGAGGACGTGGTGGCCAACCGGCTCGATCCGTGGCACGGGGCATGGTTCCACCCGTACTCGTTCGTCGACCTGACGGTGGTGGACGCGCCCGGCGGCCCGGCCGGGGCGGTGGACGACGGCGCGGACGCCCTGACCGTCGACGTGTCCTTCAAGGTGGCGGGCCAGCTGGTCGTGCCCGTCCGCGCCGTCTTCACCGCGCCCGAACCGCGCACGGTCGTCATGCACATCACCGAGGGCGAGGGCGCGGGGTCCGTCGTGGAGACCCATGCAACGCCGCTCGGCACGGACGAGGCCGGCCGGCCCCGTACCGCCGTCGTCGAGGCGGTGGTCGCCGCCTCGCACCGTCCGGGCTTCGCCGCCGCCCGCCGGGCCGCACCGCTGCTGCGTCCCCTGGTGCGAGCCGCTGCCGGGCGGCTGTGGCGGGACGACCTGGCCTATGCCGAGCGGCGCTGGCAGCTGCGGGCCACGGGCCGCTTCCCGGGCTGAGCGGCGAACGGGGGCTCCCGAGGCCGTCCTCGAACCGGGCGATCACCGGTCGAGGGCGGCACGGCGGTATCGCTCCGCGCCGGCTCGCGGTGGTGGCGCCCCAGACACCCTGCTGCCGGGGGCCACCGGTGCGATCGGCTCGGCGCCGGCCGTCCGGCTGCACCGGGGCGGTGCCCGGCTCGCTCCGGCGGGACGCGACCGCGAGGCCCTGCACCGCGTGTCGGTGGCGTGCGGGGCGCGCCCCGTCTCCGGTTCGACGCCTACGACCTGGACCGTTGTGCCCTCGCCCCGCGCTGGGCGGCCGACACGCTCGGCGGCCTCGACGCGGTGGTCGTCTGTGCGGGTGTGGCCGGCTTCGGACGGGCGGTCTTCGGTGCCCGACGCGGTCGCCGAGCACCTGTTCACGGTCGACGCCCTCGCTCCCCTCGCCGTTCTGCGCGCCGCTCTCGGCCGGGTGCCCAGGCCGGGCGTGCTGGCAGCCGTCACAAGTGACGTGGTGGACGCGCCGCCGGCGGGCATGGCCGACTACGCGGCGGCGAAGGCGGCGTCGGCGGCCTGGCTCGTCGCCGTGCGCCGCGAGCAGCGGCGCACCGGAGTGACCGTGCTCGACATCCGGCTGCCCCATGTGGAGTCGCGTTTCGCCGCGCGGGGTCGTGGGGGACCCGCCCCTGGTGCCGCGCGGCCTGACGGTCGGCGAGGCCGTGGACCGGATAGTCACTGCACTCGCCATCGGGTGAGCCGGCGGGGCACGCCCGGCCCGTGAGAGCCGCCCGTACGACGTTGTGCCGCCCGCTCGCCGTCACTCCGAGCGAGGCTTGCGGCATCCACCCGAGCCGGCGCCGGTTCCCGTCCTCTCCCGAGCCGGCATCCCTTCCTCTCCCGGGCCGACCGGACCGGGCCGCAGGGTGAGCGGCGACGCGACGGACGGCGGAGCACGCGTTCGGCGACGGTGCCCTGCCTGTCTTAGGAGAGCGGCAGGCACGGAGTGGTGAGAGCCGCGTTTCGCTCTCAGCTTCCGCCGAGGTCCTCCAGCACCTCCCGGGCCGCCCGCGCGCCGCAGGCGAGCGCGCCCTGGACTGAACCCGTGCCGCGGTGATCCCCGCAGACGTAGCGGCCGGGCCCGGTGCGGCAGGTTCGGGTCAGCGGCCAGGGCGGCGGCATGGCGGGCAGCGCGTTCTCGACGGTGCGCGCGACCAGCAGGTCCCAGGCGGTGGCGTCGGTGCCGTACATCTCGGACAGGGCCGCGACCGCAGCCGCCCGCACGGGCTCGGTGTGGCCGCCCAGGACTGAGGTGGCGACGAGGGCACTGCCGTGCGGGGCGTACTCGGGCGCGACATCGCTGAGGACGCAGGTGTTCAGTACGCGGCGGCGGGTGTCGACCAGCAGGACGGGACGGCGCAGTGGGGAGCCCGGGGCGACGTGGTAGTACGTGGTGACCGTGCGGTGGCCGGGGACGTCCAGGCCGGGCAGCAGCCGTGCGGCGGCGCCGGCACCGGTCGCCACGACGACGGCGCGCGCCGGCAGCTCCGTACCGTCGGCCGTGACCACCCCCCGGCCGGCGAGCCGGGCCACCGGTGTGCCGAGCCCTACGGTGCCCTCGGGCAGGGCCGCTGCCAGGGCGCGCGGGACGGACTGCACGCCGAAGGCCGGAAGGCACAGCGCGCCGCGCAGCATGCTGCGCCATACCAGGTGGAACACCCGGCTGGAGGTCTCCATGGAATCCTCGAGGAAGACGCCGGAGAGGAACGGCCGGAAGAAGCCCTCCACGAACGGGTCGGAGAAGCCCGCGTCGGCCAGGGCGGCGCCGGTGGTGCGTTCGGGCGCGTGCTTGAGCGTACGGGCCGGGGCGAGCGCGTCGCGGGCGCCGAGCGCGGCCAGCGCCGCCAGGTCGCGCGGCCGGGCGAGCCGCCCGGACAGCAGCGACGCCACCGCGTCGGGGCGGCGGCGCGGGTCGGCCAGCAGCACGCGCCGGTCACCGGTGTGCACCAGGACCCCCGGCAGGAAGGGGCGCGGGTCGAGGAAGCGGGCGGGCAAGCGGCGGCGCAGCTGCGGGTAGGCCGGGTTGACGACCTGGAAGCCGCGGTCCACCGTGAAGCCGTCCAGGCGGTCGGTCCGCATCCGCCCGCCCACCGCGTCGCCCGCCTCCAGCACCCTGACGCACAGCCCGGCGGCGGCCAGGTCGCGGGCACACGCCAGCCCCGCCACCCCGGCACCCACCACGACGACGTCCGCGACCACGGATCCACCCGCCACGGCCACCACCTCTCCTCGCTCTCAAGGGCTTGCCGCCGAGTGGCGCCTGCCGCGCGACGCCAGGCGTGCTCCCCACTGCCCCGAGGGCCTGGAGGCACGCCACTCGCCACATCACCCGCACAGCCGCGTACGCCCGTCGAGGGCTCGGGCGGCTCGCCGAAGCGCACAACGGATTCCGCGGGGCCCGTCGGCGGGGTGACGACGCCACCTTCTTCACAGGCGCCTGACGTCTTCCCCTAGCTACTTCCCCGTCGGCCGCCGCCGCGGATGCGCCCGCACCCGAACGGGGGACTGCCGGACCCGCCGCATCCGGCACGGGCCGACGGGCCGAAACCATCCGAGAGTGACCCCATCGGAAGCAGAAGTGAGCCCCATGCGGACCTCGGTCGTCGTGTTCACCTGCGATCTGCGCCTGACGGACCACCCGCCGCTACGCGCGGCCCTGCACGGAGGGGGCCAGGTGGTACCCCTGTTCGTGCGTGACCGGTCCGTGGACGGAGCGGGTTTCGCCGCGCCGAACCGGCTCGCGTTCCTCGCCGACTGCCTGCGGGACCTGGACGCACGGCTGCGGGAGCGGGGCGGCCGACTGGTGCTGCGCGAGGGCGACACGGTCACGGAGGTGTACCGGGTGGCCGCCGAGGCGGACGCCGGCGAAGTGCACATGGCGGGCGACGTGAGGCGCCTTCGCGCACGCGCGCGAACGGTGGCTGCGCCGTGCGCTGGAGGCCGACGGGCGGCGCCTGTACGTGCACGACACGGTGAGCACCGCCGTGGCGCCGGGCACGGTGACGTGGGCGGCGTGTCGCCGGCGCTGTGCGCGGGCGGTGAGACGGAGGGGCGGCGCAGGCTCACCGCGTGGCTACGCTCCGGCGTGGACGCCTACGAGGAACGGCACGACGACCTGGCGGGCGACGCCACCTCCCGGCTCTCCCCCCACCTGCACTTCGGCACGCTGTCGCCGGTCGAGGTGGTGCACCGGGCCCGCAGGGCCGGCGGCGCGGGCGCGGAGGCGTTCGTACGGCAGATCGCCTGGCGCGACTTCAACCGCCAGGTGCTCGCCGCACGCCCCGACGCCGCCGCACTCGACTAGCGCACCCACCGCGGCCGGTGGCTCGGCGGAAGGGACGCGGAGGCGGACGCCGAGGAGTGGCGGGAGGGCCGCACCGGCTACCCGGTGGTGGACGCGGCGATGCGGCAGCTGCGCCACGAGGGCTGGATGCATAACCGGGGCCGGCTGCTGCCCGCGAGTTTCCTCACCAAGACGCTGTACGTCGACCGGCGGGTGGGCGCCCGGCACTTCCTGGACCTGCTGGTCGACGGCGACATGGCGAACAACCAGCTGAACTGGCAGTGGATGGCCGGCACGGGCACCGACACCCGGCCCAACCGGGTCCTCAACCCCGTCACCCAGGGCAAGCGGTACGACCCGGACGGAGCATGTGTGCGGCGCTGGGTGGAGGGACTGGCGGACGTGAAGGGGACGCCCCTGCACGAGCCATGGAAGCTTCCGGCACAGGAGCGTGCGAGGGCCGGTTACCCCGAGCCGCTGGTGTCCCTGGCGGAGGGCCTGGACCGCTTCAAGCGGGCCCGGGGGCGCTCCTGAAGTGGCACTGCGTGATCGGCTCTGTTCTGCGAGGCGGCCTGATGTCGCTCACGTCGGCGGTGATGCCTGATACCACCGCCGGAACCCTCCGGGCAGCGCCGCGCCGCCCAGCCGGCCATCGCCTCGCGCCGTCCACACTCGTACAGCCACCAGGACCGACCTCGAGTTGGCGGTGGTCGCCAACCTCCAGAACTGGGACGTACAGTACCCCTAGGGGTATTTATCGAGGAGCGATCGTGGAACTGGAGCTTGAGGGCACGTCCCTGAGGGCCGTGCTGAACCGGCTGCGGCGGGCGCAGGGCCAGATCTCCGGGGTGATCCGGATGATCGAAGAGGGGCGGGACTGCGAGGAGGTCGTCACCCAGCTGGCCGCCGCCTCGCGAGCGCTCGACCGAGCCGGTTTCGCGATCATCGCCACCGGCCTGCAGCAGTGCGTGGCGGACATCGAGTCCGGCCGCAAGAACGGTGAGGACACGGAGGCGATGCGCGCGCGGCTGGAGAAGCTGTTCCTGTCTCTGGCGTGAGGAATTCCCGTCGGGCGGTCCGTCCGGGGTACCTCGCTCCCGGTCGGGCACCCGTCCCGCGCCGTGCGCGCCGTTGAGAAAGGCCGTCGCCATGCGTTACGACCGCACCGTGCGCCTCGGCCTCGACCTGCTGCTGCCCTGCTCACCCAGGCCGGCGCGGACAGCTGAGCCGCCTCAGGCACCCAACGGCGTCAGGGCCGACTGGTCGTCACGATGCCCGTGTCCACTCGATGTTCACGTGCAGCAGGCCGGTGCAGAGCAGTTCCAGCCACAGCCGGAGCCGGCCAGGAAGGCGAAGCCCGCCCGGGCAGGAGCGGACCGAGACGGCACAATCCGCACGACTACCCGTGGGAGGCCCTCCCCATGGCGCAGGTCGAGCTGCTTCAGGTGCTCGGTGAGCGCTCTCCCGCAAGCATCAGTGAACTCGCCGCCCGCCGGCGACTGGCTCCGAGCACGGTCAGCGGGCTGATCAGCCAGATGATCACCGTTGGGCTGGTCGCACGCGATGTCGACGCAGCCGATCGTCGGGCCTCCGTCGTCGCCCTCACCGACGCGGGCCGCGAGAAGCTCGCCGCCTGGACCACCGCGCACGAACGCCGTATCGGCGCCGCCCTGGCCGCGCTCGACGACAACTCCCGGGCAGCCATCACGAACGCACTGCCCGCCATGTTTCAGCTGGCGGAAAGTCTCGGCGAGCCGGCGGACGGCTCGGGGAGCAGTGAGATGCAGCCTCGCGCCGCCCGATCCGCGCTGTCATGACCACCCTTCGGGAAGGGCTATCTCCGCCCAGATGGTCTTGCCGGCAGCTTTGTGGCGGGTTCCCCAACGCCGGGCGAGCTGGGCGACGAGCATCAGACCGCGTCCGCCTTCGTCGAAGGTGCGGGCCCGCCGAAGGTGGGGCGCGGCGCTGCTGCTGTCGGACACCTCGCAGATGACCGCGGTGTCGCGGATCAGGCGCAGTTGGATGGGCGGGCCGCCGTAGCGAATGGCGTTGGTGACCAGCTCACTGACCACCAGCTCGGCAGTGAAGGCGATCTCTTCCAGCCCCCAGACCGCAAGCTGGCGGGCGGCCTCGGTACGAGCGCCGGCCACGGCCGCGGGGTCGCCGACCAGGTCCCAGGTGGCAACCTGGCTGGAGTCCAGAGCACGGGTGCGGGCGATGAGCAGGGCGACGTCGTCCGTGAGCTGGCCGGAGAGCAGACTGTCCAGGACGGCTTCGCACACCTCCTCCAGCCGGTCGGCGGGCCTGGCCAAGGCCCGCCGCAGCTTCTGGAGTCCCGCATCGATGTCCCGGCCGCCGGCTTCGGTCAGGCCGTCGGTGTACAGGGCGAGCAGACTCCCTGCGGGCAGCTCCCGCTCCACGGCTTCGAACGGCAGCCCGCCCATGCCCAGCGGAGGGCCGGGCGGCGCGTCGAGGAAGTCCACGGTGCCGTCCGGAGCGACGACCGCGGGCGGGGGATGACCGGCGCTGGCGACGGTGCAGCGGCGCGAGATCGGGTCATAGACCACGTACAGACACGTGGCGATGAGGTCGGTGACGATCTCCAGATCCTGATCGGCGGCCGTTTCCTCCTCCGCCGCGAGGTGGGTGACCAGGTCGTCCAGATGGACAAGGAGCTCGTCGGGGGGCAGATCGACATCGGCCAGCGTGCGCACCGCGGTTCGCAGCCGCCCCATGGTGGCGGACGCGCGCAGGCCGTGGCCCACCACATCACCGACGACCAACGCCACCCGGGCCCCGGACAGCGGAATCACGTCGTACCAGTCGCCGCCCACCCCGGCAAGGGAGCGGGCAGGAAGGTAGCGGGAAGCCACCTGCACCGCCTCCTGCTCCGCCAGCTGGTGCGGAAGCAGGCTCCGTTGCAGGGCCACTGCGGTGGTGCGCTCACGGGTGTAGCGGCGGGCGTTGTCGACGGCGACGGCGGCACGTGCCGCGATCTCCTCGGCGAGGAACAGATCGTCCTCGGTGAAGGGAGCCCGGCGTCGATGACGGACGAGCACGGCCACACCCAGGGTGATGCCGCGGGCGCTCAGCGGCACCACGATGACGGAGTGGACCCCGTGGGCGTGGACCACCCGGGCCCGCTGGGGGTCGCCCGTCGCCCACCGCACGATGTCCTGGTCCAAGGAGCGATGGAGGGAGGACCGGCCGGTGGCCAGGACGCGGGCGGGCGGCGAGGACTGGGGGTAGTAGTCCACCTCGCCGACCCTGATCACCGACTCGGGGACGCCCGGCAGGACCGACTGGTGTGCAGCACGGAGCAGGGCCACGCCCTCACCGGACGGCCTGGGCTCCACACCGCGGAAAAGCGAGTCCAGCAGGTCGACGGTGACGAAGTCGGCCAGCCGGCCTGCCACCACATCGGCCATCTCCTGTGCGGTCTGCGCCACGTCCAGCGTGCTGCCCACCCGGGCACTGACCTCGTTCAGCAGGGCAAGACGCTCCCGTGCCCCGTACTCCGCGGTGGTGTCCACCGCGGTGAACTGCACACGATGGACCCGACCGACCGCGTCCCTCAGCGGGGACAAAGTCACCGACCAGATCCGCTCACCAGGCTCGGCCCGGGCGTCGGCGTACATCTCCAGGTGCTCGGCCGCGCCCGTCTTGAACACCCGGCGCATCCCCCCTTCCACCTCCTCGTAGGCGGAGCCGGGCATGAACTGCGTGAGCCGCCGACCTCGCATCTGCTCTTCGGTCAGGCCGACCTCATGGACCATGCCACTGCTTGCCCGCAGGATCCGCAGCTCGGCGTCGCAGATCGCCACAGGCAGATGGCACTGCGTGAACGCCTCCTCCACCATCGCCTCCCCCGCGCGATGAGGCGGCTGCTCCATAGGCGTGGACACGATCAGCCCTCCACGGTCCGGTGACGGACACCCCCACCCCCCAGTCCTGTCTCCTGTCTACCGCTCTTTGCCCACCCACGCAGGTCGCCCGGCGAGCGTGGGATCAGTTCCCGTCGGCGACTGCCGGCCCTACATGTCGGTGAGTGAGCAGCCGCGCGGGCGAGCGGCCCGGCCCCAGCCCCAGCCAAGGTCCATATCGCCCAGTGTCGCGATATGGAATTGCCTGACAGGCAAATACCCGCTGGGGTATTTGACCCACCTCCCTGGACCGCCGTAGCCTCGCCGTCAATAAACCCCAGGGGGTATTTGAGGAGGCAACTACCGGCGCGTGGAGGGGCCCGCCCGAGGCTGCGGCCCCCACCGAGAGGCACCCGGCGCGCGCCGGCACGACTCTTCAATGCGCCCTTGCCGAGGCTGGTTCGCACCGGCACCGCAGGCATCGGCGCAACGACACAACCATCCGCCTCACGGCCCCAGGGCCGGACGGGAAGGACTACCACCATGGTCGCCAGTCCCTCGCCCCGCAGCGAGACGATCACCGGCCGGCACCGCGTCGCCGTCATCGGCGGCGGCAGTGCCGGAATCAGCGTCGCCGCCCGCCTGCGCCGCGCCGGCGTCACCGACATCACCCTCGTCGAGCCGTCCGACAGCCACTGGTACCAACCCCTGTGGACCCTGGTCGGCGGTGGCCAGGCGCCCCTGCGCAGCACCCGGCGCGCCGAGGCCTCCGTCATTCCGGACGGAGTGCGCTGGATACGCCGGTACGCCCTCGCCGTCGATCCCGACGCTCGCACTCTCACGCTGTCCGGCGGCGCCCAACTCTCCTACGAGTACCTCGTCATGGCACCCGGACTGCAACTGGACTGGGATGCCGTGCCCGGTCTCGCCGAGGCGGTGGGACGCGACCGGGTGTGCAGCAACTACGCGCCGGAGTACGCGCCGCGCACCTGGGAGCTGATCAAAGGAATGCGCTCCGGCACGGCCGTCTTCACTCATCCGGCGACGCCACTGAAGTGCGGCGGAGCACCGCAGAAGATCGCGTACCTGGCCGCCGACCACTGGCGCAGGCAGAAGGTCCTGGACCGGATCCGGGTCATCCTCGTCATTCCCGATGCCGTCCTGTTCAAGGTGCCCGAATGGGCCCGCACTCTGGAACAGGTGGCCGACCGGTACGGCATCGAGGTGCGGCTTCGGTCGGAGATGACCGCCGTGGACGGGGACCGCCGCGAGGTCGTCCTCGCCGACCACGCGAACGGCACCGAGGAGACGCTTCCCTACGATCTCCTGCACGCCGTCCCTCCGCAGAGCGCGCCCGACTGGGTCAAGGACAGCCCGCTCGCCGACCCCGCGAGCCCTCTGGGGTTCGTCGCCGCCGACAAGCACACGCTGCGGCACCCGCGGTACGCGAACGTGTTCGCGCTCGGCGACGTGGCCAACCTGCCGACCTCCAAGACCGGTGCGGCCATACGCAAGCAGGCTCCGGTCGTGGCCGCCAATCTGCTCGACGTGATGAACGGCAGGAGCCCGGCGCGCCAGTACGACGGCTACACCTCATGTCCGCTGGTGACCGCCCGCAACCGGATGCTCCTGGCCGAGTTCGACTACGACCTGAAGCCCTCGCCCACCTTCCCGCTGATCGACACCTTCAAGGAACGGCGCGACATGTGGGCCTTCAAGCGGTACGTCCTGCCGCAGGTGTACTGGCACGGCATGCTGACCGGCCGCCTCTGACCGGCCGCCCCTGATCGACCGGCCCGGGCTTCCCCCGACCCGGGCCGGTCTTCCACGCACCCGCAGACGCGGTGGGCCGCACCACGGCGGACAGCAGCCGACGCGGCCCGCCCGTGAGCCACACCCCTGGAAATACCCCCCGGGGTATTGATGTTATGGTGTGCATATACCCCAGGGGGTAATTCCAGTGGGAAGGAAACATCTCCGTGTTCTTCATCGACACCATTGACCTCGAGGGCCTCGGCAACCGCAGCTACCTCGCCGGCGGCCGGCAGACGGCCGTGGCCGTCGACCCGCCGCGCGACTTCGACCAAGTACTGGCAGTGGCCGCGCGTCGCGGGGTGCGGATCTCGCATGTGGTGGAGACCCACATACACAACGACTACGTCACCGGGGGGCTGGAGCTGGCCCGGGTGACCGGAGCCGCCTACCTGGTCCCGGCAAAGGCGCGCGTCTCGTTCGCGCGGGTTCCGGTGGCCGACGGCGACACCGTCACCATCGACAGCGGGCTGGAGCTGCGCGCCGTTGCCACACCCGGCCACACCCCGCACCACACCTCCTACGTCCTGCAGGAGGAGGGACAGCCGGTGGCTGCGTTCACCGGCGGATCGCTGCTGATCGGCACGGTGGGCCGGCCGGACCTGGTCGAGCCGCGGCTGACCGAGGAGCTGGCCCGCGCTCAGCACGCCTCCGCACACCGCCTGGCGGCCGAGCTTCCGGACGAGACGTCCGTACTGCCCACGCACGGCTTCGGCAGCTTCTGCTCCTCGGCGCAGGCCGAGGGGGACGCCACCACCATCGGCAAGGAGAAGTCCGCCAACACGGCGCTGACCACGGATGTGGACTCCTTCGTCGCGCGGCTGCTCGCCGATCTCGACGACATCCCCGCTTACTACACGCACATGGGTCCGGCCAACGCCGCTGGCCCCGCACCCGTGGACCTGACCCCGCCGGCCGTCGCGGACGCCGACGAGATAGCCGCCCGGCTCGCGGCCGGTGAGTGGGTCGTGGACCTGCGCAACCGGGTCGCGTTCGCCGAGGGCCATGTCGCCGGGTCCTTCAACTTCGAGGCCGACGGCAAGATCGCCACGTACCTCGCCTGGATGGTCCCGTGGGGCAAGCCCGTGACCTTGCTCGCCGAGTCCCCCGAGCAACTGGCCGCCGCCCAGCGCGAACTCGTCCGGGTCGGCATCGACCGGCCCGCCGCCGCCGCGACCGGCACACCACAGGAATGGGTGCCCGAGGGTGACAGCCTCGCCTCCTTCCCCCGCTCCACGTTCGCCGGCCTGGCCGAGCACGGCACGGACGGCATCGTCGTCCTGGACGTACGGCGCGACTCCGAGCGAGCCGCCTGCTACATCGAGGGCTCGGTCCACATCCCGATCCACCAGCTGCACAAGCGGCTCGGCGAGGTGCCGGCCGGAACCGTCTGGGTGCACTGCGCCGGCGGGATGCGGGCCGGCATCGCCGCCTCGCTGCTGGACGCCGCGGGCCGTGACGTCGTGGCCGTCGACGACGGCTTCGACGCCGCCGAGGGCGCCGGGCTGACCGTCGTCACCGGCTGAGCCGACGAGTTCGGACAACCCGCAGAACTTTCCGAGAGGTTGTGTGATGTCTCTTTTCCGTCGTGGCGCAGACCGCGTCACCGTGGACGAGGCCCGCCGGCGCACCCAGGGCGCCGACGCCGTGGCCGTCCTGCTGGACGTACGCGAGCAGCTCGAGTGGAGGGCCGGGCACGCGCCCGGCGCCGTCCACGCGCCGCTGTCCCGACTGGCAGCCGGCGAGGCACTGCCCAGCGTGGCCCAGGCACGGCCGCTGGTGGTGATCTGCCGCAGCGGGCGCCGCTCGCAGCAGGCCGCCGAACTGCTGGTCGCACGCGGCGCCGACGCCGTCGACGTGAAGGGCGGCATGCAGGCGTGGGCCGCCGCCGGTCACCCGGTCGTCGACGAACGCGGGAACAACGGCTCGATAGCATGACCGCTCTGATCCTCGCGCTCGTCGCCGGTGCCGTCATCGGCCTGGCCCTGGGCGGCCTCGGCGGGGGCGGCAGCGTCCTCGCCGTACCCGCACTGATCTACCTGCTCCACTTCACCCCGGCGGAGGCGACGACGGCCAGCCTGGTCATCGTCAGCCTCACCTCGGTCACGGCACTGATCGCCCACGCCCGCGACGGCAACGTCGTCTGGCGCACGGGGTTGCTCTTCGCCGCGGCGGGCATCGTGCCCGCGATGATCACCGGCGCCGCCTCCGGCCATCTGCCCGAGTCCATGCTGACCGGCGCCTTCGCCGTCATAGCCGCGCTCGCCGCCCTGCGCATGCTGCGGCCCGCGCGGACCGAGCCGTCCGGCAAGGTACACCCCGGCAAGGCCGGAGCGGCGGGCGCGGGCCTCGGCGCGGTCACCGGGTTGCTCGGCGTGGGCGGCGGTTTCCTCGCCGTGCCCGCGCTGGTGAGCGTGCTCGGACTGACCATGCGCCGGGCGGTCGGTACCAGCCTGCTGGTCATCACGATCAACTCCCTGGCCGCTCTCGCCGCCCGCGCCGGCACCGGCACGCAGCTGGACTGGGCGGTCATCGCACCGTTCACCGCGGCGGCGATCCTGGGCGCCTGGGACGGCAAACGCCTGTCCCGCAGGATCAAGGGCACGACACTCCAGCGGATCTTCGCCTACGTGCTCCTCGCGGTCGCCGCCTTCATGCTCGTCGATGTGCTCGTCTGACCATGTCGGCGGAGTTCGGGCACCGGGGCGACAGGGCGTCGGGCCAGGGAGAGGAAGAGCTTCTCCGGCCGCCGCGCACCTGCTCACGGTCCGCACCGGGTTCCCTGCAGTTGTCCGCACCGACCGAACGATGCTGCAGTCCGTTCGCGATCACGACACCGACCGCAGCTCCGCACCCGCCGGATCGAGTTCCACGGCCACACCTCACAGACACCCCACGGGGTACAACCCGCTCCCCCACCCGGGGCGCCCTCGACACCCAAGGACGACATTCGCCATGACCACCCCCACCGCCCTCGACCCCGGCCAGGCCCGCAGCCGCCTGCACGAACTCACCGTCATCGACGTACGCACCCCCGGCGAGTACGCCGGCGGTCACGTCCCCGGCGCCCTGAACATCCCCCTGGACCAGCTCGACCGGGCGCTGCCCGACATCCGCACCGCAGCCCGGCGCGGCGAGGTCCTCGTCGTCTGCGCCTCAGGCGCCCGCTCCGAGAACGCGTGTCGGATACTCGCGGGGAACGGCATCCACACCGCCACGCTCGCCGGAGGCACCGGCGCCTGGGCCGCCCAGGGCCATGACCTGCACCGCCCCGAGGGGGCCCGGACGGCGACGTGGGGCATGGAGCGCCAGGTCCGCCTTGTCGCGGGCTCGGTGGTCCTGCTCGGCCTGGCTCTGGGCGAGGTGCTTCACCCGGCCTTCCGGCTGCTGTCCGCCGGCATCGCCGGCGGTCTTGTCTACTCCGCCGTGACCAACACCTGCGGTATGGCCGCCATGCTCGCCAAGCTCCCGTACAACCGGCCCCGCAAGGCCGACCTCGACGCGACGCTGGCACGCCTGCGCGGCAACTGACCACGCGACCCGCGCACCCGCCTCAGCGGCTTCGAGCTCGCCGTCCGCTACGAGTCAACCGCGCTGGTCGCAGCCAGCAGTGAGTGCCTACGACCGGCAGCAGTCTGGGCACTCACATGGTTTGTCCGGCTCCGGGACCCTCTTCGAGTCGACGCGGGTCACGGACTCCCCGGGTCGTCGAACTCGACCACTCGGAAGCGTTCGGCGACGACGAGAGTGTCATCGTCGACCACGGGGGTGCGGCCCAGGAACTCGCTCACGCCATCGCTCTGGAAGAACTCCTCGTGGGCCGCCCGCCACTGTGCCACGTCGGAGTAGCCGCGGCCCTCGGCTCGCGCGAAGTCGTCGTCGATCTCCTTCATGGGAACGACCCGTACGTCGACAAGCTCGATGGTGACGGCCGGACGGCCCTCGGAATCCAGCACGGAGAACCGCTGTCCGGTCTGCGGCACTGCCTCTCCGGCATGCTCGTAGATCTCCAGGAGGCCCGTCAGTGCCGTCTTCTCACCCCTCAGAATCGCCGCCACACCCCGGTCACGCTCCGGCCCGGGAAAGGCGAGTTCAAGAGTCGGGAGGTCGTCGTGTCCCATCGGGCGAGGGTACGAAGCCCGGTCGCGTCGATCAAGGGACTCCGTCCCCGCTCGCTGCCGGCACCCGGCGCGTGAGAGCGCGCGGGGGCGGTGTTGTTCCGCGCCCGTGCGGCCACCGAGGTCGCCCCTGGCGACCCCCGCTACGAGGCGCTCCGCCGGGGATTCGGTGGATCGTTGAGGGTTACGCTCAGCCCGGCCCCTGCCATTCACGCGGGCGAAGACGTGCCGCACCGGTTCCAACCGGCGCGGCCCGGCCGGCCAGGTGTGGGGTCAGTGCTTCTTCGCGATGAACAGCCGGCCCGTGGGGAACCGGTGCGGCAGGCACCGGACGTCCGAGAAGCCGGCCGCCAGCAGCTTGTCGGTCCACTCCCGCTCGGTGAGCAGCCGTCGGCGCATGAACTGCTGGTGGTAGTACGTCACGATGGCGCTGAACCGGCGCTCCCTCGGGTCGGGCACATACGGCACGGCCTCCGTGAGCGCCATCATGCCGCCCGGCCGCAGCGCGTCCCGGCAGGCGGCCAGGGTCCGGTCGGCGATGTCCTCCTCCTCGGGCATCATGTCGTGGAAGACGAACCCGGCGTGCACCACGTCGGCGTCCTTCACCGGCGTCGGGTCGCCGGCCACCGACTGGATCGACCGCTCGTACACGGTGATCCGCTCGGCCACGCCCGCTCGCTCGGCCGCCAGTTGTGCCTCCCGGCACGCCTCGGCGTCCAGGTCGAGCGCCACGGCCGTGGTGTCCTTCAGGGTCAGCATGATCTCGATGAGCAGCCGGGCGGTGCCCGCGCCGAGGTCGACCACGTGCGACGGACGGGCGTCGAGGATGGTCTGCAGCGCCACGGGATAGAAGCCGAACGAACCCATCCACTGCGAGCTGACGGCGACCTGCCGGCCGTCGCGGCTGTGCCGCTTGCCGGCGGCCACGTTGTCGGTGAGGAACTCCACCGCGTTCTCCACGAACGGCCGGTTCGCGTTGAGCGCCCAGGACAGGTAGCCGGACTCGTACAGGATCTGGTCGAAGTCCGCCGCCACCTGGTACGTCCCGTCCGACTCGACGACCAGCGCCGCCGAGGTCAGGGCCTCCAGGTAGTTCGCCACGCCCTGCCTCGGCAGCCCCGTCGCCGACACCAGCTGCTCGACGTCGACCCGCTGGCCCTTGTCGATGTGGGGCAGCACCCCGATCCGGTCGCCGATCTCCAACAGCGCTGCCGCTCCCGCCGCGTCCGCTGCCGTCTCGCGGGCCGGGTTCTGGTTCGCAGTCATCTACTGTGTTCCTTTCAGTAATTGCTGGATCACTGTCGGAATTTCGTCCCGCTCGGGCTATCCGTTCATGGCCTCCCGGAGCACGCGGTTGATGACACGGCTGATCTCGGCCGCGTTGCGCGGCCAGTACATCTCGTTGTGGGCGCAGGCGACGTCGAAGCGCTGCACGTGACCGTCGACGTACTCGTGCCACAGCACGTCCATCTCCGCGTCCAGGTGGCGTTTGTCGTGGGTCTCCGGGTCGAGGAGCGCGTTGAAGAAGACGACATCGCCGCGGTACCGGGGCGAGGTGTAGCGCCGCATCTGCTCCAGGTGCTCGATGAAGATCTCCGAAGCGGTGCTGACCAGGAACTCGTACTCCTCCATTCCCTTGAGGTGGCCCATGTAGTTGACGAGGAACATGCGCACCATGTCCTCATCCAGGAGTTCGAGGTCGGCGAAATGGCTGGCGGGTGCCGAGTCCAGCAGCGCGAGCAGTGCCACCTCCTCTCCGCGGCGCTGCAGTTCCGCGGCCATCGCGTGGGCCAGGGTGCCGCCGAAGGACCAGCCGAGCAGGTGGTACGGGCCGCTCGGCTGGACGTCCTGCACCTGGTTCACGTAGTCGTCGACCATGTCCTCGATGGAGGTCGCCCGGGGTGTGACCCCGTCGAAGCCGCGCGCCTGGATGCCGTAGAGCGGCCAGGACTGGTCGATGTGCCGGCCGAAGCTGAGATAGGGCCAGCTCAGGCCGCCACCGGGATGCAGCCACCACAGCGGGGGCCTGTCCCCCTCGGTGCGGATCGGCAGGAGGGCGGCGAACGGGTCCTCGAAGGTCACCTCCGCGTCCGCGGACAGCTGTTCCGCCAGTTCGGCCACCGTGGGGTACTGGAACACCGTCCGGATCGGGACCTCCATGCCCAGCTTCTCGTGGATCTGCCAGACCAGGCGGGTCAGCCTCAGCGAGTGGCCGCCGCAGGCGAAGAAGTCGTCGTCGATGCCGATCCGGTCCAGGCCGAGCACCTCGGCGAACAACCCGGCCAGTGCCTCCTCGCGCGGTGTGCGCGGGGCGCGGTACTCACCGCCGGTCGGGTCGGGGTCGGGCAGTGCGGCGCGGTCCACCTTCCCGTTCTTGGTGAGCGGCAGCCGGTCGAGGAGCATGATCTCGCTCGGCACCATGAACGCGGGCAGTTCGCGGGTCAGTTCGTCGCGCAGCTGCGACGGCAGCCGGGACGCACGGCCGGAGACCGCGGGCGTGTTGACGAGCCGCCCGGACGGCCTCGACGCGGGCCGGTACACGCCGTCGCAGACGGGGGCGTCGACGTCGGGCAGCAGGACCGCCTCGAAGTGCTCCGCCGACTCCGGCGACCAGGTGCAGTACACCGCGAGCCCCTGTGCGGTGCCCCAGGCCTCCAGCTCGGCGGGGTCGAGCGTGCCCCGGTCGTCGATCGGGCCGCCCCATTCGCCGGCCTCGGTGGCCAGCCTGGCGTTCGGCACCCGGGTGAGCCGGACACGCCCGTGCCGCGCGAGCGCGGTGGCCACGTCGGCCAGCTGGTGGACGTCGCTTCCCCAGGTCGCCACCGGCAGGTCCGCGAGGTCCAGGGCCCGGTTCGGTCCCTTGTGCAGCACGATCTCGTAGCGGTGGCGGGTCAGCTCGTTGTGATGGCTGCCCTGCTTGAGGCGGATGTCCGTGGCGACCACGTCCGCGTGCGCGTCGGCCCACTGTGTGAAGTACTCCGGATCGATGACCAGTTCCTTCTCGTCCAGGAGCGCGCGGGACACCGCGGCCTGCACGGCGGCGGCCCGGTCGTCCGGGTGCCGCGAGCGGTGGACCGCCGCGGTGAACCCCTTCTGGGTTCGGTAGTTGCGGACGTCACCGACGACGATCCGCCCGCCCGGGGCCAGCCTGGCCAGCGCGATGTCGAGCACCCTGGCGAGGTAGTCGGCGTCCGGGAAGTACGACACGATCGAGTTGAGGATCACCGTGTCGAAGTGCGCGGTGGGCAGGTCGCCCGGCTCGTCGGCGGGCCCGCAGCGCAGGGTCACCTTGTCCGCCAGCCGCCGGTCGGCGCGGACCTGGGCGCGCAGCCGCTCGATGACGGGGGCCGAGAAGTCGATGCCCCAGTACTCCGTCACCTCCGGCGCGAGCGGTCCCAGCAGCAGGCCCGAGCCGACACCGATCTCCAGCACTCGCCGCGGGCGCAGGGCGCGCACCCGCCCCACCATGGCGTCACGCCAGGCCCGCATCTCGGGCAGCGGGATGGCCTGTCCGGTGTAGGAGCTGTTCCACCCGGTGAAGTCGTCGCCGACTCCGCCCAGGTCCACCTCGGTGTCGCCGTACACGGAGTCGTAGATCTCGCGCCACTCCCCGACCTGCTGGTCGGCCTCGTCGTCGGACGATCCCGACGCCTCGGGCACCACATAGGCGATGAGGTGCCGCTCACCCAGCCGGTCCTCGCGACCGACCACGACCGCCTGTGCCACGCCCTCACGCCTGCGCAGCGCCGCCTCGACCTCGCCCGGTTCCACACGGAAACCCTGGATCTTGATCTGGTCGTCCACCCGGCCGACGTATTCCAGGTGCCCTGTGGAGCTCCAGCGCACCAGGTCGCCGGTGCGGTACATGCGCGCCCCGGGCGACCCGAACGGGTCGGCGACGAACCGGCCCCCGGTCAGGCCCGGCCGGCCCGCGTACCCGCGAGCGACGCCGGCGCCCGCGATGTACAGCTCCCCGACCACGCCGGGCGGCACGGGCTGGAGGCGCTCGTCCAGGACATGCAGCACGGTGCCCTGCATGGGGCCACCGATCGGCACCGGGTCGGTGCAGTCGTCGACCGAGGCGAGCCGGTACCTGGCGGCGAACGCCGTGGTCTCCGTCGGCCCGTACCCGTTCACCACGGTGAGGCCGGGGCAGGCGTCGAGAACCTGACGGACGGCGGAGGGCGGCATGACCTCACCACCCGCCCACACCTCGGCCACGCCCGCGAAGCACTCCGGGTGCTGCTCCACCATCACGGCGAACAGACCCGTGGTCAGGCACACGTCGGTGATTCCACGCTCCGCGATCACGGCGGCCAGCACCGCGGTGTCCAGCTGACCGGCGGCCGCGACCACAGCGGTGCCACCGTTGAGTAGCGGCACCCACAGCTCGTAGGTGGCCGCGTCGAACGTGTGCGCCGAGTGGATCAGGACGCGGCGGTACGTCCCGTCCGCCCAGCAGTCGTCGAGCGCGAGGTCGACCACGTTCCGGTGGGTCACCTCGACGCCCTTGGGCTGGCCGGTGGAGCCGGAGGTGTACATCACGTACGCGGCGCTGTGCTCCCCGACGCCGATGTCGAGCGGCGAGTCCGGGCACCCGTGTAGGTCCTCGTCGGCGAGACCCTCGTCCACGGTGACGGCGGGGGTGAGATCGGCGAGCATGAACTCGATGCGCTCGAGCGGATAGGCGGGGTCGACCGGAACATACGCGGCTCCCGTCTTCAGCACCCCGAGGATGGCCGCGACCAGCAGGGGTGAGCGGTCGAGCACCAGCGCCACGCGGCTGTGCGGCTGTACGCCCTTCGCCCGGAGGTGGTGCGCGATGCGGTTGGACCAGCGGTCCAGTTCCGCGTAGGTCCAGCTGTGCGTGCCGTCCGCGCAGACCAGCGCGGTCGCGTCCGGGGTCGTGGCGGCCGTGGCGGAGAACCGTTCATGAACGGTGCCGGCCTCGAACCCTGCGTCCCGGCCCTGACCACCCCACCGGTCCAGGGTCGCGCGCTCACTGCCCGCGAGGATGTCCACCGACCCGATGGGCGTGTCCGGTGCGGCGACCACCTGGCGCAGGAAGTGGACCCAGCGGTCGAGCATCGTGGTGATCGTGCCGGCGTCGAACAGTTCGGTCGCGTACTCGGCGAAGCCCTCGATCCGGGCCCGCGCTCCGTCGTCGTCCTGTTCGCCGAGGTTGATGGACAGGTCGAAGTGCGCGACACCCGGGCTGAACAGCTCCTCGGTCACGCTCAGGCCCGGCAGGGTGAACTCCGCTGCCGCGTTGTTCTGCAGCACCAGCAGCACCTGGAAGAGCGAGTGGTGCGCGGTCGAGCGCACCGGGTTCAGGACCTCGACCAGGTGCTCGAACGGAATGTCCTGGTGGTCGTAGGCGGCCAGGCTCCGCTCCCTTACCCGGCCGACGAGTTCGGCGAAGCCGGGGTCGCCGGAGGTGTCCGCGCGCAGCACCCAGGTGTTGACGAAGAAGCCGACCAGTCCGTTGAGCGCCTCGTCGGTGCGTCCGGCGATGGGCGAACCGATCGGCACGTCCGTGCCCACGCCCAGCCGGGTGAACAGCGCCGCGAGCCCCGCCTGCAGCACCATCGACACCGTGGCGCCCGTCTCGCGGGCCACCCTCCGGATGCCCTCGGTCAGCTCCTCGTCGAGTTCGATCGGAACCAGGTCGCCCTCGAAGGACGCCACCGCCGGCCGTGACCGGTCGGCAGGCAGCTCGATGGCCTCCGGCAGGCCGGCCAGGTGGTTCGTCCAGTAGTCCAGCTGACGCCGGTACAGGCTGTCCGGGGCGTCACTGTCCCCGAGCAGGTTCCGCTGCCACAGGGTGTAGTCCGCGTACTGCACCGCAAGCGGCTCCCACTCCGGGGTCCGGCCGTCACGGCGGGCCTCGTAGGCGGAGATGAGGTCCTTCGCCAACGGGCGGGCCGACCAGCCGTCGGACGCGATGTGGTGCGCGCCGATCAGGAACACCGACTCCAGCTCGCTGAGCCGGAACAGCCACGCACGGATCGGGATCTCCGTCGCCAGGTCGAACGGCAGGCGCGCCGCCTCCCGCAGCGCGTCGGGAAGTTCGGCCTCGGTGACCTCGCGTTCCTCCCAAGGCACCTGGATCGCGGTCGGCGGGACGACCTGCTGGTACGGCTGCCCGGCATCCTCGCCGAAGACGGTGCGCAACGACTCGTGCCGCACGACCACATCGCGCAGGGCGCCACGAAGGGCGACCGCGTCGAGGTCACCGCGCATCCGCAGCGCCAGCGAGACGTTGTACGTCGCCGACGGACCCTCGAACCGGTGGATGAACCACAGCCGCTGCTGCGCGAAGGAGACCGGCAACCGCTCCGGCCTGACCTGGGCGACCAGTGGCGGTCGGCCGGTGCTCGCTGTCGTCAGGTGTTCCGCCAGCTCGGCGACCGTGGGCGCCTGGAAGACCAGCCGGATCGGGATCTCCACGCCATGCACGGCACGGATACGGCTGACCAGCTTGGTCGCCAGCAGCGAATGGCCGCCGATGGTGAAGAAGTTGTCGTCGACGCCGACCCGGTCGAGTCCGAGTACCGCGGCGAACAGCGCGCACAGCGACTC